>NZ_PHHF01000058.1:0-95000 GCF_003034225.1 Edaphosphingomonas fennica
CCTACGATCAGACCAGACAACCGATCCTACCGGCCATCATAGTCGCCGCTCAACCGGCCATCGTAGTTGTCGCCGCGCACTGATGGCGTCTCTCTCGGATGGGTTTATCGCCCTGCCCGGCGGCATCGGCACATTCGAGGAACTGTTCGAGATCTGGACATGGGCGCAACTCGGCAGCCACGCCAAGCCCTGCGGCCTGCTCAACATCCTCGGCTTTTACGATCGGCTGCTGGAATTTCTGGATCATGTCGCGGCGCAGGGATTCCTGAAAAAGGTCCATCGCGAGATGCTGCTCGTGCAGGAGGACCCGGTGTCCCTGCTGCGTGCCATGACGCATTATCGCGCGCCCACGGAGACCAAATGGCTGAAGCCAGCTGAAACCTGACATGCGATCGCCCATGCGCGATGAGGTGTGGCGACAACTCAGCCTTTCGTGCGGCCGGCCATTGCCTGAGCCTGGCGCGGCGTCAGGCCCGTAATCCGGCGGAAGGCAAAGCCGAAGGCGCTTTCCGAGCTGTAACCGGCGCGTGCGGCAACCGCCGCGATCGTTGTGCCCGGTTGCGCAAGCGCCTTCCGGGCGAGCGCGATCCGCAATCTCAGCAGATAATCCATCGGCGGATGGCCGACAGCCGTTCGAAACCGCGTCGCGAAGCGCGACCGCGAGAGGTGCGCGATGCCCGCAAGATCCTCGATCCGCCAGAAACGTTCCGGATTTCGGTGCATGGCCCGCAGCGAAGCGCCGACACGTGGATCGGCGAGTGCGGCAAGCCAGCTCCCGGCCTGTCCCTCGGGAAGGCTCCGGATGAGTTCGATGAAGACCATCTGCATGATCTGGGCCGCCATCGCCGATGCGCCCGCCGCTTGCGACGCGAGTTCCTCTCCCAGCCGGTCGGCAAGCCAGCGCAGCCGCCGGGCAACCGGCTCATCGGCGCGGATCACGACAACCGGCGGCAGGGCATCGACTAGGAAATCGGCGGTGTCGGGCAACTCCATGCGACCGCCGAGGCAATGAAAATCACGGCCGGGACCTGCATCGAGCCAGGCGCAATCATTCGCCCGCGTGCCGGCGAAGACTTCCGTCGCGGGTCGCGGCACGCGATTGAGATCCGTTCCGATGACGAAGGGAAGGTCGGCAGCCACGAGAAAGCAGCTGCCTTCCTCAAGCGACCATTGCTCCTCGCCGACCTTCAGCTCGCAAGCGCCCTGCTTGATGACGTTGCATTTGAGCGCACGCACCGGAGCGACGCGAACGGCCCAGTTCCCGCGCGCCCTCAATCCGGTCGACACGACGGCGCGCGCATCGACGAGCGACAGGATTTGCGACAAGGGATCCTCGCACAATTCAGCAGGATCTCGATAGGAATTGGGATTTTCAGACATAGCAACACCTGCATCGGCTTTCCATTTTGCCTGTCAATCGGACAGGAGATTGTACATGCCCTCTTTTCAGCAGCCGCTTGGGACCGGCCTTGGACCTTTCACCACCGCCGAAGAGGTCGCCCATGGCCTGGACCTTTCGGGAAAGACCGCCGTCGTGACCGGCGGCGCCTCCAATCTCGGCCGGGAAACGGTCAGGCTCCTCTCCTCCAGAGGCGCGCGCGTGGTCGTGCCGGCACGCGAACCGCAGGCGGCGCGCGAGGCCCTTTCGAACCTCGACAATGTCGAGCTTTTACCGATGGACCTGCTCGATCCCGCGTCAATCGCCGGGTTCGCCGCACAGGTCATGGACAGCGCGCCATCGCTCGATCTGCTGATTCTCAGTGCCGGCGTGATGGCAAGCCCGCTGTTTCGTGATGCGGAAGGCCATGAGGGTCAGTTCGCCACGAACCATCTCGGCCATTTCCGGTTGACGGCGGCGCTGTGGCCGGCACTGCTGCGTGCCGCCGGCGCGCGGGTTGTCATTCTTTCTTCGCGTGCACATCAGCTCGGCGGGCTTGATCTGTCCGACCTCGATTTCAGGCGCCGCGCCTATGACAAATGGCTTGCTTATGGTCAGGCGAAAACGGCCAATGCCCTCTTCGTCGTCGCGCTCGACGCGCGGGGTGCCGAGCATGACGTTCGTGCTTTCTCGGTCCATCCCGGCTCCATCCTCGGCCCGCTCGCGCGGCACCTCACGCGCGAGGAGATCGCCCGGTTCGGAGCCGTGGACGCAGACGGTTCCGCCATTGTCGATCCCGACCGCGATCTCAAAAGTCCGCAGCAAGGCGCCGCGACGACGATATGGTGTGCAACCTCGCCCGCCCTTGACGGCATCGGCGGGGTCTATTGCGAGGATTGCGACATTGCGGCTGTCGTTCCGGACGGTCAGCTCGGTGGACCTGGCGTGCGTCCGTTCGCCATCGACCCTGCGATGGCGGAAGCGCTCTGGACCGAGAGCGCCCGGCTGACCGGCTGCGATGTCCCATGAGCCACCCGGTCGCCCAGCGCCCGCGCATCCTCGGGATCACCCAGCCATCCGGTCGGCGTCGACGATCGCGCGGGCAAAGGCGTCCGGCGCTTCCTGTGGGAGGTTATGGCCTATGCCGCCTTCGACAAGCCGGTGCTCATAGGCCGAGGTGAAGCGCGCCCGATAATCACGGGCCCGCGGACGAGGTGCGCCATTCGCATCCCCCTCCAGCGTCACGGCGGGGATCGTCACGGGAGGAAAGGATGCGAGCCGCTCTTCCATCGCGGCGTAGCGCGCCTCGCCCTCCGCCAGGCCCAGCCGCCAGCGATAATTGTGGATCGCGACCGGGACATGATCGGGATTGTTGAGCGCGGCGACCGAGCGAAGGAAGGTAGGCTCGTCGAAGGTCCAGCGGGGCGAGGCGGTTTTCCATATCAGCCGAGCGAAATCGTGCGTGTGCAACGCATAGCCCTGGCGCCCGCGCTCGGTCGCGAAATAATATTGATACCACCAGCTCCGCTCCGCTTCGGGCGCGAGCGGTGTTGCGCCCGCCGCCTGGCTGCCGATGAGATAACCGCTCACCGAGACAAGCGCACGGACCCGCGCGGGATAGAGGACGGCGAGAACGCACGCCGTTCGCGCGCCCCAGTCACAGCCGCCGACGATGGGACGTTCGAGACCCAGCGCTTCCATGAGTTCGATCGCATCGCTTGCCAGCGCGGCCTGCTGGCCGTTGCGAGGAGAAGCCTCGGCGAGGAAGCGGGTCGCGCCAAAGCCGCGCAGATAGGGGATGATCACGCGGAAGCCCGCAGCCGCGAGCAGCGGCGCGACATCGGCGTAGGTGTGAATGTCGTAGGGCCAGCCATGAAGCAGCAGGACGGGCCGGCCGTCCGCTGGCCCTGCTTCGGCATAGGCGATTTCCAGTACGCTCGTGCGCACCCGCTTGAGCGGGCCGAAACGGGAGGATGGCGTCGGCATCAGCCTGCCCGGCGGCGCGGCGCGCGCCGGGGTTGCGGGCGTTGCGAGACAGGCCGCCCCGCTAAGCGCGGACAGGAGGAAGCCGCGCCGTTCCAGCTGCGCCCCGTCCGGGCCGATCGACAGCTGCGTCCCAGATCCGTGTCCGGGCGCGCGCATCGGTGTCGGCGATTTCGGAGGGAAGATGTCGTGCCACGGGTCCTGCCGGTGGCCGTCGCCAGCCATGCCCATCTCGCTCTCCTTCCGTTTCTGTCGCGGCGGTTGCGCCTTGCCGGGACGAACGGCCTGTCCGTCCCGGCGCCGCGCGTCAGCCGCGAATGAAGGCCAGCATGTCCGCGTTGATCACGTCGGCGTGGGTTGCCGCCATGCCGTGCGGATAACCGTCATAGGCCTTGAGTACGCCGTTCGCGAGCAGCTTGACCGACAATGGCGCGGAATCGGCGAAAGGCACGACCTGATCATCAGTTCCATGCATGACGAGCGTCGGCACCTTTATCTTCTTGAGATCATCGGTGAAATCCGTCTCCGAGAACGCCTTGATGCAGTCGTAATGGGCCTTGGCGCTTCCGACCATGCCCTGTCGCCACCAGTTCTGGACAAGCCCCTGGCTGATCTTCGCGCCCTCGCGGTTGAAACCATAGAACGGCCCGGCGGCGATATCGAGATAGAATTGGGAGCGATCCTCGGCGAGCGCCTTGCGGAAACCGTCGAACACCTCGATCGGCAGACCGCCCGGATTGCTCTCCTTCTTGACCATCACCGGCGGCACCGCGCCGACCAGAATGAGCTTTGCCAGCGCGCCGGGTGTGGCGCGCGCCGCATAATGAGCCGCCTCGCCGCCGCCGGTTGAATGCCCGATATGTACGGCACCCTTGAGGTCGAGTGTAGCAACCAGCGCCGCGACATCCGCGGCATAAGTATCCATGTCGTTCCCGCCATCGGTCTGGGTCGAGCGGCCATGGCCACGCCGGTCATGAGCGATGACGCGGTAGCCGTGCGCGAGGAAGAACAGCAGCTGGTTATCCCACTCGTCAGCCGTGAGTGGCCAACCATGATGGAAGACGAGCGGCTGCGCGTCGCGCGGACCCCAGTCCTTGTAGAAGATCTGGGCTCCGTCATTTGCGGAAATGAAGTTCATCGGATGAGCTCCTTGATTTGCGCTAGGGTGAGATGCGCCGAGGCTTGCGACCGGCCAGGCCAGACCGCTCGCGAACACAGCAGCGCCGCCGGCGACGCAGAATTCCCGGCGATCGATCATGAAATCCTTGAGTGGCGGCATTTTGTGCTCCTCTGCACGACGCCAACTCCGTCAGACACGAATTTCGACGGAGCGGCACGTTTGGAGATACCGAAAACCCGTGATTTCACGACCCTACGGGAGGCTCGGCGGAGCTATACAAAGGTCGAGCACATCCCAGCAAACAGGGCAGGACGGTATTGGCGACACGCTCGAAAAGCGTGGCATCACCGCGCGTTCCTAGTTTCTTCCTGGCCGAACGGATCGGTTCTCCAAGACCCCAGGTACAATCGTGAGCCGGCGTCTCGCGAGCCAAGTTCTCCGGCATCAACGGCAAGGAGACGTCGAAATGCGCAGCAAGATTCCGCTTCACCATGGGAATGGTGCACCGGTGGCGGATAATCTCAACATCCTCACTGCCGGTCGTCGCGGGCCAGCGTTGCTCCAGGACGTCTGGCTCATCGAAAAGCTCGCCCATTTCGATCGCGAGGTCATTCCCGAACGGCGAATGCACGCCAAGGGATCGGGTGCGCATGGCACATTCACCGTCACGCATGACATATCGCGTTACACGAAGGCGAGGTTGTTTTCCGAGGTCGGCAAGCAGACGCCGGTTTTCGTGAGGTTCTCAACGGTTGCCGGCGAACGCGGGGCAGCCGATGCCGAGCGCGACATTCGCGGATTCGCGGTCAAGTTCTACAGCGAAGAAGGCAATTGGGACCTTGTCGGCAACAACACGCCCGTTTTCTTCTTTCGTGACCCGTTGCGTTTTCCCGACCTCAATCACGCGGTAAAGCGCGATCCGCGAACGGGCCTGAGAAGCGCGGAAAATAACTGGGACTTCTGGACGCTGCTCCCCGAGGCATTGCACCAGATCACAATCCTGATGTCCGAACGCGGCATTCCGAAAAGCTACCGGCACATGCACGGATTCGGCAGCCACACATATTCGATGATCAATGCCGCCGGTGAGCGTAACTGGGTCAAATTCCACTTTCGCTGCGAACAGGGCATCGCGAACCTGAGAGATGACGAGGCGGCAGCACTGATCGGAAATGACCGGGAAAGCCACGGCCGCGACCTCCTAGAAACGATCGACCGTGGCGACTTTCCCCGATGGACGCTCGCAATCCAGGTGATGACCGAAGCCCAGGCGAGGACGCATCGGCATAACCCGTTCGACGTCACCAAAGTCTGGCCGAAGGGCGAATATCCGCTGATACGTGTCGGCACGCTCGAGCTGAATCGCAATCCCGAGAACTACTTCGCGGAGGTTGAGCAGGTAGCATTTTCGCCGGCGAACCTTGTTCCGGGGATCGGCGTGTCACCCGATCGCATGCTGCAGGCGCGTCTCTTCTCTTATGGTGACGCGCAGCGCTATCGGCTCGGGGTCAATCACCTGCATATCCCGGTCAACGCGCCGCAATGTCCCTTCACCAGCTATCACCGGGACGGCGCGATGCGTACCGACGGCAATCTCGGCGCAACGCCGAGCTTCTATCCGAACAGCCATGGCGTGTGGGAGGACCAGACCTCACTGAACGAGCCGGGACTATCCATCGATGGTGAAGCGGCTCACTGGGATCATCGCGACGAAGACGATCATTGGGAACAGCCGGGTATCTTGTTCCGCAACATGAACGAAGCGAAGCGCGCCACGCTGTTCGCCAACACGGCTCGGCAGATCAGCGGAGCGTCGCGACCGGTGCAGGAGCGCCACATCGCCAACTGCCATCGCGCAGACCCCGCTTATGGCGATGGCGTGGCGAAGGCGCTCGGCCTCATCTGAACGCATGGACGCTCTTCGACGGAAGGTTCAAAAAAGGGAAGGTCGAGGATGTCGCCGCGCGGGCTTTCGTCTTGCCGCAGCGAACCTCGCCTACCTATGCACACCCCATCGCCTTTACGATGGGAAATTCATAGTCTTCACCCATCCGCTGCGGCTGATCCTTCTCGGGTCGCCGGGGTCTTTCTGATCGGCAACGAGAAAGTGAACGTCGCGCCATTCGGGTCGTTGTTCTCGGCCCATAATTGCCCACCATGTGCTTCGACGATGGATCGGCAAATGGCGAGGCCTATTCCCATGCCGTGCTGCTTGGTGGTGTAAAACGGTTCGAACATCCTGTCGGGTAGCTCGATGCCGGGGCCGCTGTCACTGACCTGGGTCCTCACGATATCGTCGAACCGGCGCACGCTCAGCCGGAGCCTTCTGTGCGCCGCTTTGTCCATCGCCTCCATGCCATTGCGCATGAGGTTGATCAGCACCTGCTGGATCTGAACCGGATCGAACGCCAGAGAGGGAACATCACGAGCAATGTCGATGTCGATATGGACATGCCTACGCGCCGCCTCGTCCGCGAGGAGCTCGCGCGTCTCGGCGATGACGGCTTCCAGCGAATTGATCGTCCGCAGTTCCGTTGACTGACTGAACAGGGCGCGGATGCGGCTCACGATGTCGGCTGCTGCGTTCGCATTCCGGATGATACGCTCGGCGGTGATCTTAGCGCGCTCGATGTTCTCCGGCTGAGCGGAGAGCCAGCGATGGCAGGCATGGGAGTTCGCCACGATTGCGGCCAAAGGCTGGTTTACTTCATGCGCAATAGAGGCGGAGAGTTCCGCGAGACTCGCCGCCTGGCTTGCACGCGCAAGGCGCTCCTGGGCGAGCTTCAATTCCTGCTGGGCCCTGACTTCAGGGTCGATATCGAGGCAGATGACATTCCACTGTACGATTGCGCCCCTGGCATCGCGCATGGGCGCAGCGCGTGTTTCAACCCAGCGATATTCACCGTTTGAACTTCTCAGACGGTGTCTTCGAGCATAGGGCGCGCCGGTCGCTAACGAATGGCCGTAGTGTGCCTTAACACCCGGCAGGTCGTCAGGATGAACGCTGGCTTCGAGCGTGCCGTTCAGACGAGACTTGCCCGATGAGTCGAGATATTCGAAATCATAACCGAGATACTCTCTCATCTGCTGGCTACGGTAGATGGGTTCCCCATCTGCAGTCGCACAATCGATCATGGCCGGCAGCGTCTCGACCAGATGGTGGAGCATCCGCTCTCTTTCGCGCAAAGCTTCCTGAGTGCGAATCTCGTCTTCAATATCTATGGACGCGACATACCAGTTTACGATCCGACCATCGGCATCGCGCATCGGTTCAGCACTCGCCGCCATCCAGCGATATACACCATCCGCACGGCGCATGCGCCATTTCATGGACAGAACATCACCGCTGGCTAGCGATCGCTCGAATGCGTCGGCCACGCCGGCAGCGTCTTCCGGATGAATAACAGCTTCGATGAAGGCGATGGGTCCGCCCTTGTCCTGCTTGTTCACGCCAGCTACGTCCTGTCCCAGGAAATCGGCCAGCCGCTCGTTGAAAAACTCCGGCACACCCTGTGGCGTGACCCGCCACAAATAGCTCGGGATCATGTCCACGAGCTGGGACAGTTCGCGTTTCTGGTCGTACAAGGCCTCTTCAGCGCGCTTGCGTTCGGTCAGATCGAGAATGTAGGCGACACCCTGCCTGGACTGCCCATCGAAGCAGGCCGCGCCGATCAGGACCGGCACCCGGCTGCCATCCTTGCGGAAGAACGCCTTTTCGCGAGGCTCCATCTTCCCGGTCGCGGCAAGCTCTTCAGCCTCCTCGCGACCATGGACTTCCTGCCATTCCGGCGGCGTCATGTCGAACCACCGCAGCCCGGCCTTTAAGTCCTCGCGATCATATTGGACCATCCCCAGGAACGCGTCATTGGCATCGATCAGTGTTCCATCCAGATCCCAGATGACGATTCCAATGATATCCGAGTCCACGAGCCGGCGTATTCTGGCTTCACGTTCCGCGATGTCCCGGCAGAGTCGGACCTGATCGTCAATGTCGATCGTCGTCCCGAACCATTCGGTGATGGTGCCGTCTTCTCCCAGGCACGGCCGACCCGAGTTCCGGAACCAGCGATAACTGCCGTCCGCGCGCCGCAGGCGATGTTCCGTGTCATAATGCTCGCCGGTCTGCAGGCAATGGCGCCATCTGGCCGCAACACGCTCATAGTCGTCCGGGTGAATGACCTGTCGCCATCCGAATTCGTCGTCAGCGTAGGATGCGTTGAGATCCTCGCCGGCCACGCCCAGAAAGCTCAGCGTGTTGGGCGTGACATAGGTGAACTGCCCGGCGGGATTGGCCGACCAGCCGAAGCCCGGCATGGTTTCGAGAATGCGCAGCTTGCGCTCGACCTCGCGAAGCGACTCCGTGGTCATCGCGACAGCCCTCCCCGGCACTGACCGGATAAAATCCGTCTCGAGAGCCGCTTCAAACCGCGTGTTGGCGCCGACGCCTTGCCGACATGTTCGGGACCACCAGGGTAGACAGCACCACCGCTGCCCCGGCGGCCCATTCGGGCTTCACCGGGCAGGCCGATATCGAGCGGGGCAGTGGGTTCCCTGCGCACTGTTGCAGTCGCGCCGGTGGTCAAGAGAACGATCGCGATAGCCAGCCGGCTTTGCGAGAGAGGAATCGTCGTTGAACCTTCTGCATCAGGCCACAGAGCATAGGAGGACGAGGTCGTCACGATCGCACCTGTGCGGCGAGGGTGTAGCCTCGCCGCACAGCGATCCGTGGGACTATTTGCTCCTCCGATCCGCGCCTCGTGCAGTGTAGCGTGTAGCGCAAGCTGTGCCTGCACAAGCACAGTCAGATCCCCTCCGCGCAAGCTGGGCGTCCCGCGATCTGGTCCGCCGCCGCGAAACGTCCGGCGCGGGGCAGGATGACGCGGAACTGCGCACCGCCGCCGGGGCGGTTGGATGCCGACAGCTCGCCGCCATGAGCCGTGACGATGGATTGGCAGATGGCGAGGCCGATTCCCATCCCATGAGTCTTTGTCGTGAAAAATCCGTCGAATATGCGAGCGATATGATCGGGTGCGATGCCCGGTCCGCGATCGCCCAGCATGAAAAGAAGATCGCCCTTTTCATCGGTGCCGGTGGAGAGCGCGATTTCCTGCAGCGCTTCATCGCATCCCTCGACGGCCTGGATCGCGTTGATAAGCATGTTCACGACCACCTGCTGGAGCTGTATCCGGTCCCCGATCACCGGCGGCAATCCGCGGGCATAGGATGTCCTCACGCGGACCGAGCGCGTCTCGATCTCGTGGCGGACGAAGAGCAGGCTTTCTTGGATGATTTCGTTGAATGCGAGCTCGACCGGGGCAGGCGCCTGCTTGACGGCCATGCCGCGCACACGCTGCACAATCTCGTCCGCGCGCCGTGCGCTGGCGACGATCCTCGCGGTGAGTTGCTCGACCTTTCCGATGTCCGGCTTGTCACGCCCCAGCCAACGCAGGCTCGTTTCGGCGTTCGTGACTATGGCGGCGAGCGGCTGGTTGACCTCGTGGGCAATCGAGCTGGCCAGTTCTCCGAGCATCGAAACGCGGGCGGCGTGGCTGAAATCCGCCTGAAGCTGGCGCAACTGCGTCTCCATGCGCAATTGTTCCGTCACATCCTCAAGGCTGAAAATGGTGGTGTCCAGTTCGAGGAGCGGTTCCGGATATGTCACCGAAAAGCGAACATCGAGCACCCGATTGTCTAGGGTTTGAAGCTTCATGAGCTCGCTGTAGTTCTTCCGTCCGGTGAACCGACCGATCATCACACGGCGCAGCGCGGCGGGATTGGCGGCGAAAAGATAGCCCACGGGTCGAATCAGGTCCTGCACGCCTGCACCGCCCACCAGCTCGATCGCGCGGCGATTGACATCGGTGACGTTCACCGTGGCGGCCGCAAGCTCGACCAGTTCGGGATGCTCCTCCAGATATCGCTCGAAATCGACGACGCCATCCGCTCTCAGTTGCGCGTAAATCTTCCCCATGTGGCTGGCATCGACCTGCCAGAGGGCGACCGGCATATAGTCGATCAGCTTGCGGTAGCGGGCCTCGCTTGCCCGCAGGAACAGATAGGAACGATCGTCATCGGCGGCACCGTTCACCGCGATGAACAAGCGCCCGGAATGCGCGCGCCCCGCCCGCCAGACGGTGACGAGAGGATCGCGCAATATGCCGTCCGAGGCGAGCTGGCGGCGGCAGACCTTCCCCTCCCGGCCACGCAAAGCCTCGAGAACCAGCTCGGCAAGTATGCCGCGGCTGCCCACCGGCCAGAATGCCGCCACCGACTGGCCGGCCAGCAGAGCGGGTCCGCGATTGCCGCCGACCAGGCGCGCGGTCCGCTCATTGACCTCAACAATCAGCGCCCGCTCGACGAGACGGCTGTAAATATCTCGCAATTCGTCTTCGGGAACAGAGCCGGCCCGCGCGGCAATCTGCGCGATGATCTCCGCGGCGGGCGAGACGTCAATCTGCCAGCTCGCGGCGGTCGTGCGGTCGGGAACTGGCCCTGCTGCATATTGCGTTTCCCCGCTATCGCGTGTCGGGTACGCGAACTCGATAACGTCGCAATGCATGCCCGTGCCGTCGTAGCGCAGGTGGCGCCGCACTTCGGCGCAGACGATCCCGCCATCGCGTGTGTATCGGCTGATGCGTCCATGCCAGGATCCCTCTTGCAGCAGATGCGCCCAGGCGCGCCGTTCGTCGGCCGGCGATGGGGAGATGTCCGCGATTCGCGTCCCTCGCAGGGCAAGCGCGGGCCAGCCGAAGATGCGCTCGGCAGCCGGGTTCCAGCTGCGCACCTTGCCGGACTCATCGAGAATGACGATACTTTCCGACGCGAACTCCGCGATGCCGGCTTCATCATGATCGCGCGACTCACGAAGCGGGGATGTCATTGCCCACCGCCCCGGCCACCGTCGATGGCCGTCGCGATCGCGCCCAGTAGTCTCTCGTCGGAGACGGGCTTGGTGAACCAGGCCCTTGCTCCGAGCGAGAGCGCATGAGCGCGGGCCTGCTCATCCAGGACCGATGAAAGGACGATCACCGGCAGCCCGGCGCCCTCGACATGAAGGCGCTCGATGAGCTCTATACCCGTCATGCCTGGCATGCGGATATCGGTGATGAGGCAGTCAAAATGAAATTCAGTGCACGCGGTGAGGAAGGAAGCGGCACCCGCAAATGTATGGCAGGTGAGCCCCGAAACCATCAGCAGGTCTCCAAGAGCTTCACGGACAGCCTCGTCATCGTCCACGATGGCGACGGTCGGCAGTTCAGGCAAGGGGCGACATCCTCTTTAACGCAGACTCCGGAGCAGGAGTCATCTTTGTCGCGCAGCTTGCAAGGCATTGTTACCATACCAAAGACTAGGCTTGGACGGTTTCACGCATATCGGTCGGCAGCTTTTCCCAGGCGCGTATCAGCTCGCCGACGGAAGCGGCCTGCATCTTGCGCATCACGTTACTGCGATGCAGCTTCACGGTAATCTCGGTGATGCCGAGATCGAAGGCGATCTGCTTGTTCAGCCGCCCCAGGGCAACCTCGCGCATCACCTGGCATTCGCGCGGCGTCAGCGTCTCGAAATGCTCGACGTGACGCTGCACGGCACGCGCATGCGCCCGTCCCGCGATGTCGCGCTCGATGCCGGCCGTCACCGCGTCCAGCAGCGTCTGATCGCGGACCGGTTTGGTGAGAAAGTCTACCGCGCCCGCCTTCATCGCCTGAACGGACATGGGAATATCGCCATGGCCGGTCAGGAATATGATCGGCTTGAAGATGCCCGCCGAGGCAAAATGCTGCTGGAGATCAAGACCGCTCGCGCCCGGCATGCGGACATCCAGCACAATGCATCCCGGCCGCTCGAGAAGCGGAGAATCCATCAAGTCGCGCGTGGAGGCGCAGCATGCCGCCTCAATGCCGACCGAGAGCATCAATTCGCGGATGGCCGTGCGGACATCCTCGTCATCGTCGACGATGAAGACGAGCGGCAGCTCCTCTTCGGCTGTGTTGGTGATCATCCTGTCCCGTCCTTCCCCTGCGCCGGGCTTCCCGATCGCCGCCGGGCGATCCGCCGGTCAAACCATGTCCTGGTGTCCATGCCAAACGCGGGCGGCGCCTTTTGCTGAAGCCGCCCGGCAATGTCCGCGAGGCTTTCGCTCGCGAGGGCGTCGCGCATCGCCTTCTCCGCCTTGAGCATGACGGCGTGTATCGAGCAGACGCCGCGTGTCGCCCATCCGGGCGCTCCATCATCGAACAGGGCGCAGCGACTGCGAATTTCCTGGCATTCGAACAGCGGCTTTGGCCCCTCGATGGCGTCGACCAGTTCGAGCACGGAGATCGTCTCCGGCGCCCGCGCGAGCCGGTAGCCCCCGCGCACACCTTCGGCGGCCTCGACGATCCCCGCCTTCTCGAGCCTGGGAAAGATCTTCGCGACAAAGGAAGGCGAAATGCCCTGAAACGCGGCGAGGTCTCGCGCGCTGCGCGGCTGCTCGCCGGCGTCGACCAATCCCAGCAGGCAATGCAGCCCATATTCCACGCTTGCGGTTAGATGTGCCATAACAGAGACTATATTAGTCCGCGTTTGGCGAGGCAAGGGATTCCTCCCTTGCCTCGCCAGTAGCGGCCGGCACTTTTCTTTCCTGAGCATGTCCGAAAATGCGGCCGTCGAACGAAGCTCAGGCCACCTTCCGCCTTGGCGGAAGGAAGTTGCCGTCGATCCCGCCGGGCCAGGGCGTCACCGTCTCGCCCGCCACCCTCCAGATCCCGGACTCGCTGCGCAGGCGCAGCTCGTACATTGCAGGCGGTGCATCGGCACTCATGCGGCGATAGAGGATCGCGGTGGCATGATCGCCCTGCTGTTCGACATGAAGGACGCGATGCTCAGTCGAGAGCGGTGCCTCGCCAGCGTCCCGGCGAGAGCGGAACTCGGCTATGGAATCGTCGCGGCGAATTCGCGTCACCTCTCCGTCGCTGCCAAGCACCAGGAAGATCTGGTCCGGCGTATAGAGCTTCTCCATGCCTTCGATGTCATAGGCGCTGCCGACATGCACGACGTCGTGGATCAGGTCATGGATCGCGGGGTCGATTTCGGATTTGGTCATCATGATTTCCTTCCGGGGTGAATGAGAGGGTCAAAGCAGCGCCATGCCGCCATCGACGCGGAGATTGATGCCGGTGACGAAACTGCTGGCGTCCGAGGCGAGGAACAGCGCGGCGCGCGCCAGTTCCTCGGGCCGACCAAGCCGGCCGAGCGGGACCGCGCCCGCCATCATCGCGGTGAAAGCCTCGCGTTCTCCAGCGGGGACACCGAGCTTTTCGAGGATTTCCGTTTCCGTAGGTCCGGGGCTCAGGACGTTGACGCGGATGCCGCGGTCCCTGAACTCGAGCGCCCAACTCCGCGCGAAGGCGCCGATCGCCGCCTTGGTGCCGGCATAGACCGCATGGCCCTCCAGCACCTTGTCGCTCGCGAGCGAACCAACGAGAATGATCGAGCCGCCATCGCGCAGCCGGGGGGCGATCGCCTGGACGCCGAGGAAGGTGCCCCGCGCATTGATGCCGAACTGGGCGTCATACTCGGCGAGGGACACGTCAGACGACGCCGTGATCGTGTTGACGCCCGCATTCGCCATGTAGATGTCGACGCCGGCGAAGCGATCGCGAACGAAGTCCGCGATCTCGCGATGATGATCCGGATCGGCGACGTCGCCCCGGATGGCGACCGCGGACGGGCCGATGGCCCGCACCGCGTCGTCAAGAGCCTGTTGGCGCCGCCCGGTAATCACCACATGGGCGCCCTGCTCCGCAAAGAGCTTCGCGCTCGCGAGCCCGATGCCGCTGTTGCCGCCGGTGATCACGGTAACCTTTCCGCTCAAACTTGTCATGCTTTACCTCTGATGTTGAAATGGGAGGCATATCTGGCTTTTCCGGAACGAGAAATTAGACTGGACGAAGGCAAAGGATTTTTGACAAAAACTATCGAATGAGCACGGGACTCGAATCGATCAGCGGGCTTCATGCCTTTGTTCGGGCGGCAGAGGCGGGTTCGTTCAGCGCGGCGGCGCGCCTTGCGGGCACGACCCCATCGGCGGTTTCGAAAAGCGTGGAGCGGCTCGAGCAGCGCCTGGGTGTGAAGCTCTTCCTTCGTTCGACACGTTCGCTCGCACTGACTGTCGACGGAACCGCCTATTATGAGCGCGTGGCGCCGCTCCTGCGTTCCCTTGACGAAGCCAGCGATGTCCTGAGCAGTGACGACCCGGCGCGCGGGTTGCTGCGGGTCAGCCTTCCCGGCGTGCTTGGTCCCACGCTCGTCGATCATCTGACCGGTGGCTTCATCCCGCGCTATCCCGACATCAAGCTCGAGATCAGCATCACTGACCGTCATGTCGATCTCGTTCGTGAAGGGTTCGACGTCGCGCTACGCGTGGGCGCCGTGGAAGCGGCCGACTGGATGGTGCGACGCATCGCGACCTTGCCGCTCGTCCTCGTCGCAGCACCTGACTGGCTCGATCGTGCCGGTTATCCTTCAACACGCGACGATCTCCTGCAGGCCGCCCATGTTCGCTATCGCCTCGGCTCACACGCGTATCCGATCCGCTTTGCCGATGGCACTGAACTCGCAATAGATGGGGCGTTCGACACCGATTCCGGACAAGCGATGCGCACCGCTGCGCTTGCCGGGGTCGGTATCGCGCAGTTGCTCCGGCTCGCGGTGGCGGACGAACTTGCCGCAGGGCGCCTCGTCCAACTGCTGCCGCACGACCCGCTCGCCGCGATTCCAGTTCAGGCACTGCACGCGTTCGGCCGCTTGGCCCCATTGCGCGTGCGGTTGTTCACTGACTTTCTGGCCGAAGCGCTAGCACCGCATTCGATTTGAGCGGAACGAGGGCTTCCGGCCAGAACGGCCGTGTCGACCAGGGCGCGCGCTCTCCCGACAGGTGAATGCGCGCCCCGATCCGGCGGAGCCGCCTGGCGATCAATAGTCCCAGATTGACGCCACCCAACGAAAGGCATCGCCATCGAGCGCCACCCGGCCGAGCGAAGGGAAGGCAAGGTGGGTCGCCACCAGCAGTTCGCCGGTCGCCGCAGCCTCGCGAAGAAGATCAACCCGGACGCGCACCGATTCCTCTGGATCATGCTCGAAACCGTTGTGCCAGTCTGGATGGTCGAATCCCACCGGGAACAGGGCGTCGCCCGCGAACATCAGACGCTCACCGTTGGATTCCACCCGTACCACGCAGTGACCCGGGGTATGCCCGCCGGTCAGCTTCGCCGTGACGCCCGGCGCTACTTCAAGTTCGTTCTCGAAGGTGCGGATTTTATCCCCATAGGCTTCCACGAACTGGGCGGCCGTCGAGCGGAGAACGTCCGGCACGGGCGACGGCATCGAGGTCAGCGAGAAGTCGGGATCCTTCCAGAATTCGACTTCGGTCGAGGTCACATGGATCCGGACATCGGGCCGCAGCCTGTTGCGCACCTCATCGACGAGCAGTCCGCCGACATGGTCCATATGCATGTGGGTGATGACGACGTCCGTAACCGCTTCGAGCGGAATGCCAGCGGCTTCGAGGCGCTTGGGGAACTGGCCGGCGCGAGGGAATCCGGGGAACTGTCCGCCAAGGCCCGCATCCACCAAGATGATCTGCTCACCGCTGCGCACAACGAGAACGTTCAGGGCCCAGTCGAACATGTCGGGGCCGAGGAACATGTTGTTGAACCAGGCAGCGCGCGCATCGGGCGCCACATTGGTCGACATGGTTTCGGTCGGCAGCGGCAGCACGCCGTCGCTAATGATGAGGACATCCAGGCTGCCGACGCTGAGCGCATATCGCGAAGGGACAAGGTCGTCGGCGTCGGTCCTGCCAGGTTTGGCAATGGTTTCGAGTTTCATGCTTCATTCCTTTCGAGATGCCGCAATGCCACGGCGACAGTCAGGCTACGGAGCAGCCTTCGAAGAAGCGATTGGGTGGAAGCCTTGCCCGAGACATACGATCGTATAGGCGCGTTGAAGCAGGGGTTCATGAGAGCCTGGTCGGAAAACGGGGTTTGGAGAACCCCCTCCACCTAGTCAGGGGCTCGGACGTGGGCCGGAGCGTACAGTGGCGGGATTTCGAGGGTCGCGTGCCAGACCAGGTCTTAGGGTTTGTTCGTTCCGCCCGTGCCCGGCGCGAGACGTGACCCGCCCTGCGAGATGGAATTCCCGGAGGAGATTAATATGGTGCGATCGGGCATGGCTGGCGGACTCTGCCCTTCCATTTCGGAGCGTAGCGTGCGCTCTGCCACCTATGCCTTGGAACTGGTCACGTCCGACTTGCGTATTATCGCACCCAGCGCACCGGCCGAGTAAACCGACGAAGCAGCCCGCGGCAATCGTGCCCCCTCCCACCTCGGGTTGACCGCACACTTGCGGTATCTCGAGCGGGCCGGTCGCCACCCCCCGGCTGGCCCGCTCGTTTGCCGACTGAGGCGTCGGGTGGAGTCACGCTCGAACATATCCGTAGCATTGCAGAAACAGGCGTGACCTATATATCAGCGTTGGGAAGCTGCCCTATGTACGGATCGTGATGGACCGCGAAGGCAAGGTGTTGTCCTCACGCCTCAAACGCTCCTGCGGCTTTCCCGAACTCGACCGTGAGGCGGTGGCCCTACCCAAACACGCCTCGCCGCTGCCCAAGCCGCCTGACGACAAGCCGGGGGATACGCTGGACTGGTGGTGCCCATCGAATTCCTGCTCGGGGCGCGCTGATGCAGCGGGCTGCGACCATCCCACGCCCCGCAAGGCTGGCGCTGCGCCGCCGCTCCGTCGCGGAGCAGCGGGTTGTCCGGCTGCTTCGGGGTGAGATGCGCGGGTGGCCGGACGCCGCCCTGGTCCTCGGCGCACAATTCGCGCGACTGCGCGACCTTGCCGCCCGCAACGCGCTGGTGATCCACCGTCCCGGCACGCCGTTCCTCAATCCCACCGAACTCATGCTGCTGGGCTGGTTGGCGCGGGCGCAACGGGTCGCGAGCTATCGGCACCGGTTCCATTCCGACGCCAGCTAACCATGACCATCGTGCAACGCCCCGGGGCGTGCGGCTCGCGCCGATCCCGGCTTATGAGGCGGGGCTGCCGGCCGTGGACGGGGAAGCGGCATCATGACTCCGGCCCGACCTCGACGGAGCAGCGCACCGGCTTCTTCGCCTTCGCGGCCTTCTCGCGACATTCAACAATAGTGTCGCGGTTCTCCTGCACGAGCGCGTTAGCTAAAACCACGGTGCGCCAGCGCTCCGGCTCGGACGTGGCGAGAACGCACGCGCCACCTGATTGAGCTTGGTGGCCTCGTCGTCAAGGCGGGGCTGGTCGATCTGACCGACGACGACCGCGCCACCCTCTACGGCGCGTTCCTGTCGATCGCGGGGAAGCTGCAAGGTGAGGAACGCGACAACGCGCTCGCTCTATGGAAGCGGAAGGGCAAACGGGCGTTTGAGGCGGAAACGAACCTCAGATAATGCCGTGCTTTGCCAAAAGCGCCTGCTCGTCGCCGGATACCCAGCCGAAAGCCTTTGGCTCTCCATCCAGCTTCTGAACGAAGTAGTGAACATCGAAATCTATCTCGGCGTCCGGTTCATCCTTGCGGGCATAGGTCGCCGTCCAACCGACATGGGCCACGCAATGAAGCTCGTCGATCGGAGAGAGGCGGATAGCGCGCACCCGCATGGCTTTCGTCCCGATCGCCCGATAATGGGCATACCCCTGCGCCATGACCTGCTTGAATTGATCGTCGTTCTTTCCGGCCCTGACACCAGCGGGCGCGGCCCCAATGAACTCGGAAGCATATAGCGCTGCGACCTCATCCATGTTTACGTCGCCGCCAAGCGACTGGTTGAACAGGCTCTCGTATCTTTCAAAGAGCGCTCTCACGCTGGTTTCCATCATCTTCGCTCCCAATGCGGACATGCCCCGTGCGATGGTGGCCACCAAGGTTCGCTTTGCTACGGCGCGTTGCTCACCATTCCAAATCGTCGCGCGATCAACGCGGCAAGCGGGCGTTCAAGGCGGAACCGGAAACCAAGCCCGCGCCTAGCATGCGATCACGTCCAGATAGCCAGCGTTTTCCGCCGCGATCGTCTGCATGATTTCGTCGCGCGTGACGATCGGTATTCGGCGCACGCGCGCGGTCGCGATCAGAAAGCAATCGCCGGGGTCTTTATGGCCGGTGTCGGTCACGATGTTGGCGGCTTCGCACGAAATCCGCTGCTGGATCGGAATGATCCGTGCGGACGTGACGCGCACCGCCTCACGGAACCAGCGGTCGGGCGGGTCGTCGCCCAAATGCGGACGGCCTGCCACGCGGTTCTTTTTGGTCGCGACCGATAGTTCCCATGCGGTAATCGGAGACACGAACAGCGTCCCAGCTTCCTGATTCTCACCGATCGCGACCAGGGCTTGCTCAAGCAATTCTTCCTCGCCGCTCACGAGCCAATAGAGCGCGTGCGTGTCGAGCAGGATTCCGGGCAAAGGTCAGTGCTTCGCGTGGGCGGGTTCGAGCTTCCGCGTCTTCGCGCCCTTCATGGCCTGCGATGCGATGGGCTTGGTAAGATCGACGCCCTTCTTGAGCGTCAAGTGCCCCTTGAGCGCGCCAACGCCGCGCACGACGACAGACCGCCCGGACTTGGAATCGCGGACGATCTTTTCGGTCGGTGCTGCATGGGCCTTGGTCATGGGCGGAATATAGCGAACAAGCGGGACGCTTCCAAGGCCATCGTGCGCCATCCCACTGTCACGACCGCCCGCCGAAGCGGACAAGATTGCCCCTTGCGCTACTGTGTTGGCGCTTTTGCGACTAATTTCGCGCATTTGGCACCATTTTGGCTATGGGCGGCACTGTAGTGCCTCCCCCTCTTGCGCGGCGGGAAAAACCGGGACAGCATGAGTTCGTGGCAATGGCGGGCCACCTAAAGAAAGGCCCCGCCATGTCGTGCGAATCGGAATCTCGCCAAGTTCATCGGATCGCATCGCTTGCCAGCAAGTCGCATAATGGCGTGGCTTTATTGTCACGGTTGGTGAAGAAACGTCAAAGTATAAGGTGGCAGTCACCGCACTACGCCGCCGTCCACCGCCGTCCGCCGCCGATTGCCGAAGTTCACCGCCGTTCGCCGCCGCTTCCTACACTTATACCGCCGTGAGCACTATGCTTGCCACATCTTGGCTGGATCGCCCTTGCGCTGCGAATCCGGGCCGTCAATTCTATTCTTAGGGGGATTATATCAACGGCGAAGTCGAAAGTTACCTCAATGCCCGACCCTGAAAAAATCATCCGCCTCAAGACGGTGCTGCAACGCACCGGCCTTTCCCGCTCCACTCTGTATCGTAAAATCGCTGACCGGACATTTCCGGCTCAAGTCAGGATCAGCGTTCACGGCGCTGGCTGGCATGAGTCAGCCGTCCAGCGCTGGATTGCCGATCCGGTCGGCTATCGCGCCGACGAAACGGAAAGGGCCGCGCCATGACGGCGCGCCCTTCCCCCGATCCGATCTGCGTTCGCGTCAACGACGCCGCCCGCATGATCGGCGTCGGTCGCACCAAATTATACGCATTGATCGCGGCCGGTGAAATCGAGACGGTGAAGCTGGGCAAGTCCACTCGCATCACCACCGCCAGCCTGCACGCGCTTATCAGGCGGCAGCGCGAAGCGGGATAGGCTCGGACGCCGTGGTGGCGGCGTCCTTCCCCTTGCCGTTCTGCGTGTCCGTGCGGTCGAGATACTCAGCCCAACGCGCCATCAGGCTGCGCCGCTTGTCGAAGAAGTCGGTGCGGCGATAGGCGGCTTCAACCTTGTTGGGCAGCTTGTGCGCCAGCGCCTTGTCGGCAACCTCCTTGGGGAAGCGCGTCCGCTCCGAAGACCAGTCGGTGAAGGCGGAGCGGAAGCCGTGGACGGTCACGCCCCTGATGCCGTCGTCGCGCAGCAGCTTGGTCATGGTCATGTCGCTGATCGGCTTCTTCCCGTCATTGGAGAACACAAGGCCGGTGTCGCTGTCGCGCTCGTTCCACCGCCTGCGGAGCAGCGCCACGACGGGAGCCGACAAAGGCACGATATGGGTTTCGCCGGCCTTCATGCGCTCGCCCGGAATGGTCCATATCGCCTTGTCCAGGTCGAACTCGGTCCACACGGCAAAGCGCGTCTCGTTCGATCGCACGGCGTTGTAGATGGTGAAGCGCAAGGCATCCCGCCCGCTGGTCGGCACTGCCGCCGCCAGCTTCTGCATGAGCGCGGGAACATCAGCATAGGGCATGGCTTCCAGATGGCCGCCCTTGTCCAGCTGACGGGGAAGCCCCTTGCGCACCGAGCGCAAGGACACCTCGTCCGGAAGCCAGCCCTTGATATGGGCGAAGTCCAGCACCGCGCCGATGCGCTGCAAGATGCGCCGCGCCGTGTCGGGGATTTCAAGCCAGATCGGCGAAAGCACCTCCACGACGGCCGTGCTGTCGACCTGATCCACCGGCTTGGTGCCGATCAACGGAAAGGCATGGTTCTCAAGGCTGGAAATCCAGTTGGCATGACGGCGGTTTTTCCATCCCTCCTTCAACGCCTCGTAGCAGTCGCGCGCTGCCGTCTCGAAGCTCGGGACGACCTTGCGCGACTTGCGCCGCTCGGCAACCGGATCGACGCCCTCGCGGACCTGACGACGCAGCGCCGCCGCCGCGTCGCGCGCTTCGGCAAGCGACACGTCCAGCGCCGATCCCAGCCCGTAGTCGCGTCGCCGTCCATTGCGCTGCATCCGCAGCACCCAGGTCCGCGCGCCACTCGGCTTCACGAACAGGCAAAGCCCCCGGCCATCGACATGCCGACCGGGCTTCGCGTTCTTCACCTTCAACGCTGTAAGGGCCATCGGTTCGATTCCCTGCCTGAAATGATCCCACAATCGTTCCCACACTTCGATGGGAATTCAGGCAAATCAGGACGACCAACCGCGGACACCGTACAAGACAAATCACTGATTTTACAGCAGACTTAGGGACGCCCTGAACTTGCTTGAGAATAAAGTTCTACACTCGTAGGGGTCACCATCCATATCGGTGAATCCGGCAACGTTGGTCGATCTACGCCATGCCTCCCAGGCAGGCAGGCGCACCATTTTTCCGGTCGGGAGCGGAACGGCACCGGTACGCCGTTCCGTTTGCCCCGCCATCAATCAGCCGACGGCTTCGAACAGCAGGCCGATGGCCTGGAAATCCCCCCGCAGCGCCGGATCGACGCCCTGTTCCATCCAGAAGCGACCGCTGGCTTCCACGGGCATGCCGGCCGGCAGCGTGCCGCCGCCGAGGCGGCTGACGCGATAGCGCCTGTCGGCATCGAGGCCCTGAAGCTGGATGGCGGGCGCCGGCTCCAGCTTGGTGCTGCTGTGGAGGAAAGCGAAAAGCACCGCCTGGCGCCGGTCCGGCGCAACCGAAAGCGTGGCCGAGTGCTCGCTGCCTTGCTGGGGAGAGACGAGGCGATAGAGGTCGCCCTGCTGCACCGTGGCGCGGACAGTTTTATAGGCCGCGATCATCCGCGTGGCGGTAGCATAATCCTCATCCTGCCAATGGTTGAGGTTGGCGCCGACGCCGAGGCCGCCCTGCATCGCGGACAGGAAGCGATATTCGAGCGAGGTCTCCCGCTTGTTCACCCAGTTGGGCGAATCCGTGACCCAGGCCATCATCACCGCTGGGGCATAGGCATGGCTGAAGCCGTCCTGCATCGTCAGCCGATCAAAGGGGTCGGTATTGTCCGACGGCCAGACCTGATCGGTGAGGGCCATGATGCCGAGATCGACGCGGCCACCGCCGCCCGAGCAGGATTCGATCTCCAGCCCTGGATGCCGCCGCCGCAGCTCGGCCAGTATCCAATAGAGATTGCGGACATATTCGACATAGAGCTTCTGCTGGTCCTCAGGCGCGACCTCCGGCCAGCCGGGTTCGGACCAGTTGCGATTATGATCCCATTTGAGGAACCTGATGTCGTTGGCGCTGACCAGATCGTCCAGCACTTTGAGCAGATGATCGCGCACATCCTTCCGTGCGAGATTGAGGACGAGTTGGTTGCGGCCCTCGCTGCGGGGCCGGGTGGGGAAATTGATGACCCAATCGGGATGGGCGCGGTAGAGATCGCTGTCGGGATTCACCATTTCGGGTTCGACCCACAGGCCGAATTCCATCCCCAGGCTCTTCACCTTGTCGATCAGCGGCTTGAGACCGTTAGGGAATTTGGTGCGGTTGACCGTCCAGTCGCCCAGGCCGGCCTTGTCGCTGTTGCGCGCGCCGAACCAGCCGTCGTCCATCACGAAGCGTTCGACACCGATGCGCGCCGCCTTTTCGGCGAGCGCCATCTGCCCGGCCTCGTCCACGGCGAATTCGGTCGCTTCCCAGCTATTATAGAGCACGGGCCGAATCTTCGGCTTGCCGTTGCCCGGCAGGATCTCGTCACGCTGGAAGCGGTGCATCAGGCGTGAGGCGCCGCCCATGCCCCTGCTGCTGTAGCCCGCATAGAAGACCGGGGTTTCCAGCTTCTCGCCCGGCTGGAGGCGATAGGCGAAATCATAGGGATTATAGCCACCGACGATCCGCACCTTGCCGATCTGGTCCTTGTCAACGCTGATCCGCCACGATCCCGACCAGGCGAGTGCCCCGAACCATACCGGCCCGCTTTCCTCGGTCGAAACGGCGGTGCGATCGATCGCGAACCAGGGATTATTCTGGTGGCCGGTCGATCCGCGCCGGCTTTCGATCACCGTCGCGCCCTCCGTCACCGGCCGCTGCTGGAGTGTCCATTCCGCCGCCCAGCGGCCTGTGAGGTAATGGAGCCGGTAATCCGACCCGACCGGCAGCGTGTAAGATGCGGATTCGGCCTGGTCGATCCGCACCCAGCCCTTGCCGTTGTTCGCGATCGTCGCCGACCGGCCGACGATGCCGGTTTCGGGATCGATCTCGTAGCGCAGGGTGACGTCGACCGGGCGGGAAACATCCCTGAGAGCGATGGTGATGGTGTCGCCCGCTATCTTGTGGGAGACATATTTCAGGACGACGTCCCGCACGCCATCGGGATAAGCGAGCTTCAGCGTGGGCTCGGCGAAGGTGCCGGCGCCTTGGCCGGGAAACTCCTGGGGCGCGATTGATGCCGCCATGTCGACGCTGGAATGATCGCGCAGCGCCGGGATCGGCCCCAGGGGATCGCCGTCCTGGAGCCGTCCGCCCCAATAGATCGATTCGAGATAGCCCGCAGGATTGATGCCGAACGCATAGGTGACGTCGCCGCCATCCAGCCGGAAGACGCGGGCCTTCGAATCATAGCGCGCCGACGCATGCGCGCCGCCGGCCGAGAGCGCGGCCAGCGCCAGCGCCGAAGCCATCGCCACACTCAACCTGCCTGCCCGCATCATACTCTCCCAGATCTCATATTTATCATATAAAAAGGCAGCATTTCAGCGCATGTCAACCTCGCGCCGGCGCACTTTATTGCGGGCATGGGTCAAAAAGCTTCTCCTTTCCGGAGTGCGGGGTGGACGAAGCATCTTATTTGTCATATTTATGAGACCACGGCTGGCACTCTCAACGATCCAGCCTCCGATATTGGGGAGTGATGCATGATAAAGGTCCACGGTCGTCGCCATGCCACGCTGTTGCTGATGGGGGCGAGCCTAGTTTCGTTGTGCGCCGGAACCGCCGCCTTCGCCCAGGATGCTGCGCCGTCATCGCTGCAGTCCGACACCGCCGCCGCTGACGACATCATCGTGACCGGCACTCGCGCCAGCCTTTCCAAGGCGCTCGACATCAAGCGCGAGACGATCGGCGTGGTCGATTCGATCGCAGCCGAGGATATCGGCAAGTTCCCCGATCAGAATGTCGCCGAATCGCTGCAGCGTATCACCGGCGTTTCGATCGATCGCAGCGGCGGCGAGGGCCGCTTCATCACGGTTCGCGGTTTCGGCCCGGAATTCAACACCGTGCTGCTCAATGGCCGGCTGCTCGCGACCGAGAATAGCGGGCGCGAGTTCAGCTTCGACATCCTGCCTTCCGAAGTGCTGAGCGCGGCCGAGGTCTACAAGTCGGCCACCGCCGAGCAGCAGGATGGCGGCATCGGCTCCACCGTGATGCTGCGCACCGCGCGGCCGCTCGACAATCCCGGCTTCCACTTCTCCGGCAGCGCCGCTGCCAAGTTCGACAGCACGCGCGACAAGGCTGCACCGGTCATCTCCGGCATCGTCAGCAACACCAATGCCGACGAGACGTTCGGCGTGCTGGCGAGCTTCAATTATGACAAGCGCATATCGCGCTTCTCCAACGTCAACACCAGCGGCTGGATCACCGGCCAGAATCTCGATTTCGACAAGAACGGCACGGTCGATCTCGCCAATGTCGCCCTCCCCCGCACCTACAACACCACGGTGGAGCGTAACACGCGCGAGCGCATCACCGCCACGATCGGATTCGACTGGATCGTCAGCGACAAGCTGAAGCTCCAGCTCGACGGCCTCTACACGCAGCTCAAGGTGGATTCCTGGTCGAACCAGCTCGGTTTCTACACCGATCCCGGCGACATCATCGATGCGACCGCGAACGAGAACGGCACCGTCACCCATTTCGTTCGCAGCGCAGGCGGCGGCCTTGCCAGCGACAATATCGTCTTCGATTCCCCGCGTGACGCGAAGACCTACCAGATCGGCCTGAATGCGCGCTACACGCCCGGCGATCGCACTACGATCGATTTCGATATCTCGCATTCGCGCGCCAAAGAGGGCTACACGTCCGTATTCTACGTGGTGGGCGAGAAGAATGCGGGCGTGAACCCGACCTTCGATCTCAACCCCGGCAGCCTGCCGACCATCACCAACATCCTGCCGACCGACGATCCCTCGCGCGCCGTGCTGCACTGCTGCTCCGAACGCGGCAGCAAGGTTTCCGACGACATCACCTCGCTCCGGATCGACGGCAAGCAGGAATTCGATACGGTGTTGAAGTCGATCCGCTTCGGCGCGGTCGGCACGCGGCGCAAGAAAGACATCACGTCACTACTGACGCCGGACCCGCTGGGCTGCTTCTATTGCGGCTATTTTGCCAGCGCCGACCCCGGCTTGTTCACCACCTTCAACGATGGCGGCGTGCTCGGCGGAGCGCCGATGAGCTGGCTGACCTACGATCCGGTCAAGCTCGCCCAATATTATGGCAACCCGGCCGCTGTTTCCCAGAAGGGCGATCAAACCGCGGAAGACGCCTTCAATGCCGTCTATGCCGCCAACGGCTACAGCATGCGGCCGACCTACGACCCGCGCGGCTCGGGTTCGGTGCGCGAATATACCGCGGCGGCCTATCTGCAGGCCGAACTCGGCGGCGATCTGGGCGATCATCCCTGGAATGCCGTGGTCGGTGCCCGGTATGTCTATACCAACACGCTGGCGCGCGGCAATTCGGTGCAATTGCTGAACATCACCCAGAATCCCGGCGATCCTACCGCCGGCGTGGCGACGTTCAGCCCGCCGGTGCCGGTTTCGGAAAAGCATAATTACAGCTATGTCCTGCCGTCGGCGACGTTCCGGGTGAACTGGACGGACAAGCTGGTGACGCGGGCGGCCTTCTCGCGCACCCTGACGCGGCCGACACTGTCCAACCTGACGCTCAGTAAATCCTATGACTTCCGTCCGCCCCAATCGAATACGATCAGCAGCGGCAATCCCGG
This sequence comes from Edaphosphingomonas fennica, assembly GCF_003034225.1. Taxonomy (GTDB): domain Bacteria; phylum Pseudomonadota; class Alphaproteobacteria; order Sphingomonadales; family Sphingomonadaceae; genus Sphingomonas_E; species Sphingomonas_E fennica. The sequence goes on from NZ_PHHF01000058.1 coordinate 26,149, forward strand.
CCTGAAGCCCTATCTGGCGTGGAACGCGGATATCGCCGCCGATTATTTCATCGGTAAGACCAGCTATGTGAGCGTTGCCGGCTTCTACAAATGGGTCGACAACTTCATTTCGCAGGTCACGACCACCGAAACCTATTTCGGCTTCGACTTCAACGTGACCCGGCCGGAAAATACCCGGAAGTCGAAGGTTTATGGCTTCGAGGTCGCGGCGCAATATACGTTCGACAAGCTGCCTGCGCCGTTTGACGGCTTCGGCGTGCTCGCCAACTATACCAAGGTGAAGAGCTCAACGAGCTTCGATCCGTCGATCGCGAGCGGCATCTTCTCGGTCGAAGGCCTGTCGGACAGCGCCAATGCGGTGCTGTTCTATGAAAAGGGGCCGGTCCAGCTTCGCGGCGCCTATAACTGGCGCGACAAGTTCCTGGCCCGCGCCCGCGGCCTCAATGGCGAGCCGGAGAATGTCGACAGCTACGGCCAGTATGATCTGAGCGGCAGCTTCAAGTTCACCGAGAATTTCGCCGTCTTCGGCGAGGTGGTGAATCTGACCAACAAGCACCGCCGCACCTTCTCGCGCTATGATGAGCGGCTGATCCAGCTCGACGACACGGGGCGTCGCGTCTCGGTCGGCGTCCGCGCGACCTTCTGATCCCCCCTGTGGTCGGGCCGTTCGCGGCCCGGCCACCCCTTGCCTACGCGGGGCCGCATTGATCCGGGGCCATGCGGCGCGCTAATCCTTTCCCGAACCTCCGGTTCAACCCGCTCCAGCGCACAGGTCGTGCCCATGCCCGCTCCCGCCGTTCGGATGGATCGCGAACCCTGGGGCCGGCTGCCCTCGGGCGAAATGGTCGAACGCTTCACCTTCTCCGCCGATGGCGGCATTGCGTTCAGCGTCGCCACCTACGGCGCCACCTTGTCCAGCATCCTCGCGCCCGGCCACGAGGTGCCACGGGAAGAGGTGATCCTGGGGTTCGATCATCTCGACGGCTATCTTTCCCCCGCCTATCGCCGCGCCAATCCCTATTTCGGATCGACCGTCGGCCGCTATGCCAACCGCATCCGCGGCGCCCGGCTGCCCGTGGACGGATCGGTTCACGCGCTTATCGCCAATGAAGGCCCCAATCAGCTCCATGGCGGCTCCGCCGGTTTCGACAAGGCGATATGGGCGGCCGCGCCGTTGGCGGACGGACGCGGCGTTCGGCTCAGCCATGTGAGCCCGGATGGCGACCAGGGATTTCCGGGCAGATTGCGCGTGGAGGCGGATTTCCTGCTGGAAGGCGCGGACACGATCCTGCTCCGCTATCGCGCGGGCGCCGATCGGGCGACACACGTGAACCTGACGAGCCACTGCTATTTCAACCTCGGCGGCCGTTCATCGGCCACCGCCCTCGATCATGACGTCCAGATCCACGCCGAAGCCTATCTTCCGATCGACGCCGCCGCGCTGCCGACGGGCGACTGCCTCGCGGTCGCCGGCACGGCCTTCGATTTCCGCCAGCCGCGCGGGCTTGCCGCCGCGCTGGCGGCGGGCGACCCGCAGCTCGATGCCGGAGACGGCTTCAATCACACCTTCTGCATCGGGGACGATGCCGGCACGCTGAAACCCGCGGTCCGGCTGATGCACGCCGCCAGCGGGCGGCTGCTGGAAATATCGACGACCGAGCCCGGCGTTCAATTCTACAGCGGCAACGGCCTAGACGGATCGATCCCCGATAGGGGCGGCCAGCCGATCGGGCGGCACCGGGCGCTATGCTTCGAAACCCAGCATTTCCCGGATTCGCCCAACATGCCACAATTCCCCTCCACCCTGTTGCGGCCGGGCAAGGAATATCGATCGGAAACGCGGCTGCGCTTCGGGACGATGGCGCCGGAGGCGCTCAGGCCCGGGGACGGGACGGCAGGCCGCCGCGCGTAAGCAGCAGGTTCAGCGCGCCTTCGATCAGGGTGCGCATCTCGCCCGCCGCGCGTTCGGCGTCGCCCGCGGCGATCGCATCGGCGACGCGCTTATGCTCCTCGGCGCTGGCGCGCGGCACGCCCTTATATTCGTTGGTGCGCCGGATGCTGAACCGCAATGTGGTTTCGGCGAGATCGGTGAACTGGCGCAGGAAACGGTTGTTGCTGGCGTTCAGCACGGCAACGTGGAAGGCGATGTCGGCGGCCAGCGCATCGTCGTCGCCATTGTCGGCGGCCACCATGCGGTCGATGGCCGCCATGATTTGCGCGCGCTGCGCGCCCGTGGCGACCGCCGCCGCCAGCGCGGCAGCGCGGGGCTCGATTGCCAGGCGCACATCGGTGAATTCGATCAGCAGATCGATCGAGAATTTGCGCTCCAGCATCCAGCGCAGCACATCGGGATCGAGGAGGTTCCACTGGCTTTCCGGCTGGACGCGCGTGCCCTGGCGCGGCCTCGCGCTCAGCAGGCCCTTGGCGGTGAGCATCTTCACCGCCTCACGCAGCACCGGCCGGCTCGCATCATATTGGCGGCACAGATCGGCCTCAACGGGGAAAGCCTGACCGCTCGAATAACGCTCGGTAACGATCGCGCGGCCGAGATCGTGGACGATATGCGCCGTCAGGTTGCGGCCGTCGAAGGCGGATCGCGGATTGTCGTCGCTGCTCATCGTCTCATCATCCCCCTCCACTCATTCGCCGTTCCGCCAAGCCGCGACAAGTGCCGCAGCGCGCCGGCCCACATCCGCCGCGACCCGCCCCGGCGCATATAGCGAGGAGCCGATGCCGAAGCCGCTCGCCCCGGCGGCGCGATAGGCCGCCATGCCCGCGGCATCGATTCCCCCGACGGGGAATACGGGCACGGAGGCCGGGATGACAGCCCGCATCGCCTTCAGCACCTTCGGCGGGGCCGCTTCCGCCGGAAACAGCTTCAGCCCGTCCGCCCCCGCCTCGATCGCGGCGAAGGCCTCGGTCGGGGTCAGGAAGGACGGGAGCGAGACCATGCCGGCCGCCTTGGTCGCGGCGATCACGTCGGGGCGCATGTTGGGCGATATGATGATACGTCCGCCCGCCTGCGCCACGGCGTCCACCTCATCGGGGCGCAATACCGTGCCCGCGCCGACCAGCGCCCGTCCGCCGAAGCGATCCTGCAGGATTGCGATGCTTTCGAGCGGATCGGGCGAGTTGAGCGGCACCTCGAGGCAGCGGAAGCCGGCCGAAACCAGCGCCTCGCCCACGGCTTCGGCTTCATCGGGCGCCAGCCCGCGCAGGATCGCCACCAGCGGCAGTTCGGCCAAAAGATCGGACCAGATCATCTCAGTCATTCTCCAATATGCGGCGGCCCAGGGCGAGCAGGCCGTTGGCGGATGCGGCTTCTCCGTCGATGATCGCCGGAGCGCCGGCGCCGGCCTCGCGCACCGCGACGGCATAGCGACCGGCAAGGGCGCGCGTGGCGACGATGGTGACGGAGGCGCTGACATCCTCCATCCCCTGCGCCACCTCGGCGCCGATCAGCAGGCCCGAAAGATAATCCGCCAGGCCTTCCGGCGGGATGCCACCGAACAATCCCTCCGTGCGCACGCTGAACAGCAGCCCCGAAAGCGCGGGATCGGCGAGCGACCGGCGGACGCCGGCAAGGAAGGCCGCCTCGTCCGCTGGGCCTTCGACCATCAACCGGCCGAGCAGCGAATGCACCTTCAGCACCGCGAACAATTCGCCGGTCATGAAGGTGCGGAAGGAAAGCACCGTGCCGCCGCCGAGCCTGGCCCATTTGCTGTGCGTGCCGGGCAGCGCGACGATCCCGTCCATCACGCCGGCGCCGGCGATCTGCACTTCCTCGCCGCGCATCACGTCATGCAGCCCCGTCGGCGCGAGATGGCTGAGGCCGGGAACGATCCAGGCCGGCCCCAGATCGGTTTCGACAGGAATCGCCCCGCCGCCGATCGCCGCGGGATCGGCCGGGCACGCCACATAGGGCACCTCCAGCCATCCATTCCGGCTGCCGACCATGCCGCCCAGGATGATGGGCGTGGCGCCATCCGCCCAGTCGCCGATCAGCGGCGCCAGTTGGCCCGCGAAATCGCCGTCCGTCACCGCGGCGATGCCCTTGCCGCCGCTGCGATGCCCGATCACGGCGCCGGCTTCGTCGAAGCGCCAGACGCGCAGGTTGCTGGTCCCCCAGTCGACGCCGATGAAGCCGCTCATCCGGCGAAGCTCACCGGCGGCAGCCCGCACATGCCGGTATCCACCTCGAACAGCGCGCCAGCAAGCGGCTCATCCTCCGCGCCCATCGCGGCGGAGGTGACGAACAGGCGATCCAGCCTTTCACCGGCGAAGGCGCAGCTGGTGATGTTGGTCGCGGGCAGGCGGATCGAGCGGTCGAGCTCGCCATCCGGCAGGAAGCGGCTGATCCGTCCGCCGCCCCAATGGGCGATCCAGAGCCCGCCCGCCGCATCGGCGGTCATGCCGTCGGGATAGCCCCATTCCTTCTTGAAGCGGAGGAAGACCCGCTTGTTGGACAGGCTGCCGTCGGATGCGAGATCGAAGGCATAGACGGTGCGAAGGCCGCTGTCCGTATGGTAGAGCGTCCGGCCATCGGGGCTGAAGGCTGGCCCGTTGGCGACCTGATAGCCGTCGTCCAGCCGCGTCCAGCCGAGATCGGCATCGAGACAGTAGAGCGCCCCGCTCGCTTCCTCGTCGCGATCATCCTTGCTGCCCGCCCAGATGCGCCCCTGGGGATCGACCTTCGCGTCGTTGAGGCGATTGTGCGGGCGATCGGGCTCCGGCGACCCGATCGGATCGATGGCGAAGGGATCGAGCGACAGCCCGGCGAAGCCGCTCTTCAGGCCGATGACGAGATCGTCCCGGTCCGCGCGCTCGATCGCCCAGCCAATCGGCTCATCGAAATCCCAGCTTTTCACCGCGCCGCTGCCCAGCGCCAGCCGATGCAGCCTGTGGCCCACGATATCGACCCAGAACAGCGCGTCGCGCACGGGCGACCAGCATGGCCCCTCACCCAGCATGTCCCGGCCGGACCTCTCCACAATCCGAAAGTTGTTCATTTTCCGTCCGTTTTTCCAAATCACATGATTTATATGATAAAATGTTGACCTCTGTCGATTCCAAACGATAATCAGAGCTCGAAAAGGCGTTTCGCCGATAGAGCGCTTACGATCGCGCCGCAGGGAGTGGGAATGTTTTCCAGACGACAGTTCATGGCGGGGACGACCGCGGCTACGGCCGCAGCGCTCGCCGGCTGCGGCCCGTCGCGCGACGGCAGGGTGCGGATCGGCTTCGTCGTCAAGCAGCCCGAGGAACAATGGTTCCAGAGCGAATGGCGCTTCGCCGGGATGGCCGCGCGCGACAAGGGCTTCGAACTAATTCGCATCGGCGCCGCCGATGGCGATCGGGTGCTGACCGCCATCGACAATCTCGCCGCCAAGAACGCGTCCGGCTTCGTGATCTGCGCGCCGGACCCGCGCCTCGGCACCGCGATCGAGCAACGGGCGCGCGTCAACGATCTGAAGGTGATGTCGGTCGACGATCGGCTGATCGGGCCGGACGGCAAGCCAATCGACTCCATCCCGCATGTCGGTATCTCCGCGCTGGCAATCGGCCGGATGGCCGGCGAGACCGCCATCGCCGAGGCCCGCCGCCGGGAGTGGGATATCGGCCGGACGGGCGTGCTACGCATCGCCTATGACAGCCTGGAGACCGGACGCGACCGGACGATGGGCGCGCGCGGGGCGATCATCGCCGCCGGACTGCCGCCGGCGCATGTGTTCGACGCCCCGCAGCGCACGACCGACACCGAAGGAGGCTTCACGGCCGCCGATCCCGTGCTCACCCGCCACCCCGATCTCAGGCACTGGATCGTCACCGGCCTCAACGACGAGGCCGTGCTCGGCGGCGTCCGGGCGGCCGAGGGTTTGGGCCTGCGCGCGGATTCGGTGATCGGCGTCGGCATCGGCGGATCGGGCACGGCGGAAGCGGAATTCGCTAAGCGCCAGCCCACCGGCTTCTTCGCATCCATCCTGCTCAGCCCGCGCAAGCATGGCTATGACACCTCGGTCGCGATGTACGAATGGATCGTCCGGGGCTCCCGCCCGCCATCCTTGGTATATACCGACGGCAAGCTGATGACCCGCGACAATTATCGCCGGCTGCTGGCGGAGGAAGCAGCGTGAGCGGCGACATCCTGCTGGCCTATGAGGGCGTCGGCAAGCGGTTCCCCGGCGTCGTCGCGCTCGACGCGGTGAGCTTCTCCGTCCGCGCCGGGGAGGTGCGGGCGCTGATGGGCGAGAATGGCGCCGGCAAGTCGACGCTGCTCAAGATACTGGCCGGCGAGCATCGGCCGGACAGTGGCGCGATCACCATCGGCGGCGAGGACCGTATTTTTGTCTCCCCGCGCGACAGCCAGGCCGCCGGAATCGCGATCATCCACCAGGAACTCCACCTCGCCCCCGACATGAGCGTGGCGGAAAATCTTCTGCTCGGCGCCTTCCCGGCCTGCGCGGGCTTCATCCGGCGCGGCGCGATGCGGGCGCGGGCGGCGGGAATATTGGCGCGGCTGGGCGAGGACATCGATCCCGACGCCCGGCTCGGCGATCTTTCGATCGGCAAGCGCCAGATGGTCGAGATCGGCAAGGCGCTGCTGCGCGATGCGCGGATCATCGCCTTTGATGAGCCGACCAGCTCGCTCAGCGCGCGCGAGACCGAGACGCTGAAGCGCATCATCGGCGAATTGCGGGCCGATGGCCGTGCCATCCTCTACGTCAGCCACCGCATGGAGGAGGTGTTCGCGCTGGCGGACAGCGTGACCGTGCTGCGCGACGGCCGCCACGTCGCGGACTATCTCGACATGACGAGGCTGACGCAGGACCAGCTCATCGCCGCGATGGCGGGCCGCACCATCGCCGACATCTACGATTATCGCCCCCGCCCGCTGGGCGATGTGCATGTGGAGATCGACGCGATCGAAGGCCCCGGCCTCAGCGCGCCCGTCACCCTTTCGATACGGCGCGGCGAGATACTCGGCATGTTCGGCCTCGTCGGCGCCGGCCGATCGGAGCTTTTGAAGCTGATCTACGGGGCCGAGCGGCCGACGGCGGGCAGCATCCGTCTGGACGGCGGCAGGCTCGACGCATCCAGCCCCCGGCGGGCGATCGCCGCCGGCTTCGCCCTCTGCCCGGAGGACCGCAAGGGCGAGGGCATCGTGCCGCTGGCCGCGGTGGCGGAGAATATCGCGATCGCGCGGCGCAATCTGGCCGACCGGCGCGCGCCCTTCATCGATCGCCCCGCCGAGACACGCGAAGCGGGCGAGATGATCGGCCTGATGCGGGTGAAGACTGCATCGCCGGCAACCGCCATCGCCACGCTTTCCGGCGGCAACCAGCAGAAGGCGATCATCGCCCGCTGGCTCGCCGCCGATGCACGCATCCTGCTGATGGACGAACCGACGCGCGGCATCGATGTCGGCGCCCGCAGCGAGATCTATGCCCATATCTACCGGCTGGCCGAAGCCGGCAGGACCATTCTCTTTGCATCGAGCGACATGCCCGAGGTGATGGGCATCGCCGATCGCATCGTCGTGATGCGGGACGGCGCGATTTCCGGGGTGCTCGCGCGCGCGGAAGCGACGGCCGAACGCCTGCTGCGCCTGGCCCTGCCCGATGCCGCGCCCCGTTGAACGCCCGCAAGGATCCATAATGGCCCAATCCTCCCCACCGCTCCTCCGCCGCCTCGGCGCCGCAGGCCCGCTGCTGATCTTCGTCGTGCTGTTCGCGCTGCTTTCCGTGTTCGTGCCCGACTTCTTCGGCGTCCGTAACATGCGCGGCCTGGTGCTTTCGGTCACGCTGGTCGGCACCATCGCCACCACGATGATGCTGGTGCTCGCCCTGCGCGAGGTGGATCTTTCGGTCGGATCGATCACTGCGCTTTCGGGCGTGGTCTGCGCGGTCGTGATCGCAAGCACCGGCAGCGTCGCGGGCGGCGTGCTGGCGGGGCTTGCCGCCGGCGGCGCGGTCGGCCTCGTCAACGGTCTGGTGATCGCGCGGCTGAAGGTCAATTCGCTGATCGTGACCCTGGCGATGATGGAGATCGTGCGCGGCCTCGCCTTTCTCGCTTCCGGCGGCGAAGCGGTGTCGATCCCCGCCGAGCGCTTCTACGAACTGGGTTCGGGGACGCTGCTCGGCATCAACTATCCGATCTGGATCATGATCGCCTGCTTCATGCTGTTCGGCGTGCTGCTCAACCGCACCGTCTTCGGCCGCAACATTCTGGCGATCGGCGGCAATCCGGAAGCCGCGCGGCTGGCCGGCGTGCCGGTGGATAGCGTGCGGATCACCGTGTTCTGCCTGCAGGGGCTGATCGCGGGACTGGCCGGCATCGTGCTGGCCGCGCGCATCACCAGCGGCCAGCCCAATACCAGCCTGGGGCTGGAGCTGGCCGTCATCTCCGCCTGCGTGCTCGGCGGCGTATCGCTGGCCGGCGGCGTCGCAACGATCACCGGCGTCGTCATCGGTGTGTTCATCATGGGTGCCGCACAGAACGCGCTCAACCTGCTCGATGTGCCGACCTTCTACCAATATGTGGTGCGCGGCGGCATCCTGCTGGCCGCCGTGATCTTCGATCGCCTGCGCCAGGCCGGCGGCCTGCGCCTGGCAAGGCGCGCCGCATCTCCATCCCCGTCCCAATCGAGTGAGAAAGGCTCCGCCACCGCATGACATCCATCGCGCGTATCGAATGGTTCCTCGTGCCGCCCCGCTGGCTGTTCGTGCGGGTCGAAACGTCGGACGGCGTGGTCGGCTGGGGCGAGGCGAGCCTCGAGGGCTTCGCCGAAGCCGTGGCCGGCGCACTGGAACATATCAAAGACCGGCTGATCGGCCATGATCCCGACAGGATCGAGGATGCCTGGCAGATGTGCCACCGCCTCGGCTTCTATCGCGGCGGGCCGGTGCTGATGTCCGCCATCTCCGGCATCGACCAGGCCCTGTGGGACATAAAGGGCCAGCGGCTCGGCGTGCCCGTGTGGCAGATGCTGGGCGGGAAGGTGCGGGATCGCGTGGACGTCTATGCCTGGATCGGCGGCGATCGCCCGGCCGACGTCGCGGAGGCGGCCGCCCGCCGAAAGGCGCAGGGGTTCCGTGCCATCAAGATGAACGGCACCGAGGATCTGGGCTGGCTCGACAGTCCGTCCCGGCTGGCGGAGCCGGTGGAGCGCCTGCGGCTGGTGCGCGAGACGGGGATGGACGCGGGCATCGATTTCCACGGCCGCGTCCACCGGCCGATGGCGCGCCAGCTCGTCCACGCACTGGAGCCGCTCGGGCCCCTGTTCATCGAGGAACCGCTAACATCCGAGCATCCGGAAGCGATAGCCCAGCTCGCGGGCCAGACGCACGTGCCGCTGGCATTGGGCGAGAGGCTCTATTCGCGCTGGGATTTCAAGCGCCTGTTCGAAATGGGCGCGGTCGACATCATCCAGCCCGATCTCAGCCATGCGGGCGGCATTTCGGAAGTGCGCCGCATCGCTGCCATGGCCGAGGCCTATGACGTGGCCGTGGCGCCGCATTGCCCGCTCGGGCCGCTGGCACTGGCGGCGTGCATGCAGATCGCCATCGCCACGCCCAATTTCGTCATCCAGGAAATGTCGCTCGGCATTCATTACAACCGCGCGGATGCCGACCTTGCGACCTATCTCGAGGATGATTCGGTGTTCGCGATCGAAAATGGCAGCGTTGCCGCCCTGACCGGCCCCGGCTTGGGTGTGCGGATCAACGAGGCCCGCGTGCGGGAAGCCGCGCGCGATCCGCATCGCTGGCGCAACCCCGCATGGCGTGGCCCGGACGGAGCCTTGCGCGAATGGTGACGCGGCCCCGCTTCGCCGGCAAGGCGGTGATCGTTACCGGCGCGCTCGGCGGCATCGGCCGGGCCGTGGCCGAAGCCTTCGCGCGCGAGGGCGCGCACCTGATGCTCGCCGATCTCGCGCCGGCCGAAGGCGCCCTTTTCGAAGACCTACGCGCGCTGGGCGCCGGCAAGGTTGCCGGCGCGGCCTGCGACGTGAGCGACGAAGACGCCGTCGGCCACGTCGTCGATCGCACGCTTGCCGAGCTGGGCGGCTTCGACGTGGTGGTGAACGTGGCCGGCGCGATGATCTACAAGCCGATCGCGGAGCTGACGGGGGCGGACTGGCATCGCCTGCTTTCGGTGAACCTGCTGGGCGCCGCTTATTTCGCCACCCGCGCGTTGCGCCACATGGCGGCCGGCGGCGCGATCGTGAACGTCGCCTCGGTGCATGCGCAGCAGACGTCGTCGCTGGTCGCGCCTTATGCCGCGGCGAAGGCCGCTTTGTGCAGCCTCACCCGCACCACGGCGATCGAGGGCAAGGATCGCGGTATCCGCGCCAACGCCTTGCTGCCCGGCGCGATCGACACGCCGATGCTCTGGTCCAGCCCGAACATCGCATCCGGCGCCGAAGTGATCGAACCGGGCGACGTCGGCCGGCCCGAGGATATCGCCTCGGCCACGGCCTTTCTCGCATCGGATGAGGCCCGCTTCATCTCCGGCGCGTCGCTGCTGGTGGACGGGGGGCGGCTGGCCAAGCTCTGAAGATCAGGCGAGGGGGGGAAGGCCCAGGCGCGGGATTTCGATCGCGGGGCAGCGGTCCATCACCACCTTGAGGCCGGCCGCCTCGGCGCGGGCGGCAGCGGCTTCATTGACGACGCCCAGCTGCATCCACACCGCCTTCGCGCCGGCCGCGATCGCCTCGTCCACCGCCTCGCCCGCCGCTTCGGGTCGGCGGAAGATATCGACCATGTCGATCGGATCGCCCAGCTGGGACAGCTCCCGCCAGATGAATTCGCCATGGACATGCTCGCCGGTGATCTGCGGGTTCACCGGGATCACGCGATAGCCATGATCCTGCAGGAAGCGCATGACGCCGTAGCTCGGCCGGTCGGGCCGGTCGGACGCGCCGATCATCGCAATGGTCCGCACTTCGGACAGCAGGGCTGCGATATCTTCGTCGGACGTGAGCGGCACGGTCATTCTCCTCTGTTCGTCCCGTTCAGAACGTAGGAGCGGCCTTCGCGTTCAGCCAGCCCATCAGCGCGCCGGCGATATCGAGGAAAGGCTGGGCGATCGCCTCGCCATGGGCTGCCGGCGGATCGCCCGCGTCGGATGCCTTGCGGATCGCGATCTCCAGCGGCACGCGGCCGAGGAAGGGCACGCCCAGCGCCCCGGCAGCCGCCTCCGCGCCCCCGGCGCCGAAGGGGTCGCTCACCTCGCCGCAATGGGGGCAGGCATAACCGGCCATATTCTCCACCAGCCCGATGATCGGCACCGTCGCCTGGCGGAACAGGTCGATCGCGCGGGTGGCATCGATCAGCGCCAGATCCTGCGGGGTGGAGACGATGATCGCGCCCGCGGGCTTGTGCTTCTGGATCAGCGAGAGCTGCACGTCGCCGGTGCCGGGCGGCAGATCGAGGATCAGCGTGTCCACATCCCCCCAGTCCGCCTCGATCAGCTGGCCCAGCGCGTTGCCGGCCATCGGCCCGCGCCAGGCGATCGCCTGCCCCGGCTTCACCAAATGGGCCATAGACAGCATCGGCAGGCCGAAGGGAGATTCGATCGGCAGCAGCCGCTGGCCCTCGGCTTCGGGCCGGCGGCCCTCGGTGGCGAGCAGCCGGGCCTGCGACGGGCCGTAGATATCCGCATCCACCAGCCCGACCTTCGCGCCCAGCCGCTTGAGCGCCACCGCCAGATTGGCCGCCAGCGTCGATTTGCCGACGCCGCCCTTGCCGCTGCCCACCACGATCAGCCGCCGCGCCGTCTTTTCTGCCGTCATGGCGATGCGCACGTCGCGCAGCCCGCCGAGGCCGATCAGCTTCGCCCGGATCGCCCGTTCCAGCCCGGCGCGGTCGTCGCCCGAAAGGCCGGTCACGTCCAGGATCACGCTGGCGGTGGCATCGGCGGCGTTGACGCGGGGTGCGGCCGCCCGCCCGCTCGCGATCAGGCCGCGGCCCGAAACGGGATCGGCAATGGCATCGAGGGCGGCGGCGAAAGGATCGGAATCGCTCATGATTGGCGCCATAGGCCACGCAAACGGCGGATGGCACTGTTTTTCCGCGAACCGCTACTTATAATGACGCCCATGCAACAGATTTCCGGCCCGTCCGCTTCTTCCATCGCGCACCTGAACGAAAGCGGCGGGGGCGGCCCGTGGGGCGGCGGCGGATCGGGCGGGTCCGGCGGCAATGGCGGCGGGGACGGCGGCGGCCTCGGCCCGCGCAATCCGTGGAGCCAGCCTCCGCGCAAGCGCCCCCCGGGCGGCGGCGGCAAGAATCAGGGGCCGAGCGCGCTGGACGAGCTGCTGCGCCGCGGCCGGGAGAAGATGGGCGGTGGCGGCGGCATGGGCGGCATGCCCCAGTTCGGCGGCCGGCCGCTCTGGTTCTGGGGCCTGCTGGGCTTCATCGCCATCTGGGTCGCCATCACCAGCATCCACACGATCGGCCCGCAGCAGCGCGGCGTCGTCACTTTCTTCGGCGCCTATGCGCGCACGATGGGCACCGGCCTCAACTTCTCGCTGCCCGCCCCCTTCGAGATCGTCCAGAAGATCGACGTGGACGAGATCCGCACCGTCGACATCGGATCGACCAGCGAAAGCTCCGAGAATCTGGTGCTGACGGGCGACCAGAATATCGTCGACCTCGCTTATTCCGCGCGCTGGAACATCCGCGACCCGGAACTTTACCTGTTCGAGTTGGCCGATCCCGACGACACGATCCGCGAGGTCGCCGAAAGCGCGATGCGCGAGGAGTTGGCCCGCGTCACCCTGAACGACGCGATCGGCCCGCAGCGCAGCCAGATCGAGGCCCGCGTCGCCGCCCGCATGCAGGAATTGCTGGACAGCTATCGCGCCGGCGTCGCCGTGCAGGGCGTGGCGATCAAGCAGGCCGATCCGCCGGCCGCCGTGAACGACGCCTTCAAGGAAGTGACCGCCGCCCAGCAGCTCGCCCAGTCCTTCCTCAACCAGGCGCGCGCTTATGCGATGCAGAAGACGGCCCAGGCATCGGGCGAGGCGCAGGCGTTCGACAAGGTCTATGCCGAATATAAGCTGGCGCCCGAAGTGACGCGCAAGCGCATGTATTATGAGACGATGGAGAAGGTTCTGGCCAAGACCGACAAGACGGTGATCGAGGCGAACGGCGTGCAGCCCTATCTGCCGCTGCAGCAGCTGCGCCGGCCGGAAGCCGCCACGCCGCCCGCGACCGCGCAGGGAGCCGGCCGATGAGCCCCGCCGATCGCTTCGGCCGCACGCCCACCGCCTGGCTGGTGCTGGCCGCCATCCTGCTCGCCGCCCTGCTGATGTGCGTGAAGGTGGTGCCCGAAACCAAGCAGGCGCTGATCGTCCGCTTCGGCCAGCCGGTGCAGGTGGCCAACCGCTATCACGCCAATGAGGATTTCGGCCGCACCGGCGCGGGCCTGCTGTTCCGCATCCCCTTCGTCGAGCAGATCATCTGGGTCGACAAGCGCGTGCTCGATTTCGACATGCAGCGCCAGGCGGTGCTTTCGACCGACCAGCTCCGGCTCGAGGTCGACGCCTTCGCCCGCTACCGCATCGTCGATCCCCGGCGGATGTTCGTATCCGCCGGCAGCGAAAAGCGCGTGGGCGAGGCGCTGCGCCCGATCCTGGGATCGGCGCTCCGCAACGAGCTGGGCAAGCGGCCCTTCGCGGCGCTGCTCAGCCCCGAACGCGGCCAGGTGATGGACAATATCCAGAACGCGCTCGCCCGCGTCGCCCGGCAATATGGCGCGGAAATCGTGGACGTCCGCATCAAGCGCGCCGATCTGCCCAGCGGATCGCCGCTGGAAAGCGCCTTCCAGCGCATGCGCACCGCGCGCCAGCAGGAAGCCCGCTCCATCGAGGCCGAAGGCCGCAAGCAGGCCCAGCTCATCACCAGCGAGGCCGATGCCGATGCCTCGCGCGTCTATGCCGAAAGCTTCGGCAAGGACCCGGCCTTCTACGATTTCTATCGGGCCATGCAGTCCTATCGCATCACCTTCGGGACGGACGGCAATGAGGCGTCGGGAGCTTCGTCCGTAATACTCTCGCCGGACAACGAATATCTTCGCGAGTTCCGCGGGCGGCGCTAGATAAGGACAGGGTTGGGCAGGCGGCGTTCATTCAATCGCCGTTCAGGCGCCGCTTCCCACCTAATATAGGCTCGCGCCCCGCCCGTTCGACCAGATGGCGGCGCGGGGGGAATATCTGAGGAGTCTGCGATCGTGCGATACGCTTATGCCATCACTGCCGCCCTGCTCGCCGGCGGGGCCTCTGCGACGATGGTGCTGCAGCAACCGGTGGGGGCACAGGTGGCGCAGAACGCGCCGGGCCAGATCCAGGCCGCGGCGCCGCGCCCCGGCGCGCCGCTGAGCTTTGCCGATCTCGCCGCCAAGCTCCAGCCGGCGGTGGTCAACATCTCCACCACCCAGCGGGTGCAGGTGCAGAACCAGAACCCGTTCGCCGGCACGCCCTTCGGCGACCTGTTCGGCCGCTTCGGCGGCAGCGGCGACGGCCAGCCTATCACACGCGAGGCGACGTCGCTCGGCTCGGGCTTCATCGTGTCGCCGGACGGCTATGTCGTCACCAACAACCATGTGATCTCGGGCGGCGCCCAGGGGCGCGGCATCGTCAGCTCGGTGGTGGATTCGATCACCGTCACGCTTCCCGACCGCAGCGAATACAAGGCCAAGGTGATCGGCCGGGATCCCTATTCCGATCTCGCCCTGCTCAAGATCGAATCGAAGACGCCGCTGCCCTTCGTCCAGTTCGGCGATTCCACCCGGACGCGCGTGGGCGACTGGGTGGTCGCGATCGGCAACCCCTTCGGCCTGGGCGGCACGGTGACGGCGGGCATCGTATCGGCGCTGCACCGCTCGATCAGCGGCGGCGCCTATGATCGCTACATCCAGACCGACGCCTCGATCAACCAGGGCAATTCCGGCGGCCCGATGTTCGATCTTTCGGGCAATGTGATCGGCATCAACACCGCCATCTTCTCGCCGACCGGCGGCAATGTCGGCATCGGCTTCGCCATCCCGGCGGAACAGGCCAAGCCGGTGATCGAGCAGCTCAAGGGCGGCGGCCGGGTGAAGCGCGGCTATCTGGGCGTCGGCATCCAGCCGATGAGCGAGGATATCGCCTCCGGCCTCGGCCTGCCCAAGGATCGCGGCGAGATCGTGAGCCGGGTCGAGCCGGGCGAGGCGGCGGCCCGCGCCGGCATCCGCCAGGGCGACGTGATCGTGAAGGTCAATAACCGCGAGGTCACGCCGGACGAGACGCTGAGCTACATCGTCGCCAATTCGCCCGTCGGCACCCGCATGCCGATCGAGCTGATCCGCGACGGCAAGCGCATGACCCTGACGGTGGTGGTGGGCGAACGCCCGCCCGAGGACCAGCTTGCCGCCGCCGCCGGCGATGACGATGATGGCGACGGTTCGGCCACGCCCGCGCCCAACGCCCAGTCGACGCGCCAGTCGATCGGCCTCGGCGTGCAGGCCCTGACGCCCGAGGTCGCCCGCCAGCTCGGCGTGCCCACCACCACGCGCGGCGTGGTCGTGGCGCAGGTCGATCCGAACAGCGATGCCGCCCAGGAAGGCATCCAGCGCGGCGACATCATCCTTTCGATCAACCAGCGCCCGGTGACGACGGTGGCCGATGCCGCCGCCGCCGTGGATGCCGCGCGCAAGGCCGGCCGCTCCACTGCCCTGCTGTTCATCCAGCGCGGCAACGGCACGCCGCGCTATATCGGCGTGAAGATCAACTCCGGCAGCGGCAACTGATCGCGCGATTGCCTAAATCCCGTCGTCATGCTGAATTCCCTTCGGCATGACGACGGAGATCCATGGGCATGACCGACGACACTAGCGGCATCTTCATCGGCACGAGCCCCGCGGCCGGCCCCCAATATCTCAACCTCCGCCGCGCCAACCGCCATGGCCTGATCGCGGGCGCCACCGGCACCGGCAAGACCGTCACCCTCCAGGGTATCGTCGAAGGCTTTTCCCGCGCCGGCGTTCCCGCCTTCGTCGCCGATGTGAAGGGCGATCTTTCCGGCATGGCGCTGGCCGGATCGCCGACCGACAAGCTGCACGACACCTGGGCCGCGCGCGCCGCCGAGATCGGCTATTCCGACTGGGCCTACGCGGACAATCCCGTGGTCTTCTGGGACCTGTTCGGCGAGCAGGGCCATCCCGTACGCACCACCATATCCGAAATGGGGCCGCTGCTGCTGGCGCAGCTAATGGGGCTGAACGAGGTGCAGGAAGGCGTGCTCTCGATCGTCTTCCGCGTCGCCGACGAACGGGGGCTGCTGCTGCTCGACCTGGGCGACCTGCAGGCGATGCTGACCCATGTGGGGGAGAATGCCGCCGATCTCACCACGCGCTACGGCAACGTCACCAAGCAGAGCGTGGGGTCGATCCAGCGCCAGCTCCTCCAGCTCGAATCGCAGGGCGGCGACCGCTTCTTCGGCGAGCCCGCGCTCGACATCGCCGATTTCATCACCACCGATGAAAAGGGCCACGGCACGATCAACATCCTCGCCGCCGACAAATTGATGGCGAGCCCCAAGCTCTACGCCACCTTCCTGCTCTGGCTGATGTCCGAACTGTTCGAGACGCTGCCCGAGGTGGGCGATCCGGACAAGCCGAAGCTCGTCTTCTTCTTCGACGAGGCGCACCTGCTGTTCGATGACGCGCCCCCGGCGCTGCTCGACAAGATCGAGCAGGTGGTGCGGCTGATCCGGTCCAAGGGCGTCGGCATCTACTTCATCACCCAGAATCCGATCGACATCCCCGAAAAGGTGGCTGGCCAGCTCGGCAATCGCGTGCAGCACGCGCTGCGCGCCTTCACCCCGCGCGACCAGAAGGCGGTGAAGGCGGCGGCCGAAACCTTCCGCGCCAACCCGGACGTGGACGTCGCCACCGTGATTACCGAGCTGAAGGTGGGCGAGGCGCTGGTGTCGCTGCTCCAGGCCGATGGCGCGCCGTCGCCGGTGCAGCGCACGCTGATCAAGCCGCCGTCCAGCAGGGTCGGCCCGCTGACGGAGAAGGAGCGCGCGATCATCCGCTCCGTCTCGCCCATCGACGGCAAATATGACACGGCCATCAATCGCGAGTCCGCCGAGGAGATTCTGGCGGCCAAGGCCGGGGAGGCCGCCGCCGCCGCCGCGGAAGCCAGGGCGGCCGCGGAGCAGGCGAAGCTGGATGCCGCCAAGGCCAAGGAGGACGAAAAGGCCCGGATCGCCGCGGAACGGGAAGCCGCCCGGCAGGCGAAGGAAGCCGAACGCGCCCGCGTCGCCGCCGAGCGCGAGGCCGCGAAGCCCGACGCCCTCGACAGGGCGATCACCTCCGCCACGCGATCGGCCTCCTCCTCATTGGGCCGGCAGGTGGCGAACGAGCTGGGTCGCCAGATCTTCGGCGGCAGCGGCCGTTCGCGCAGCGGGGGCGGCATCGCCGGCCAGCTCGTGCGCGGCATATTGGGCGGCCTGTTCAAGGGGCGCTGACGGCGGCGGCGGCAGAGGGAGACCGGAACGATGGCGCTGATACTGGCCGCGCTGGCGCTGCTCCAGTCGATCGACGCGACGCCCGATCCGGCAAGCCTGGCCGGCGCCTATAACGGATCGCGGGCGGAGGTGGCGGCCGAGCTGATCCTCCGCCCGGACGGCCGCTTCGAATATGGGCTGGCCTATGGCGCGCTGGACGAGACCGCGTCCGGCCGCTGGCACGTCGCCGCCGGATCGGTGGTGCTGGACAGCGATCCCGTCCGCGCGCCGGCCTTCAGCTTCACCGATCGCGGACGCGGGGAACCGGGTGTCGTCACGGCCCGGCTGGTTCTGCCCAAGGAACTGAACCCGCAATTCTTCTCCTTCGTGCTGGTCGGCCCGATGATGTCGCCCGTCGAAGGCCGTGTCCGACAGGATGGGACGGCGGAAATCGCTTATGATCCCGCCCAGCCGCCCCGCGCCATCCACCTGATCCTGCCGATCTACGATCTGGTCAGCCAGGAATTCCCGCTGGACCTGAAGGGCGGGGGACGGCAGATCGAGGTGCGTTTCGCCCCCAACGATCTCGGCCGCGCCGCCTTCAACGGCACGCGGCTGCCGATCGACGGGGACAAGCTCCATTTCGAGCGGTTCGGGGAGGCGATCACCTTCCGGCGGCGATGAGGGACGGCTTCGGCGCAGCCGATTGAGCGCCGCCACGGCCGCACTATAAGGGCGGCCATGACAAGCCTTCACAATGCCGATCAGGATCGCGTCGCCTCCGTCTCGCTGCTGCGGGCCGGGGCCGATCCCATGGAATTCGCCCGGGCGCTGGGCGGCAGCTTCGAACGCTACGGCTTCGCCATCGTCGCCGATCACGGGATCGATGCCGCGCTGATCGCGCGCGCCGATGCCGCCGCCCGCGCCTTCTTCGCCCTGCCGGAGGAGGTGAAGCGCCGCTATCATGTGCCCGGCACCGGCGGCGCGCGCGGCTACACCCCCTTCGGCGTCGAGACCGCCAAGGATGCCGTCCAGTCCGACCTCAAGGAATTCTGGCATGTCGGGCGCGAGCTGCCGGCCGGCCACCGCTTCGCCGAATATATGCAGCCCAATCTGTGGCCCACGGAAATCGCCGATTTCCGCGAAACCCAGCTCGCGCTGTTCGATGCCTTCGACGCCACCGGCCGCAAGCTGCTTTCCGCCATCGCCCGCTATCTGGGCCTCGCGCCCGACTGGTTCGACGATACGGTGGCGGACGGCAATTCGGTGCTGCGCCTGCTCCATTATCCGCCGGTATCGGCCGATGCGCCGGGCATCCGCGCGGGCGCGCACGAGGATATCAACACCATCACGCTGCTTCTGGGCGCGGAGGAAGCGGGCCTCGAGCTGCTCGACCGCGATGGCCGCTGGCTGGCGGTCGCGCCCAATGAGGGCGAGCTTGTGGTGAATGTGGGCGACATGCTGCAGCGGCTCACCAACAACATGCTGCGGTCGACCACCCACCGTGTCCGCAACCCGCCGCCCGAACGGCGCGGTTTCTCGCGCTATTCCATGCCCTTCTTCCTGCATTTCCGCCCCGATTTCCTGATCGAAACGCTGCCGGGCTGCACGGGCGAGGGCCGGCCCGACCTCTATCCCGAACCGATCACCGCGCACGATTATCTGATGCAGCGGCTGCGGGAGATCAAACTGCTGTAATAGTGTTGCAAATCACCGTCGGCGCGGCATAACGGCAGGCCTCAACAACCGCCGTATGTGCCGAGGTCTTGGGGGGATCGGGGCTCGTGCGGTCCATAAAAGGGGCTGCATTCCTCATGAAATTCCGTTCGTTGCTGCTTGCCTGCGCGATAGCCGCCTTCCCCCCCGCCGCTTATGCGGACGCGCCCGCCAAGGACGAGAAGAAGGCCGAACAGCCGGCGGCCGAAATCCCCCCGCCCACCGTTTCCGTCACCAAGCATAGCGGCCGTTTCGGCGGCACGACGATCAACTATCGCGCCACCGCCGGCGAAACCTATCTGAAGGATCAGGACGGCAAGCCGATCGCGGCGATCTATTCCACCTCCTATGTGAAGGAAGGCCCGGTCGATCCGAACCGGCCGATCACCTTCCTCTACAATGGCGGCCCCGGCTCCGGCTCGCTGTGGCTCCACATGGGCGCCTTCGGCCCGAAGCGCGTCGCCATCCCGTCCGACGCGCGCGACGATGGCGCGCCGCCCTATCCGATCGTCGACAATCCGGAGAGCCTGCTCGACGTCACCGACCTCGTCTTCATCGATCCGGTCGGCACCGGCTTCTCGCGCGCGCTCGGCAAGAAGGACCCCAAGGATTATTGGGGCGTCACCAAGGACGCGAAGTCGATCGCCGAATTCATCCGCATCTGGCTGAACGAGAATGGCCGCTGGAACGCGCCCAAGTTCATCGGCGGCGAAAGCTATGGCACCACCCGCTCGGCGGCGCTGCTGAACGAGCTGGAAGGCACCTATAACGACGTCGCGGTCAACGGCGTCATCCTGATCTCGACGATCCTCGATTTCGCGGCCGGCGCGGATACGCCCGGCAACGAGATGACGCACATCCTGAACCTGCCGTCGATGGCGGCGACCGCCTGGTATCACAACAAGGTGAGCGGCGACCGCCCGGCCAAGGTGGAGGATTTCGTCGCCCAGGCCCGCGCCTTCGCCGCCGGCCCCTATGCCGCCGCGCTGCTGAAGGGCAATGCGCTGGGCGCCGAGGAACGCGCCAGCGTCCGCCAGCAGCTTTCGCACTTCACCGGCCTGTCCGAACAGTTCCTCGACCGGGCGGACCTACGCGTGCTGCCCAGCCGCTTCTACAAGGAGCTGCTGCGCGATCGCGGCCTCACCGTCGGCCGCCTCGACAGCCGCTACACCGGCGTCGACTATGATTCGGCGGGCGAGGAGCCGGACAATGATCCCAGCTTCTACGGCATCGACGGCGCCTATGCGGCGGCGATGAACAGCTATGCCCGCCAGACGCTCGGCTTCAAGACCGAGCGCGACTATATCAGCATCGGCGGGGTCAGGGGCTGGGACTGGAAGCTGGAAGGCGCCGGCCGCGACCAGGAAGTCTATATGAACGTCGCCCCCTATATCGGGCGGGGCCTGCGCGAGAATAGCGGCCTGCGCATCTTCGTGGGCCAGGGCTATTATGATTTCGCCACGCCCTTCTTCGCGGCGGAATATTCGCTGTCGCGGACCGGCATGCCCACGGACGGCCGCATCCAGTTCCATTATTACGAGTCCGGGCACATGATGTATGTGCGCGAACAGGATCTGAAGAAGCTGTCGGCGGATGTCCGCCAGTTCATCCGCTCGCGTTAATCGTCATCCTGAAGCCTGGCCGCCATGCCGGCGCAAGCCGGCCTGGCGGTCGGGCCGGGGAGGCTTCATCCCCGGCCGCGATAGGGGGCGACCCCCTGATCGGGCAGCCACAGCCCCGCCGGCGGCGGGCCGGACTGCCAGAACACGTCGATCGGGATGCCGCCGCGCGGATACCAATAGCCGCCGATCCGCAGCCATTCGGGCTTCATCTCGTCGAACAGGCGCTGCCCGATGCCGACGGTGCAATCCTCGTGGAAGGCGCGGTGGTTGCGGAAGCTGCCCAGGAACAGCTTGAGCGACTTGGATTCGACGATCGTTTCGCCCGGCGCATAATCGATCACCAGATGGGCGAAATCCGGCTGCCCCGTCACCGGGCAGAGCGAGGTGAATTCGGGCGCGGCGAAGCGCACCATATAGAGGCTTCCGACGCGCGGATTGGGGACGTAATCGAGCACCGCTTCCTCGGGGGAGGCGGGCAGCGCGCTGGCCTGGCCAAGATGGATCGGGTTCATGCCGCCCCACCTAGGTAAGGCCCGGGGCTTGCGCAACCTCGCCACGCGCGCGGCGATCGGCTAGGCGGGGGCCGAAGGAGCAGGCGATGGACCCACTGGTTTCGACCCGATGGCTGGCGGATGCGATGGACGAGCCCGATCTCGTCATCCTCGACGCGAGTTATTTCCCGCTCGATCCCACGCGCGATCCGGCGGCCGAATATGAAGCGGGCCATATTCCCGGCGCCATGTTCATGGGGCTGGCATCGCTGGCCGACACCAATTCCCCCCTGCCCGGCATGCTGCCCCCGGCGGAGAAATTCGCCAGCCGGATGGCGGCGCTGGGCATCGGCGACGGCAGCCGCGTCGTCCTCTACGATTCGACGCCGCACCGCACCTCGGCGCGCGCCTGGTGGATGTTCCGCACCTTCGGCAAGAACCAGGTCACGATCCTCGACGGCGGCTTCCAGAAATGGCAGGCCGAGGGCCGCCCGCTGGAAACCGGGCGGCGGGAGACGCGCCACCGCCACTTCACCGTCTGGAAGGACGAGGCGCGCGTCCGCGATCTCGATCAGATGCGCGCCAACCTCGCCAGCGGGGCCGAGCAGGTTGTCGACGCCCGCGGCGCGAAGCGCTTTACGGGCGAGGAGGCCGATCCGCGCGGCCTCGCTTCCGGCCATATCCCGGAATCGCGCAGCCTGCCGATGGATCGCCTGCTGAACGCGGACGGCACCTTCAAGGACGAAGCCGGCATCCGCGCCGAATTCGCCGCCGCCGGGATCGATCTCGCCCGGCCGCTCGTCACCACCTGCGGATCGGGCGTCACGGCGGCGACGGTGCTGTTCGTCGCCCATCTGATCGGCAAGGACGATGTCGCGCTCTATGACGGGTCGTGGAGCGAATGGGGCATGCGCCCCGACACACCCAAGGCGCTGGGGCCGGCATGAGCGATACGGACGATCGGGCTTTCCGCCCCGCGACAGAGGTTGTGGCGGCAGGGCGGCGGCGGGAATGGACGCAGGGCGTGGTCAACACGCCGGTCTGGCGGGCATCGACCATATTGTTCGACAGCGTGGGCGACCTGCGCGCCGCCGTCGCCAGCCCCAACGACCGGCTCTATTACGGCCGGCGCGGCACGCCGACCCAATGGTCGCTGGCCGATGCGCTGACCCGGCTGGAGCCGGGCGCGGAAGGCACGATGCTCTACCCGTCGGGCGTGGCGGCCGTCGGCATGGCGCTGCTTTCGGTGCTGAAGGCGGGGGACGAGCTGCTGATGGTCGATTCGGCCTATGAACCGACGCGCGCTTTCTGCCGCAACGTGCTGGCGCCGATGGGCGTCACCACCCGTTTCTATGATCCGCTGATCGGCGCCGGCATAGCCGAGTTGTTCGGCGATCGCACCCGCGCCGTGTTCATGGAGAGCCCCGGCAGCCTCACCTTCGAGGTGCAGGATATCCCGGCGATCTGCGCGGCCGCCAAGGCGCGCGGCATCGCGACCCTGCTCGACAATACCTGGGCGACGCCGCTTTTCCTGCCCGCCATCGCCAGCGGGGTCGATCTGTCGATCCTCGCCTGCACCAAATATATCGTCGGCCATTCGGATGCGATGCTGGGATCGGTGACGGCGGCGCCCGGCCTGCTCGATGGCCTGCGCCGCATGACCCACGCCTTCGGCCAGCATGTCAGCCCGGACGATGCGGCGCTGGGCAGCCGGGGGCTGCGCACGCTCGACGTCCGGCTGCGCCAGCACCAGGCCGGCGGGCTGGAGGTGGCGCGCTGGCTGGAAACGCATCCCGCCGTCGCCCGCGTCCTCCATCCGGCCCTGCCCTCCTGCCCCGGCCACGACCTGTGGCAGCGTGACTTCCGGGGCGCTTCCGGGCTGTTCGCCTTCGTGCTGGCCGGCGGCAGCGACGCGGACCGCGCCGCCCTGATCGACGGGCTCGACCTGTTCGGCATCGGCTTTTCCTGGGGCGGCTTCGAAAGCCTGGCCCTGCCGGTCGATCCGGCGCCGATCCGCACCGCCACCCGCTGGCGGGCGGAAGGGCCGCTCGTCCGGCTCCATATCGGGCTGGAGGACCCCGCCGATCTGATCGCCGACCTGAAGCGCGGGCTGGATCGCTACCCCGGCCGCTGAACGGGGCCGGCGCCGGCGGGATCAGGCGGCCGGGCCGCGCCGGGCGACGAGCGCCGCCATAGCCGCCAGCGCGGCCGCGATCTCGGCGGCGAGGCGCCGTGCGGCGGCGCGGCAATCGCCCCGGCCGGCCGTGCGCTGGCGCAGCAATATCTCCATCCCCGCCGCGCTGAACGTCGCCGTTTCGGATGCCAGCGCATCGAATCGCCGGCGCGCGATCGGCGTCGCACGGCCATAGCCGGCGGCGATATCTTCCGCCGAGGCCCGGTCTTCCAGGGGCGATTCCATCCCCGCCAGCCGCTCCACGAGCGCAAGCGCGCCCGCCAGCCGCGCGAAACGCCGGCCGGGATCGTCCGCATCCTCGGCCGCGGCCGGGATCGGGGGGGCAAGGGCATGATTTCCCGTCATCTGCGCCTTCGGCGATAGCAGGCCGCCGGTAAGGAAAGCCTAAACGATTCGCCCGCCGGGCCGGCCGCGCGCATGGACATCATCTGTTGCGATCCAGCAACAGTTTGTCTGATTCCCCCTCGCGAACGGCCAATTCCGTTTGTGCAGTGCGAAAAGCCCATGCACAAAAGAGCCGTTCCGAAGGCAGCCGGCCCGCCACGTCTATAGTGGAAAATGAGGCCCGGCGCTGAAGGCGCGGGGAATGGAACGAACACAAGAAGGGGAAACATTTCTCATGCGCAAGATTCTGCTGGGCCTTCCGGCCCTGGCCCTTTTCGCCGCGTCCGCACCCGCCTTTGCCGGCGGCACCGAGCCGATCGAGGGCATCACCATCAGCGGCGGCATCACCGGCGTCACCGATTATCGTTTCCGCGGCGTATCGCTGACGGACAAGGATCTCGCCATCCAGCCGACGCTGACCATCAGCCACAAGAGCGGCTTCTATGTCGGCACCTGGATGTCGAACCTGAAGGACAGCTATACCTATGGCAGCTGGGAAACCGATCTCTACGCCGGCTGGACGGGCGAGGTCGGCGCCGGCATCACCGTCGACGCCGCCGTGCTCTATTACACCTATCTCGATGGCCGCGGCGACAGCGACTATTTCGAACCCTATGTCAGCGCGTCCTACACGATCGGCCCCGTCACCGCGAAGGCGGGCGTGAACTGGGCGATCTCGTCCAACGCGACGGGCAATGAGGACTGGTTCTACAGCTACGGCCAGCTTTCCGCCGCCATTCCGAGCACGCCCATCACCGTGACCGGCAAGTTCGGCCATCAGGAACTGGGCAATTATGCGCACAGCTACAGCGACTGGTCGCTCGGCGCCTCGGCCACCTTCGGCGTGATAACCGCCGGCGTCACCTATTCCGGCACCAACATCAAGGGCATCCGCCCCTATGCCGAACCCCGGCTGGCGGACGATGCCGTGGTCTTCTCGCTCGGCGTCGCCTTCTGAACGACACTCCGGGCAAGCCGGAGCGAGAAAGGGCGCGTGGGCAACCACGCGCCTTCTTTTTTGGGCCGAGTGGCAAATCCGGCGGAACCGGATTTGCCAAACCGCCCCTCAGGCGCTGGCGGCGACGAGCGCGCGGGTGACGGGATGACAGGGCGTGCGGATCACCGCCTCCATATCGCCTTCCTCCACGATCCTGCCGCCGTCCATCACCGCGATCCGCCCGCATAGTCGCCGGGCGACGGCCAGATCGTGGGAAATGAACAGGATCGCCAGCCCGCGCGCGCGCTGAAGCCGCGCCAGCAGATCCAGCACGCGGCCCGCCACCAGCACGTCGAGCGCGGACGTCGCCTCGTCGAGCAGCAGCATCTCCGGCTCCGCCACCAGGGCACGGGCGATGGCCACACGCTGCGCCTGCCCGCCGGAAAGCGTGGCCGGCCGCCGCCTGGCGATCGCGGGCTCCAGCTCCACCTCGGCGATCGCCCTCGCCACCGCCTCGTCCCGCGCCGCGGCATCCAGCCCCGGCCGCAGATGGCGCAGAGGCTCGGCAATGATATCGGCCACGCGCCATTGCGGATCGAGGCTCGCCACCGGATCCTGGAAGACGGGCTGGATCAGCCGCCGGTCGCCCGGCCGCATCGCCTTGCGCGGCGGCAGATCCCGGCCCTGCCAGCGGACCGCGCCGGCATCGGCCGGGCCGATCCGGGCGATGGCGCGGCCCAGCGTGGACTTGCCCGATCCCGATCCGCCGACGATCGCCAGCCCTTCGCCCCGGCCCAGCCCGATCGAGACGCCCGCCACCGCCGCGATGCGCCCGCGCCGCCAGCCCGGCCGGGGAAAGGAAACCGCCACGCCCCGCGCCTCCAGCAATGTCCCGCCCGCCAGCGGAAGATCGGGCGGCGGATCGGTGAGCCGGGGGCTGGCCGCGATCAGCGCGCGGGTATAATCGGCGCGCGGTTCGGCGAATATCCGCGCCGCATCCCCCGCCTCGGCGACATGGCCTTCCTCCAGCACCACCACCCGATCGGCATGCTCGGCCACCGCCGGCAGATCGTGGCTGACCAGCAGCAGCGCCAATCCTTCCTCCCGCCGCAGCCGCGCGATCAGGGCCATGACATCGCGGCGCAGGCCGGCATCGAGCGCGGTCGTCGGCTCGTCCGCCACCAGCAGGCGCGGGCCGTGGGCGATGGCGGCGGCGATCATCACCCGCTGGCGCTGCCCGCCGGACAGGCGATGGGGATATTGATCGAGCCACTCGTCGCCGCGATCGAGGCCGACGCGGGCCATCAGCGCCACCAGATCGCGCCGGTCGGGCCGGGGCGCCCCGGCCTGCCGCCATGCTTCGTCCAGCTGGCGGCCGATCCTGAGATGGGGCGTGAGCGCGGTCAGCGGCTGCTGGAAGACGAAGCCGGTATGGGCGGCACGCAGCCGCCGCAGCCGTGCCTCGTCCGCACCGACCAGTTCCTCCCCGCAGAGCCGCGCCGATCCCATGGCGCGGAGCGGGGAGAGGCCGAAGGGGGCGAGGCAGGTCTGGCTCTTGCCCGATCCCGATGCCCCCACCAGCGCCACGCATTCGCCCGCCGCGATGGCGAAATCGACGCCGCGCACGATCGCCCGGTCGCCGGCATGCACCTCCAGCCCCGCGACCGCATAGACCGCGCTCATGCCAGACGATCCCGCAAATCCTCGCCGATCAGGGTGAGGCAGATCAGGATCGTCACCAATATCCCGCCCGGCAGCAGCAGCGCGTGGGGCGCCACGTCCATGTCGTCCGCCCCTTCCTTCACCAATATGCCGAGCGAGGTCAGCGGCTCCTGCACTCCGAGGCCGAGGAAGGAGAGGAAACTTTCGATCATCACCACCTGCGGGATCGTCAGCAGCAGATAGGCGATGGCGATGCCGGCGAGATTGGGCAGGATATGGCCGATCATGATCGCCGGCGCCCGCGCGCCCGCCGCCTCGGCCGCGAGCACGAAGGGGCGTTCGCGCAGCGCCAGCACCTGGCCGCGCACCACGCGGGCCATCGTCAGCCATTCCACCGCGCCGATGCCGAGGAAGACGAGCAGGATCGACCGGCCGAACAGCACCATCAGCAGGATGACGACGAACATGAAGGGCAGCGCATAGAGCCCGTCGACGATCCGCATCATCGCCTCGTCGATGCGGCCGCCCTTCCAGCCCGCCACCGCGCCCCAGGCGACGCCGATCAGCAGCGACACGCCGGCCGCCGCCGCCGCGACCAGCAGGGTGATCCGGGTGCCGGCGAGCGAACGGGCCAGCAGATCGCGGCCCACCATGTCGGTGCCGAGCGGATGGCCGGGGCTTCCCGGTGGCACGCGCACGGCATTCCAGTCGATGGCGTCATGCCGCCACGGCAGCAGCATCGGCCCGACGATCGCGGCGAGGATCACCAGCCCCAGCAGGAGGACGGGCAGGCGCGCCGCCTTCATCCGCGTATCCGCGGATCGAGCCAGCCATAAGCGAGGTCGGCGATCAGGTTGAACAGCAGGATCAGCGCGGCGTAGAGGATCACCACCGCCAGCACCAGGGGATAATCCCGGTTGAGCGCGCCCTGCACGAAATAGCCGCCGAGGCCGGGCAGCGCGAACACCGTTTCGATCACCACCGCGCCGGTCAGCAGCCCGGCGGCGGCCGGCCCCAGATAGCTCGCCACCGGCACCAGCGCCGGCCGGAGCGCATGGCGGACGAGGACGCGCAGCGGCGACAGGCCCCGCGCCCGCGCGGTGCGGACATGATCCTGCGCCAGCGCCGTCGCCAGGCCCGCGCGCGTCAGCTTGGCGATGGCGCCCGCCACCGGCAAGGCAAGCGCGATCACCGGCAGCACCAGGAAGGCCGGCCGGCCATCGCCCCAGCCCGATACGGGCAGCCAGCCGAGCCAGAGCGCGAAGACCAGCGCCAGCACCGGCCCGGTGACGAAGCTGGGCAGCGCGGTGAGCAGGGTCATCGCCAGCATGATGGCATGATCGACCGGCCGGCCGGCGCGCGCGGCGGCGAACAGCCCCGCGCCGATGCCGATCGCCAGCGCCGCCACCAGCGCGAGTGCGCCCAAGGTGAGCGACACCGGCAGCCCCTGCGCCACCAGATCGGTGACGGTGAAGTCGCGATAGACGAGGGACGGCCCGAAATCCCCCTGCGCGACCCGCAGGAGATAGCGCCACACCTGCTCGTGCAGCGGCAGATCGAGGCCATAGGCGCGGGCGAGCGCGGCCTCGGTCGCGGGATCGAGCGCGCGTTCGCTGTCGAACGGGCCGCCCGGCGCGACCTTCATCAGCAGGAAGGAGAGGATGACGACCGCCAGCAGCGTCGGCAGCGCGGTCAGCAGCCGGCGGAGGATCAGCGCGCGCATCGCGGGCGGGCTATGCCGCGGCCGCCCGCGCAAGGGCGGGCGGACGGGAAAGGGAAGACGGGCGGAAAGCCGCCACCCTTATTGGGGCGTGGTGACCGTCGCGTCCTGGCCGGGGCCTTCGGGCGCCGCGATGATGTCGCGCGTCACCGCGCCCTTGTTCACCACGGCGGTATCGGGGTCGCCGGCCTGGGACCGGATGGCGGGCGCGGCCCCCTTGCCGGTCTGGTCGATCAGCCCGCTCTCGCCGCCGCTGCGCGGGGCCTGGCCGCCGAACATCGCCTGCAGCGCCTGGGTGGAGGAATCGGCCTCCTGCGGGCGCGGCGCGCCCGGCTTGGGCGGCACCAGCGCGAAATCGGGCGGGATCACCAGCGGCGCCTGCCGCGCGACGGCGAACTCGTCCGGCCCGCTGCGGCCCGCAAACACCCCGCCCTGCTTGCCGCCGCAGGCCGAAAGCGCCAGCAGCGATGCGGTGGCGGCCCCGACGATGACAATCTTACGCATTCAGTTTCTCCGCAGGATCGGAACGGTCGCGCGTCAGGAAGGCGCGCAGCACCAGCAGCAGGACGCCGATGGTAATGGCGGCGTCCGCGACATTGAAGACCAAAAAGGGATACCAGCCGCCGATATGCGGCCCGAGGAAATCGACGACATAGCCCAGCCGCACGCGATCGACGATATTGCCGATCGCGCCGCCCAGCACGAGGCCGAGGGCGATCGTGTCCGCGCGGTTCTTCTCGCGCCACATCCAGATCAGCACGACCAGCGCGATGGTGGCCGTCATCCCCACCAGCAGCCAGCGTTCCAGCGCGCTGCCGGCGGTGAGGAAGCCCATCGAAACGCCGTAATTCTCCACCCAGCGCAGGTTGAAGAAGGAGGTGATCTCGATCTCGCGCACGACCTGGAGGTCGAGCGGGCCGCTGACCAGCCACTTCAGCAGCTGATCGAGGATGAAGACGATCGCCGCGGCGGCAAGCCCCAGCGCGACGCGCGGGCGGCGATCACCCATTCACCACCTCGTCGCACCGGCCGCAGAGCGTGCCGTCCTGCGTCACTTCGGGCAGGTGGCGCCAGCAGCGGCCGCATTTGTGGCGTTCGGTGACGATCACCGTCACCCCCTCGCCATCGGTTTCCGCGGTGGACAGGCTGGAAACGATGCAGATCTCGTCGAACGGAACGGAAGCCACCGCCGCGCGATCGCCGGCATCGCCGAGGCCGAGGATGATCTCCGCCTCCAGGCTCGATCCCAGCCTCTTCTCGCGCCGCAGCGGCTCGACCGCTTCGGTCACCAGCGCGCGGAGCGTGCGCAGGCGGCTCCACTTCGCCGCCATGGCGTCATCCGCCCAGCCGGCATCCACCACCGGCCATTCCAGCAGGTGCACGCTGCCCGCTTCCGGGTAGCGGGTGCCCCATACTTCCTCGGCGGTGAAGCAGAGGATCGGCGCGGCATAGCGCACCAGCGCGTGGAACAGCGTGTCGAGCACCGTGCGATAGGCCCGCCGCTTCACGCTGCCGGGGGCATCGCAATAAAGGCTGTCCTTGCGGATATCGAAGAAGAAGGCCGACAGGTCGTTATTGGCGAAATCGGTCAGCGCGCGGGCGAAGGCGTTGAATTCGAACGCATCCGCCGCGCGGCGGAGTTCCGCATCCAGCTTTGCCAGCAGGTGGAGGACATAGCGCTCCAGCTCCGGCATTTCCGCCACCGGCAGCCGCTCCGCCTCGTCGAAGCCGTCCAGCGCGCCGAGCAGGTAGCGGAAGGTGTTGCGCAGCTTGCGATAGGCATCCGACGTGCCCGACAGGATTTCCTTGCCGATGCGGACATCCTCGAAATAGTCGGTCGAGGCAACCCACAGGCGGAGGATATCGGCGCCGCTTTCGTTGATGATCTTCAGCGGATCGACGACGTTGCCGATCGACTTGGACATCTTGCGGCCCTGCCCGTCCAGCGCGAAGCCATGGGTCAGCACCGCATCATAAGGCGCGCGGCCGCGCGTGCCGCAGCTTTCGAGCAGGCTGGACTGGAACCAGCCGCGATGCTGGTCCGACCCTTCCAGATAGAGGTTGGCGCGCACGCCCTCCCCGTATCGCGCCTCGATGGTGAAGGCGTGGGTGGAGCCGGAATCGAACCACACGTCGAGGATGTCGTTGATCGGCTCATAATCGGCGGCGTCATAGGCATCGCCCAGCAGCGCCTGATGATCGGCGGTGAACCAGGCATCGGCGCCGCCCGCCTTGAAGGCATCGACGATGCGGGCGTTGACGGCGGTGTCGCGCAGATATTCGCCGGTCTTGCGATGCACATAGAGCGCGATCGGCACACCCCAGGCGCGCTGGCGCGAAATCACCCAGTCCGGCCGGCCTTCCACCATCGCATGGATGCGGTTGCGCGACTTCTCCGGCACCCAGCGCGTCCGCTCGATCGCATCCAGCGCCAGTTGCCGCAAGGTCGGGCCGTTGCCCTGCGCGTGGCCGCGCGTATCGCCCTCGACCCCCGATTCCACCACCGGCAGCGCCTCGCGCCCGCCGATCTCGCGATCCATCGGGATGAACCATTGCGGCGTGCAGCGGAAGATCACCTTGGCCTTGGACCGCCAGCTATGCGGATAGCTGTGCTTATAGTCGTAGCTCGCCGCCAGCAGCGCGCCCGCTTCGTGCAGGTCCGAACAGATCGGCCCGTCCGGCGCGTTGAACTTGGGATTGATGACGGAGCCCTGCCCGCCGAGCCAGCCCCAGTCCTCGCGATATTTGCCGTCGTCGGCCACCGCGAAGACGGGATCGATGCCGTTGGCCTTGCACAGCAGGAAATCGTCCTCGCCATGGTCCGGCGCCATGTGGACGAGGCCGGTGCCGGTATCGGTGGTGACGAAATCGCCCGCCAGCAGCGGACGCGGCTTGGCGAAGAAGCCGCCGAGATGGTGCATCGGGTGGCGGGCGACGGTGCCGGCGAGGGTGCGCCCCGGCATTGCGGACGACCGTTCCGCTACAGCAATGCCCGTGCGCGCGATGAAGGCATCCGCCAAATCCGCGGCCACCAGATATTTGCGATCCGCCGCGAGCAGGACATATTCAACGTCCGGCCCGTAAGCGAGCGCCTGGTTGACCGGGATCGTCCAGGGCGTCGTCGTCCAGATCACCGCATAGGCGCCCTTCAGCGCCTCGATCGGCGAGTCCGTGATCTCGAACGCCACGTCGATCTGGGTGGAGGTGATATCCTCATATTCCACCTCGGCCTCGGCCAATGCGGTCTTTTCGACCGGGCTCCACATCACCGGCTTGGCGCCGCGATAGAGCTGGCCCGATTCCGCGAACTTCAGAAGCTCGCCGACGATCGCCGCCTCGGCATCGAACTTCATGGTGAGATAGGGATCGTCCCAATCGCCCATCACGCCCAGCCGCTTGAACTGCTCGCGCTGCACCGCCACCCATTTTTCGGCATAAGCGCGGCATTCGGCGCGGAACTGGACGGGATCGACCTCGTCCTTGTTCAGCTTCTTCGCGCGATAGGCTTCCTCGACCTTCCATTCGATCGGCAGGCCGTGGCAGTCCCAGCCGGGCACATAGGGCGCATCCTTGCCCATCAAGGATTGCGAACGGACGATGATGTCCTTCAGCACCTTGTTCATGGCGTGGCCCATGTGGATATCGCCATTGGCGTAGGGCGGGCCATCGTGGAGGATGAAGCGTTCGCGGCCCGCGCGCTCCTTGCGCAGCCGGCCGTAAATGTCGTCCGCCGCCCACTGCGCCAGAATCGCCGGTTCCTTCGCGGCGAGGCCGGCCTTCATCGGAAAGGCGGTCTTCGGCAGGAAGACGGTTTCGCGGTAGTCGGGTGCGTCGGACATCGGGGGCTTCGGCCTGGCAATAAGGTGATCGGGCCTGGCCGCCGCCGGGGCGGCCGCCAAGGTTTTCACGCTCTAGGGTAGCGGCGGTGCCGCCGCAAGCCGGCGCGCCGCTTCGGCGCAATCGGCATCGATCTGCGCCTTCAGCGCCTCCAGCCCATCGAAGCGCAGCTCGGGCCGGATGAAGGAGACCAGCTCCACCGCGATCGTCTCGCCATAAAGGCTGCCGGAATAATCGAAGAAATACGGCTCCAGCAGCTCCTTGGGCGGATCGAAGCTGGGGCGGATGCCCAGATTGGCCGCCCCGCCCACCACGCGCCCGCCGGGCAGCCGGCCGCGCACGGCATAGATGCCGTAGGCCGGGCGCAGATAATCGCCCATGTCGATATTGGCGGTGGGAAAGCCGATCTGGCGGCCCACCTTGTCGCCGTGGATCACCACGCCCTCGATCGCGAAGGGGCGGGTGAGGAGGGCGGCCGCCGCCTCGCAATCGCCGCGCTGCAGGGCATCGCGGATGCGGCTGGAGGATATCTGCCCTTCCGCGTCCGCCACCGGCGCCACCGCCTCGGTCGCGATGCCGAGCGCCTCGCCGAGTTCGGCCAGTACCGCGACATTGCCGCCCCGCGCCTTGCCGAAGGTGAAATCCTGCCCCGTCACCACCGCCGCCGCGCCGGTGCGCCCGGCGATGCGTTCGCGCACGAATTGTTCGGCGCTTTCGCCGGCCAGCTCCGCATCGAAGCGGAAGACCAGCATCGCATCGGCCCCCGCCTCGGCGAACAGGCGCGCGCGCTGGTCCAATGTCGTCAGCCGGAAAGGCGGGGCATCGGGGCGGAAGAAGCGCACCGGATGCGGATCGAAGGTGGCGACGATCAGCGGCCGCCCTTCCGCCCGCGCCCGTTCGCGCGCACGGGCGACGACGGCCTGGTGGCCGCGATGGAATCCATCGAAATTGCCGAGCGCGATCACGCCCCCGCGTAGGCGATCGGGCAGCGGGGCATCGTTGGTCAGCCGGTCCATGGCGCGAGGGCTATAGGAAAGCGGGCGCGCCGGCACAATCAGCGGTTGCGCTCGATCGTCACGAAATCGAAATCGGGGCCGCCCATTTCGCGGTTCGCGACCCGCCAGCCGGCGCCGAGCGGCGGCATCTTCGTATCCCCCTCCACGGTGCGGTGCACCTCGGTCAGCTCGATCCGGTCCGCTTGCGGCATGAAGAGCGCGTAGATCTCCGCCCCGCCGATCACGGCCACCTCCTCCACATCGCCGGCAAGCGCGATCGCCTGATCGACCGAATGGGCGACTTCCGCGCCGTCCGCCGCCCAGGCCGGATCGCGCGTCAGCACGATATGGCGGCGGCCGGGCAGCGGCTTGGGAAAGCTCTCGAAGGTCTTGCGCCCCATCACCATCGGCTTGCCCATGGTCATGGCCTTGAACCGCTTCAGGTCCTCCGGCAGCCGCCAGGGCAACCGGCCGTCGCGCCCGATCACGCCATTATCGGCCCGCGCGACGTAGAAGGTGATGCGCGGCCGGCTCATATCGCCACCGGCGCCGCGATATGCGGGTGCGGATCATAATCCACGAAGGCGAAATCCTCATATTCATAGGCGTCGATCGAAGGCGGCCGGCGCCGGATCTCCAGCCTCGGCAGCGGCCGGGGATCGCGGCCCAGCTGCTCGCGCGCCTGATCGAGATGGTTGGAATAAAGGTGGCAATCGCCGCCGGTCCAGATGAACTCGCCCGGCTCCAGCCCGCATTGCTGGGCGAGCATGTGGGTGAGGAGCGCATAGGAAGCGATGTTGAACGGCACGCCCAGGAACACGTCGCAGCTCCGCTGGTAGAGCTGGAGGCTGAGCCGGCCGTTGGCGACGTGCGTCTGGAACAGGCAATGGCAGGGGGAAAGCGCCATCCGGGGCAGGTCCGCCGGGTTCCACGCCGTCACGATCTGGCGGCGCGATCCGGGATCGCGGTTGATGAGATCGATCAGCGCGGCGATCTGGTCGACATGCACGCCGCCCGGCCCTTCCCAGTCGCGCCACTGCTTGCCGTAGACGGGGCCGAGATCGCCGTTCGCGTCCGCCCATTCGTCCCAGATGCTGACCTTCCGGTCCTTGAGCCAGGCGATGTTGGTATCG
This sequence comes from Edaphosphingomonas fennica, assembly GCF_003034225.1. Taxonomy (GTDB): domain Bacteria; phylum Pseudomonadota; class Alphaproteobacteria; order Sphingomonadales; family Sphingomonadaceae; genus Sphingomonas_E; species Sphingomonas_E fennica. Next base: position 60,332 of record NZ_PHHF01000058.1, read on the forward strand.
CCGCGCAGGAACCAGAGAAGCTCGATGATGATCGAGCGCAGGTGCAGCTTCTTGGTGGTGACGAGCGGGAATCCCGCCGCCAGATCCCAGCGCATCTGGTGCCCGAACACCGAAAGGGTGCCCACGCCGGTGCGGTCGGCCTGGGGCGTGCCTTCGTCGAGGATGCGGCGGATCAGCGCGAGATAATTGTCCATCGCTGCCGCTTATGGCGGCGCGCGGCGCGGCGCGCAACGCCGGGGGCGGCCCGCCCCGCATGCCGGACGGACGGATTCGCGCTCGTCCGTTCGCTGTGGCATGGTGCTGCCATGAGATCCGACCGGGCGTCCGCGCCGGGCGCCCCATCTGGCAAGGAGGCCTAAATGGGTATCGACCGCGATTTCATCTGGCGTCGCTATATCGAGGAATGCGCCGCCGCGAAGACGGCCAAGGCGCGCGATGCGCAATCCGCCCACCAGCATCTCGCCAGCCGTTTCGGCGAGCAGATCCGCATCATGCGCAGCGGCCGCCCGCCCAACCTGGTGATCTGAAGGGATTTCGCGGCCGCTCCCGCATCTGCCGGGGCGGCCGCGATCCGGCCTATTTCTTCTTCCAGACGAACAGCGACGACGCCGAATAATTCCACAGCGTGCCGATGACGATGCCGGCCGCCGAGGAAAGCCACCAGGTGAACTTCTCGGTATACATGATGTTGGCGACGCCGACATTGCCGATCACGCCGATGCCGCAGATGGCATAGAAGGCGATCAGGCCGGTCAGGAAGCTCCACCCCTTCTTCCGCTTGTCGCGATAGGTGAGGATGTTGTTGAAGACGTAGTTGGTCGTCATCGCGACCACCGTCGCCACCGTCTGCGCCGCCACGAAGGTGGATTTCAGCCCGAAATACAAGGCGGCGAAGGTGGCGAAGTGCACCACCACGCCCGATCCGCCGACCAGCGCGAACAGGAGCAGCCGGGCCGGGATGAAACGGCCGACCAGCTTGTCGACGATGAGGACGAGATATTCCCACAATACCGCGCTATCGAGCTTGCTTTCGCCATGCTGGCGGGTGCGGAACTCATAGGGCACCTCGGCGAAGCGCAGCGGCGGATCGGCCGAGGCGAACAGATCGAGCAGGATCTTGTAGCCTTCGCCCGAAAGCCCGCGCATCGTGCGTTCGAAGGCGTCGCGGTTGATCATGAAGAAGCCGCTCATCGGGTCCTTCAGGTCCGATTTGAGGACCAGGCCGGCGAGCCGGGTGGCGAACTGGCTCATCCGCGCGCGCTTGCTGTCCCATTCGCCGAGGCCGCCGCCATCGGTGTAGCGCGATCCGACGACGATATCATATTGGCCGCTGCGCAGCAGATCGAGCATCTCGGGCAGCTTGCGTTCGTCATGCTGCAGATCGGCATCGATCACGGCGAGCTTGGTGGCGCCCGTCGCCAGCATGCCTTCGATCACCGCGGTGGAAAGCCCGCGCCGGCCGACGCGCTGGATGGCGCGGACATTCTGGTTGTCGATCGACATCTCGCGGACGAATTCGGCGGTGCCATCGGGCGAATCGTCGTCGACGACGATCATCTCCCACCGCACGCCCTGCAGCGCATCTTCGAGAAGGCCGTATAGCCTGCCGACATTCTCGCGCTCATTATAGGTGGGGACGATGACGGCAAGCTCGATCGGGCGGCGCGCCGCGCGGCCCATGTCGATCCGGCGATCGCCTTCGGATGATACGTCAAGCACTCGATTTCTCCGCCGAATTGCCGCTTTGGCGTCCGTCCGCCCGCATCCTATGCTGCAAAGCAAAAATTCCCCCGCCACGCGCCCGCGGTCAAGCCCAGAACGCATCCGGGCCGCCGATCGGCGTCCCTAGCCGGATTTCCTTTGAATTTCGTTCATTTGGTGGCGGGACGCGCCCGGAATCGCCAGATGCGGGCGATGAACAGCCCCTGGCTTTCGCGTTCCTCCACCAATTCCCACCGGGGATCGGCGGCGAGGCGGCCGGCGATCGGCCCTGCCTCCAGATGGCGGGGATGGCCGTCGATCGCCGCGCGCACGTCGCGATAGGAACCCGCCGCCACGCGGCCGACCAGGATCGCGGGCGCGCCGGCATCGATCACGGCGGCGGCCGGCGCGGTCGCGCCGAACAGCGGGCTTCCGGTCGCGAAGCGGATGAGCCGGTCGCCCGCCGGCGGCTCCGCCTGCCAGATCGCCACATCGTCATGGAAGCGCCAGCGCGTCGGCAGCGCGGCATAGCCCAGCGGATCGCCGGGCTCGAAGATCAGGGTCGCCGCACTATCCTTGCCGATCGCCTCGGCGAACATCTGCCCCGGCCCATGGGCGAAGAGCGGCGCGTGCCGCCAGAGCAGGCCGGTGGCGATCAGCCCGCCCGCGACGATGGCGGCGACGGCGCCGCGCGACAACAGCGCCAGCGGGCGGCGCGCCGGCAGGCCCATCCCCGACAGGCCCACCGCGATCGCGGCGGCGGCGAAGGGCATCATCCAATAGCTGTAGGTGGGCTTGATCGCGTTCAGCGTATCCAGCGCGATATCGGCGCCGATGGTGATGGCGAGCCCGAGGAGGACGACCGCCACGAGGGAGAGGAAGGCGCCCCGCCGCGCCGGCTCCATCCCGCCCGCCGCCAGCCGCCACAGCGCGGCGGCCCCGGCCAGCACCAATCCTGCCAGCAGCAGCGACGCCGCCACCGGATAGACCATGTGGATCGATCCCACGAACAGGCGCGAGACATAGATGGCATAGGTGGCGATCGATCCGCCGCCGGCGGCATGATCCACCTGCCCGCTGGCCGCGACGATGAAGGGCAGCACCGCCACGCTGAGCGCCGCGCCCAGCGCGCCGGAGACGGCCAGCACGATCAGCGCCCGCCGGTCGCCGATATGCCGCGCGATCAGCACCACGAACACGCACGCGCTCATCACCGCGCCGAAGAAATGGACATGCACCGTCGCCGCGCACAGCAGCGCCACGGCGATGGGCGCGCGCCAGCCGCGATTCCAGGCGGGATCGACGATGGCGAGGAAGGGGGCGATCATCGCGCAGGCAAGCGCCAGATAGAGCGGATAGGCGCGGATTTCCGGCGCCGTCATCGCGATCTGCGGGTTGAGGCAGAGGATCGCCAGCGCGATCGCCGTACAGCCGGGGCCGAACCGCCGGCGCAGCGCCGCCGCCATCACCACCAGCCCGAGGACCAGCAGCGCGCCGTGCAGCAGCCGCAGCCCCAGCGGCGACAGCGCGAACAGGTGCACGCCCAGCCAGTCCAGCGCATAGCTGCCCAGCGGCATGCGATCGTCCGGCACCACGAACAGCGCCTTGGGCGTGCCGAGCAGCCAGTGGACCATCTTGAGGAAAGGCAGGCCGCTGCCCGACAATTGGGTGGTCTCGTCGATCCAGATATCCTGGACGAAGGCGAAACGGCAGACGACGGCGGCGAACAGGGCGATCAGCAGCAGCGATATGCCGTCCGCCCAATGGAATCCCGGCCGGGGGGGCAGGGTGCCGAACGGTCCGCCCGCCACCGCCCGGTCGATCGGGCCGCGCTGCTTCAGCAAGGGGCGTATCCGGACGAGCAAAAGACGGGCCGGTCATTCATCGCCGTCGTCCTTCCCCCTTTTGTGCCAGACGAAATAATAAAGGAGCAGCAATATGCCGAAGATCACGATCATCGTGATCAGGTTCTGCAAGGTATATTGCGTCGATCCGTTGCCCCCGAAACGCATGACCGTCCCCCATCTGGCAGTAAAGCGTTACACGCTAGCGACCATGGGAGAAAGTCCCGAACGCATGAGGCGGCGGCCGGGCGGCCGCGATCACCGGCCCCGGCGTTCCGCCAGCACGTCGCGAACCATGTCGGCAAGCGCGCCGATCGCGCCGTCGGCGGTGCGGGCATAAAGCGATATCGCCATCGGCGCGACGGGGCCGAAGGCCGGCCGTTCGCGCACGGCCGCGCCGCGCACGGCGCCCACCGGCAGCAGCGACAGGCCCAGCCCCGCCTCCACCGCCGCCAGCACGCTTTGCAGGCTGCTTCCCGAGAAAGCGACATACCAGCGCCGCCCCTGCCGTTCGAGCGCATCGAACATCTGGTCGCGATAGAGCCCGCCGGGCGGGAAGGTGACGAGCGGCAGCGGATCGCGCGCGACCAGCGCATCGTCCGCGCCGATGAACCAGCCCAGCGGTTCGGGGAAGGCGGCAAGGCTGCCATTGCCGGCCGCCATTTCCTTCACGATCGCCAGATCGAACTCGCCGTCGCGATAGCGGGTGGCGAGATCGCGGCTGAGGCCGGTGGTCACGTCCAGCCGGATCGCCTTGTCGCCGGCCATGAACCGCGCGAAGCCTTCCGCCATCGCGCCCGTCGCCAGATCCTCGGGCAGGCCGATATGGATGGGCGCGGTGCCCGCCGGATCGCGGAGCAGCAGCTCCGCCTCGTCCTGCAATGCCAGGATGCGGCGGGCATGGCCGACCAGCCGTTCGCCGGCCGCCGTCAGCCGCACCGGCCGGGCGGATCGATCGATCAGATCGCGGCCCAGCACCTCCTCCAGCCGGCCGAGTTGCTGGCTGATGGTCGATTGCGTCATGTTCAGCCGATGCGCCGCCAGCGTGAAATTGCCGCTGTCGGCGATGGCGACGAAGCTCCTGAGCAGGCGGGGATCGAGCATGGCATCATCATGAACCTTAATGGAGATCATGATAACATCTAATTTGTGAATATGGCCTCCCGCGCCTAGCTTGGCGATATCTTTTCCGGGAGCCGCCTGATGTCCTCCACGCTTCGCGGCGCGATCGCCGCCCTCCTCGCCTTCGCCGCGCCGATCGCGACGGTTTCCCCCGCGCAGGCCGCCGCCAGGGCCGGCGACGTCATCATCCGCCACGCCACGATCGTGGACGTGGAGCATGCCCGCACCCTGGCCGATCAGGCCGTGGTGACGCGCGGCGGCGATATCGTCGCCACCGGCCCCGACGCGAAGGTGGCCAGAAGCTGGCGGGCCAAGCGGAGCATCGACGCCACCGGCCGCTTCCTGATCCCCGGCCTGTGGGACATGCACATGCATTTCGGCGGCGGCCCCGAGCTGATCGAGGAAAACAAGGCGCTGCTGCCGCTCTACATCGCCCACGGCATCACCACGATCCGCGATTGCGCGGGCGATATGCCCTATGACGTGCTGGCCTGGCGCGACGAGATCGCGCGCGGCACGCTGGCCGGGCCGACCCTGCTCACCTCCGGCCCCAAGATCGAAGGCATCAAGCCGATCTGGAAGGGCACGCTGGAGGTGGGATCGCAGGCGGAGGTCGATGCCGCGATCGCCCGGCTGAAGGGCCTCAAGGTCGATTTCGTGAAGATCACCGACAGCACGCTGAAGCCGGAGCTGTTCCTTTATGCCGTATCGCAGGCGAAGGCGGCGGGGCTGCGCACCTCGGGCCATATCCCGATGGCGCTCACCGTCGGCCAGGCGGTCGATGCCGGGATCAGCTCGATCGAGCATCTCGATTATGCCTTCAAGGCCGGGGTGAAGGACGAGGCGCGGATCGCCGCCGATTTTGCCGCCGGGCGGATCGACCGGGCCGAGGCCAACCGCGAGCTGGACGCCGGTTTCGATCCGGCGACGGCGATGGCCGCCTATCGCACCTTCGCGGCGAAGGGCGTGTTCGTCACCCCCACGCTGAACGGCAGCCGCGTGCTCGCCTGGCTGGACAGCGATACCCATGCGGACGACGCCTATCTCGCTTATATCGGGCCGAAGCTGCGCAAGACCTATGACTGGCGCATCCAGCGCGCCGCCCAGGCCGATGCCGCCGGAATCGTGGCGCGCCACGATCATTTCGATCGCATGGCCGCCACCCTGCCGATGCTGCGCGATGCCGGCGTCACCATCATCGCCGGCACCGATGCGGGCTTCCTCAATTCCTTCAACTATCCGGGCATCGGCCTGCATGACGAGCTGTCGCTGTTCGTCGCCAAGGGGCTGACGCCGGCCGACGCGCTTTCCGCCGCCACCCGCGCCGGGCCGGCCTGGTTCGGGCGGCTCGACCGCTACGGATCGATCACGCCGGGCAAGGCGGCCGATCTCGTCCTGCTCGACGCCAATCCCCTGCAGGATATCGCCGCCACCCGCGCGATCGAGACCGTGATCCTGCGCGGCGAGGTGCACGACCGCGCCGATCTGGACCGCATGCTGGCCGAAGCCCGCGCCAAGGTGGCCGCCTGGAACGCCGCCGAGGCCAAGTGAACGCCCCCGTGATCGACACGCTCTTCACCAATGCGCGGCTGGCCGACGGCAGCTTGGCGACGCTCGCCGTGGCCGCGGGCCGCTTCGTATCCGTGGGCATCGCCCCGAGGGACCGGCAGGCGGCCGAAACCGTCGACCTTGGCGGGCGGATGGTGCTGCCCGGCTTCGTCGACGGCCATATCCACCTCGACAAGAGCTTCGTCGGCGATCGCTGGCACCCGCACCGGCCGGCCGCGACGCTGCGCGAGCGGCTCGCCAACGAGAAGGCGCTGCTGGCGGGCGCCCGCCCGGTGGCGGAACGCGCCGAGGCGCTGATCGCGCTCGCCGCCGGCCATGGCACGATGGCGATGCGCAGCCATGTCGACGTCGACGCGACCACCGGCCTCGCCAACCTCCACGCCGTGATGGAGGCGCGCGAGCGCTGGGCCGGGCGGATGGCGATCGAGCTGGTCGCCTTCCCGCAGGCGGGCATCCTCACCTGCCCCGGCACCGCCGACATCCTCGATGCCGCCATCCGCGAGGGCGCGGACGTGATCGGCGGCATCGATCCGACCACGCTGGACGGCAATGCCGACGGCCATCTCGACATCGTCTTCGGCATCGCCGACCGGCGCGGCGCAAAGGTGGACATCCACCTGCACGAGCCCGGCGAGGGCGGCATCGCCCAGCTCGGCCGGATCGCGGAGCGCACCGCCGCGCTGGGCCTGAACGGCCGCGTCGCCGTGAGCCACGCTTATGCGCTGGGCGACGTGCCTGGGGCCGAGGTCGATCGCATCGCCGACCGCCTCGCCACGGCCGGCGTCGCGATCATGACCAACGCGCCCGGCAACCGCGCCTTCCCGCCCATCGCCCGCCTGCGCGCGGCCGGCGTCACCGTCTTTGCCGGCAACGACAATATCCGCGACGCCTGGTGGCCCTATGGCGATGCGGACATGCTGCGCCGGGCGATGCTGATCGGCTACCGCTCCGGCTTCTACACCGATGCCGATCTGGAAACGGCGCTGGACATGGCGAGCGGATCGGCCGCCCGCGTCCTCGGCCTCGACGGCTACGGAATCGCGCCGGGATGCGCCGCGGATTTCGTGGCGATGGATGCGCAGAACGCCGCGGCGGCCGTCGCCGGCGTGCCGGCCGCGCGGCAGCTCTTCCGTAAAGGAAAAGCGATTACGGCCCTTTAATGAACGTCGTTCATTGCCTCTTGCGGGCGGCCGCCAACATGATACCCTCCCCCTGCGATCACCGTAAGAGTGACGAATGGAGAGGTGCTTTCATGGAGCACTATGAGTCCGTGGTGCAGGAGTGCGGCTTCCGCTTGCTGTGCGTCGCAAGCGGCTTGGTGGCGAGCTTCTCCGCCATCATCTATCTCGCGCTGACCTGACGCCTCTCCGGCGCCGATCGGCGCCCACCTTCGGGGTGGCCCGGCGCGCGAGCAGGAAAGTCCCGTCAACCCGCCCCAACCCGTCATTCCCGCGCAGGCGGGAATCCATTGTGTCGGGAGCCATCGACTCAATCGAGCCAGCCGTGCCCATGGATTAGCCGCGCCGACCCGCGGCTCCCGCCTTCCTGGGAAGGACGATCGGGGGAGAGAAATGCCCGCTTCCCATTCAGGCGCACAGCGATCCGAAACGCGGCAGCCCTTCCGGCCGGGAATCCACGCAGCCTAGCCCGCCGATCCCGCCTGCTCGGCCGCGCATTCGGCCTGTATTTCCTCCAGCCGGTCGTTGAGCTTGCCGATCAGCCGGGCGAGCTGCAGCGCCTCCTCGTCCGTGAGCGCGCGATAGAGGCTGTCGACGAAGCGCTGCTTGGTGGGTTCCGCCGCGCCCAGCGCCGCCAGCCCGGCATCGGTGATCGAGATATATTTGGCCCGCCGGTCGGCCGGGTCCTGATCGCGCCGCACCAGCCCCTCGCGCTCCAGCGCGTCGATCGCCACCGTCACCGTCCGGGGGGCATAGGCCATGCTTTCGGCGATGTCGGTGGAGCGGACCGGCCCTTCCTTATGGATATAGCCCAGCAGCCGCGCCCGCGCGAAGGACGCGCCGGTATCCTTCATCAGCCCGTCCAGCAGCCGGTGCGTCCGCAGGTAGAAATCCCGGAGCCCCGCCGAAACCGCGTCCCTCGCCACCGTCATGTCGCATCCCGCCAGAATATGTATGTATGCATACTATATGGTCTTGCCTGATAGCGCGATCAGGTGCAAGGGGCCGCCATTACCCCTTGTGCAATTGCGAGATGATTCCCCATGCAAGAGAGTGCGGCCGGAAATGGCGCGGCGCCCGGCAACCCGTTGAGCGATGGTGAAAGTCAGGCGGCCGATCGGCTGCCCGCCTTCCGCCGGCCGGGCGTGCGGCGCGCGCTGATCATCGGGGCGGCGATCGTCGTCGCGGCCGTGCTGATCTGGTTCGTGCGCTACCAGCTCTACGGCAAATATCTCGAGGAAACGAACGACGCCTATATCCAGGCCGATGCCGTGGTGATCGCGCCCAAGATATCGGGCTATGTCGCCGAGGTGTTCGTGCGCGACAACCAGGACGTGAAGGCCGGCCAGCCGCTCGTCCGCATCGATCCGCGCGACTATCAGGCGCAGGCCGCGCAATATCAGGCGCAGATCGATGTGGCGGCCGCCAATGCCGACAATGTCCGCGCGATGATCGGCGAGCAGGAAGCCCAGATCGCCCAGGCGCGCGCGCAGGCCGCCGCCGCCGACGCCCAGGCCGCCTTCGCCGCGCATGAGGTGGATCGTTATGCGCCGCTGGCCGCCACCGGCGCCGAAACCGGCGAGAAGCTGACGACCCTGCGCAACCAGGCCGTGCAGGCGGCCCGGCAGGCCGCCGCCCAGCATGCCGCGCTGGCGATGGCCGAACGGCGCGTGGCCGCACTCAGGGCGCAGATCCGCCAGGCATCGGCGCAGGGCGAGGTCGCCCAGGCGCAGCTCGCCACCGCGCGGGTCAATGTCGGCTCCACCATCCTGCGCGCCAGCACCGACGGCCGGATCGGCGACAGGACGGTACGCGTCGGCCAGTTCGTCCAGCCGGGCGCGCGGCTGATGTCGGTGGTGCCGCTGTCGGCGCTCTACATCACCGCCAATTTCAAGGAGACGCAGATCGGCCGCATGCGCGTGGGCCAGCCGGTGAAGATCCGGGTGGACGCGCTGCCGGGCGTCGACCTGGACGGCCATGTCGAAAGCGTGGCGCCGGGCACGGGCGCGCAATTCTCGATCCTGCCGCCGCAGAACGCCACCGGCAACTTCACCAAGATCGTGCAGCGCGTGCCGATCCGCATCGCGCTGGATGCCGGCCCCGATGCCCGCAAGGTGCTGGTGCCCGGCCTGTCCGTCACCGTCGAGGTCGATACCATGTCGGCCAAGGGCGAGGAGCGCCGCATCGCCGACCAGGAAGCCGCCCGCCGCAAGGCCGCGCGCTGATGGCATCCGCCGCCCCTGCCCCCGCCGTGCCGGAAAAGGCCGATGCCGCCGCCTGGCTGGCGGTGGCGGCCGGCGCGCTCGGATCGCTGATGGCGACGCTCGACATCTCGATCGTCAATTCCTCGCTGCCGACCATCCAGGGCGAAATCGGCGCCAGCGGCACCGAGGGCACCTGGATCGCCACCGCCTATCTGGTGGCGGAGATCATCATCATCCCGCTTTCCGGCTGGCTGACCCGCCTGTTCGGCCTGCGCACCTTCCTGATCATCGCCGCCGGCCTGTTCACGGCCTTTTCGGTGATGTGCGGGCTTTCCACGACCCTGCCGATGATGATCGTCGGCCGCATCGGCCAGGGCTTCACCGGCGGCGCGCTGATCCCCACGGCGATGACGATCATCGCCACCCGCCTGCCGCCATCCCAGCAGCCGATCGGCAATTCGATGTTCGGCGCCACCGTCATCATGGGCCCCGTGGTCGGCCCGGTGCTGGGCGGCTGGCTTACCGAGAATATCAGCTGGCACTATGCCTTCTTCATCAACCTGCCGGTCGGCATCGCCCTGCTGACGTTGCTGATCGTCGCCATGCCCTACCAGAAATCGCAGCTTTCGCTGATCCGCGAGGCCGACTGGCTGGGCATATTCGGCCTCGCGCTCGGGCTTGGCGGCCTTACCGTGGTGCTGGAGGAAGGCGAGCGGGAACAATGGTTCTCCTCCTCGCTGATCGTCTGGCTGTCCGTCATGTCCGCCTTCGGCTTCGTGCTGCTGCTGATCGGCCAGTTCGTGGCGCGCAAGCCGGTGATCCGGCTGTCGCTGTTGCTCGACCGGCAGTTCGGCGCCGTGGTCGCGATGGTCATCGTCGTCGGCATGGTGATGTTCGGCACGTCCTACACCATCCCGCAATTCCTCGCGACGATCTCCGGCTACAACTCGCTGCAGGCAGGCGAGATCGTGCTGCTGTCGGGCATACCGGTGATCCTGCTGATGCCGTTCACGCCCTTCCTGCTCCGCACCATCGACATCCGTATCGCGGTGGCGTTCGGCCTCGCCGTGCTCGCGGTCAGCGCCTATATGGAAACCACGCTGACCGTCCTGTCCGACGGATCGACCTTCGTCGATTCCCAGCTCCTGCGCGGGCTCGGCACCGTCTTCTCGATGATCTACCTCAACCAGGCCGCGATCCGGTCGGTGCCGCCCGAACATGCCGGCGATGCGGCCGGCCTCTACAACGCCGCCCGCAACCTTGGCGGGTCGCTCGCGCTGGCCGGCGTGGCGGTGGTGCAGGACCAGCGCGTCTGGCTGCACAGCCAGCGGATCGAGGAAACGCTGAACGCCAATTCGATCGAGGTCCAGGCCTATGTCGATCGGCTTGCCCAGGCGCTGGGTGGCCCCGATGCCGCGATGCGCTCGATCGAGGCCAGCATCCAGGCCCAGGCGCTGACGATGACCTATTCGGACCTCTTCTGGATCCTTTCGGTCGGCATCGTCGCGGTCATGCCGCTTGTCCTGTTTCTCCGGCCCCTGCCCCAGGGCGGGCGGCCCGTCGCAGCCCATTGAGGAGCGCCATGCGCCCGTTCCCTGTCCTTCTTCCGCTTTCGATCGCCCTTCTCGCCGCCGGCTGCACGATGGGGCCGGATTATGCCGGGCCTCAGCCGCTAGCCGCCGCCAAGGCCCCCGGCGCGGCGTTCGCGCGCGCCGATACCGGCTTCTCGGCCGAAGCGCCGCTGGCCCGCTGGTGGGAATCGCTGCACGATGCGGTGCTGGACGATCTCGTCCGGCAGGCGCTCGCCGCCAATCCCGATGCCAGGGTCGCCGAGGCCCGGCTCCGCCAGGCGCGGTCGGCGCTGCGGCTGGAGCGCGCGAACGGCAGCCCCAATGTGAACGCCCAGGCCGTCTATGCCCACGCCCATCTGCCCGGCGTGGACTTTGGCGGCGAAGGCGACAGCGGCGATACCAATCTCAACCTCTACAATCTCGGCTTCGACGCGAGCTGGGAGATCGACCTGTTCGGCGGCCAGCGGCGCAAGGTGGAGGCCGCGCGCGCCGAGGCCGAGGCCGCCGGGGCGCGGCTGGCCGACGCCCAGGTCAGCCTCTCCGCCGAGGTGGCGCAGGCCTATGTCAACCTGCGCGACCGGCAGGAACGCATCGCCCTTTCCCGGCAATCGATCACGATGCTGGAACAGATGGTCGATCTCGCCCGCCAGCGCCGCGATCGCGGCACCGCCTCGCAGCTCGACGTCGATCGGCTGGAAGGCCAGCTCGAACAGGCGAAGGCCGACGTCGCCGGCCTCGATGCCGAACAGGATGCCTATCTGGACGAGCTGGCAACCCTGACGGGCGCGGCGCCGGGCACGCTCGATGCCCGGCTGCGGACGCCCGGCGCGCTGCCCTTGCCGCCCGCCGCCATCGCGATCGGCGATCCGGCCGCCCTCATCCGGCGCCGGCCCGACATTCGCGCCGCGGAACGGACGCTCGCCGCCGACACGGCGAAGATCGGCGCCGCCAAGGCCGCGCGCTTCCCCCGCCTCAGCCTGATGGGCATCATCGGCATCGGCGGCACATCCTTCTCCGATCTCACCCATCTCGATGATTTCGCCGCCATCGCCGCCCCGCAGCTAAGCTGGAGCTTCCTCGATTTCGGCCGCAACAAGGCGCGGGTCGGCCAGGCCGAAGGCGTGCGCGACGAGGCGGAGGCGCAATATCAGGGCGCGGTGCTGGCCGCGCTCCGCGATGCCGAGGATGCGCTCTCCCGCTTCCGCAACCGCCGCATCGCGGTCGCCACGCTCGCGCGGGCCGAGGCGCTCGCCACCCGCACCGCCGGGCTTTCGCGCGATCGCTACCGCGCCGGCACCATCACGCTCACCGACCTGCTCGATGCCGAGCGCCAGCAACTGGCCGCCCGCCAGCGGCTTTCGGCGGCCAAGGCGGGGCTGACGGGGGATTTCATCGCCATCCAGAAGGCGCTCGGCGCCGGCTGGCGGAACGGCCTCGACGAATAGCGCCCCTCACCCCGCTTCCGGCCAGTGCGAAAGGACTGCCCCCAACGCGCCGATGGGAGAATCGGCGGGGGCAGGCTATATCCGGCGGATCGCCCCGGCACCGGACGAGAAACGGGCCGGGGCGAATCAAGGAAAAGGGCTGGCGTTACGTTTCCGGGGTGCGGGTGACTGCGCTCTCATTCCGGTGGTGGAAGGAAATGCCGTGGGACGAACCTGGCTGATTACCGGCAGCGCCCACGGGCTGGGCCGATCGATTGTCGAAGCCGCCTTGTCCGCCGGCGATCGGGTGGTGGCCACGGCCCGCGATCCCGCCCGGCTTTCCGACCTGGAAGGGCTGTATCGCGACCGGCTCGTCAGCTTCGCGCTCGACGTTACCGATGCGGCCCGCGCCTGGGCGGCCGTGGACATGGCGGTGGCCCGTTTCGGCGGGGTCGACATCCTCGTCAACAATGCCGGCTTCGGCCATATCGCCCCGTTCGAACAGACCAGCGACGCCGATTTCCGCGCGCAGATCGAAACCAACTTCTATGGCGTGGTCAATCTGAGCCGCGCCGTATTGCCGGTGATGCGGCACCAGCGTTCGGGCCATATCATCAACATCTCCTCGGTCGGCGGGCGCATCAGCTCGCCGGGGCTCAGCGCCTATCAGGCGGCGAAATGGGCGGTCGGCGGCTTCAGCGAGGTGCTGGCTAAGGAAACCGCCGCCTTCGGCGTCAAGGTGATCGCGGTCGAACCGGGCGGGATGCGCACGGATTGGGGCGCCGTCGCCGGCGGCCATGCGCCCGATCTCATCGCCGATTACCAGCCGAGCGTGGGCGCGATGCTGGCGATGACGCGCGGCTATGCCGGGCACGAGATCGGCGATCCCGCGCGGATCGCCAGCCTGATCGTCGACCTTGCCGGCCGTGACGCGCTGCCCGCCCACCTCCTCGTCGGCAGCGATGCGCTGCTCGCCTTCCGCCAGGCGCAGGCCGTCCGCCAGAAGGAGGCGGAGGAATGGGCGACGATCAGCACCTCCACCGATCTTTCGGGCGTGGATATATCCGTCATTTCCAACCTGCTGGAATGAGGCGCCATGCCCGTCATTGGCCCCCGCCGCCAGCTGGTCTAGGAGGCGGGCCATGTCTTCGATGTCCCCCCGCTTCAGCCTCGCGGTGCGCAGCTACGGCGTGAACCCGGATATCGACCGGCACAGCTTCACCCAGCTCGTCCTGCCAATCAGCGGCACCCTCACCCTCGACATCGCCGGCCAGGGCCGCGATCTCGAGCCGAGCTGGGCCGCCTTCGTCGATACCGGCACCGGCCATGCGACGATGAGCCGCCGGCCCAACCGGTCGCTGATCCTCGACCTGGAAACCGGCGCGGTTCCGCCAGACATGCGCGAGCGCCTGGCCCACCGGCCCTTCGTGGAGCTGCCGCCGCAGGCGATCCGGCTGGTCGATTATATGCGGATGGTGGCGGAGGACGGCGATCCGGCGCCGCCGCTGGTCGCCCATTGGGTGCCGCTGCTCCTGGACACGCTGGTCCGCCAGCCGCCGCGCCCGGCCTCCCGCCTGGCGGCGCTGCGCGCGGCGATCGAGGCCGCGCCGGGATCGCCCTGGACCACCGGCGCCATGGCGGATCACGCGGCCGTCAGCGTCAGCCGGCTCCACGCGCTGTTCCGGGCGGAACTGGATACCACGCCGCGCGCCTGGCTTGCCGGGGTGCGGCTGGATCGGGTGCGGGAATGGCTGCGCCACACCGACCGGCCGATCGCCGAGATCGCCTTTGCCGCCGGCTATGCGGACCAGAGCGCGCTTACCCGTGCGATGCGCCGCGCCACCGGCCTGACGCCCGCCGCCTATCGCCGCCAGAATCGCGAGACCAGGCCCAGAAATCCGTAGACCGGATCAAGATTTCCGCCCGCATTCGCGCCATGGCGGACGAAACGGCGGGAAATGGTTTTCGACATGGAAGCGGATACGGGCAGGATCGGGATCGGCATCGCGTGCGGCATGGCCGCCGGTGCGCTCTGGGGCCTCGTCTTCATCGCCCCCGAACTGGCGCGTGAGTTCACGCCCCTGCAGCTCGCCGCCGGCCGCTACCTCGCCTACGGGCTGGTCGCGGCCCTGCTGCTGGCGCCGCGCTGGGCCGCGGTCACGCAGGGGCTGGGCCGGGCGGAATGGTGGGCGCTGACCTGGCTCAGCCTGCTGGGCAACAGCCTCTATTTCGTGCTGCTCGCCAGCGCGGTGCAGCGGGGCGGGGTGGCGATGACGTCGCTGGTGATCGGATTCCTGCCGGTCACCGTCACCATCGTCGGCAGCCGGGACCATGGCGCCGTGCCGCTGGGCCGCCTCGCCCCGTCGCTGCTGTTGAGCGTTCTCGGCATAAGCTGCATCGGCTGGCAGGCGATCGCGGCGCCGGGCGCGGGATCGCGCATCGACGGGCTGATCGGCCTGGCCTGCGCGTTCGGGGCGCTCGCCTCCTGGACGACCTTCGCCGTCCACAACAGCCGCTGGCTGGCGCGCGCGGGCCATGTCTCCACCACCGACTGGAACCTGCTGACCGGCGTCGTCACCGGCGCGCAGGCGCTGCTGCTGGTGATCCCGGCGATGCTGATCGGCGCGCGGAGCCACGAAGCGGCGGAATGGCTGCGCTTCGGGGCGGTGGTATCGGGCATCGCGATCGCGGCGTCGATCCTGGGCAATGCGCTGTGGAACCGGATGAGCCGGCTGCTGCCGCTCACCCTGGTGGGCCAGATGATCCTGTTCGAGACGCTGTTCGCGCTGCTCTACGGCTTCCTCTGGGAGAAAAGGTGGCCGACGGGGCCGGAGGTGGCGGCGATGGCGATGGTGACCGCCAGCGTCGTGCTGTGCATATCCGCCCACCGGCCGCGCCGGGGCGATCCCGCGCCGGCGGCGGCCTGAAACCTCCCCCCGCATGTTCTCCACCTAGAGCGGGGGCTTGCCTTCGGCCTCGCGGCGCAGAAGCGCCCAGGCATAGATGGGCAGGCCCAGCAGCATCAGCACCATGGTCCACAAGCCCGCCGAAGCGCCCGCGCCGAAGATGGTGATGAGCGAGAAGAGGAAGGCGATGAGCGAGACGAAGGTGAACAGGCGGATGCGCCGCCGCCCGCCCCTGGCGCGGACGGCGAAGCCCAGGATCACCCCTTCGGCCGCGGCGCAGAAGACATAAGGCACCATCTCCGCCGTGGTGGAGAGATTGATGAGTTCCCGATAGACGCCGATCAGCGTGCTGAGCCCGGTGGCCTGGAGACAGAGCACGAAGGAGGACAGGCCGATCGAGATGACGATGCCGATCGACGGCACGCCGTTGCGATTGAGCCGGGCGAAGACCGGCGGGAACAGATCGTCCCGCGCGGCGGCGAGCGGCACCTGCGCCATCACCAGCGTCCATCCGTTGAGCGCCGCGAGCGAGGACAGCACCACCGCGCCCGCCAGCGTCCAGCCCGCCCATTTGCCCCACATCATGCTGGCGGCATCGGCGAAGGGCGAGGAGGAAACCGACAGCACCTCGCGCGGCACCACCCCCATCACCGCGACCGTGCAGAAGATGAAGATCAGCGCGCAGAGCAGCGTGCCGAGCATGGTGGCACGCGGGATGGTGCGCGCGGGATCGACCACGTCGTCGGCCGGCACGGTGGAGGATTCGATGCCCAGGAAGGCGAACATGATGAGCGGCATCGTCGCCGCCAGCGCCGACAGCACGGGGAAATTGCCGGCGGCGGCATCGGCCGGAACCTCGATCGGCAGGAACAGGCGGGAAGGATCGACCCAGAACAGGCCGATCGTGCCGATGGCGATGAAGGGCAGCAGCTTCATCGCCACGACGATGCTCTGGAAGAGGCCCGCCGCCCGCACGCTGTGGATGTTGACGAGCGCCACGCCCCACAGCGCGGCGAGCGCGACCAGCGTGGAAAGGATCGGATCGCCGAGGATATCGGGCAGGAACACGCGCAGATAGCCGACGAAGGTGAGCGCGATCGCCGGCTGCGACACCCACATCGATATCCAATAGGCCCAGGCGACGATGAAGCCCGCGAAGGAGCCGAAGGCGTGGCGGGCATAGGCATAAGGCCCGCCCGCGCCGGGCAGCAGGCCCGCGAGCCTGGCGAAGACCAGGGCGATGCACATCGCCACCGCGCTCATCATCACCCAGCCGATCAGCGCGACATAGCCGTAAGGCGCGAGCGCCGCCGGCGAGAGGAAGAAGCCGCTGCCGATGACGTTGCCGACGACGAGCGCGCTGCAGGCGATGAGGCCGAGGCTCCGGCCGGCGGACGGCGCGGTTTCGGGCGGACTGGTCATCGGCGGGCGGACCTTTGCAGGGGCGATATCATCCGGCCCCGACCGGCGGGGCGGCGGCGATCAGAGGGCACGGATAAGCGCCCGCGCTTCCGGGCCATAGCCCTTGGAGGGATCGAGCAGGCCGTCGCCCATCAGCGAGAAGCCCTGGCGTTCCCAGAAGCCGTGCGCATCGCCGACGGCGATCAGCGCGATGGCGGGGAAGCCGCCCCGCCGCGCTTCCTCCACGACGAGCGCGACCGCCTGATTGGCGAGGCCGCGCCCGCGCGTCTCGGCGCCGAGCGCGAGATCGTGGAGGAAATAGCAGTCCGCGGGCTCCGGCAGGGCGACGAGCGGCACATCCAGCACGGGCGGCCTATCGAACCGGCCCGGATGCGAGACCAGATAGCCGCCGAGCCGGCCGTTTTCATGGACGAGGACATGACAGCCCGCGGGATAGAGGCGGAAGCAGGCGGCGAACACGGCCGGATTTTCCGGGTAATCGAGATGGACCACCTCCGCCAGATCGGCCACGCGGGCGATATCCGCCTCGACCATTGCCCGCCAATGCATATCCGTCCTCCCCGCTCAGGCCAGGTCCGCCCCCGATCCGATCCGCGCGCCCGCTTCGATCATTCCTTCACCACATAGGTGTAGAAGCGCGTCCGGCCGTTTTCGTTGACCTGATATACACCCTGCACCTCGAACGAGAATCCCGGAAACAGGTTGGCGCTTTCCTCGAAGGCGAGGAAATAATCGATCATCGGCTTCGCCCGCGCGTCATAGCGTTCGCCCGGCACGACGATGCCGATGCCCGGCGGGTAGATCAGCGCCAGGGTCGCGGCGACGCGATTGCCCACCTCCGTCATCGGCACGAAATCGACATCGCCGCCGATCAGCGCCTCATTCGCCTCGCGCGCGGACATTGCCTGTTCGGGGAAGGATTCGTGGCGGAAGCAGAGCCGCTGCAATTCCTTGATATTCTTCGATCTGTAGAAATCGTGCATTTCCTGCGCGAGCTGACGGAGCGTATAGTCGCGATAGCGTTCCGTGTTGCGGGCGTAGAGGCTGGGCAGCACATCGCCGAGCGCACTGTCGCGGTCATAATGTTCGCGGAAGCGATCGAGCTCGGCGAGCAGCATCGCCATCTTCCCCTCGCCCACCGCCGGCGTCATCAGGAAGAGGATCGAGTTGAGATCGTTCTTTTCCGGGATGACGTTGTTGTCGCGCAGATAATTGGCGAGGATCGTCGCCGGCAGGCCAGTGCTTTCATATTCGCCGGTGCGCACGTTGATGCCGGGCGTGACCAGCATGAACTTGGTGGGATCGACGATGGCGAGGTTCCTGCCGGCGTTGCGATAGCCGTGCCAGCCCTCGTCCGCGTCCAGCCGCCAGTAGCTCTGGTCGCTGGCCAGCGTTTCGGTGGGCACGTCCTCCCACTTCACCTTCTGGCCGGCATGCGTGACGATATCGGGGACGAAGGGATCGAGGAAGCCGGCGAAGCGCCGGCGCACCGCCTTGCGCGCCTCGATCCCCAGCACGACCATGTCGTTCCACAGCACCTGCCCCGCCTTGTCGCCGTGCATCTGGGCGTTGACATCGAGGCTGGAGAACAAGGGGTAGAAGGGCGAGGTCGATGCCTGGAGCATGAACATCTCGTTGAAGCGGCGATGGTTTATCCGGCGCGGCTGATCGCGGATATGGCCGTCGCGGACATGGATCTGCGAGGCCTGGGAGAAGCCGGCAAGCTGCTTGTGGGTCGATTGCGTGGCGATGATGCCCGGATCGTCCGGCCCGAGCGTAAGGCTCATCGCGAAATGATCCTTCATCAGCGGATGGAAGGCGCCGAAGCCGGCCCATGCCTCGTCGAAATGGATATATTCGCAGAGGTGGCCGATCTTATCGATCACCGCGCGGGCGTTATAGACCGTGCCGTCATAGGTGCATTGTTCGATGATGGCGACGCGGATCGGCCGTTCCTTCTTCCAGGCATCCGTGCCCTTGAGGCGGGGATGGTTCTTCAGCCGGTCGCGGATCGTCTTTTCGTCCAGCGCCGCCCAGTCGATCGGCCCGACCATGCCGAAGCCGTTGCGATCGGTTTCGAGATAGACGGGGATGGCGCCGGCCATGAACAGCGCGCCATGGTGGTTGGACTTGTGGTTGTTGCGATCGAACAGCACCACGTCCTTGCTGCGCAGCAGCGCGGTGTTAACCACCTTGTTGGACGAGGATGTGCCGTTGAGCACGAAATAGGTGCGATCGGCGTGAAAGATGCGCGCGGCCGCCTGCTGCGCCTCCAGCGGCGGGCCTTCGTGGATCAGCAGATCGCCCAGCGACACCATCGCGTTGCAGATGTCGTCGCGGAACACGTTCTCGCCCATATGTTCGTAGAACAGCCGGCCGACCGGGTGGCGCATGAAGAACTGGCCGCCCTGGTGGCCGGGGCAGGCCCAGGCGCGATTGGCGTCGAAATCATATTGCATCAGCGCGCCGAAGAAGGGCGTGTGCAGCCCCTCGGCATATTTCTCGACCGCGGCCATCAGCCGCTTTTCGTAGAATTCCTTGGATTCCAGCTCGGCGATCACCACGCCGTCGAGCGCCTTCAGGAAGGGTTCGTGGAACGTCTCCTCGTTGCGGCGGCTGAGGAGGAAGATGGGCATGGCGAGGCCCCGCGCCTCCCGCGCCTCGACCACGGCCGGCGCATCGGGGCGGGAGACGATGATCGCGCCGAGATCGGCCCCGCCGCGTATCGCCTCGGCCGCATCGTCCGGGTCGACCACCGTGACCTTGAAATGCAGCTCCTCCTCGATGATGTGGGCGACGAACTCGAAATCATGGCCAACCACCAGGATCCGGAAATATTCGGTAACGGGATATGCCATCTTCACGCTCCGCATCGCTGCTGAGGGACGGACGGGCGGCCGGGAGAGGCCGCCCGGCGAGGATCATTCCTGGAGGGCTTCCCCCGGATGGGCGACATGGGCCTTCACGTCCGCATCGTAGAAGCGGGCCGCGACGAAGCCGAACAGCGTCCAGCCGAGGAAGATGCAGAGGCCGCCCAACATCAGCGCCTCCGAGCCCGAGCTCCACAGCGCGTAATAGCTGTAGGCCGCGCCGATCAGCGCGACGATGTTGGTGATCAGCGCCTTGTGCGCGGGCACCTGCATCACCTTCTGGATCGCCATCAGCGCCGCCATGCTCATCACATAGGGCACGAGGTTGGTGACGACCGCGAAGTTGACGATGCGCTGGAACTGCTCGGCCAGTTGCGGGCTCACCGTCATCAGCGCCAGCGCCACCTGCGCCACCAGCAGCACCAGCATGCCGATGATCGGCGTGCCGTTGCGGGTGGCCTTGCCGAAGATCGGCAGGAAATAGCCGACGTCGGCCGAGCTTTTGAACACCTGCGCCACGGTGAACTGCCAGCCGAGCAGCGATCCGACGCAGGCGAGCACCATCAGCGCCATCACGATGCTGCCGACCACGGGCGAGAACATCTTGGCGAACACCAGCCCGAAGGGCGCGGTGGAACTGGCGAGTTCCGTATTGGGGATGATGCCGGCGATGACGTTGGTGGAGACGATGTAGATCACCGCCGCGCTGATCGTGCCCACCATCACCGCGATCGGCACGTTGCGTTCGGGATTTTCCACCGCATCGGAATTGGCGTTGGCCGATTCGAGGCCGAGAAAGGCCCAGAGGGTGAGCGCGATCGAGCTGGTGACGGCCGATCCGAACGGCAGGCCATGCGGGTTCCACGCCGCCGTCCAGGTCGATCCCCGGAACCAGCCGAGCAGCGCCACGACCACCACCGGGATGATCACGCCCCATACCGTGACCGCGCCGATGCGGCCGGTGACGCGCGCGCCGCCGAAATTGGCGAAGGTGGTGATGCAGAGCAGCACGATCGTCCAGATGCAGGTCTGGATCGGCGAGAGCTGTTCGTTGAACAGCACCACCGCATAGCCGACGGCGGTGATCGCGATCGCGACATTGGCGATCACCAGCGACAGGCCGTAGGTGTAGTTGGCCATATAGTTGCCGCCCTTGCCGAACGCATATTCGGCATAGCCGCCCATGCCGCCGGGCTTCCGGCTCAGCATCCCGCAGCGGGCGAAGGCATAAGCGAGCGCGATCGATCCGCCCGCCGTGATGATCCACGATATGATCGATATCGTTCCCACTTCCGCCAGCTTGCTGGGCAGCATGATGATGCCGGAGCCCATCATGTTGACCGCCGTCAGGATCGTGAGCTGCCACACGTTCATCTTGCTATGTTCGGCGCTCATCCGGCGTTCCTCCTTGAAGACGCTTGCCCGGAAGCGGGCGGACCGTGGCACTGGCCCGGCGGGGACGGCGCCGGGCGATCATCGGCAGGGCCGATGGAAGGACGCAATCGCTTCAGAATGGAAATGAGGACCAGGAAGGGACTTTCCGGCATCGTCGCCGGAAATGAGCAAGCATTGGCGGTAGCGGGACAGCAATGTTACAAGGTGCTATCGCCCGCGATGCGAGACGCCGTTTCCGGAAGACTATGGACATCTCGCCCATATGCAGGCTCCGTCACGCAGGTTCCCCCCTGGCCGGATGCTGGCGGCACTATCCGTCTTTTTTACGATTGGTTCAATATTGAAATCATTACGGCCGCAAATTCGCGGTGAAGGCCGTATCCGCCCGCTATCGCGACCAGGAAAAGCCAAGCTCCGTCTCGCCCGTGGCCGCGCCGTCCGGGCCGTAACGGCGTTCGACGATCAGCCCCGCGCCGCGATCGTCGATGGCGACGACGGTGCTGCAGCGGGTGCCGTAAACAGGGTTGCGGATGAAGACGGGCGACTGCGTCGCCTCCTGCGGAATATCGGACGGGCCTGCGGCGATCAGCCCGACATCGGGCAGGACATCCGATCGCAGGCCATCGAGCAGCGCATGCGGCAGGAGGGCGCCGTCGACGATCCAGTCGAGCAGGGTCGCCTTGAGCTGCAGGGTCTTGGGCCAGGGTTCGTCCAGCGCGCCGTTGGACAGGCCGTAGATGCCTGGCGCCAGCCGGCTGCGCGCCGGTTCGGGCCGGTTGGTGAGGAAGGTCGCCTGCCCGGCATCGGCCAGGATCAGGTTGAAGGGGTTGAAATCCCCAAGCGCAGCCACGGCCGGATCGGCATAGGCGCCCTCGCCGCGCAGCAGATCGGTGACGAGCGCCCCGCGCGAGACGCGATCGGGGCGGGCATCGCCGAAGCCACGGAGATTGGTGACGACCGCCAGCCGCCCCCGTTCCGATACGCCCAGCCAGGTGCCGCCCGACCGCAGGTCCCGCCCGGCCAGCAAGGCGGAATCGGGATCGGGCCAGCGCGCGAGCGGGGCGGCGGGGCGGGCGTGCAGCTCATCCCGGTTGCCGGCCAGCACCAGCCGCCAGCGGGGATGCGCATGCCAGGCGAAGGCGAGGACGCACATGGCGCCCCCTATCGCAGATCGCGGCCGGCCTGGCGATGGGAGACCGCGCGGCCTCCCACGACGCCGGCGCCTTCTATTCGGCCGCCTGGGGCAGATCGGCCGCCAGCGCGCTCGCGGCGTCATGGCCGATCAAGCGATCATAATTCTTGTGCATGCGCAGCACATTCTGCTCGCGCCGACCGAGGATGATCGAGGGCACCGCACCCGATTCCATCATCACCTGCGAATTGGACTGGATCTTCATATCCTCGTCCATCGCGACCTTGATCAGCATGTCCGCGACATAGGCATCGCGGGCGCGCTGCTCCTCCGACGCATCCTTGCCCCAGCCATAGAGGCGGAACATGTAATTGCACTCGCCCGGCTCGTCGCCCGGATCGCTGCGCTGGAAGATCGCCATCGCCTCGCCCGCGATCACCACGGTGTTGGGGAAGATCGCGTTCGAGACGGAGAAATGGCAATATTCCGGCCATTCCTCCTCGGGCAGGTCCTTCAGCGTCATGATCTCGGGGCTCACCGACACCAGCGTATGGTGCAGCCCGAAATCGAGATGGACGAACTGCTGCAGCGTCATCGGCCCCACCGTCTGCGGGTGGAGGAAGGGGACGTGATAGCCCTCGACCCCGCCGTCCACGGCATGCTTCCAGTTGATCCGCGCCCTGGTGCTGAATTCCTTCACAAGCCGCAGATTTTCGAAATGATAGCCGGCGAGGTGATCCTTGATCGGGCCGAAAAACTCGTCGGCGTCGATTGTGCCATCGGGCTGGGGATGGACGAGCAGGAAGCCCATCGTCTCCACCAGCGGAAGCTGGATCAGCCCGCGATCCTCCAGCAGCCCGTCGAACGCCTGCCGGCTCGGCACGCCGACGAGGTCGCCGTTCAGCGCGAAGGTCCAGGCGTGATAGGGGCAGGTGAAGGCCTGCGCCTTGCCGCAGCCTTCGGCCAGCTGCACGCCGCGATGGCGGCAGGCGTTGAGGAAGGCGCGCGCCTGGCCGTCGCGCCCGCGCGCCAGCAGGATCGGCTTGCCGGCGATCTCGGTGGCGTAATAGTCGCCCGGTTCCGGGATGTCGGCGCTGTAGGCGAGAAGCTGGGTGCGGTTGAGGAAGAAGACCTCCTTCTCCTTCAGGAACCGTTCCTTGTCCACGAATCGGCCGATATCCAGCTCCCAGGCGGGTTCGTCCGAATATTCCAGCTCGTTATTCTCGACCATGGCGATGATGCGCTTCGCCAGGCTGATGCGCGCGGCCCTGTCCATGTTGCCCTATCCTCTCCGAAAATGCGCACTTGCCGATCTTGAATGCCGATTATGCGCGGTTTACGTGGCGATGATGTCGATCGGGAACGCAGTGAACAAGGCGTAACTATATCCGGCGGGCGACGGACCGATGGCGGGACGGCCACCCGCCCAGAAGCGAAGGAAGATGCACGTGGACGATCTGGTCGAACCCAAGGCCGCCGACATCGCTTATGAGACGGACGAGCCCGTGCGCTACGAGACCGACGGCGCGGTCGCCTATGTCATCATGAACCGGCCGCGCTTCCACAACGCGCAGAACAGCCAGATGACCTATGCGCTGGACGCCGCCTTCCGCCGCGCGACCGACGACGATGCGATCCGCGCGATCGTGCTGAAGGGCGAGGGCAAGCATTTTTCCGCCGGCCACGACATCGGCACGCCGGGGCGCGACATCGCCGCTTCCTGGGATCGCGTCCATCTGGTGCCCGATCATGTCAACAAGCCGGCGGCCGAGTTCCTCTACACCCGCGAGCATGAGGTCTATATCGGCATGTGCCGCCGCTGGCGGGACATCGCCAAGCCGACCATCGCCGCCGTGCAGGGCGCCTGCATCGCCGGCGGGCTGATGCTGGCCTGGGTGTGCGACATCATCGTCGCCACCGACGACGCCTTCTTCCAGGATCCGGTGGGCCGGATGGGCATTCCCGGCGTGGAATATTTCGCCCACGGGTTCGAGCTGCCGCCACGCATCGCCAAGGAATTCATCCTACTGGGCGATCGCATGCCGGCGGAGCGCGCCTATCAGTTCGGCATGGTCAACCGGCTTTCCACCCGCGCGGCCCTGGATGCCGATGTGAAGGCGATCGCCGACGAACTCGCCACCCGGTCCCGCCTCGGCAACTGGCTGACCAAGCAGGCGCTGAACCATGTCGAGGATCTGCGTGGCAAGCGGGCCGCGACCGACGCGCATTTCCACATGCACCATTTCGCCCATGCCCAGAACGACATGATCGCCGCCAACAGCCTGGGCGGGCTGGATGCGCGATCGATGGCGGCGGCCAACAAAAGGGCGGCGGGCGACGATTGAGGGGCGAGGAAGGATTTTCCCCGGCACCCTCTCAATCGTCGGCGCGCCCGGCCTCGGCCCGGAAAGCGCGCTCCATCACCCCGGCGAAATCGCCCAGCATGTCCGCATCGGCCCCGTCGCGCGCCACCGCCGACATGCCGGCGAGCGCCGTCGTCACCAGATCGGCCAGCCGATCCGCCTTCGCCGGATATTCGGCGGCGATGCAATCGCGGATGGCCCGGCGGCTGTCCGCCTTCCAGAGCGCGCCGAGCGCGCGGGCCTCCGCATCGGCGCTGTTGCGGGCGCCGTCGATCACCAGGCAGCCGGCCACACCGTCGCAGGCGGGATAGAGCCGGGCGGCCTCCCGGAAGGTGCGGCCGATCACCGCATCCACCCCGCCGCCGCCTTCCAGCGCGCGGGCGAAGATATTGGCCGGCCCCGCGGCATAATGCCGCAGCGCCTGTTCGAAGAGGCCGAGCTTGCTGCCGAACGCGGCATAGAAGCTGGGCGGCTTGATGCCGAGCGCCGCGCACAGCTCCGCCACGCCCACCGCGTCATAGCCGCGCTGGTGGAACAGACGCATCGCCGTCGCCACCGCATCCTCCTTGACGAAGGATCGCGGCCGACCGCGTTCGCGAGGCTCTTTTGTAGCGATCATTAAATTATCCTTGCGCCGGGCGTCCGCCATTATATATAGCGATCACTATATATTCTCAAAGAGGCCGTCATGGCTGATTTTTCCGGGAAGACCGCGCTTATCCTCGGCGGCAGCCGCGGCATCGGCGCGGCCATCGTCCGCCGCTTCGCGCAGGCCGAAGCCCGCGTGATCTTCACTTATGCCGGATCGGCGGAGGCGGCCGAGCGGCTCGCCGCCGAAACCGGGGCGCGGGCGGTGCAGGCGGACAGCGCCGATCGGGATGCGCTGACGGCGGCGATCGCGGCGCAGGGGCCGATCGACATGCTGGTGATCAATGCCGGCACGCTGGCGATCGGCGATCCGCTGACACTGGATGCCGACGCGATCGACCGGATGATCGATATCAACGTCCGCGCACCCTATCATGCCGCGGTCGAGGCCGCGCGGCGGATGCCGGACGGCGGCCGGATCATCGTCATCGGCTCCACCAACGGCGATCGCATCCCCTTCGCGGGCGGCGCGGCCTATGCGATGACCAAATCGGCGATGCAGGGCATGGTGCGCGGGCTGGCACGCGATTTCGGCGCACGCGGCATCACCGTCAACAGCATCCAGCCCGGCCCCACGGACAGCGACATGAACCCCGCCGACGGGCCGATGGCCGAACAGATGCACGGCTTCATGGCGGTGAAGCGCCATATCCGGCCCGAGGAGGTGGCGGAGCTTACCGCCTATATCGCCGGGCCGCACGCGGCGATGATCACGGGATCGATGCAGACCATCGACGGCGGCTTCGCCGCCTGACCGCTGCGCGCCGGAGCCCGCGACTTGACTCGCGCGGCGACGCTCCATAAGGACGCGGCTCCAACGCGCGTGGCCCCTTCGTCTAGCGGTCTAGGACGTCGCCCTCTCACGGCGAAAACACGGGTTCGAGTCCCGTAGGGGTCACCATAAACGCCAAAATGTCCCGAAAATGGGCATAAGTGGCGGTTTTCAGACATTTAGACGTGCTTACTGGTCACAACTTTGTGATACAAAGAGGCATGGAACAGATGGCTGATATGCAACGGCTGCTGAAGCGCGGGACCACCTATCACTATCATCGCCGCGTACCGCTCCACCTTGTCGATATAATCGGCAGAAAATTCATCCGCCGTGCTCTGGGCACTGACAGCCCCAAAGAAGCGCGCCGCCGCCGCACATTGGAAGACGCTCGTACCGAAGCAATGTTTCGGGAAGCGGAAAAGGGCATCAAGCCCGGCATAGGGCGAATGAGCGTGTCGCTCGACACCCTCACCGCCTATGTGCGCGAAACCGTGGAGGAGATGGACCGCAAGGCGTCTGAGCGGCTGGCCTTGTCTCCTCCAGCCGATAAACGGCAGTTGGCCGACATGGTGCAGGATGCTCAATACCAGCTTGGCATCCTCACTGATCCCGCTGACCCCCGGCAGGATGAGTTTGTGGCAAGCGTGACTGACCGCATTGCCCATGCCCATGGAGCCGAGTTGTCCGACGCCGCGCTTGTCGCGCAATTTGCAGAAATCGTGCGGCGGGGATTGGTGGAAGTCACCCGTCGCCACATTGGGCGGCTTACCAACGAAAATGGCACCGCATACTTCGATGCCGCATTTGATCCCGCAGCGCAGCCGCCAGCCCCCACCAACGCCGCCGCACTGGATACCGACATCGTGGACGGCTGGGCGGCCGAACGGAAACCCTCGCAAAAGGCTGTGGACAGTTGCCGGAGCGAAACGCGGAAGTTCCTTTCCCATACCGGCTCGAAGTCCGTGGGGGAAATCACGCGGGCGGATGTTCTGACCTACAAGGCTGCAATGATCGCGGACGGGCAAAGCCCGGCCAACATCAAGACCCGACTAAGCCGCCTCAACACCGTGCTGGGCTGGGCAGCGGAGAACGGCCACCTTCCCGCCAACCCTGCCAAGGGCATCACCATCAAGGTGCCGAAGAAGAGCAAGGACAAGCGCCAGCCCTTCGACGTGAACGACCTGAACGCAATCTTCGCCGGTCCAGTTCATGCAAACGGCGAGCGTCCCGTTCGCGGGCGTGGAGAAGCGTCTTACTGGCTGCCCTTGCTGGCACTCTTCAGCGGCGCACGTCTGGAGGAAATGGCCCAGCTTCGCCCTCATGACATTACCCAGCAGACCTATACCGATGGCAATGGCCAGACCCGGAAAAGCTGGTTCATCAAGATTGTCGAGGTAGACGGCGAGGATGGCACCAGCGTTAAGACCGCAGGCAGCGAACGGCTCGTGCCTGTGCATCCTGTGCTGGAGGAACTTGGCTTCATCGCCTTCGTGAAAGCCCAGCAGGCGGCTGGCCACGCCCGCCTGTTCCACCAGCTGAAGCCGGGAGCCTACGGACGGCTGGGCAACAAGTGGGGTGAATGGTGGAGCGGTTACATGCGCGGCACCATCGGCATCACCGACAAGCGTAAAGTTTTCCATAGCTTCCGCCATACCTTCAAGGACATGGCCCGGCATTGCGGCCTGCCCGAAGGCGTGGCCCGCCAGATTATGGGGCATAGCGGTGAGGACGTGGCCGACGACTATGGGAACGGCTATTCCCTGTTCCAGCTTGTCGAGGGCATGGCGAAGGTGAAGACTGTGGGCGTGAAGCTGCCCCCGCCGCCAGCCGTATAGTCCTACCTAGCTGGGCTAAGATTTGTCCCGCCCCTCACGCAATTCGTTGCACGGGCGCAAACAGTTGCCCAACCTAAAAGAGAAAGCCCCCGCCTTGCAGGGCGAGGGCCTTCTGGGACGCCGGAAACCCGACGCTGACTTCCAACAGCGACACTACCCCCGGCGATCCCTCCACGCAATACCGGAAGGAGCCAGAACCGTGTCCAACATCGTGTCATTCGCCGCCAGTGCGGAAGCCAAGGCCAAGATGAAAAAGGCCCTTACCAAGGGCCAGACCAAGGCCAAGACTGCTAAGGCCCCCGCGAGCCAGATAAATGCCGTCGAGAATGCCAAGAAGGCAGCGCAGCGCGCCAAGACCCAACTGGGGGCACCGGGACATCTGGCGCGATGCCGCTTCCTTGTCGGCAACCATTGGGGCGCTGCTGCCCTGCTGTATAATCTGGCGCTAAAATGGCGCGGTATTACGAAAAGATGGAACGGCAAACGCGGCCCCTGCCTCGCCATGTCGAGGGCAGAATTAGCGTCGGCGGCAGGTTTGGGACCGAGGGAGATCGAAACAGCCCTGAAACGAGTTCGAGCCTACGCCTTCCATATCGTCCAGATTGAGATCGAGGGCGTCGGGGAGCACTCCGCCCTGCTGCAGGCGCGCTTTCCCGATGCACGGATCATCGCCTCGGCGGTGCCGGAATATGACGGCAATCGCGATCTTGCGGCCGTGGCCCGTCCGCGCGACCTCGCCGATGTCGACGTCGCGATCGTGCGGGCGAGCTTCGGCGTGGCGGAAACCGGATCGGTCCTGCTGACCGATCGGGCGCTCCGCAACAATGCCGTCGCCTATCTCGCCCAGCATCTGATCGTCCTGCTCGATCCCGTCCGCATCCTGCCCACCCTGCAGGACGCCTATCTCCACCCCGATCTCCGCGACCATGCCTATGCCAGCTTCCATACCGGCCCGTCCGCGACCGCCGATATCGAAGGCATATTGATCCACGGCGCGCAGGGCGTGCGCTCGCTCACCGTCCTGCTGACGTTCTAAGCGGGGCCGGGCCGTCTCATCGATCGGCGGCGGCCCGGCGGACGAGGACGAGGCTGACCCTGTCGTCGGTGGCGCCGCCAGCGCGCAGGGGGCTGTCGGGCGGCAATGGCTGGGAGGAGCCGACTCCCTTTGCCGACAACCTGTCCTCACCGATCCCTTCCTTGCGGAGCCGATCGACGACAAATCGCGCCCGCGCCTCCGACAGCGCGATATCGGCGCGCTCGTCCCCGGATGCCCGGGCATGGCCCAGGATCTGGACGTCGACGTCGGGATAGGCCTTCAGCATCATCACCAGCCGCGGGAGGCGGCCGCTATCCTCGACCGTCGGGTTGGTCGAGCCGGGGAGGAATTCCTTCCCGCCCAGCTCGAACGGCATGGCCTTGCCGTCGTTCATCGCCAGCCATTCGATCAGCTGCCGCCCCACGGTTCCCTTCTGCGCGACCAGGGTCGCGCCATTGGGCAGGCCGACGATGACGTCGGCGACAGCGGCGTTGAGAGGCGCCTCCTCGGGCACCGGATTGTCCGACCGGGCATCGCAGGAGCGGAGGGCGAGCGCCCCCGCCGCGACCAGCAGGAGGAAGAGGGACAAGAAAATCAGCCTGACCATGCCCATCTCCGCCGTTGTGCGCTTCGCCTGCCGGACAGGCGGGCGCCCATCTTCCGCCGGACGCATGATATCGCCAATCGCCCGGGATAGGAATTGGCCCTCCGCCGGCGCTCGGGCCGATCGGAAAGCGGCCACGCCTCGCCGCTATCGTCGCCTCCGCGCGCGCTGCTGGAACAGGTTA
Organism: Edaphosphingomonas fennica; assembly: GCF_003034225.1. Classification (GTDB taxonomy): domain Bacteria; phylum Pseudomonadota; class Alphaproteobacteria; order Sphingomonadales; family Sphingomonadaceae; genus Sphingomonas_E; species Sphingomonas_E fennica. Next base: position 90,115 of record NZ_PHHF01000058.1, read on the forward strand.
AGGGGCAGACCGCCGGGAATCTTGCATCCGGTTGCGCATCCTGGCCGCCGATTGGCGCGGATGTCCGCTTCGGGGCGCCGTCGCCGGCGCCCCGCACCGGCTCTAGGGGGTGCCGTCCGAACGGCGTCCGGTCCGGCGGCGGCCCCGCTCGCGCGCATAGGCCGCGGGCGTCGAGCCGACATGGCGATGGAAGCGGCGGGTGAAATGGCTCTGGTCGGCAAAGCCCGTCATCAGCGCGATCTCGGAAAGCGGGAGATCGGTCTCCGCGATCAGCGCCCGGGCGCGCCGCAACCGGCATTGCTCGACGAAGCTGATCGCCGTCTGGCCCGTGCTGCGCTTGAACAGCCGGGCGAAATGGAACCGGCTGACGTTCACGATCTCCGCCAGCTCGGCCAGCCCGATCGTGCGGTCGATATTGTCCTCGATATAGGCGATCAGCCGCGAAAGCTCGACGCGGCCCAGTGAGCGTTCGTCGCGCGGCTCAGCCAGTTCGAAGACATTGTAGAGGCGCAGCAAATGCGCGGCCAGGGCGGTGGATACGCCATCAACGATGAGCGCCTGGGCGGGGTGCGGCTTCAGGTCCATCTCCGCCAGCAGGATCAGCGCCAGCCGCTCGATGGATGTATCGCGGACTTCGAAGACGTTGCGGATTTCCACCTGGGCCATGCTGCGCCGGCCGACCTGCTCGGCCGCCATGTCGACGAGCGAGGCGGGCACTCGCAGCCGTGCGGAAGCGGCCGAGTCACCATCCCAGGACGAATCATAGCCCGCCGGGAGGATGAGCGAGACGCCCGCCGAGATCATGCTTTCATGGACGGTGCCGGCCCTTCCCTGGACGAGCCTGGCATTGCCGGCGGGGCAATAGGAGATCATGTGATGGTCGAGTCCGGGAAAGCTTTCGGCGCAGTTCAGGCGGGGCCGATGGAGGTCCACGGTCACGCCGCTCCATCCGCGCTCGCGCGTGGTCGCGCAGGGCGGATTGGGCCGTGCGCGCAGGATTTCGTCTATCGAGATCAACCTGTCCTGCGGCGGGATGGGATGATGGGTGGTCATGGGGCCGATCCTTGTCGCGGGCACCGACCGGGACGGACGCCCCGGAAGATCTGTGCCGCCGGGGAAGAATAAGCGAGTTATGTGTTGGAGGGGAGCCTGTCTGGGATTTGCTGGTGGGCTGAACGAGAGGAGCTTTTCGCGCTCGTTGGAGCCGCTTGGGGAGGGCAGCGCCCGGTTGCGGCGGCAGGCCGCGATATGGCCCTCCAGTTCCTCCTCGCAATCGAAGGCGACAAGCCCGGCATGCTGCGACAAGGACGGCGGCGCCATGGCTTTCCGGCACGACCAGCCAGCCCAGCCGTCAGCCCGCCATGAGACGGGGGTTTGCGGAGCAAAAAAATAGCGCCGCGGGTGTACCTGCGACGCTTTGGTGTGTGGTGGGATATGGAAGGATTGGTTGCGGGGACAGGATTTGAACCTGTGACCTTCAGGTTATGAGCCTGACGAGCTACCGGGCTGCTCCACCCCGCGACACTNGGCTTGCAGCGCGGCGGGCGGAAGCAGGCTTATCCTGACCTGATGGACCATGGGCCGCAAACGACAACGCCGCCCTTTAGAGGCGGCGATGGTGATTTTATGGATCTGGTTGCGGGGACAGGATTTGAACCTGTGACCTTCAGGTTATGAGCCTGACGAGCTACCGGGCTGCTCCACCCCGCGACACTGATGGGCCTCAAGCGCCGGCGGCGGCGTTCCGCTGCCTTGGCTTTCCTCGCATAAGCTCGGGCGGCCGTTCGGCCNTGATGGGCCTCAAGCGCCGGCGGCGGCGTTCCGCTGCCTTGGCTTTCCTCGCATAAGCTCGGGCGGCCGTTCGGCCTTGCGGAGCCTTTGGCTCCGGGGCCTTTGGACATGTGAATGGGTTTTGATCTTGCTGGCGCTGGCTTCAAAGCCTGGCGACGCCCTACTCTTCCGTTGCTTAGGCAACAGTACCATCGGCGCAGTCTGGTTTCACGGCCGAGTTCGGGATGGGATCGGGTGGGTCACAGACGCTATGGCCACCAAGCTATGGAGCCAGCGCTAGCGGGATCGTTTTAGAAATCGACGTGCTTACCTTGTGCTGAGAGATTGTCCTTAATCGACGACGTCCTGATGGTCAGGGTTGTCGTTGATGGTGGGACTCATCAAGCGCGAATAGAGCAATTAGTATCGGTTAGCTCCATGGATTACTCCACTTCCACATCCGATCTATCAACGTCGTGGTCTTCGACGGCTCTATGATATCTTATCTTGAGGGAGGCTTCCCGCTTAGATGCTTTCAGCGGTTATCCCGTCCATGCATAGCTACCCTGCTGCACCGTTGGCACGATGACAGGTCCACCAGAGGCATGTTCAACCCGGTCCTCTCGTACTAGGGTCAACTCCTCTCAAATATCGACGCCCACGGCAGATAGGGACCAAACTGTCTCGCGACGTTCTGAACCCAGCTCACGTACCACTTTAATTGGCGAACAGCCAAACCCTTGGGACCTGCTCCAGCCCCAGGATGTGATGAGCCGACATCGAGGTGCCAAACAACCCCGTCGATATGAGCTCTTGGGGGTTATCAGCCTGTTATCCCCGGCGTACCTTTTATCCGTTGAGCGATGGCCCTTCCACGAGGGACCACCGGATCACTATGACCGACTTTCGTCTCTGCTCGACTTGTCAGTCTCGCAGTCAGGCTGGCTTATGCCATTGCACTCTAACAGCCGGTTTCCAACCGGCCTGAGCCAACCTTCGCGCGCCTCCGTTACTCTTTAGGAGGCGACCGCCCCAGTCAAACTACCCGCCACAGAGGGTCCCTGAACCGGTTTCACGGTCCGAGGTTAGACATCAGAAAACAACAGGGTGGTATTTCACCTATGGCTCCACTCAGGCTGGCGCCCAAGCTTCAAAGCCTCCCACCTATGCTACACAGTTCTTTCCTAATGCCACTCTGAAGCTGCAGTAAAGGTGCACGGGGTCTTTCCGTCTAACCGCGGGTACTCCGCATCTTCACGGAGAATTCAATTTCGCTGAGCATGTACTGGAGACAGTGGGGAAGTCGTTACGCCATTCGTGCAGGTCGGAACTTACCCGACAAGGAATTTCGCTACCTTAGGACCGTTATAGTTACGGCCGCCGTTTACCTGGGCTTCATTTCGGAGCTTGCACCCCTCCACTTAACCTTCAGGCACCGGGCAGGCGTCAGACCCTATACGTCGTCTTGAAGCCGACTTAGCAGAGCCCTGTGTTTTTGCTAAACAGTCGCTACCCCCTGGCCTGTGCCCCCCACAAGTGCTTGCGCATATGTGGGGCCTCCTTCTTCCGAAGGTACGGAGGCAATTTGCCGAGTTCCTTCAGTACACTTCTCTCAAGCGCCTTGGTATACTCTACCAGACCACCTGTGTCGGTTTCGGGTACGGTCTATACGGTGGGGCTATTTCCTGGAACCTCGTCGAAGCACGTCCAATCCGTTAAGGACGTACAACATAAGAGATCCGTCACACACCACCAGGCCCACGAATATTAACGTGGTTCCCATCGACTACCCCCTTCGGGCTCGTCTTAGGGGCCGGCTCACCCTGCGCGGATTAGCCTTGCGCAGGAACCCTTGGTCTTTCGGCGACAGGGCATCTCACCCTGTTTATCGCTACTCATGTCTGCATTCGCACTTCCGATACCTCCACGGCCCATTACCAGACCGCTTCACAGGCTTACGGAACGCTCCGCTACCGCGTGCACAAAGTGCACACCCTAAGCTTCGGTGCGTGTCTTGAGCCCCGTTACATCTTCGCCGCAGGAACCCTTGTTTAGACCAGTGAGCTGTTACGCTTTCTTTAAAGGATGGCTGCTTCTAAGCCAACCTCCTGGTTGTTTTGGGATTCCCACATGCTTTCCCACTTAGACACGACTTGGGGACCTTAGCTGTAGGTCAGGGCTGTTTCCCTCTTGACGACGGACCTTAGCACCCGCCGTCTGTCTCCCGGATATCACTCGTTGGTATTCGGAGTTTGGTTAGAGTTGGTAGATCTCGCGACCCCCGCATCCATCCAGTGCTCTACCCCCAACGGTGTTCATCCGAGGCACTACCTCAATAGTTTTCGCGGAGAACCAGCTATTTCCCGGCTTGATTGGCCTTTCACCCCTAAACACAACTCATCCGGTAACTTTTCAACGTTAATCGGTTCGGACCTCCAGTGGGTGTTACCCCACCTTCATCCTGGTCATGCCTAGATCGCCGGGTTTCGGGTCTAATGCATCGAACTAAATCGCCCTATTCAGACTCGCTTTCGCTGCGCCTACACCTAACGGCTTAAGCTTGCTCGATACATTAAGTCACAGACCCATTATGCAAGAGGTACGCAGTCAGGCCTTAAAGACCCTCCTACTGCTTGTAGGCATTCGGTTTCAGGTACTGTTTCACTCCCCTCATCGGGGTGCTTTTCACCTTTCCCTCACGGTACTTGTTCGCTATCGGTCATGCACGAGTATTTAGGCTTGGAGGGTGGTCCCCCCATGTTCAGACAGGATTACACGTGTCCCGCCCTACTCGAGTCTCATCACATCACTTTCGCATACGGGGCTGTCACCCGCTATGGCCAGCCTTTCCAGACTGTTCTGCTAGTTGAATGATGAGCACTGGCCTGGTCCGCGTTCGCTCGCCACTACTTACGGAATCTCGGTTGATGTCTTTTCCTCCAGGTACTGAGATGTTTCAGTTCCCCGGGTTCGCTTCACCAAAGCTATGTATTCACTTCGGTGATATCCTTCCCATTAAACTCCAATCGTGATCGCTCACGGCTGAAATTTAATGGTGAGGATGGGTTTCCCCATTCGGAAATCGTCGGGTCAAAGGTTGCTCACACCTCACCGAC
>NZ_PHHF01000067.1 GCF_003034225.1 Edaphosphingomonas fennica
AGCCCGCCCAACCCGCGCCGCCGAGCCGGCCCGCCGCGCCCGCCCCCGCGCCGGGCGCGCCGGCCGATCTGCTGCCGCCGGTCCCGCCGCCGGAAATGGCGGCGGAGGCGGCAGCACCGGAGGAGAAGAGCGCGGCCGAGCTTGCCGCCGATGCGGAGAAGGCGGCCGAGCTGGAGCTGCCCGACGCCGCCCGCCGGCCGATCGACACGGTGGGCGTGCTCGACGATCGCTGGGGCATGCGCGGCGATGCGTTCGGCGATGCCGGCGGGCGGATGCTCACCGGCCTGATGCGGCGCACCGCCGCGCCGATGCCGTCGCGCTGGGCCTCGATCGTGCTGCGCCGCGCGCTGCTGTCGCGCGTGCCGGCGCCGCGCGGCGCGCAGCCGCAGGATTGGGTGGCGGAGCGGGCCTGGCTGCTGCTGCGCATGGGCGAGGCCGATGGCGCGCGCATGCTGGTGCAGAAGGTGGATGTCGACCGCTTCAACCCCCGCCTGCTTTCGATCGCGGCGCAGACGGCGCTCGCCACCGCCGATCCGGCGGCGCTCTGCCCGCTCACCGGGGCGGCGGGCGGCAGCAGCGAGCCGATCTGGCCGATGGCGACGGCGATATGCGCGGCGCTGGCCGGCGATTCGGCGGTGTCCGGCGCGCTGATCGATCGCACGCGCGCTCGCGGTATCGCGCGCGGCATCGATACGCTGCTCGCGGAAAAGGTGATCGGCGCCGGCAGCAATGGCCGCCGCGCCGTCACCATCGAATGGACGGGCGTGAGCAAGCTCACCAGCTGGCGCTTCGGCATGGCGACGGCGACCAACGTGCCCATCCCCGATTCGCTCTACGCCACGGTCGGCCCGCAGGCGCGGGCCTGGGCGGCGCGCGCGCCGCTGCTGGCCGCGCCCACCCGCATCGCGCCGGCGCGGGTCGCGGCGGCGCTGGGGGTGTTCTCCAACGCGGCGCTGGTCGACCTTTACGGCACGGTCGCCGAGCAGACCGACGAGGCGGAGATCGCCGCCAGCGATGCCGGCCGGCTGCGCGCCGCTTATGTGGGGGAGGATGCCGCCGCCCGCATGGAGGCGATCCGTGCCCTCTGGGGCGGCGCCACCGGCCCGCGCGACCGCTATGCCGCCGCCATCCTCACCGCGCGCGCGGCGGCGCGGATCGCGCCCGACAAGGAATGGGCGAACGATGCCGCCGCGCTGATCGGGGCGATGCTGTCGGCGGGCCTCGATTACCAGGCCGAACGCTGGGCGCCGGTGGTGAAGGGCATGGGCGGATCGGCCGGCGACGACGCCTGGGCGCTGCTTGCCGTCGGCGCGCCGGCGCCGGTGGTGGATGCCGGCGCCGGCCGGGTGGAGGATTATGTCGGCCGCCGGGGGGACGTGGGCGCGCACCGGGCGCGGCTGCTGGTGGCGGCGCTGGCGGGGCTGGGCCGGGTCTCCGCCGCCGACGCCGCCCGGCTGGGCCAGAAGGCCGGGGTGAACCTTGCCCATCAGGATGCCTGGACGCGGGCGATCGATACTGCCGCCGCGCGCGGGCAGGCGGGCACGGTGGCGCTGCTCGTCGCCGCCGGCATGCAGACGCGCGACTGGGCGGGCGTGCCGCCGCAATATTTCAGCCATATGCTGGCCGCGCTCCGCCGGGTCGGCCTGGAAGGCGAGGCGCGGATGATGGCGGCGGAGGCGATGACGCGCGCGTGATCCGCGAGAGGCACTGATGGGGAAAGCAGGGGTGGATGGCCTGGAAGCCGGCGAGGACGGCCGCGCCATCGCCCGTTTCCTGGAGATGATGGCGGCCGAGGCGGGATCGGCGCGCAACACGCTGATCGCCTACGGCACCGACCTGAAAGGGGCTTCCGCCGTGCTGGGAGCGCGGCTGGCGGCGGCCGACGAGGGCGCGCTGGGCCGGCTGGCCGAGGCGTGGGCCGATCTTTCCCCCGCCACGGCGGCGCGCAAGGCGGCGGCGCTGCGGCGCTTCTTCGCCTTTCTGGTGGATGAGGGGATGCGCGCCGACGATCCTTCCGCCGCCCTGCCGCGCCCGCAGACGCGCCGTGCCCTGCCGCGCACGCTGGATCGCGGCGATGTCGACCGGCTGTTCGCCGAGCTGGAGCGCCGGCAGGCGGCGGACCCGTCGCCCGCCAACCTCAGGCTGACGGCGCTCATCGAGCTGCTCTACGGATCGGGGCTGCGCGCGACCGAGCTGGTTTCCCTGCCGCGCCGGGCGTTGCGGCCGGACCAGCCCTTCCTGATCCTGAAGGGCAAGGGCGGGCGCGAGCGGCTGGTGCCGATATCCGATCGCGCACGCGCCGCCGTCGCCGCCTGGGGCGTGAAGGTGCCGGTGGACAGCCCGTGGCTGTTCCCTTCGGGCAAGAGCCATCTTTCGCGCATCCGCCTTTATCAGCTGCTGAAGATATTGGCGGCGGACGCGGGCGTGCCGCCCGACCGGATCAGCCCGCACGTGCTGCGCCACGCCTTCGCCACCCATCTGCTGGAAGGCGGGGCGGACCTGCGCGCGCTGCAGCTGATGCTGGGCCATGCCGACATCGCGACCACCCAGATCTACACCCATGTGGACAGCCGCCGGCTGGTCGAGCTGGTCAATGCGCGCCATCCGCTCGTTGACGTGTTGCCAAAGCGGGCTTAACCGCGCTGCATGGTCGCTTTCCTCGAATTCGAAAAACCGATTGCCGAACTGCAGAACCGTATCGCCGATCTGCGCGAGACGGCCGAGGCCGGCACGGTCGACATNGACGTGTTGCCAAAGCGGGCTTAACCGCGCTGCATGGTCGCTTTCCTCGAATTCGAAAAACCGATTGCCGAACTGCAGAACCGTATCGCCGATCTGCGCGAGACGGCCGAGGCCGGCACGGTCGACATCGCCGCCGAGGTCGCGAGGCTGGAGGCGAAATCGGACAAGCTGCTGCGCGACACCTATGCGCGGCTGACGCCCTGGCAGAAGACCCAGGTGGCGCGCCACCCGGAACGGCCGCACCTGAAGGATTATCTGGCGGGCTTCGTCAGCGATTTCGTGCCGCTGGCGGGCGACCGCGCCTTTGCCGACGATCTCGCCATCATCGGCGGCCTCGGCCGGATCGGCGGGCGCCGCGTGGTGGTGATCGGCCATGAGAAGGGCGACGATACCGCCAGCCGCATCCGCCACAATTTCGGCATGGCGAAGCCCGAGGGCTATCGCAAGGCGATCCGCCTGATGAAGCTGGCCGACCGCTTCGGCCTGCCGGTAGTGAGCCTGGTCGATACGTCCGGCGCCTTCCCCGGCATCCAGGCGGAGGAGCGCGGCCAGGCGGAAGCGATCGCGCGGTCGACCGAGGCCTGCCTGGAACTGGGCGTGCCGATGGTGGCGGCCGTGGTGGGCGAAGGCGGATCGGGCGGCGCGGTGGCGCTGGCGGCCGCGAACCGCGTGCTGATGTTCGAACATGCGATCTATTCGGTGATCTCGCCCGAGGGCGCGGCCTCGATCCTGTGGCGCACGTCGGACAAGGCGCCCGACGCCGCCGATGCCATGCGCATCACCGCGCAGGATCTGGAAAAGCTGGGCGTGGCCGATCGCATCGTGCCGGAACCGGTGGGCGGCGCCCATCGCGATCCGGCGGTGGCGATCGCGGCGCTGGCGCAGGCGATCGGCGAGGAGCTGGACGCGCTGGCCGGCAAGTCCGCGGCCGAGCTGAAGGCCGAACGCCGCCGGAAATTCCTGACCATCGGTTGACAATCCGCACGGAACCCGTCCGAAATCGCCGGGTTGAACGGGCGATGACCGATCGTGGGAGAGGCGAATGAAGCGGATCGTGGCATGGGGCGTCGCGGCGTCCCTGCTGGGTTATGCCGGCTATGGCGCGGCGCAGCAGGCGCAGAGCATATCGGCCGCCGACAAGAAGGCGGGGGCGGCCGCGCATCCCCAGTTGCTGCAGGAATTCGGCGGGGCCTTTCCGGGGGCGACGGCCAATTATGTGACCGGCGTGGGCCGCAAGATCGCCGTGCAATCGGGGCTGGCCAATTCGCAATCCGAATTCACTATCACGCTGCTCAATTCGCCGGTGAACAACGCCTTCGCGATACCGGGCGGCTATGTCTACACCACCCGCGCGCTGGTGGGCCTGATGAACGACGAGGCGGAGCTGGCTTCCGTGCTGGGGCATGAGGTGGGGCATGTCGCCGCGCGCCATTCGGCCAAGCGGCAGGAAGCGCAGCAGCGCAACAGCATATTGGGGGCGCTGCTCGGCCTCGGGCTGGGGGCGATCGCCGGCGATTCGGGGCTGGGGCAGCTGCTCCAGCAGGGGGCGGGGCAGGCGGCCCAGCTCATGACCCTGCGCTATTCGCGCAAGCAGGAATATGAGGCCGACGATCTCGGCATCCGCTATCTCTATTCGGCCGGCTATGACACGCTGGCGTCGTCCACCATGCTCGCCTCGCTCGCGGCGCAGACCACGCTCGACGCGCGCGATCAGGGGGGCGAGGTGCGCAACCTGCCCGAATGGGCGAGCACCCATCCCGATCCCGCCGGCCGCGTCGTCCGCGCCCGGCAGAAGGCGCAGGCGATGGGCGGCACCGGACGGATACGGAACCGCGATGCTTTCCTGAACGCAGTGGACGGCCTGCTCTATGGCGACGATCCGCATCAGGGCGTGGTGGACGGGCGGACCTTCCGCCACCCCGACCTGCGCATCGCCTTCACCGTGCCGCAGGGCTTCGCCCTTTCCAACGGCAGCGACGCGGTGTCGATCAGCGGCAGCGGCGGGCAGGCGCAATTTTCCGGCGGCAAGCTCGGCGGATCATTGGCGGCCTATATCGACGGGGTCTATCGGCAGCTCGGCGGGCAGGGGAACGTCGGCAATGTGCAGACGACGCAGATCAACGGCGTCGATGCCGCTTATGCCGTCACCCGCGCGCAGACCAAGCAGGGCCAGGTGGACGTGGGCGTGATCGCTTATTCCATGGGCAATGGCAGCGCCTATCATTTCGTGACGATCGCACCGGCAGGGCGCGGGTTAGGCCCGTTCCAGCCGATGGTGCAGAGCTTCAGCCGGCTGAGCCCGGCGCAGGCGGCCGCCATCCACCCCCGCCGGATCGACGTGGTGACGGTGAAGGCGGGCGATACGGTGCAGAGCCTGAGCCAGCGCATGGCCTATGACACGCTGAAGCAGGAACGCTTCCTGACGATCAACGGCCTGGACGCCGGCGCCCGGCTGGCGCCGGGGCAGCGGGTGAAGCTGATCGTCTGGGGATAAGAAAAAGGCGGCGGATCTGGTGATCCGCCGCCGATATTTCGATCGTCGGGGCTTACTGGCCCTTAGTGTTACCTTCGGTAAGCTTGGTGTCGACAGTGGTGAAGGTGTTGTTCAGCGTATCGCCGAGCTGGCTCATGATGCCCACGCAGGCAACGGCGATCAGGGCAGCGATCAGACCATATTCGATGGCGGTGGCGCCGACCTTGTTCTTCAGAAGTTTGCGAAAAAACTGCATATCCGGTCTCCGTCGTTCCATTGTCCGGGAAGTGTTCCGTCTTCCCCCGCCGAAGCCTTCCGGGGCCCGACGCCCACGATCCTGGCCCTGCGCTGGTTGAGAAATATTTAATGCGAATCCAGAAATAATCTGAAAGTTCGCTTAACTATTATCCGTTACTTTGTCCGCTACGTGCTGCCACATATCGATGGTCGTTCCGGCGACCTGGCTGAGCACGCCGACCATCGCCATCGCTATGAAAGCGAGGATCAGGCCATATTCTATGGCGGTGGCGCCTCGATCGTTTCCGGCCAGCCTGCGCAGCAAATATCCCATCCGAACCGTTCCCCGTCAGATCCGACCTCTCCGGTTCCCGCGCGGAGGATCAGGCTCTAGCCGCCGGACTCGTTTCCCGGCATGGGCAGCTTAGCCATGTCAGCCTTAAGAAAGCCCTTATGACGAAGCCCGATCTTGCGATTTCCCGGATCATGACCGTCGTCGCCGTGGCCCTTGTCGATGGCGATGGGCGGGTGCTGCTGCAGCGGCGGCCGGAGGGAAAGGCGATGGCGGGGCTCTGGGAGTTTCCAGGCGGCAAGCTGGAAGCGGGGGAAAGCCCGGAGGCGGCTTTGGTGCGGGAATTGCGCGAGGAACTGGGGATCGACGTCGAGGCGGCCTGCCTCGCGCCCGCCACCTTCGCCAGCGAGCCGCTGGGCGACCGGCATCTGCTGCTCCTCCTCTATGCCTGCCGCAAATGGCGGGGCGTGCCGCAGGCGCTGGAGGCGAGCGCGCTGAAATGGGCGCGGCCGCTGGAGATGCACGGGCTGGACATGCCGCCGGCCGACCGCCCGCTGATCGGGCTGATCGAGGCCCTGCTCTAGAAAGCGGGCGGAATTTCCGGCCGCATCGGCATTCCTTCCGCCGTCATCCCGTCCAGATGGCGGGTTTCCGGGGCACGCGCCGTGCCGATCCCGAATATCGATCGCCCGCGGACGTTAAAGCGGTGCCGCAATGCGACAAATGCCTGTTGATATGATGTATCATCTGCTCTATCGCCGACCCTGATATAACGTAACAAAAGGGTGGCGCGAATGCTCCGGGCGGGTCTGTTATGTGGTGTGGCGTTTCTCTGGGCCGGGGTGGCCCATGCGGGGGAGGCGGCGGGCGAGGCGCCCGCGACGAACGATGCGGCGCCGGCTGGCGATGCCGACGCGGCCGGGGAACGGCATGACCGCAACGCGCCGGGCGACTATCACGCGCAGGCCGCGAGCGACATCGTCGTCACCGCGCCGTTCAAGCGCGATGTCGGCACGCTGCTGAGCGGCGCTTCGGTGGTTTCCGGCGAGACGCTGACGCGCGAACTGCGCCCCACCATCGGCGAGACGCTGGCCCGCCAGCCGGGCGTGTCCTCCACCTCCTTCGGCCCCAACGCCTCGCGCCCGATCCTGCGCGGCTTCCAGGGCGATCGCGTGCGCGTGCTGACCGACGGCATCGGCACCTTCGACGTATCGAGCACGTCGGCCGACCATGCCGTCGTCATCAATCCGCTAACGGCGGACCGGATCGAGGTGCTGCGCGGGCCTTCCGCCCTGCTGTTCGGATCATCGGCGGTGGGCGGCGTGGTGAACGTGATCGACAGCCGCATCCCCCGCCGGGTGCCGGACGAGCCGATCCACGTCGATGCGATCGGCACCTATGGCACGGCGGCCAACGAGCGTTCGGTGGGCGGCGCGGTGGAAAGCCCGATCGGCGACAAGTTCGTCGTCCATTTCGACGGCAGCTACAGCAAGACCGGCGATCTCGACACCGGTGGCCATATCCTGACGCCGGCGCTGCGCGCGCAGGCGGCGGCGAACCCCGATCCCGAGATCGCGGAGCTGGCCGACCTCAAGGGCAAGCTGCCCAACAGCGCGGCGCGCACCTGGGAAGTGGCGGGCGGCGCGGCCGTCATCACCGATACCGGCAATTTCGGCGTGTCGGTGAGCCGTTATGACAGCCTCTACGGTGTGCCGATCCGCTATTCGCTGGATCCCGATATCGAGGCGGAGGCGGTGCGGCTGGACGTGAAGCAGACCCGCGTCGATTTCCGCGGCGAGGTGGAGACGGGCGGCGGCTTCCTGCAATCGATCAAGCTGCGCGGCGGCTATGCCGATTACCAGCATAGCGAGATCGAGGATACCGGCGAGGTCGGCACCACCTTCTACAGCCAGGGCTGGGAAGGGCGGCTGGAGCTGGTGCAGCAGGAACGCGGCGGCTGGCGCGGCGCGATCGGCGGCCAGATGATGATCCGCGACTTCAACGTGATCGGCGAGGAGAAATTCCTGCCGAAGAACGAAACCCAGCAATATGGCCTCTTCACCCTCCAGGAATTCGATCTGGGCGCGGTGAAGGTGGAGGCCGGCGGCCGCTTCGAGCATTCGGTGATCAGCGCCGATGCCGATGCGGACCTGGGCAATCCCGCCTATCACCGCACCTTCGACGCGCTTTCCGCCTCGCTGGGCGCGGGCGTGGACATCGTACAGGGCTGGCGTGTCGGCCTGAACCTGTCGCGCACGGAACGCGCGCCTTCGGCCGACGAGCTGTTCGCCAACGGCCCGCATGCCGGAACCCAGGCGTTCGAGATCGGCGATCCCACCTTCGGCAAGGAGAAGAGCTGGGGGCTGGAGGCGACGCTGCGCGGCAAGGGCGAAGGCTACAGCATCAACGCCTCCGTCTTCCACAGCTGGTTCGACAATTACATCTACGAAACCGCGACCGGCGAGATCGAGGACGATCTGCCCGTCTACCGGTTCGCGCAGGGCGACGCCCGCTATTACGGCTTCGAGGTCGAAGGATCGGCGACGCTGGCGCATATCGGCCAGACGACGATCGTGGCCGACGCGCTGGCCGATTATGTCCGCGCGAAGATCAAGCATGACGGCCCCGTGCCCCGCATCCCGCCGCTCCGCGTGCTGGGCGGCATCGAGGCGCAGGCCGAGCGCATCACCGGCCGCGTCGAGGTGGAATGGACCGACGACCAGAAGCGCGTGACCGAGTTCGAAACGCCGACGGAAGGCTATACGATGGTCAACGCCTCGCTGGCGTTCAAGCCGTTCGGCAGCGCCAATTCCACCAGCATCGTGCTTTCCGCCAACAACATCTTCGATGTGGTCGCGCGGCGGCACGCCAGCTTCCTGAAGGATTATGCGCCGCTGGCGGGCCGGGATTTCCGCATCACCACCCGGATCAACTTCTAATTACGGATATGGCCGCGATGCGGATCGCGGCCATCAACCTTCCCCGGGGAGGCGGCATCCCCGGACGACCGCGCTAGGCTCGCCGCCAAAATGGCAGGAGAGCGACATGGCCCACCCCCATCAGGAAGTGGTCGACACGATCGAGCGGCTGATCGAGGCCTTCAAGGAATGCGAGCGGCGCAACAGCTGGAGCTGGCTGGCCGACGAATTCTATCATCAGGATTGCGTCTACACCTGCGAATATGGCGGGGTGATGCCGGTCGTCGCCAACGGGCGGGAGGAGATCCGCCGCACCCATTATGGCCGCGACATGGAAGTGGGCTCCGGCTGGGCGGGCTGGAGCTTCCCGATCGTCGATTATGCGGTGAACGGCGACAGCATCATCACCCACTGGAAGAATCGCGGCCCCGGCCTCCGGCCCGACGGCAGCCATTATGAGACGCCGGGCGTGTCCTTCATCACCTATGGCGGCGACGGCAAGTTCATCCGCCAGTTCGACATGTTCGACATCGGCCACCAGATGGTGCTGTGCGATGAGCTGGACGCCGCCGGCCTGCTTTCCCCCCGGCTGAAGGCGGAATGGGTGGCGCCGATGAAGCAGCGGATCATCGCCAGGCTATCGGCTGCCTGAACAGCCCCCAAGCCTATTTCGAATCGCATGCGGAACATCTGGGCGCGTCGCGCCGTTTCGGCCCTGATGCTGGGTTCGAACAGGGGAGCGCGGCGACGTGAAGGGATATCTTGCGATCCTGCCGCTGGTGCTGGCGACGCCGGCGCTGGCGGAACCGATGACGCCTTCGGTGAAGGCGATGGTCGAAAAAGCGGTGCGCAGCGGCGACAAGGCCAAGGCCGATGCGGTGGTGGGCGTGGCCAAGGAAACCTATCCCGACAGCGCCGGCGAGATCGATGCGCTGGTCGCCTCCATCCAGGCGGAGCAGGAAGCGGCCCGGCAGGAGCAGATGGCCCATGCCGGCTTCTTCGATAACTGGAAGGGATCGGGCGAGCTTGGCGGATCGAAGGCGACGGGCAATTCCGATACCGTCACCGTCGCGGCGGGCCTCACGCTCAACAAGGAAGGCCGCGTCTGGCGCCACGCGATCACCGCGCTGGCCGACCTGCAGCGCAGCGACGGCGACAATACGCAGGAACGCTATGCCGCCGGCTACAAGATCGATCGCAAGTTCGGCGAGCGCTTCTACCTGTTCGGCACCTTCGGCTGGGAACGCAACCGCGTCGCCGGGCTGAAATCGCGATTCACCGAGGCGCTGGGCCTGGGCTATACCGTCATCAACCAGCCCAACCTCACCTGGAACCTGGAAGGCGGCCCGGCGCTGCGCCAGGCCAAGTTCGTCGACCGCGACGAGAATGGCGTCGCCTTCCGCGCGGCATCGGATTTCGCCTGGAGCATCACGCCCACCACCAAGCTGACCCAGCTGACCACCGGCTTCATCGAAGGCGGCAGCAGCAGCATCCTTTCGACGACGGCGGTCACCGCCCAGCTGATCGGCGCGCTATCGGCCCGGCTTTCCTTCAACGTGCAATATGAAAGCGATCCCCCGGCCGGCGACAAGCATACCGATACGATCACGCGCGCCACGCTGGTCTATGATTTCTGATGCCGGCCGGCGGGCCGGCGGGTGAGGCGACGAGCCTGGAACAGGGCGGAGGAACGGCATGATGCGCGCGGCCATGATCCTGACGGCGGCGCTGGGCCTCGCCGCCCAGCCCGTGTCCGCGGCGCCCCCGGATGGAGCCGGGCCGGGCCGCTGGCCGGGCACGAAAGCCGGCCAGGCCGCCCCGGAAATAGCGGAGATGCCGGAAATCCTGGCGAAGAATCTGCACAACTTCGACGATCTGGATTTCCGGGTCTATACCGGCCAGCAATGGGCGGACCTCCACAAGAGCCATGCGCGGAACATCGTCGTCCATTATCCGGACGGCCACACCAGCAGCGGCATTCCCGACCACATCAAGGAACTGGCCTTCATGTGGACGTTCGCGCCCGATAACCGCATCACCCAGCATCCGGTGCGGTTCGGCACGGCGGAAGGCGAATGGACCGCCGTCATCGGTTATATCGACGGCACCTTCACCAGGCCGATGGTGCTGGCGGAAGGCAAGGTCATCCAGCCCACCGGCAAGAGCTATCATCTTCCGATGGCCACGCTCGGGCGCTGGAACAAGGAAGGCACGATGGACGAGGAATATCTCTTCTGGGACAATGCCGCCCTGATGCAGCAGATCGGCGTGGCGCCATAAGCATGGCGAACGGCTCCGCACCGATGCCGACGATCTTCATCGGCCATGGCAGCCCGATGAACACGCTGGAAAAGAACGACTATACCGATGCCTGGCGCCGGATCGGCCGGGCGCTGCCGCGTCCGCGCGCGATCCTGTGCGTTTCAGCCCACTGGTTTGTGGGGGTGACGGCCGTGACGGCGATGGCGCGCCCGCGCACCATCCACGATTTCTACGGCTTCCCGGACGAACTGTTCGCCTTCCAATATCCCGCGCCGGGCCTGCCCGAGCTGGCGGAGGAGGTGGCGGCGGTTGCCCGGCCCCATTGGGTGGGCGCGGACGTGGACCAGTGGGGGCTGGACCATGGCACATGGAGCGTGCTGGCCCATCTGTTCCCGGATGCGGACGTGCCGGTCGTCCAGCTTTCGATCAACGCCTTGAAGCCGATGGACTATCATCTCGATCTCGGCGCGCGGCTGGCGCCGTTGCGCGATGCCGGCGTGCTGATCCTTGCCAGCGGCAACGTGGTGCACAACCTCCGCCGCATCCAGTGGAACATGCCCGACGCGGGCGAGGCATGGGCACAGCGCTTCGACGAGGCGGTGGCGGCCCTGATGGGCGAATCGCCCGGCGAGGTGCTGAAGGCGGCCGATCACCCGGATTATGCCATGGCGGTGCCGACGCCGGATCATTTCATCCCGCTGCTCTATACGGCGGGGCTCGCCGTCGCCGCGAACGAAGGGGCGAAGCCGATCGTGCGCGGCTATTCGCTGGGGTCGCTGTCGATGACCTGTTACGGCGCGGGGATGGATATGGTGGCATGCGAGGAATGCCACGGGGCGGCATCGCTGCCCGGCGACATCCCGCCGATCGACATGAACGTCTGAGGCCGCGCGCCCGTCGCGGGCATCGTTGCGGCCAAAAAAATGGGGGCCGTTTCCGACCCCCATCTTCTGTAGTCCAAGCGGTAAACCCGATTTCCGGATCAGCGCTTCGAGAACTGGAAGCTGCGGCGGGCCTTGGCCTTGCCGTACTTCTTACGCTCGACCGCGCGGCTGTCGCGGGTCAGGAAGCCGGCGGCCTTCACCGGGCTGCGCAGGATCGGCTCGTAGCGGGTCAGCGCCTGGGCGATGCCGTGCTTGACCGCGCCGGCCTGGCCCGAAAGGCCGCCGCCCTTGACGGTGCAGATCACGTCATACTGGCCTTCGCGGCCGGCGACGCCGAACGGCTGGTTGATGACGAGACGCAGCGTCGGACGCGCGAAATAGACTTCCTGATCGCGGCCGTTGATCGTGATCTTGCCCGAACCCGGCTTCAGCCACACGCGGGCGACGGCATCCTTGCGGCGGCCGGTGGCGTAGGCGCGGCCCTGCGCGTCGATCTGCTGCTCGCGCAGCGGGGTCGTCGGCTGGACGGGGGCGATCGGCGCTTCCACGCCGGCTTCGACCGGGGCGGCGGCAGCGGCGGGGGCCGGGGCGGCGTTCGTCAGCGCCGCGAGATCGGCGAGAGACTGGCGATTGTCGGACATTATGCGCCCACCTTGTTCTTGCGGTTCATCGAAGCGACATCGAGCACTTCGGGGTTCTGCGCGGCATGGTCATGCTCGGCACCGTTGAAGATGCGCAGGTTGCGCATCTGCTGGCGGCCCAGCGGACCACGCGGGATCATGCGCTCGACGGCCTTTTCCAGAACGCGCTCCGGGAAGCGGCCTTCCAGCACCTTGGCAGCGGTCACGCCCTTGATGCCGCCGGCATAGCCGGTGTGCTTGTAATAGACCTTCTGGCCCAACTTCTTGCCGGTGAAGCGCACCTTGTCCGCATTGATGACGATGACATTGTCACCGCAATCGATGTGCGGGGTGAAGCTCGGCTTGTGCTTGCCGCGCAGGATGTTGGCGATGATGCTGGCGACGCGGCCGACGACGAGCCCTTCGGCGTCGATCAGCAGCCACTTCTTTTCCACCGTCGCCGGCGTGGCCGACTTGGTGGTCTTCATGAGCGCTTTCATTGGCTCGGACCTTCTCGAAAAACGAAGCACGCCGCCCGGCAAGGGGCGGCGCAGACGGAAGCGCTAATGGCGACGGAGGGGGCCAGAGTCAAGAAAATTGGCCGGTTTCGTGAGTGGTATCAAGATACCTCTTGCGAAACCCAGCTTTCATAAGGGCCGTGGGCCGCCGCGATCGGCCAGGCGATCGCGGCCGGCACGTCATAGGAATGGGCGGCCGCGATGGCGGCGATCAGCGCCTCCGCGCGGTCGGCGCGGGTCTTGAACAGGGCGGGTATTTCGGTCGCTTCCTCGATCGCGCCCTGCCAGCGATAGATGGAGCGGCAGGGCGGGAGGATGTTGACGCAGGCGGCGAGGCCCGCCTCCACCATCGCCCGGCCGATGCGCGCCGCCTCCGCCTCGTCCGCGAACACGGCATAGACGGTGGCGATGCCGGTCATGCGCGGCGGGCCTTGCCCAGCCGCTGCGCCGTCCAAGCGGTGCTGGCGACCAGCAGCGCGCCGACGGCCTGGTGGGCAACGGCGACATGGATGTCCACGCCGGTCAGCAGGGTGGCGATGCCGAGGCCGATCTGGAGGATGAGGAAGGTGGCGATGGCGTGGACCGGCCCCTTCACCCCCGCCTTGTGCGCGGCCCAGGCCAGCGACAGCAGGATCGCGGCGGCGACCCAGGCGAACCAGCGATGGACGAACTGCACCACGATCGGATTATCGACCAGGTTGACCCAGAGCGGCTTGAGGAAGGCCACGCCCTCGGGAAACAGGCGGCCGCCCATGGTGGGCCATTCGGCGAAGGCATAGCCCGCGTCGAGGCCGGCGGTGAAGGCGCCGAGCATGAGCTGGACGAAGAGGACCAGGAAGGCGAGCGCGGCGATGCCCGTCAGCCGCGCCGGGCGGGCATCGGGATTGCGCTGGAGATCGAACAGGTCGAGCGCGGTCCACACCAGCGCCGCAAGGATCAGGAGCGCGGTCAGCAGGTGGACGGCGAGGCGGATATGGCTCACGTCCGGCCGGTCGATCAGGCCGGAAGCGACCATCCACCAGCCGATCGCGCCCTGCAGGCCGCCCAGCGCCAGCAGCAGGATCAGGCGCGGGCCATAGCCCCTGGGGATCATCCGCTTCCACGCGAACCAGGCGAGCGGCAAGGCGAAGACGATGCCGATCAGCCGGCCGATCACCCGATGCAGATATTCCCAGAAGAAGATGCCCTTGAACTCGTCGAGGGACATGCCGCGATTGATCTTCAGATATTCGGGCGTCGCCTTGTAGGCATCGAATTCGGCATGCCACTGCGCCGCGTTCAGCGGCGGCACGATGCCGGATATCGGTTCCCACCGCACCATCGACAGGCCCGATTCGGTGAGCCGGGTGATCCCGCCCACCACCACCATCGCAAAGACCATGAAGGCAACCAGAAGGAGCCAGCGGGCGATACGGGCGGGTTGCGGGCGGGCCGCGATGGGGCGGGATAGCGACATGGGGAGCGGCTATGCCCCCGGCGCGCGCGGCAGACAAGCCGTGGGGCGTGCCGGCGCTGCCTCAATCCTCGGGGCCGGGATAGCGTTCGAATTCGGGCAGATGGTGCGCATCCCGGATCCAGCCGATGCGCTCGGCGACCTGGATGTGGGCCGAAGGCGCCGGCACGGCATCGGGATCGTCCAGCGTGGCGGTCTGCACGTCGATCAGGCCGGGGAAGATCGCCGCGCTGGTATAGAAAAGGCCGGTGCCGCAATCCGGGCAGAAGTGGCGGCGGCCATGTTCGGACGAGGCGCGGACCTTCGGCGTGCCGGCAAGGATCGTCACGTCGGCTTCCGGGAAGATCGCCCAGGCGACGAAGGGCGCGCCGGCCGAACGGCGGCAATCGCTGCAATGGCAGAGCGAATGGCGATCGGGCAGCGAGGCGACCTCATAGCGTATCGCGCCGCAATGGCATCCTCCGGCCAGCATCATTCTCTCCTTCGTCGTGAAACCGTGATCAGGGGATATCCCGGATATCCGGGCACATTCCTACTCTTATTCGTCATGCCGAGCCTGGCTCGGCATTCTTCCCTCCGCGCGCACCGACATCGCCGGTGACGGAATCGACCCTTCAGGGTGACGATTCCTTCGCATGACCGAACCACCGCCCGCTGAACGTCTGTGGGGGTGGGGAAACGCCGGCTGCTGCAAATGATATGTTGTATCTTCCTCTCGATCATGCCATTTGCACTGGCAGCTTAGGGAGTGGATTCGAACGGTGTCTGACGTTGCGGGACGCGGGATGTGGCTGGACCGGCTGGCGATCGGCCTGTCGGGCCTGTGCCTCGCGCATTGCATCGGATCGGCCGTGTTCGTGGCGCTGCTGGCGTCGGCCGGCGGCATCCTCGTCCACCATTCCATCCATGAAGTGGGCCTGGTGCTGGCGATCTGCTTCGCGGTGCTGGGGCTCGGCCGCGGCGTGATGCGGCACGGCTTCATGCTGCCCGGATCGATCGGCGGCCTCGGCATCGGCGTGATGGCCGGCGCGCTCACCATGCCGCACAATGCGGACGAGGTGATCTACACGATCATCGGCGTGGGTCTTGTGGCGCTGGGCCATGATCTCAACCGCCGGGCGCTGATCTAAGCCCCGCTTCGGCGGCTATCGCTTGCCGATCGGGGTGGCAGCGCCTAGATTTGGCCCATGGCCCACGCCCACAATCATGCGCATTCCGATGCCCATTCGCACGTCCTGCACGAAGGCGCCGAGCTGAAGGCGGCCGCGCGCGACGCATTGGAGAAATCGGGCCAGCAATGGACGGCGATGCGCGCGGCGGTGTTCGACGCGCTCGTCCAGTTCGATCGGCCGGCATCGGCCTATGACATCGCCGAGGCGGTTTCCAAGGCGGAAGGGCGGCGGATTGCGGCCAACAGCATCTATCGCATCCTCGACCTGTTCGTGGGCTCCAACCTCGCGCGGCGGGTGGAAAGCGTGAACGCCTATGTCGCCAACGCGCATCCCGATTGCATGCACGACTGCATCTTCCTGGTGTGCGACACCTGCGGGCAAGCGACCCATATCGACGACGACAGCCTGAGCGGCAATGTGCGCCGTGCCGCGGAAAAGGCCGGATTCGCCGCGGCCCGGCCGATCATCGAGGTCCACGGCACCTGCGCGGATTGCGCCGGGGCCTGATTTTCCGCCGCAGGATGCGCCTGCGCGATCCTGATCAGCCGCGGTTCACCTTCCCGGAAGGATGGTCTACGGGGAGGGCATGAAAGGATTGCCCGCATCCATGACCGAACGTTCCGAGACCCCGCTCCTCGACACGGTCGACACCCCTGACGCCCTGCGTCGGCTGAAGCCGGAACAGCTCCGCACCCTTGCGACCGAGTTGCGTGCGGAGATGATATCGGCGGTGGGTGTGACGGGGGGGCATCTGGGGTCTGGCCTGGGTGTGGTGGAGCTGACGGTGGCGCTCCATTATGTGTTCGACACGCCCAGGGACGTGCTGATCTGGGATGTCGGCCACCAGGCCTATCCGCACAAGATATTGACCGGCAGGCGCGATCGCATCCGCACCTTGCGGCAGGGCGGCGGGCTTTCG
>NZ_PHHF01000023.1 GCF_003034225.1 Edaphosphingomonas fennica
TGCCCTTGCCAAGGGGGCGTCCACATATGAATCACATTCCCGACGCCAAGGGAATCCTGTTTATGGGTCCCGACCCTAGCATTGCATGGTGTGTTTTTGCAGCGCGAACCCTCAAGTCCGGTTCCCACCTTTCTGGTCATCGATCAGCCTACCCAGGTGTATTTTCCGAGCGATAGCTTTGACGAGGCAGTCGCATCGGAAACCGGGGCCCACACGGCGGAGCAAGCGGACGGGGTTGTGGACGATCTTGCGCGTACCAAGCGCATTTTCGCAGCTCTCGCGCGTGCACATAGCAGCTTCGAAGGCAAGCTGCAGATTATTGTGGTGGATCATGCTGACCACCTTGCCTGGGAAGAGCATGCGAACATCAAGCAAGTTGCGAACTGGCGCGGAGATCAGGATTACCTCATTCCGCGGGCATGGCTTGCTGGCGACTGATCGATCCATCGCTCGGCGGTAGCAGCGCTGCAGCTCCTCTGGAGACCGCTCCTTGCCCAAGGCCCCCGATCGGTCTACCGTCCGCTAGCCATCCAATAGCTACCGTCCGAGCCTCGACTGAACGAACGGCCGCTTTCCGGATCCTTGGCAAGTCGCCTGAACGACTGAAATTGGGCGCAGTGCTGCCTCCTGGCACTCCGCGTGAACGAACGGTGGGTTTTGGGAATCGCACTTGGCACGACGATCGACTGCTTTGTCGGCGACTGCGGCTTTCTATGATTCCTCAGTGATTAGGGCTTCCACATCCGATAGCGGGAGAAACATTCGGAGCTTGTGCCCCGGCAGCGGCGTGAAGCCGTAGGAGCTGTAAAGCTGGGTGCGACGTTCTACTATGTCCGCTGCGCCGCAATCGAGAACGTCGAGAAGAACGACGCGAATGCCGATGGTTTGGGCCGCGCTGGCGATCCGGCGCAGGCAGTCAACGAGAAGGTCGCCGCCATAGCCCCGACCTTGGTAGCGGCGGTCTACACCAATCATGGAAATGTAGGCGGCCGGGATCGTGCCATGGCCTGGTCGGTCACGTTTGAACTTCTCAGGTAGGTCCGCATAGTGGATCGAATGGGCGTTGAGAGCGTAAAAGCCGATGATCGATCCGTCGGGCTCCGTAAGGACGTGGACTCGGAGATTGCCCGCGCGCGCGAGTTTGTTGGCCGTGCGTTTGAAGAAATTATCGACCTGATCGATGGCGCATGAAAAGGCCGCCCGATCGTGTTTTGACGGATCGAGCGGCTCAATGATGCATTGAGCATTCGCCTTGCTATCTGTCACTTGCTTTCAATCGTCTCTCGGTGGCGTGCAAAGGCTGCGCGGAGCTTGTCGGTTGGCGCTGCCGGACGATCTAGCGCAGCGAAGAAGGCAGCATGATCAACGACCGCAAGCGTGGTGTGCTCATGGGTCGAGATCGTCTCCATCGCGGCACGATACGCGGCGTTCATCGTGAAGACGGAATCATCCACGCCTGAAAGCGCAGCGGCTTTCTGGATGGCGTCCTTGATGCGCGGCTTGGTGCGAAACGACATGCGTTCGGTGCTGCGTTCGTCTATTGAACTCGTGGCGTCGTGGTGTGCCAGCATGGCGACCTCCTTTAAGAAGATCATTGTACGCCGTTGTGGCGTACGGGTCAATATTGTGCGCCACGGCGGCGTACATGGCGTGCGCAAGGTTCGATTTTGATCCCCTACCAGCCGGAATGTGTGGGTTACGGCGTGGGTTAAAATCCAACTCAAATTTCATAAACTATTGATTTTATGAATTAAATGTGAGCGTCTTGGCGGACTCCCGCTCCGCCATTACATAAATAAAATCAACAACTTAGTGGCAATCAGCCGCAGCTTACCACGAAAATCACCACAACGGGCAGGCGCTTGAACGGGCAAAATCCGTCGCTTCGTCGTATCCGATGATTGCGTTATGGTGTTCGCAATCAAAGGGACGGCGTTTTGATTTCCTTCGGGTTAGCGATCCTACTTTTAGCGCAAGGGGCTTCGGGCATGGGCGGAAACGACGTTCCATCGGAAGACGCCTATCGCCGGGCGGTTCAAGCTGAACTCGCGATGCGGCTTCGAAGCGCGGCAAGTCCGCATCGAATACGACGATACGCTTCAAGACAATGCAATCACCATTGATCGCGGCGAAGCGAGCGTTAGCGATGAACAGCTAGAATGCGTTGCAGCCTACGCGACCAAGACGGGCAATTTCGTGGGTTTCCATGACGACGAAACGCAAGCCCGCTATGGCCCAATATACGGCGAATCGTCCCGCAAGGCCGGTGAAGCATTCGCCCGGAACTGGCTTTCAGAAAAAGGCTTGCTTGATACGGTTCCTCGCTTCGAAGCGGGGCAAGCATTGGCTTCGTTCGCTCGCTCTATTGAGACGTTTTGCGGCGTGAAAGCCGGTTCGGTATTGGTCGCTGCCAGCGATACGTTCCTAACCGTGGATGCGAAGTCCCTTATGAAACGGCGATTGCCCGAAGATAAGTTCTTGTGCGTAATGAACGCGGCGTCCGTGAGCAACCTTGAAGAGCGCGGCGTATTCTTTGGCTTCATCGGGAATGAGGCTTACCGAAGCGACGGTTCCGATTGATCTTCCGGCAAGGCGGAAAAGAAGCCCCCGATCCTATGGCGGGGACCGGGGGCAGTCGGCGCGCGCAACTGGCGATGGAAGCCCCCGGCCCGGCGCTGCCAGCAAGGCCGGGGGCTTCCGCCGTCGCATGGGCGTTCCGGGCGAAGCGTCCCCTTGCGGCGGATCGTCGCGACAGATGTTCGGGAAGAACGAGGTGCGCAAGGGCATCAACCTCACCCAATTCTATCGCGGCATCATCGCGACGGTGGCGGGCATCGCTATTTCGGAAATCGTCTCCCCCAACCTGCTGTCGCCCGCCTCGCAGAAGCAGATGCTGAAGAATGCGATGCGGATATTGATCTGCTGATCCGGGCGGGGGGNGGGACTCGCGCAGGGCAGCGAGTCCCCGCCCGATCGGTGCGGGATCAATAGTCCCAGATGGCCGGCACCCACCGGAAGGCATCGCCGTCAATGGCCACCCGTCCCACGGACGGGAACGACAGATGCGTCGCCACCAGCAGCTCGCCGGTCGCGGCCGCTTCCTGCAGAAGTCGGAGGCGGACGCGGACCGATTCCTCCGGGTCATGCTCGAAACCGTTGTGCCAGTCGGGATGGTCGAAGCCGACGGGGAATATGGCATCCCCGGCGAAGGTCAGCCGCTCGCCCCCCGATGTCACGCGGACGACGCTGTGTCCCGGCGTATGGCCGCCGGTGCGCCAGGCGAGCACGCCCGGCGCGACCTCATATTCCTCCTCGAAGATCCGCAGTTTGCCGCCATATTCCTTCATGAACTGCTGCGCGGTCGACCGGAGCACATCCGGCACCGGCGTCGGCATGGCGGTGAGGGCGAAATCGGGAGATCCCCAGAAATCGACCTCGGTGGCCGATACGTGGATCCGCACGTCCGGACGCAGCCGGTTCTTCACCTCATCGACGAGCAGCCCGCCGATATGGTCCATGTGCATGTGGGTGATCACCACGTCGGTTATCGAGGCGAGATCGATACCGGCGGCCGCCAGCCGCCTGGGAAACTGCCCGGCCCGCGGGAAGCCGGAAAACTGGCCGCCCAGCCCGGCGTCGACGAGTATGGTCTGATCGCCGCTGCGCACGACGAGGACGTTCAATGCCCAGTCGAATGCGTCCGGCCCCAGGAACATGTCCCTGAACCACGCCGCCCGCACGTCCGGATCGACGTTGGTGGACATCGTTGCGGTCGGCAGGGGCAGCACGCCGTCGCTGACCACCAGCACATCGATTTCGCCGACCTGCAGTGCATAGCGCGACGGAACCAGCTCCTCGGATGCCGATCCGCCGAGGGACGAAATATTGTCCAGTTTCATGATTCTATCCTCCTGAACGCCGCCCTGAGCGCGACATTGAGGAGGCTAGGTCCAGGTGGGGCCACGGTCGATTGGATCGAAGGATCGGGCCTGCCCTACCACGGTATAGGTCGCCCCATGCGGAGTGCGGGGCGCCGGAATACCCGGGGCGAATGACGGAAGGCATAAGGCGGTAACGGTTCCGCCGGCCGGTAGCAGACGAGGCGCGAGGCTCGCCGCCCTCAGGCGCGAGGCGGTGCCCCCGGAACGGTGAAGCGGAACTCGGCCCCGCCTTCGGGGTGGTTGGCGGCGGCAATATGGCCGCCATGGGCGACGATGATCGACTGGCATATGACGAGGCCGATCCCCAGCCCGCTTTCCTTCGTCGTAAAGAACCCCTCGAACACATGTTCGAGATTGACGGAGTCTATGCCCGGACCGGTATCGCGGACGGAGAGAAACACGATGCCGTCATCGTCCAGCCCGGTCTCCAGAATGATCGCGCATTCGGCGCCGCTGCCCGCTTCAAGCGCCTGGATGCTGTTCATGAGCAGGTTGACGATCACCTGCTGCAGCTGGATGCGATCGCCGATCACCATCGGCAATCCCCCGGCAAAGGCGGTCGTTATCCGGATGGAACGGGATTCGATCTCATGGCGCAGGAACAGCATGGATTCCTGCGCGGCCTGGTTGAGGTCCAGCGCCGCCCGCTCGGGCTGGTGCTTGGCCGCCATGCCCCGGATGCGCTGGACGATATCGTTGGCGCGATGGGCGCCGGCGGCGATGCGGGCGGTCAATTCCTTGACCTTGGCGATATTGGGTTCCTCACGCGCAAGCCAGCGCAGGCTGGTTTCCGCGTTGGTGAGGATCGCGGCGAGCGGCTGGTTGACCTCATGCGCGATGGATGTCGTCAATTCGCCCAGCGTGGATATGCGGGCCGCATGCGTGAAATCCGCCTGCAACTGGCGTAGCTGGGCTTCCATCTCCAGCCGGGCCGTCACGTCCTCCACGCTGAAGATGGTAACGTCCAGCTCTGCCGACGATATGGGATAGGTGACGGATAGCTGCACGTCCCGGACCCTTCCGTCGAGGGTTTGCACCTTCGTGAGCTCGCTATAGCTGGGCTGGTTGTTGAAACGGCCGATCATCACGTTGCGCAACGTGGTGCGATTGGCGAGGAGCAGATTGCCCACGGGCCGGATGAGATCGAGCGCGCTGTTCCCCCCGAACATTTCGACGGCCCTGCGGTTGACGTCCGTCACCACCACGGTTTCGGCCGCATGCTCGACCAGCTCGGGGTGGTCGTCCAGATAGCTGCCGAAATCCTCGACGCCTTCGGACCCGAGCCTCTTGTAGATCTTCCCCATATGGCTGGCGTCCACCTGCAAAAGGGCGGTCGGCATATAGTGGACGAGCTTGCGATAGCGCGCCTCGCTGGCCCGCAGATAGAGATAGGACCGGTCGTCGTCGGCCGTGCCGTTCACGGCTACGAATATCCGGCCGGGCGTGTCCGCCAGCCACAATGTCACCACCGGATCGCGCAATATCCCGTCGGAGGCGAGCTGCCGCCTGTGGGGGGCCCCCGTCGCGCCGGCAATGACGGCCTCGGCGATCAGATCGCCCAATATGGCGCGGCTCTCGATCGGCCAGAAGGCCGCTACCGACTGGCCGATCATCACGGCCGGGCCGCGATTGCCGCCGACCAGGCGCGCGGCGCGATCATTCACCTCGATCACGCGGCTGGCCTCCACCAGCGATAGCAGTCGCGCCTCGCGTGCGGCCGGCCCCTCCTCGACGCCCGCCGCAATCGCGGCAATCGAAGGTTGCGCGCCGGTTATGTCGATTTCCCAGCTTGCCGCCATCAGGCGGTCGGGAATATGCCAGTCCGGCCTCGCCGGCTCGCCATCCGTGGGCGCGCGCTGCCCATATTCCACGACGTCCCGCAGCGTGCCGTCACTGTGGAAACGGGCATATTGGCGGATGTCGACCGCGACATGATCGCCGGAAAAGGTGCGGCGGCTGACCTTGCCCTGCCAGGCCCCCTCCCGCAGCAGGAGCTGCCAGTGATCCCGCTCGTCGGCGGATCGCCAGGACAGATGGTCGATGCTCCGGCCGACCATGCCGAGCGAGGGCCAGCCGTAAAGCGCCTCGGACGCGGGGTTCCAATATCGGATCCTGTCCACGGCATCGAAGACGATGATGCTTTCCGACGCCAGATCGGCGATATGGAGGTCGGCTTTCGCGGCGCCTGCATCCGGCACGGCGGGTATCATTCCGCCGGTCCCCGGGGAATGGCGGCGCCCCTGTCTCGAAGCGCCAGCCTCAGTTGACCGAGCAGCACCTCGTCGGCGACCGGCTTGCCGAGCCACGCGCGCGCGCCGAGCGCCAGCGATCGCGCTCGGGTGCGTTCGTCCACCACCGAGGTAAGGACAATGGCGGGCAGATCCGAGCCGAGATCGCGCAGATGCTCCAGAAGCTCGAGGCCGCTCATGCCCGGCATCCGCATGTCGGTAATCAGGCAATCGAACGGTGCGCGCCCGACCTCGGCCAGAAAGGCCGATGCCCGTTCGAAGGGGTGACAGGCGAAGCCTTCCAGCATCAGCAGGTCCGACAGCGCGTCACGGATAGCTTCGTCATCGTCCACGATCGCAACGATGGGAATTCTGGACAAGCGGCTCAGTCCTCACAGGGGGCGGCCTTCGGCCGATTAGGCCGGTCTCGCTCAATCGGGAGGATTTTGTAACCATACCAAGGTCTAGGGCCAATCGACATTCAGCCCTGGCGGCCTGCAAATGGCGGTTTCCTGCGCTTCCGGTGCTCACCTACTTTGAGTAGGCTGCGCTCCGGGTCACAGAAAACCACCATTTTCGTCGCGCCATCATCTGAATGTCGATTGGTCCTAGGCCCGCTGGCTCTGGCGCAGCTCCTCGGGCAGGATTTCCCACGCGCGGATGAGCTCCCCGACCGATGAGGCCTGCATCTTCTTCATCACATTACTGCGATGGAGCTTGACCGTGATTTCCGTGATGCCGAGATCAAAGGCGATCTGCTTGTTGAGGCGGCCGCGTGCCACTTCCCTCATCACCTGGCTTTCGCGCGGCGTCAGCGTGGCGAAGCGATCGACATGCTGCTGGATGACCTGCGCATGCGCCCGCTGCTTTGCGTAGCATTCGACACCCGTGATGACCGCATCGATCAGGGTCTGGTCCCTGACGGGCTTGGTCAGGAAATCGATCGCGCCGGCCTTCATCGCCTGCACCGACATCGGGATATCACCATATCCGGTGAGGAAGACGATGGGCCTCGATATTCCGGCGGCGCTCAGCCGCTGCTGGAGGTCGAGGCCGCTCGATCCCGGCATCCGTACATCCAGGACGAGGCAGGACGCCTGCTGGAGCAGGGACGATTCGAGCAGATCCCGCGTCGATCCGAAGCCGTGGGCTTCCATTCCCACGGACAGCATCAGTTCCTCGATTGCCGTCCGCACCTCCTCGTCATCATCGACGATCAGAACAAGGGGGGCCTCGTCGGCCGTGGCGGTGCTGGTCATCTTCATTCCCCTGATATCGTCACCTCTCCGGCCTTGCGGGTGCGCGCGTCGAGCCTGTCGCCGAACCAGCCGTTCACCTCTTCGGAAAAGCCGGCGGGCGCCTTGCGGGTCACGGCCTGCCCGATATCGGCGAGCGAATAAGCGGCCAGCATATCCCGCATCGCCTTTTCCGCCTTCAGCATCACCGCATGGATCGAGCATGTGCCGTTCGTGGCCCATCCCGGCGGCCGGGCGCCGAAAATCGCGCAGCGCCCCCGAATGTCCTGGCAGGCGAACAGTGGGTTGGCCCCTTCGATCGCATCGACGATCTGCAGGATGCTGATCTGTTCGGGCGCCCGCGCGAGCAGATAACCGCCGCGCACCCCCTCGACGGCCCGAACGATGCCGGCCTTTCCCAGCTTGCCGAAGATCTTGGTCACGAAGCTGGGGGATATGCCCTGAAATTCGGCAAGGTCGCGCCCGCTGCGGGGCTGATCGTCAGTGCCGGCCAGCCATAGCAGGCAATGAATCCCATATTCCACGCTGGCAGTCAGGTGAGCCATAACGCGGACTATATTGGTCCGCGTTATGCGGGGCAAGGCGGTTCCCGGCATTCTCCGTCAGGGCAGGGCATGACGCCAGCGACGCGCATGCCCTGCGATCAGCGCCTTCGGCCGAGTTGAACCAGCTCGTCTGCCTCCCTCAGGGCCTTTTCCGAAAATCCCGCCGCCAGGGCCTTGCCGGTTTCCTCGATGGCCGGCGCCCCGTTCGTTTCGCGGAGCAGGATGCAATAGCGCCGCAGCGCCTCCAGCCGCCCGTCCGCCAGTTGGTTCGGGGGAGAGGCGCCGCATAGCCAGCCCAGGAGCCGCGCTAGCGCACGGGGCGGCCGGATGCTGGACGGGTGATCGAACAGGGATAGGGCAACCGCCCCCTGTTCCAGCGCGGTCAGCGAAGCCTGCACCGGCTTCGCCATGCCTGCGAAGCCCTTGGTGTCGAGCCGTGAATCGTAGGTCGATAGGGTTGCGAGACAATCGCTGTTCGACCAATCCTGATTTTCCAGAAACATCGGACTCTCCTTCCGAGGCCGGGCCGACGGAGTGGCTTCCCTCCGCCGTCGCCCGGTTCACCGCGGAGCCACCTCCGTCAGAAATCGATGGTCCGGGCGGCAAGCACATTCTCATAAGCGGCCGTGCGTTCGGCGGCCGGGGGGTAGATCCAGACCTCGTTGATCTCTTTCTTGACGGCCTTGGCCTGCGCCCCGGTGATCTGGACCTGGGAGTCCCAGCCGCGCGTGAAGATCGCCGCGTCGGGGCCAAGGTCCAGACAGGTCACATAGACCGGCTGGTCATAAGGGAGCGTCGGCTCCCCAAGCAGATCCGCCGCGGCATTATGCCCGGCAAAGGCGCCCAGGCGGCGGGCATGCTGGCACGACATGGCCGCATAATTTCCCGCGGCATCGGTCCGTGCCCTGGCCGTATCGCCGGTCGCGAAGATATGGGGCGCTTCCGGCACGCGCAGGTCGGGCTCCACGACGATGCGGCCCAGATTGTCTCGTTCGGCGGGCAATTGCGCGGTCAGCGGGGAAGCGCGCATGCCGCCGGACCAGATCACGGTGGAGGTTTCGATCCGTTCGCCGTCGCCCAGCGTGACGCCGCCTTCGTCGAGCGCCGCGATGCCGACGTTCAGGCGGGTCTCCACGCCCAGCGCGCGCAGCCGCTCCTCGATGAAGGGCCGAGGTTCGGCGCCCATTGCCGGCGCGACATGTTCCGATCGATCGACGATGATGACGCGGATATCGGCGTCTTCGCCCAGTATCTCGCTGAGGCGGCCGGGCATCTCGGTCGCGAATTCCAGCCCGGTGAAGCCGGCGCCGCCGACCACCACCGTATTGCGCGCCGCCGATGCCGGCTTCTCCGCCAGTGCGTGCAGGTGGCGATCGAGCGCGACCGCCTCGTCCAGTTGCGTGGCGGCGAAGCCGAATTCGGCGAGGCCGGGGATGGGCGGCGCAAAGCCGTCGCTGCCCGCCGCGAGAACCAGCCGGTCATAGGGAAGGGTGGCCGAGGCACCGTCCGCCCCAACGACCGTGATCGTCGATGCGGCGCTGTCGATCGTCTCTACGCTGCCCTGACGATGGTCGATATCGGTCGCCGCGAATAATTCGGCGAGAGGGGCGACCATCTGTTCGGGATTGCGCTCGTAGAGACGCGGACGGATGACCATTTCCGGCGCCGGCGACACGACGGTGATCGCCAGTTCGTCCGGCGAGACGCCTTTTTCGTGGCGCAGGCGGGAAGCGCCCAGCGCCGCCATCATTCCCGCGAAGCCCGAACCGATAATCACGATATTCCTGGACATGATAACCTCCTGGCCTGGCTGTTGAGCAATGAGACCGGTCGAGCATTTCCATTGGCGCGAATATCCGGGTCCACAGGCGAACATGCGGAGCGGACCGGCGAGCCAGTCGGAAAGCAGCGATGATGTCTGTTGCCGGATGCCGCCCGCAGATCCTTCAGGCGTTCATCCGCTCAGGGTGTCGAGCCAGCGCCGGCTTGGCCGCCTCACTCTCTCTTCACCTCGATCGATCGGAAAATCCTCTCGATGCCCCATTCATAATGAACGCGGCTGGCGCCTGTCGAGAATGAGGCGCCCTATGCGAAGGTTCAGGATGCCCTGTCCGGGGTATAGGCCGCGACCGCATCTGCGGGGCGCCGGCTCATTGTGCGGGAGCGCCGGAAATGGTTCGGAGACGGCGTGGAGTTCGGGCGCGTCGATAGGAGGACGCCGCTCCTCACCCTCCCCGGAGAGCGGCGATGACGGCGGCGTTTTCGTGGGGCAGGCCGATGGCGATGCGGATCCAGTCGTCCAGCGGAGGGAAGGGGCGGGCGATGGCGATGCCGGCGGCGGCGAGATGCTGCCGCAGGGCCGCCGCGCGGGGGGATTTGAAGAAGACGAAATTGGCGCGGCTGTCGCTATGTTCCAGGCCCAGCTCGTCGAGCGCGCGGGTGAGGCGGGCGCGCTCGGCGAGCGTGCGGGCGCGGACGTCCTGGATGTGGCGCTGATCCTCGAGCGCGGCGCCGGCCGCCGCGAGGGCGAGGCGGTTGAGCGAATGCGGCGCGCCGATGCCGGCCTTGCGCAATCCTTCCGCCAGCGGCGCCGGGGCCACGGCATAGCCGATAGAGAGGCCCGCCAGCCCGTAAATCTTGGCGAGCGTCCGGAACACCAGCACGTTGGCGCCTTCGCGCACATGGCGGATCGCGCTCTGCGCCGCGAAATCATCATATTCGAGATAGGCTTCGTCGATGACTACCAGCGTCCGCCGCGCGGTTTCGCGGATGAAGCGATCCAGCTGATCGCGATCGTTGACGGTGCCCGACGGGTTGTGCGGATTGACGAGGTTCACCGCCAGCGTGCGATCGTCCACCGCGCGCGCCAGCGCCGGCAGATCGTTTTCCAGCCGCGCGTTGAGCGGCACGCCCACGGCCACGCCGCCGAGCGGGGCGGCGGCGTCCACCAACGCCGTATAGCCGGGCGTGGAATAGACGATACCGCCGCTCCCCCCCGCGCCGCTGGCGCGCTGGCGGGCGAGGTAGAGGCCGAGCGGCTCCAGCACCTCGCCGATCACCACCTGATCGGGGCGGACCTGTTCCAGCGCCGCGATCTGCGCGGTGAGCGCATCCACCTCGCCTTGGTCCACATAACGGTGGATGCCCTGCGCATGGGCGGCGATCGCCTGGCCCACGCGCGGCGAGGGGCCGTAGGCGTTCTCGTTGAGGTTGAGGCGGATGGGCTCGCCGGCCGGGCGGGCGGCGGCGGCCACGCCCGGCCCGATCGCGCCGGCCAGCAAAGCGGTGCCCCCGGCCGCGAGCCAGCCCCGGCGGCTCATCTTCGGTGCGGATATATCAGCCATCAGAATTTGAACCCCAGCCGGACATAATAGAAGGCGCCGCTGAACCCGAAGGGCGAGAATTCGCTATAGGGGAAGACGCCGAAGGTGTCGGCCCCGGTAAGCTGCGGGGTCGAGGCGATGTTTCGGGTCGGATAGACGTTGAAGATATTGTTCGCGCCCAGCGTGGCGCTGATATTTTCCGTCACCCGGCCGGTGAAGCTGAAATCCGTCACCCATTTGGCCTTGAGCTGCTGGATCACGTCGACATTGCCGGCCGCGCCCGACTGGGTGGGCACGGTGCGGAAGGGCGTGGAGCCCTGCGCGATCAGCGCGACATTGGCGGGGGACTGGTTGGTCAGCGCCACCTGTTCCACCCGGCCGTAGCGGGTGGTGCGGGCATCAAAGCTGATCGGACCGATCGACCAGTTCGCGCCGAGCGCGATCTTGTCGCGCGGCTGGCCATGTTCGATGCGAACCCGCTCGTTGATGTCGAACAAGGGCGTGGTGATGCCGAGCGCGGTGATCTGACCGGGCGTTTCGCCCACGCGGCGCAGGCGGACATGGTTGTAATTATAGGCGCCGGTCAGCCGCAGAGAGCCCCATTGATCGAGGTTGGCGGTATAAGCGGCGGTGATGTCCACGCCCTGCGTGCGCGTATCGATGGCGTTGGTGAAGTAGCGCACGCTCGTCACGCCGGGAATGCCGATCGAGGCGAGATAGTCGCGCAGGCGGCTGCTGCCGGCCGCATCCACATAATTGGAGGAAAGGGCGATCTGGTCGTCGATATCGATATGATAATAATCGACTGAGGCGGTGAGCCCGCCGCCCGCGAAGGTAAGGCCGCCGCCGAAGCTGGTGGACTTTTCGGGCTTCAGGTCCTGCGCGCCGAGCGCCTGGGCCAGCGCCGAGCCGACCGGCGCGGTGCGGACCAGCACGAATTCCGGAAAGCCCGTGCTGTTGTTGACGATGGTGCGCGAGCTGGTGGAGCTGAAATATTGCTGGGCGAGCGAGGGGGCGTGGAAGCCCGTGCTCACCGATCCGCGCAGCGCGAAGCCGGCCGGCAGCTCGATGCGGGTCGCGGCCTGGCCGTTCCAGGTGTCGCCGAAATCGCTGTAATCCTCATACCGGCCGGCCAGGTTCACCTGCCAGCCCTTCACCGGCTCGCTGTTCAATTCGACGAAGGCGCCCACCGCATGGCGATCCGTATCCACCGCATCGCCCGGCTGGATGCCGGCGAAGCCCTGCGACCCGATGGTCGGCACCGCCCCGGCATTGGGGCCGTCGAGGATGCGGGCCGGGCCGAAGGCATAGCTCGCCGGCTCGCCCGGCGAGATCTTGTAGCCGTCATATCGCAGCTCCGCGCCGAAGGCCAAGCCCAGGGGGGCGGCGAGGCCGACCTCGAAATCGCGGGAGAAAGTGAGGTCCGTGGTCGATTGCCAGTTGCTGAACTTGCCGGCGTAGAAGCTGGTGGGACTGTCCGTGCCCAGCGTCGCGTTCAGCGTGTTGTTGGGCCGATATTCGATGCTGTTGCCGCCATAGACGGAAGACAGATCCCAGTCCCAGCCCGAAAGATCGCCACGCAGGCCGAGGGCGGCCGAATAATCGATGCTCTTGGTATCGATGAAGGGCAGGAACCCGTCCGGATAGATGGCGCGGACATTCTCGTCCTGGCCGGGGCGGCGGAAGGAGGCGTTGGAATGGGCCTTGCTCTCGCGATAGCCGCCGAAGCCGTAAAGCTCGATGGAATCGCCCAGCGGCTTCCTCAGGTTCACGACCAGGCTGGCATCCTTGAGATCGCCTTCGTCGGCGAAGCGCCAGACATTGCGATCGACCGTCGCCTCGCGCGGATCGAGCGTCGTGCCGGCCACGCCGCCCGGCGGGTTGAGGCCGATCCCCGCGCCATAGCGCGCCGAAAGCGGCTGCGGCGTGCCTGTGGGCGAGATGCCGAAATAGAATTGGCGGGTATCGGGCAGCGCGCGGTTGGCGCCCTTGTGGTCGCGATAATAGCCCGTCAGGTTGATGAAGCCGTCATCGCCCAGCTTCACGCCGCCGCCCAGCGAGAATTCATAGGTGTCGCCGCCGCCGTCATAGGTGGTGCCGGCGCTGGCCGTGCCGTGGATGGCGGTATCCTCGCGCAGCAGGATGTTGACGACGCCGGCGATCGCATCCGATCCATATTGCGCGGACGCGCCGTCGCGCAGGATTTCGATCCGGCCGATCGCGGCGGCGGGGATCTGGTTGAGATCGGTGGGCGTCGATCCCTTGCCGATCGTGCCGCCGGTATTCACCCAGGCGGCGCTGTGCAGGCGCTTGCCGTTCACCAGCACCAGCGTCTCATCCGGCGAAAGGCCGCGCAGCGAGGCCGAATGGATCTGGGTGTTGCCGTCCGGCGTGGTCGGCGTGGCGAAGGCGAAGGATGGCGCGAGCTGGCGCAGCACCTCGGTGGTTTCCTGATAGCCCGAAGCGCGCAGATCCTCGCCGCGCAGGGAATCGATCGGCACCGGCGAGGTGGTGACGGTGCGATCGCCGAAGCGGGTGCCGGTGACGACGATGTCGTCGCGGACAGCCGCGCTTTCGGCCGCCGCGCCATCGATGCCCTGTGCGTGCGCCTCGAGGGACAGCAGCGATACGGTGAGGAAAAGTGCAGGTTTCAGGCGCATGAACGACCCCCATTGTTGCCTGCCGCCGGGGATAGTCTACCATTTCGGTAGTGAAAGATAGAAAATCTATCAATGCCCTGAATTTTTGGGTGAAAGGAGGTCGGGCCTCGATGCGGCGCAGCCGACGGAATCGGGATCAAGCGATCCGCCCAGCCCGGGCCGTCATCCTTCTTTCAAGGGAGGGCACAGGCGAAGGAGGTGGATCGTCCCGTCCCTTATATCGGCGCCGGCATCGGCGCGCGGCTGGGCTGTTCGAGGCCCGAGCTACCGCCCCCGCGCCGCAAGGTTTTCGCGCACCCTCTCCAGCCAGCCGATCAGGGTGCCGAGCGCCTGGTTGCCCTTGCCGAGCAAGCCGTTCAGCTCCTCCTCCGCCGCCTTGCGCTGGCTGGCCTCGGGTTCGGGCAGCGGCGGCAGGATGTGGGCGTAATAGGTCTTGCCCAGCAGCCGGTGGAGCAGGCGCTCGCCCGGGAAGGGCTCGTTGTTGTTGAGCGCCCGCGCGGCCTTCAGCAGGGAACGGATGTCATATTGGGTCGGGCTGATATCCGGCACCTGCTTGGGCAGGCCGAGCAGGGTGTAGACGGCGATGCGCGCGGTGCGGATCGAGCTGTCCATGGTGAAGATGATGTCGTTCGACGTCTCGACGAACTGGCCCATCAGGCCGAGATTGGTGCAGCCCGCCGGCACCACGTGCGGCCGGTCGCCCGCGGCGCGGGGCATGAACTGGGCGGTGATGTAGGGCATCAGCGCGAGCCGCGCCTTGGTGTTCGCCACCACCGCGTCCAGATGCTCCCCGATGCCGAGATGATGGCACAATTCGGCCAGGATCTCGCGGCCGGTGCAGGCGGGCATCGGCTTTTTGACGTGGTTGCCTTCCTTGTCCATCAGCAGCGCATAGACCCAGACCACCAGCACATCCTTGGGCTGGGTGGGAAAATGGGGCTGGCGGTTGCAGGTGAAGCTCAGCACCCAGTTGGAATCGGTGAAGGTGATGACGCCGCCCGTCACCGTCTTGCCCGAATAGGGATCGTTGACGGAAAGCTCCTTCAGCTTGTCGACGAAGGGGGAGGGCCAGCAGGTGAGCGTGACCGATTCCCACATCGACCGATCGATATCGCCGTAGAATTTCTCCGGCTTCCCGAAGACGGGCGATTTCTTCGCAAGGTTCTTCCACAGCGCCCAGTCGCTCTCGTCGCCGGGATCGTGCCGGCCGCGTTCGAGCACGGGGGCGGTGTCCATGTCGCCATAAGCCGTGCCCTCGGTCATCGATCCGGTGATCGCGAACACCAGGTCCTTCGGGCCGACGGGAATGGCCGCGTCCTTGCCGCCTTCCTTGATCTTGATCGCGGTGACGGTGCGCGCATCGCCCGCCACCGCCATGTCGAGATCATAGCCGCGCGTATCGAACCGCACCTTCACGCCGCGTTCCTGCAAATGGGTGACGAGCGGGCGGACGAAGGTGTCGAACTGGTTATATTTGGGGAAGACCAGCGCCGACATGTCGGTCAGCCCGTCGATCGCATCGAGGAAGCGGTGCATGTAGAGCTTCATTTCGAGCAGGCTCTGCCAGTTCTCGAACGCGAACATCGATCGCCAGAGGAACCAGAAATTGGTCTCGAAGAAGCCGGGGCTGAAATATTGCTCGATGGTGACGTCGTCGAGATCCTCCTTGCGCTTCAGCATCAGGCGGATCAGCTCCCATTGCTGGGATCGGGAAAGGCCCAGCGTGGAGAAATCGCGGATCTGCCCGCATTTGTGCATGAGGCGGGACTTGGAATAATTGGGGTCGGCGTCGTTGACGAGGCGATATTCGTCCAGCACGCTGTAGCCCTCGGGCAGCTCCAGCGCCTGGACGTCCTGGAACATGTCCCACAGATTGTCGTAGTTCCAATTCATCTCGCGGCCGCCGCGGACGATATATCCCTCCTCCGGGTTGCCGGCGCCGTCCAGCGATCCGCCCTCGATCCGCATCGTATCCAGGATGGTGATGTCCTCGCCGGCCATGCCGCCGTCGCGGATCAGGTAGAAGGCGGCGGCGAGCCCGGCGATGCCGCTGCCGATGATCCACGCCTTGCGCCCTTCCACCGGCTCGCGCGGCACCGGGCGGTTGCGCAGATAGGCGCCCATCATGTCGGGGGGCGGCAGGGTGGTATCGGCCCGCTTGCGCCAATAGCCGGCCGTGGCGTCCGCCTCGATCTGGAATGGGCTGGCTTTGGCGGCTTCCTCGGTCATCGGGGCGTCTCCATGAAGGGGAACGATCGGCGGCGAACTGGCGCGCTTCCCTCCAACATCCGAGGAGGCAAAACGTTTCGGGGCAAAATGTTTCGGGCGGCGCGGCTTGGGTGCTTGCCCGCGGCGGCCGGGTGTCGCGGACCCCTTAAATTCCCGGCGGCTTCATCCTAGATCCAATGGGATGACCAGAATATTCCTTGCGGGCGCCACCGGCCTCGTCGGCGGCGGCGTCCTCGCCCTTGCGCTGGCGGACGATCGCGTCACGCAGGTGGTGGCCCCGACCCGCCGGCCGCTGCCCCCGCACCCCAGGCTGCTGAACCCGATCGGGGATGGCGCCAGCCTTCCCGCCGATGCGCCATGGTGGGCGGTGGACGGCGCCGTCTGCGCGCTGGGCACCACGCGGGCCAAGGCCGGATCGGCTGCCGGCTTCCGCGCCGTCGATCATGATTATGTCCTGGCGGTGGCCGCGCGGGTCCGCAAGGCCGGCGCCCGGCGCTTCGCCCTGACATCCTCGATGGGCGCGGATGCCCGGTCGCGCTTCCTCTATACCCGCACGAAGGGGGAGGTGGAGGATGCCGTCCGCCGGCTGGCTTTCCCCTCGCTCACCATCCTCCGTCCGGGCCTGCTCGGCGGCGACCGGGGCGAGCATCGCCCGATGGAACGGTTCATGGATACGGTCCTGCGGGTCGCGGGGCCGATCCTGCCGCCCGCCGCGCGGATCAGCCCCGCCGCCACCGTCGCCGCGCTGCTCCTCGAGGCGGCGATTTCGGGCGGGGACGGCACCCATATCGTCACCTCCGCGGATGTCGCCCGCATCGCCGCCCAAGGCCGTTCCTGAATGTCCGGGCGCAATCGCTATCATGACGGCCCCGTTACCGATCATTATGACGGCACCCGTTTCCTGAACCCCGCGGGCGAGCCGGAGACGGACCGCTCGCTCGGCGATCTCCTCCGCTGGCGCCGCACCGCGCCGCGCACGTCATGGCCGAAGTCGGTCCCGGTGGCGCCCGTCATTCCCGATGCGCGGGTGGCGGGGCTGCGCGTCACCATGGTGGGCCACGCGACGCTGCTGATCCAGGCCGGCGGGCTCAACATCCTCACCGATCCGGTCTGGTCGGATCGCGCCAGCCCCTTGTCCTTCGCCGGCCCCCGCCGCGCGACGGCGCCCGGCGTGGCCCTGGATTCCCTGCCGCCGATCGATGCCATCCTGTTGTCGCACAACCATTATGATCATCTCGACATCGCGACCCTGCGGACTCTCCACGCCCGGCACACCCCGCTGATCGCCACGCCGCTGGGCAATGACAGCATCGTCCTCCGCCATATCCCCGATGCCCGCATCTGGGCCGGCGACTGGGGCGACCGTGTCGCGATCGGCGATGCCGAGGCGCATGTCGTGCCGGCGCTGCACTGGTCGTCCCGCGGCCTTAGCGATCGCCGCATGGCGCTCTGGGGCGGCTTCATGCTGCGCGCGGCGGGCCGGCTGATCTATTTCGCGGGCGACACCGGCTACGGCACCGGCAACATCTTCCGGGCGCTGCGCGAGCGCTTCGGCCCGGTCGATCTCGCCCTGCTTCCCATCGGCGCCTATGATCCGCGCTGGTTCATGGCAGCGCAGCATTGCGACCCCGAGGAAGCGATCCAGATCATGCTCGATCTCGATGCCCGTGCCGCCCTCGGCATGCACTGGGGCACGTTCAAGCTGACCGACGAGCCTCGCGACGATCCGGCGCTCCGCCTGGCCGCCGGCCTCGCCGCACGCGCGATCGACCCGGCCCGCTTCATGGCGATGCACCCGGCGGACGTGGCCGATTTCGGGTAGATGGCGGCGGAAGCGTGCGGCATGCTGCGCGCCGGCCCCGCCGATGTGCGAGCATCGGCCGACAGGGGAGGTAGCGATGGCAATTCCCGATGAGCTTCCGGCCGCGCTGCGGGACGTCGGTCTGCGGCCGCTCTTCGCGATGACGGTCACGGTTCCGACGGTCCATGCGCCCGGCGGCCCGGCCGGCGCGGAGCGCCGCATCGGCGACATTTCCGGGGGCGACTTCCGGGGCGAGCGACTGTCCGGCACGGTGCTTCCCGGCGGGACGGATTGGCAGACGCTGCGCAGCGACGGCGCCGTCCTGCTGGATGCCCGCGTCGTGCTGCGCACCGATGACGGCGCCTCGATCGCGATGAGCTATACCGGCATCCGCCATGGCCCGGCCGAGGTGATGGCGCGGCTTGGCCGGGGCGAGGATATCGACCCGACGACCTATTATTTCCGGATCGCGCCCGTCTTCGCGACATCCGCGCCGCGCTATGAATGGCTCAACCGCATCGTCACGATCGGGGTGGGCCATCGGCTGGCCCATGGCCCGATCTACAACATCTTCGAAATTCTCTGAGATCGCGCTTCAGCCGTTCTTGCGCGCATGTTCGAGCAGATTGTCCCGGAGCCGCGCGACGGCCTTCTGCACCTGGCTGAATTCCTCCGCTTCCAGGCCTGATGCCGCGACCAGCGTGCGCTGGGCGCCTTTTTCCCGCAGGGCGCGGCCGGCATCGGTAAGGCTGATGACGACCTGCCGCTCGTCGGCGGGATCGCGCTGCCGGCGCACATAGCCCAGCTCCTCCAGCTTCTTGAGGATCGGCGTGAGGGTGTTCGATTCGAGGAACAGCTTCTCGCCAAGGCTTTTGACGGTCTGTTCGTCCTCCTCCCACAGGGCGACGATGATGATCCACTGGGTGTAGGTGACGCCCAGCTCCTCCAGTATCGGTTTGTATGCACGGCCATAAGCGAGGTTGGCCGAATATATGGAAAAGCAAAGGAAATCAGCCAGTTTTGGCTGATTGGCGGGGGCAGCCGATTTCTTGTTCATGATGGGATCCAGCGGGTTTGTTGCCTGTCAGGCTCATATATATCGCATCCGATGAAATCGGAAGGGTTGACATGTTTGACGGGCAGGTTCATTTCAATCGTATCCGATCTAATCGGAACCGATCATTCAAATCGAAGGACGTGGATCATGATTGAGAAGGTGCTTTTCACCGGCCGCACCCACACTAGCGGCGGCCATGACGGTATCGCCCGCAGCAGCGACGGCTTTCTGGACATCCGGCTGCCCGAACCGCATCCGGCGGCCGAGCAGCTCTTCGGGGCCGCCTGGTCGGCCTGCTATATCGGGGCGATCGGGCTTGCCGCCGCCGAACGGAAGATCGCGCTGCCGGCCGACCTGGCGGTGGATGCCCAGATCGAGCTGGCCCGCAACGGCGGCGGCTTCTTCCTGCGCGCCCGGCTCGACGTGAGCTTGCCGGGCATCGACCGCGCCGTGGCGCGCGAGCTTGCCGATGCCGCGCACGGGATCTGCCCTTATTCGAAGGCGGTCCACGGCAACATCGACGTTGCGACCAATATCCTCTGAATCCTCCGGCACGGATCGGGGTTCTTCATCGCTCTGAAGCCCCGATCCGTGCCCCGGTTCCCAAAATCGATGGAGCTTGCCATGAGCATATATTCCGACGCCATAGCGACGCCGGCCCCGCCCGCGCTTGTCTTTGCCGCCCAGCCGCGCTTCCATGCCGTGACGGCCACGACCGCCATCGTCGCGGGCCTGGCCA
Source organism: Edaphosphingomonas fennica (assembly GCF_003034225.1). Classification (GTDB taxonomy): domain Bacteria; phylum Pseudomonadota; class Alphaproteobacteria; order Sphingomonadales; family Sphingomonadaceae; genus Sphingomonas_E; species Sphingomonas_E fennica. The sequence continues at coordinate 19,780 of NZ_PHHF01000023.1, forward strand.
CCTTCGGCACGCTTGCGATGCACCTGCCGGCGCCGGCCATGTTCCTTGGCTGGATCGCCTACAGCGTAGGCGGGCAGGGCTTGCGGGAAAGTGCCGGCAACCTGCTTTCCTTCCTGATCGGCCTGGTCTTCGGCATCGGCACCGCGATAGTCATCGCCTGGCTGGCGCCGGCGTTGGGAACGGCCGCCACGCCGGTTGCCGTGGTGGGCGTCGTCCTGCTGGTGATGAGCTTGCGGACCTTCGCCCCGGTCAACAATCCGCTGGCCTATTTCCTCGGTCTCACCAGCTTCTTCTATTCGGGCTTGCCGCCCGAGGTTGCGAGCTTCACCCTGCTGGCAGGCGCGGCGGTGGTCGGCGGGGCATCAGCTGCCATTGCGGGACACCTGCAATCGCTGGTTGAATCCGAGGGAGATCGCTGATGACCGCCGCACCCGTTGATCCGCGCCGCCGCCACTTCCTCGGGCTCGCGGCGATCGCTCCGGCGGCCATGGCTTTCGGCCTGACCCGGCCGGCGGCCGCGGCGGCCGGGCCGGCCGCCAGCTTCGGCCCGCTCCGGCAGGTTGCCGCTGGCGAACTTTCCATCGCTTATGTCGAAACCGGCCCGGCCTCCGGCCGCCCGGTCATCCTGCTCCACGGCTGGCCCTATGACATTCACAGCTATGCCGATGCCGCACCCCTGCTCGCCGCGGCCGGTTATCGGGTGATCGTCCCCTATCTGCGCGGTTTCGGGGGCACGCGTTTCCTTTCGGACGCAGCCCCGCGCAACGCGCAGCAATCGGTGCTGGCGAAGGATGTGATCGCGCTGATGGATGCGCTTCGCATTCCCAAGGCGATCCTGGGCGGTTGCGACTGGGGGGCGCGGACGGCGAATATCGTTGCCGCGCTCTGGCCGGAACGCTGCGAGGCGATGGTGTCGGTCAGCGGCTACCTGATCGGCAGCCAGCAGGCCAATCAGGCGCCGCTCCCGCCCAGGGCGGAACTGGCCTGGTGGTATCAATTCTACTTCGCCACCGAACGCGGCCGCATCGGATATGAACGCAACCGCCGCGATTTCGCACGGCTGATCTGGCAGACGGCCTCACCGGAATGGAAGTTCGACGATGCCACCTTCGATCGATCGGCACAGGCGTTCGACAACCCCGATCATGTCGCGATTGTGATCCACAATTATCGCTGGCGCCTGGGCCTTGCCGCCGGGCAGCCGCAATATGATGCGCTGGAGGCGCGGCTGGCGGACGCGCCCGTCATCACCGTGCCGACGATCACGATGGAAGGGGATGCCAACGGCGCGCCTCATCCCGAACCATCGGCCTATGCCCGCAAATTTTCGGGGCGCTATGCGCACCGGCTGATCACGGGCGGCATCGGCCACAATCTGCCGCAGGAAGCGCCGCGTGCCTTTGCCGATGCGGTTATCGCCGTGGCCTCATCCGGCTGAGGCCGGACGAGGCCGACGCCGGCTAGGCCAGGAAGCCGGCGACGGCCGCCGCGAAATCGGCCGGACATTCCACGTTGGAAAGGTGGGCGGCGGGCAGGATGTGAAGGCGGGCGTCGCGGGCCCGGTTCAGCAGGAATTCGGCGTCCGCGATCGTGGTGGACGGGTCCTCGCTTCCCGCGATGATCAGGGTGCGGCTATGGTTGAGGCCGGCCGTCGGCCGCTGGTCCATGTCGCGGATGGCGGCGCAGCAGCCGGCATAGCCCGCCGGATCATTGGCCAGCAGCATGGCGCGGATCGGGGCCACGGCACCGGGATTGGTGGCTGGAAAGCCCGGCGTGAACCAGCGGCCCAGCGAGGCATCGGCAAGCGGCGCCATGCCATCGGCCAGCACGCCTTCGATCCGCGCCTGCCAGCCCGAAGGCGGCCCCATATAAGCCGAGGTGTTGGCGAGGACGAGGCCGCGCAGTCGTTCGGGCGCGCGGTGGGCAAGCCATTGGCCGACCATGCCGCCCTTGGACAATCCGCAGAAATGAACGGCGGCAAGGCCGAGCGCATCGAGCAGCTCCACCGCATCCCGGCCGAGCCGATCGATGGAATAAGCGCCGGCGGGGCAGGCCGAGGCGCCGTGGCCGCGGCTGTCATAGCGCAGCACGCGGAAATCCCGTGTCCACGCATCCATCTGCGGCGCCCACATGCCCATATCGGTGCCGAGCGAGTTGGAGAGCAGCAGCACCGGCGCCTCCGCCGGGCCATCGAGGCGATAGGCGATGCGGCAGCCGTCGCCGGCGATGAAGAAGGATTTTTCCATCAGATCCTTTCCACGGCGAGGGCCAGGCCCTGGCCGACGCCGATGCACAGGGTGGCAAGGCCGTAGCGGCCGCCGGTGGCTTCGAGCTGGTGAACCAGCGCCTGCAGGATGCGCGCGCCCGACATGCCGAGCGGATGGCCGAGCGCGATCGCCCCGCCATTGGGATTCACGCGGGCATCGTCATCGGCGATGCCGAGGCCGCGCAGCACGGCAAGACCCTGGCTGGCGAAGGCTTCGTTGAGTTCGATCGCGTCGAGATCGTCGATCGCTAGGCCCAGCCGCGCGAGCAGCTTCCGGGTGGCGGGCACCGGGCCGATGCCCATCACGCGCGGCGCGACGCCGGCGCTCGCCATGCCGAGGATGCGGGCACGGGGCTTGAGGCCGTGGCGCTGCGCCGCCGCCCGATTGGCGAGGATCATCGCCGCCGCCCCGTCATTGACGCCGGAGGCGTTGCCGGCCGTCACCGTGCCGTCGGGTCGGACGATGGGTTTCAGCCTCGCCAGACCATCGGCGGTGGTTTCCGGGCGGGGATGCTCGTCCGTATCGACGATGGTTTCGCGGCCCTTGCGATCGGCGATTATGACGGGGACGATTTCCTCCGCGAACCAGCCGCGCGCCTGGGCGGCCGCCGCCCGCTGCTGGCTGCGCAATGCGAAGGCATCCTGATCCGCGCGCGACACGGCATGGTCGGTCGCGACATTCTCGCCCGTTTCCGGCATGGAATCGACGCCATAGGCGGCCTTCATTTTCGGATTGACGAAGCGCCAGCCGATCGTGGTGTCATGGATCGCGTTGCTGCGCGAAAAGGCGCTTTCCGCCTTGGGCATGACGAAGGGCGCGCGGCTCATGCTTTCGGCGCCGCCCGCGATCATCAGATCGGCATCGCCCGAACGGATCGCGCGGGCGGCCGTGCCGATCGCATCGAGGCCGGAGGCGCAGAGCCGGTTGACGGTCGATCCGCCGACGCTTTCCGGCAGGCCGGCGAGCAGGGCGGCCATGCGGGCGACGTTGCGATTATCCTCGCCCGCCTGATTGGCGGCGCCGAGGATCACGTCGTCGATCGCCGCCGGATCGATGCCGGTGCGTTCGATGAGCGCGGATCGGGATGGCGGCGAGATCGTCGGCCCGGACGGCTGCCAGCGCGCCGCCATAGCGGCCGATCGGCGTGCGGACGGCATCGCAGATGAAGGCTTCGGTCATGCCGCTAGCGCCTCCACGCGGATCGGCGCGCCGGTCTTCGCCACGATTTCCTCGACGCCGACGCCGGGCGCGGTTTCCAGGAGGGTGAGGCCGCCGGCCTTCCGATCGACGGCGATGACGGCGAGATCGGTGACGATCAGGTCCACCACCGCCCTGCCCGTCAGCGGCAGCGAGCAGCGGTCCAGGATCTTGGGGCTGCCGTTCCTGGACACATGATCCATGACGACGACGACGCGCTTCACGCCGGCCACCAGATCCATGGCGCCGCCCATGCCCTTCACCATCTTCCCCGGGATCGTCCAGTTGGCGAGATCGCCATTGGTGGCGACTTCCATCGCGCCGAGGATCGCCATGTCGATATGGCCGCCCCGGATCATCGCGAAGCTGTCCGCCGAGGAGAAGAAGCTGGAGGTGGGAAGTGCTGTGATCGTCTGCTTGCCGGCGTTGATCAGGTCCGGGTCCGCCTTGCCCTCATAGGGAAAGGGGCCGATGCCGAGCATGCCGTTTTCGGACTGGAGCGTCACCTCCACGCCGGCCGGCACATGATTGGCCACCAGCGTCGGAATGCCGATGCCGAGGTTCACATAATAGCCGTTGCGCAGCTCCTTCGCGGCGCGCGCGGCCATATCGTCGCGGGTCCAGCCGGCCATCAGGCGTTCTCTTCAAGGCGCGCGCGCGGCCGTGTCGTCAGCTTCTCGACCCGCTTTTCGTTGATCGTCGAAAGGACGATGCGGTCGACATAGATGCCGGGTGTGTGGATGCAGTCCGGGTCGAAGGTGCCGGCGGGCACGATCTCCTCCACCTCCACCACCGTGATCCTGCCGGCGGTGGCCATGTTGGGGTTGAAGTTGCGCGCCGTCTTGCGGAACATCAGGTTGCCGGCGGGGTCCGCGCGCCAGGCCTTGATGATGGAAAGATCCGCGCGCAGCCAGGTTTCGCGGACATATTCCTCGCCCTCGAACATTTCCGTGGGCTTGCCTTCCGCCACCACGGTGCCGACGCCGGTCTTGGTGTAGAAGGCCGGGATGCCCGCGCCGCCCGCGCGGATGCGTTCGGCCAGCGTGCCCTGCGGGTTCAGTTCCAGCTTCAGCTCGCCCGACAGATACTGGCTTTCGAACAGCTTGTTCTCGCCGACATAGGATGAGATCATCTTGCCGATCTGGCGGCTTTCCAGCAGCATCCACAGGCCGAAGCCGTCGGCGCCCGCATTGTTGGAGACGACCGTCAGATCCTTCACGCCGCTGGCGCGGATTTCCGGGATCAGGCTTTCGGGATTGCCGGAAAGCCCGAAGCCGCCGGACATGATCGTCATCCCGTCGAACAGCACGCCTTCCAGGGCCGCCCGGGGTGACGGATAGATTTTGTCGGGCATGGATTTCTCTCCTTCGGATCGATCGGGCTCGTCCGCCTAGCCGAGGTCGCCGCCGGCCACGGGCAGGGTGCTGCCGGTAATGTACGATGCTTCGTCGGACGCGAGGAAAAGGATGGGCGCCACCTGTTCGGCCAGCGTGGCATAGCGCTTGAGGAAAGCGGATTCCGTCACCTGCCGGACGACATCGGCCATCCAGGCCTGCTCTTCGGGCGTATCGCCTTCGGCGTTGCGGGGGATGCGGCGGGGCGGGGCCTGCGTGCCGCCGGGGGCGGTGGCGACGACGCGGATGCCGCGATCGGCATATTCCATCGCCAGGCTCTGGGTGACGGCGTTGATGCCGCCCTTGGCCGCCGAATAGGGCACGCGGTGGATGCCGCGCGTGGCATTGGACGAAACGTTGACGATCGTGCCGCGCCCGGCTTCCAGCATCGCCGGCAGCGCGGCACGGCAGCACCAGAGCGTCGGCATCAGCGAACGCCGGATCTCCGCCTCGATCTGTTCCGGCTCGAAGGCGGCGAAGGGGCGCATGCGGATGGCCCCGCCGACATTGTTGACGAGGATGTCGATCCGGCCGAAGCGTTCGACGGCGGCCGCCATGGCGGTGGCGGCGCCGTCGAACGTCTCGAGGTCCGCACGGACCGCAAGCGCTTCGCCGCCGCTGGCGAGGATCGTGCGCGCCACCTCGTCGACCAGTTCGGCGCGATCGACCAGCACGGGCCGCGCGCCTTCGGCGGCCGCGCGGATCGCGACTTCCGCGCCGATGCCCTGGGCCGCTCCGGTGACGACCATCACCTTGCCCGCGAAGCGCCCCCGGAAGGTCATGCCGCCAGCGCCTCGGCCTGCGCGGGGACGAACTTCTCATAATAGAGGTTGGCGACGGTGACGCCGCACGACGCGACATGGGCGCGCACGGCCTCCACCATTTCCGGCGGACCGCAGAGATAGATGTCGGCATCGCCGCCGTTCAGGTCCGCCGCGCCGAAATGATCGGTGACGTGGCCGGTGAGCGGGTGATCGCTGCCGGCGCCCGAGCAGGTGGTGGCGAAGGTGAAGCCGGGGATGCGGGCGGCCAGCGCCTCGATCCGTTCCATCTCGACAAGATCGGCGGCGTCGTGCGCGCCGTAGAGCAGCCGCACGGCGTGGCCGTTGGCGCCCTTCGCGGCAAGATCCTCCAGCATCGACAGGATCGGCGCGATGCCGGTGCCGCCGGCCAGCATCAGCATCGGCCGCCTGGGTTCGCGCAGATAGAAACTGCCAAGCGGGCCGTTGAGGATCAGCCGGTCGCCGGTCGCGGCGCGCTTGCCCAGATAATCCCCCATCCTGCCGCCTTGGATGTTGCGGATGAGGAAGGTCGCGACCTCCGCGCCGGGGGCGGAGCTGAACGAATAGGAGCGCTGCGCCCCGCCGCTGCCGGGAACGGCGAAGTTCACATATTGGCCGGGCAGGAAGGCGGGCAGGCCGGCATCCGTCGCCTTGATCGACACGCGCACCCGGTGGGGCGAAAGCCGTTCGATCGCGACCAGTTCCACCGCGATATCCGCCGGCTTGACCTTGCAGGCGGACGACGGCACCGGCACGGCGATCACGCAATCCGACGAAGGCACCATCTGGCAGGTGAGGACCAGGCCTTCCTCCGCCTCCTCGGCGGTGAGCGCATCGTCGATATAATCGTCGCCCAGATCATAATCGCCCTGTTCGGCGCGGCACTTGCAGGTGCCGCACACGCCGTCCGAACAGTCCATCGGCAGGTTGATCTTGTTGCGATAGGCGGCATCCAGCACCTTTTCGCCGGCATTGCAGTCGATGAAGCGCGTGGCGCCGTCTTCGAAGTTGAGGGCGATGCGGAACGTCATGATCTCTCTCCGTCAGGTCATCTTCAGATGTGGTAGATGTCGATGACCTGGTGAATGTAGTCGTTCTTGAGCACGACCTTCTTGGCGGTGATCAGCGGCCGATCGCCGCGGGTGTCGACGGTGTAGAAGGAGGTGCCGAAGAAGCTGCTGGTTTCCTTGTAGCGGTGGCTGAGCGTGTGCCAGTTGAAGCGCACGTCCACCTCGCCGTCGCGTTCGTCCACGATCTCGACATTGGCGATGAAGTGGCAGGTGCGCGGTTCCGGCGTGCTGGCGCCGGACCGTTCCGTCTTGATGCGGAAGACGCGATCCTCCAGCCCGTCGCGGTTGCAGTAATAGATCAGCGACACCTGGCTCTGGGGATCGTCGACCAGCTGGTCGTCATCGTCCCAGGCGGGCATCCAGAAGCTGGCCGTGGGCGAATAGCAGGTCAGCCATTCGTCCCATTCGCGATCGTCGAGCAGGCGCGCCTCGCGATGGAGGAAGGCCGTGATCGTTTCGAGGGTGGCGCTCATGCAGCGGCTCCTTCCGGCGCGCGGGCGGGTTCCCGCCCTTCCTCGCGCGCGATCGCGGTCGTCAGCGCTTCCGCCCAATATTCATGCTGGCGGACGAACAGGCCCTCATCCTCGCTGCGTTCGCCGCTGAGCAGCGGGGCGAGGCCCACGGCGCGGGCATTGTCGTCCGGGCCGTCGATCCAGCGCATCGCGCCGCGGCTCAGATCGTTCCACTGGGTCGCCGCGCCGGCATAGCCGGTCTGGCAGGCGCGGAATTCCTCGAGATCGTCCGGCGTGCCCATGCCGCTGACGTTGAAGAAATCCTCATATTGCCGGATGCGCAGCGTGCGATCGGCGGCGCTCTCGCCCTTGGGCGCGAAGCAGTAGATGGTCACTTCCGTCTGGTCGACGCCGAGCGGGCGGACGACGCGGATCTGGGTGGAGAATTGATCCATCAGATAGACGTTCGGATAGACGCAGAGATTGCGGGTCTGGCCGATGATGTGATCGGCGCGATCCTTGCCCAGCCGTGCCTCCAGCTCCGCGCGATGCGCATGGACGGGGCGGACCTCGGGATTGAGGAGCTCCGTCCAGAGCAGGATGTGGCCGTTCTCGAAGGCGTAGACGCCGCCCACGCTCTTCGACCAGCCGTTGGCGTCGACGGTGCGGGTGCCTTCGGCCTCGTAATTGCGGCGGCCCATGGTGGCCGAATAGTTCCAGTGAACCGAGGAGACGTGATAGCCGTCCGCCCCGTTTTCGATCTGGAGCTTCCAGTTGGCGTCGTAGATGTAGGAGGAGTTGCCGCGCAGCACCTCCAGCCCATCGGGCGCCTGATCGACGATCTGGTCGACCACCGCGCGCGCGCCGCCCAGAAATTCCTCCAGCCGGGCGACATCGGCGTTGAGGCTGCCGAACAGGAAGCCGCGATAATTGGCGAAGCGGGCGACGGGCGTGAGATCGTGCGAGCCATCGCGGTTGAACGACGGCGGATATTCGCCGGTCTTGCCGTCCTTCACCTTCAGCAGCTTGCCGGCGTTGCTGAACGTCCAGCCATGGAAGGGGCAGGTGAAGCTGCCCTTGTTGCCATGCTTGCGCCGGCACAGCATCGCGCCGCGATGCGCGCAGGCGTTGATGAAGGCGTTGAGATCGCCGCCCTTGTCCCGCGTGATGACGACGGGCTTACGGCCGATCCAGGTCGTGAAATAATCGTTGGGCTCGGGGATCTGGCTTCATGCGCCAGATACACCCAATTCCCCTCGAAGATGTGCTTCATCTCCAGATCGAACAGGGCTTCGTCGGTGAAGATGTCGCGGCGGCAGCGGAAGACGCCGTTTTCCTTGTCGTCGACGACCGCGCTGTTGATGCGGCCAATGATATCGGCAGCCATCGTCCCTGCTCCCGGTTCAGGCCGCCAGCGCGCGGGCGCGGGTAGAGGCGTCCTCTTCCCCGGTGGCCGTGGCGGCGTGCAGTTCGAAATCGAACTCGATCTCGGCAAAGGGGCCTTCGACGCCGTATTTCGCGCCGAGGTTGCTGCTGGTCGCGCGGTGGACCGGCGGGATGAGCTCGTCGCGGGTCGCATAGGCGAAGTCGTCGTGCAGATAGGGATCGCCGTCGATGTTGATCTGCGTCGTCAGGTGGCGATGGTGATCGGACGAGACGAAGAAGTGGATATGGGCCGGCCGGTTGCCGTGGCGGCCGATGGCGCTCAGGATCGCCTCGGTCGATCCGCCGGCGGGGCAGGCATAGCCGACCGGCACGATCGAGCGCACCGCATAGCGGCCCTCGGCATCGGTGATGACGGTGCGGCGGAGGTTGTAGTCGCTCTGGCTCTTGTCGAAATAGCTGTAGTTGCCGAGCGTGTTGGCGTGCCAGATTTCCACCTTCGCGCCGACGAGCGGCCGGCCGTTCACGTCGCGGACCTGGCCGTGGAGGATCAGCACCTCGGCCTTGTCGTCCTCGCTGCCGTCGTCCATGCGGGCGAAGCCGGTCGATTCCGGGGCGCCCGCCACATAGAGCGGGCCTTCGATCGTGCGGGGCGTGCCGCCGGTGGCGGCATCGGCGGCGTCGGCGCGGAGATCGAGATAGCGTTCCAGCCCGAGGCCCGCCGCCCACAGCCCGAATTCCGGCGCGCCGGCGATCGCGAAGTTCAGCGCCGCCCAGAATTCGTCATCGCTGACGGAAAATTCGTCGATGGTGGCGAAAAGATCGCCGACGATGCGGCGGACGATGGCCTTGATGCGCGGATCGCCCGTGGCCTGATCCCCGCCGCTCAGCTTTTCGAGCAGGTCCTGGACGGCAGGGGTATCAACGAAACGTTCGGTCATGTCTTGCTCTCCTGGCGCTTTGGGCTCGGTTCTTGGCGCGCCTCTTCTGCGTGTGGATCAGGGCTCAGCGATCGTCCTGATGGATGGAGGAAGGGTGCCGGCACAGCGGCGTGACGGCGATGTCCATGAACGGGAACAGCGGCAGGGTGCTCACCAGATCATGCAGTTCCTGGGCGTCGGCCACGTCGAAGATGCTGACGTTGGAATATTGGCCGGCGATGCGCCACAGGTGGCGCCACTTGCCCTGCTTCTGCAGGGCCTGCGCCCGTTCCCGTTCCACGCGCTTCAGCTCATCGGCGCGGATCGGATCGAGATCGTGGGGAATGTTTACATCCATGCGGACGTGGAAAAGCATGATCAGCCTCTTGCAGCCTGGGGGGCGGTGCCGCCGTGGAAGGATTTGCGGTCCGCGTCGCGCCGGAAGAAGGCGACGCGATCCATGTCGAGCGAGACGCCGAGGCCGGGGCCGTCCGGCACCTGGAGTGCGAAATCGGCATAGCGAAGCGGCTCGGCCAGGATTTCCTCGGTGACGAGAAGGGGGCCGAACAGCTCGGTCTGGAAGGCGAGCCTGGGGAAGGTCGCGAACACATGGGCGGAGGCGGCGGTGGCGATGCCGACTTCCAGCATCGTGCCGCCATAGAGCGCGATCCCCGCCGCGTCGGCGATGGCGCCGACCTTGCACGCGGCATGGAGCCCGCCGGATTGCTGGATCTTCACCGCGAACACGTCGGCGGCGGCGGATGCCGCATAATCGAAGGCGCTGCTGGGGCCGATCAGCGCCTCATCGGCCATGATCGGGATGATATGGGCCTGGGCGAGGCGGGCCATGGCGTAGCGGGCATGGGCGGCGACGGGCTGTTCGACGAGATCGCAGCCGGCATCCTGCAGCAGGGCGATGCCACGCGATGCGCTGGCCTCATCCCATGCCTGGTTCACGTCCACCCGCACGCTGGCGCGATCGCCCAGCGCCTTCTTGATCGTGGCGACGTGGGCGACGTCGTCCTCGACGCTGCGCTTGCCGATCTTGAGCTTGAAGATGTTGTGGCGGCGAAGCTCGAGCATCTGCTCGGCCTCGGCGATATCCTGCCGGGTATTGCCGCTGGCGAGCGTCCAGGCGACGGGCAGGCTGTCGCGCCGGCGGCCGCCCAGCAGTTCCGATACCGGCACGCCCAGCCGCTGGCCCATCGCATCGAGCAGCGCCGTTTCCACCGCGCATTTGGCGAAATGATTGCCGACGATCGCCTTGCCCAGCATGTCCATGATCAGCGCGGGGCGCGCGGCATCGGCCTTTAGCAGCAGCGGCGCGAAATAGGTATCGATGGCGAGCTTGATGCCTTCGGGGCTTTCCGGGCCGTAGCTGAGGCCGCCGATGGTGGTCGCCTCGCCGGTGCCGATCACGCCGTCCGCGCAGTGGATGCGGACGAAGACGGCGGTCTGGCGCATCATCGTCGCCATCGAAAGGATGTGCGGCCGGATGGTCGGCAAGTCTACCAGAAAGGTATCTATGGACTCGATTGCAGGCATCTCTCATCCGATCAGCGCGGCTCGATCCGCTTGCGTCGGGGATATGCCTTGTGGCTGGCGCTGGGAAAGATTAAGTGGGTCCGACCCTATACCCTGGGAGTATAGCCGTGGATATCCGGCAGCTTCGTTATTTCCTGGCGGTGGCGGCCGAACGCAATTTCAGCCGCGCGGCCGAACGGCTCAACATGGCGCAGCCGCCGCTCAGCCGGCAGATCCAGCAGATCGAGCAGGAAGTGGGCGCGCAACTGTTCGATCGGGAAAGCCGGCCGATGGCGCTCACCGATGCCGGTCGCCTCTTCTATGAGCAGGCGATCCAGGTGACGCGCCGCATGGACGAGATGAAGGAGGCGATGCGCGCCTTCGTCACCTCCAACCGGCCGCGCTTCCTGGTGGGGTTCGTGCCGTCGGTGCTCTACGCCCGCCTGCCGGACATCATCCGCAGCTTTCGGCGGGCCGCGCCCGATGTCGACCTGCGGCTGATCGAGATGATGAGCATCGAGCAGATCGCCGCGCTGAAGGAAGGCCGCATCGACGTGGGCTTCGGCCGCGTCCGCTTCGACGATCCGGCGCTGGAGCGCGAGGTGCTGCGCGAGGAGCCGATGGTGGTTGCCCTGCCGATCGGCCACCGCCTGCTGGCGGGCGAGCGGCCGATCGATATCGCCGATCTCGCCGACGAGGCGGTGATCGTCTATCCGCGCGAACCGCGGCCGAGTTATGCCGATCAGGTGCTGTCGCTGCTCAACGATCATGGCGTGGTGCCGCAGGCGGTGCACGAGGTGCGCGAGCTTCAGACCGCGCTGGGGCTGGTGGCGGCGGAGGACGGCGTGTGCATCGTGCCAGCGGCGGTGCACATGATGGGCCGGCGCGACGTGATATTCCGCGAACTGGTGCAGCGCGCGGTTTCCCCGATCATCATCAGCCATCGCAGGGACGATCCGTCGCCGCATCTGGCGACGATGATGCGCGTGGTGGCGGAACTGTATCGCGACTGGGGATGGCCGATGCCCACCGGGCTGATGCGCCGTCTGGCGGCCGGAACCGGGGAGGGGGCCGACTGGGGATGACGATCCCCAACCCGGCCCCGAATCCGGCGCCGTCGCTGATTATATTTGACTCCGGTTGCGGATCGCTGGCTCAATTGCGCCTCAAGCGGCGTCACAAAAGAGACCGGGCGGCAGGCGCATTTTCTGGGCGACGTGCCGGCCAGGCGAGTGCGATGCGGATCGATCATGCAATCGTCCACCGGAATCCGGAAGCCGGCGCGGCATGATCCGATCCCGGGATTCCGTGGGGGAGGACGCATTGGAGAACGACCCGCAAGCCGCCGAGGCATTGGCCAATGGCGCGCCGGCTTCGCCTGAACCGAAACGCACGCGGCGCCCACGCGGAGCATCGGGCGCCGTCGATCCGGCCCCCGATCAGGGAAACATCGCGGCTGAGCCGGCGGAACCGGTGCAGGGGCCGGTCGACGATCAGCCCTTCAACATCTTGCGCGCGGCGGAGCGCAAGCGGATCGACGACCGGCGCAAGGGCTTCAAAACGCCGATCGATCTGGATGCGCCCGTCACCGGCCTCGCCCTGTCGGGCGGCGGAATCCGAAGTGCGACATTCAGCCTCGGCTTCCTCCAGGCCTTGAGCGCCTACGGGCTCATTCCCCGGATCGACTATATCTCGACGGTCTCGGGCGGCAGCTATATCGGCAGCTTCTTCGGGGCGCTGTTCGTGCCCGAGACCCATCGCGGCAATGGGGAGCGATCCGGCAAGGCGCTGGCCTTCGATCCCGCAAGGCCCCTGCAGAGCCCCGCCGGCCGCGAAGCCGTCCGGCGCCTGCGGGAAGCAGGCCGCTATCTGACGCCGGGCGGCACGAGCGACGCCTTCTTCGGTGCCGCGCTCGTGCTCCGCAACTGGGCGGCCGTCCATTTCGTGTTCGGTATGGTCGCCTTACTGCTCTTCTGGCTGGTGCGCCTCGCCGATCAGTGGATCGCAACCGACACGCATGGGTGGAGCCCGACGCTCGTCCGGCTCACCATCGCCGCCGCCGGCACCGTCCTGGCGGCGGGCACGTCCTACTGGTTGACCCGGCGCGAATGGATCCCCGGCAATCGCTTCAAGCGCGCGGCCAGCAACGGCTTCTTCTGGGCGATGGTGGTCGCGGCGGCCTATTTCAGCGCGGCGTGGTGGCAGCCGTGCGTCATCGGCATCCTTCCGCGGCTGCCCGGCGGGGAATGGCTTGCCGCAAGCCTCCGTGGCCTGGGCAGCTGGATGCTCCCCGCGACGTTCCTGCCGGGGTTCGCCGCCTGCGTGCTCGTTGCGGCCCTCGTCCTCTACATGGTGATGGAGGCCCTTCATGGCGGCGTCGAGCACAGGCCGATCGCGCGCGATGCCGATGCCGCGACCCGAAAGGCGAAGCGCGCCAACGACCTCAGAAATCCGCAATATCTGATTGCAGCCGAAGATCGGGTTCGCACGGCGCTCAGCAATGTCATGACGAAGGCGTTGATGGCCCTTGTCGCGATCGCCGCGCTTCTTTTGATCGTTCGCTTCGGCGATCTGGTGATCGCCCGCCTGCTCAAGGCATTCGAGAATTGGGAAAGTGGTGGGCCCAGCCTTCCCGACCTTGCGCAGCTATGGCCGCTCCTTACCGCCATCGTTCCGCCGATCATGAGCTATCTTGCGAGCACGCGGCTCAAATCCGGGTCCGGGCAGGTCGGCAACAATTGGCTCGAGCAGCGATTGCCGACGATCGTGGCGATCGCCGGCCTCAGCCTGCTCATGCTGTGGCTGGTGATCTGGAGCGCGGCCGCGGCGTGGGGCTTTGGCGCCCTGAAAGCCTCCGGGGTCGAGCCTGTCACGCTGTTCGGGCGCGAATGGAGCCCCGCTTGCGTCGTGGCGCTGCTCCTCGTCGTCGCCAACATCGTGCTGGGGATGTCGTTTTCCTTCATCAACCTCTCGTCGCTTTCGACATTCTACGCCGCGCGCCTCCGTCGTGCCTATGTGGGCGCCTCAAGCGCAGGGCGCGAAGCCGGATCGGTGCGGAGCGACAATCCCCAGGATACCATCCGGCTCGAACGCTATTATTCCGGGGGCGCTACAAATCTGGTGCCGCTCCACCTGATCAACGTCACCATCGCCGAGACGATGACCGGGGATTCCAATCTCGTGGCGCGGGACCGCAAGGGCAAGCCGATGCACTTGTCGCCCAAGGGCATCGTCTATGAAGGCTCCCACCCCGGCACGGCCATGGTCGGCCGCACGGGCGCCTTCCCCTTGCAGTTTGGCGAGGAGCTGCCGCTTGCCAACTGGGTGGCCATTTCCGGTGCGGCGGTATCCGCGGCGATCGGTTCGGGAACCTCGCTCGGGACCTCGATTCTGGCGACGCTCGGCAATGTGCGGCTTGGCTATTGGTGGAAGGCCAGGCGCGCGCGCAAGCGGCCGTCCCCTTGGCAGCGCCTTCGCGACGCTTCGGTCGGGATGCGAAGCCTGCTGGCGAACCGGGACGCCGCGCGCGCGTCTCTGGCGACGTGGGGCCAAAGCCTTCCCAATAGTCTGCGCGACTTCGTCCAGAATTATCTGCTGCTCGAACTGCGCGGCGCCTTCGCCGGGACCAGACGCAGGCGCTGGTATCTGACGGATGGCGGACATTTCGAGAATACGGGCGCCTATGCGCTTCTGCAGCGCCGTGTCGCCTTCATCATCATCTGCGACAATGGCGCGGACCCCCGGTATGAAATGGCGGACATGGTCCGGCTGATGGGCCGCGCGCGGACCGACCTCGGTGCCAGGATACGCTTTCTCACCTCGGCGCAGATCAAGGAGAAGCTTGGCCAGGATACGGATCTTGCAGACATGATCGGGGAGTTTGCCGACCTGTCGAAGACCGCTGAAGCCAAGTCCGTGGCCGCCATCGCGCACATCGATTATGACGACGGCAGCACCGGCACGCTGCTCCTGGTCAAGCCGCGGCTGACCATGGCTGAGCCGCCTGAAATCCTGGCCTATCAGGCAGGGGCGGGGCATCGCGATTTCCCCCAGCAGACGACCGCCGACCAGTTTTTCGACGAGGCGCAATGGGAGGCCTATCGCAGGCTTGGCGAACTGATCGGCGAAAAGCTCTTTGAGCCCGCGCCGACCTCCGACAAGCCCGGCTGGCGGCCGTCGTCCATGACGCCCTGAGGAGATGGGGATGGAGACCGAATTCCAGATCATGCTGGACCAGCTGGGCGTCACGTTCGGCGAACGGACGCAGGCGGTCTACGCCCGAAAATTCGGCACCGACTGGCGCGAGGAAGAGCATGTGACCGGTTCGCTGCTCGCCCTCGTCGAATATGAGGCGGAGAATTTCGCCGCGACGCAACCGGGCTTCGGGCTGTCCCTCACCGTCAAGCTCACGAAGCGCACCGACGAACATGAAAACGGGACGGATGCGCTCATCCGCTTTTCCTGCGACGCGGAGGAATGGCAGCTCCAGACCTTCCTGCTGCTCCAGGCCAAACGGCACGATGCGGGCCGGCCGATGTCGGGTGGCGACCATGCGAGGCTCCAGCGCCAGCTTCGGAACATGCTGCGCTATACGCCGGAGAGCTTCGTGCTGATCTACACGTCCGACGGACGAATATTGCTGGTGCCCGCCGTGGCGGCGCAGGCGCTCCGGTCGCGAGACCTCTCCCACGTCAATGCGATAGAATGGCCGCGCTTCTGGTCCGGGCTCCTGCGGGGCCGCTGCGGCGATCCGGTGGTGGAGCGCGTGCCGGGCGAGGGCCGCGACTGGAGCCCGGCCTATGAGCTCAGCATTCACGCCACCCTGAACCGCGAGCTGCCGCTGGCTGCCTCGGTGGAGACGATGTGAGGAGCGGCTTTTTGTTGCGCCGGACGATCAGTCTCCTCAGGGCGCTGAGATAGAGCGTTACCCCGGCTACCGGGATCGCGCCTGCGGGAGCGGGGCCGGCAGGCTCAGGCGATAGACCAGTATCCGGCTGTCATTGTCGAGGCTCGAGTCGCAGGACTGGCCGGACATGCGGCAGCGCCGCGCGATGAAGTCGTTGTCGTTGCCGACGAGCAGGAAATAGTCGTCCGGACGATCGGGCTCCAATGTCGGAACAAGGTCCATCGCCTCCCATTTCTCGGACAGCGCCTCGACGCTCAACCCGAAGCGCGCGAGCTGTGCGGGATTGAGCATGTTCACCAGCTCGATCCGCTCGGCCGGGACGATGTCGGGCCGCAGCGCGGTGCCGGCCGGGTCCTGCAGCACCGATGCCGTGCCGGTTTCATATTCGGTGCCGGCGAGATTGGTCGCGCCCGTCACGTCCACCAGCAGGATGCTCTTGTAGACGATGGGCGCCGAGCCTGCCGCGCCCAGCCCGGCGCCATCGCGCGCGAGCATCAGGAAGCTGTGGGCGTCGATCGCGCGGATTTCGCTCTGCGCGGCGGTGCGATTGGGGGCGCGGCCATCGCCGGCGTCATTATAGGCCGGCAGCTGCATCACATAGTGGGCGACGGGCTGCGCCGGTGTCGGCGTGCCGGTGACGTCGTAGGCGAGCACGCGTATGCCGGTGCGGCCGGCGGCATTGCCGGTGGCGCTGTCCTGCATCAGCGCGCTCTGCAGCGCCACGAACAGCGTCCGGCCATCGGGCGACAGGGACATGCCTTCCGGGCCCTGGTTGTTGCGGCGCCCCGTATCCGGGGCCTGTAGCGAGCCGAAATAAGGGCGTCCGTCGCGGCTCGGCGCCACCGCCGGGGGCGGCTGGATCAAGCCCCGCAATTGGCCGCGCCGGTCGAAATAGTAGATGTTGGCGGTATATTCGTCGCCGATGTAGAAGCCGCCGTCGCGCGTGAATTGCAGCGACTCCGCGTCCAGCGACACCTTGCCGCTGCCGATCCCGCTGGCCGGCGCCGGCAGGAGCAGGCCGCGCTCTGTCAGCATGCCCGTGCCCGGATCGGCTCCGGTGAAGCGCCGCCCGCGAAAGTCGCGCAGCTCGAGCCCGCCATCGGGCGCGATGTCGAGCCGGCCATCGCCCGGCGTGAAGCGGATGCGAAAACGCTCGAGCCGGGCCGGATAGTCGAAGAAGAGATTGGCGCCGGGATCGTTGCGCCCCCGGTCCGGCAGCGTCCAGAGGATGCCTTCATAATGATCGCCGACGCGCTTCCAGCTGCCGGGCGCGATCTGCAGCGAGGAGAAGGAGCCGAGCGTGTCGCCGAGAAAATCGACCGTTCCCGCCGGCAGCCGGCCGGCGCCAACCAGTCCCCGGTTGATGAAGGTCCGGCCGTTCAGCGAAACGCTCCGCGCGGCGGCGGCATGATCCAGATGGGGGCGGGTAACGGGCTCTTCCCCGCCGGCGAAGGCGGGGAAGGCCGTGACGAGCCAATAGAGGGCCAGCGCGACGCGCAGCGGTTTAGAACCCAATGCTGAGCGTCCCGAAGGCCTGCCGCGGCGCCGACGAGTGGAACACCAGGATGGTGCCGGCCGCATCGTCGGGCGCGAACACGCTGCTGTCGAAGTTCGAGGCATAGCGCTTGTTGGTCAGATTGGTGATGTTCAGCGACAGCTTCGCGCCCTTCAGCGCGCCGAGCGTGCCGAAGTCGTAACCGAGGCCGAGGTCGAACGTGGTGTAGCCGCCAAAGCTCTGGTCGTTGGTGTAGGTGTAGTAGCGCCGGCCGGTATATTTGCCCTGCAGCGAGGCGGAGAAGCCGCCCTGCTTTACGGTCAGCACGCTGGCGAACATCTCCTTCGGCGTATCCACCTGCTGCTTGCCCGCCGTGGCCTTCACCACGCAGGTGGCCGTGCACCAGTTGAGGTCGTCATCGTAGGTGGACTTGTTGTAGGAGGCCGAATTGTACCAGTTCAGCCAGGGCAGCGGCTTCCAGAGCACGCCGAGTTCCACGCCCTTGCTGGTGACGCTGCCGGCATTGTGGAAGGAGTTGCCGCAACCCGGATTTTGCTGCTGGTTCGTCGGGCAGGGATTATATTGCAGCAGGCGGTTGTCGAAATCCACCCAATAGCCGCTCAACGCAACCTGCAGTGGGCCGGTGACAAAGCGATAGCCGCCCTCGAAGCTTCTCGACGTCTCGGGCTTCAGGGTCTTGCCCTGCACATCCCAGACGGCTTGCGAAACCGACTGCGGACCGAGTTTGAAGCCGCCCTGATACATCGCCATATTCTCGGCATAGCTTGCGAACAGCTCGTGCTGGGGCGCGACCTGCCAGTGCACGCCTACCTGCGGCAGGAAATAATCCTTGGCCGTCAGAGATCCTGTCGCGAACTGGCTGGATGCCGGCGGCGGCGTCTTGGCGATGCCGTTCTGGGCCTCGGCATCCGATTTCGAGTAGGTGCCCTTGAACCCGAAATCGATGCTCAGCGCCTCATCGAACAGCTTCACCGTATCCTGGACGTAGAACTGCCGCGTCTTCCACTTGGTTTCCTGCACCCACTGGGCGGTATCCGGCTGGCCTTTCAGGAAATGCGCCAGGCTGAAGGGGCCCGTGACGTTGGTCCAGATATAGCGCGCGGCGCTGCTGGTATTGTCCTCCAGCCAGAAGCCGGCCTGGAAATGATTGAAGCCGACGTCCCAATTCAGGCTTGCAAGCGCGCCGGTGCGGTCGATGGTGTAGCGCGTGTCGCGGATCTGGACCGGCACGTCGTCATCGGTGGCCGGCGTGCCCTGCTTGGACCAGCCGACGATCCAGTTGTTGCCGGCTCCCTTGTCCTCATGATGATATACCTGCACCCGCGCGGTGATGGATTTGGTGATGTCGAAATCCCCGGCGACGTAGAACAGGTCGTCGTTGCGCAGGATCTGGCCGTTGGTGAAGGTGACGTCGGAATTCTTCTGCGGCGACGGCGCGGGGACGCACTTGTCCGGCGCGGTCGGCCCGGTCACGCCGCAATAGGCCACGCCGAGATAGGATTGCCAATCGGGCGCATAGCCGCCCCAATCCCAGCCGAGACGGCCGAGCATCTCCTTCGACAGATAGGCATCGTCGGCCTGGTTGGTGCGCGAAAAGTCCGCGAAGGCGGTGATCGTGCCGCCGGTGAATTCGTATTTCAGCTTGCCGTTGAATTGCTTGCCCGTGGACTTGTTCCAGGCGCGCTGGTTCACGAACAGGTCCTGTTCGCTATATTGGCCGGAGAGATAGGCCGAGAAACCGCCGTGCTCGCCCGTGTCGAAGCGCACGAAGGTGCGCAACGCATCCTCGCTGCCGAATGTCTGGCTGACCGCCAGCCCCATGTCCTGATGCGGATCGCTGCTGATGTAGGTCAGCGCGCCGCCGAGGTTGCTGGTCGAAGCGATGCCGAGGCCGGCGATGCCGGTCGCGAGATCGGCGCGGCCGAGATTTTCGGAGATCAGCGCGCGGCTGATGGTGAGGCCGTTATAGTTGTTATAGGCGCCGTCGCCGAGCGGCATGCCGTCGAGCGTGTAGCCGAGGTGCGTGGTGTTGAAACCGCGCACCTGGAGCGACAGCGACTGTTCGTTGACGCCCAGTGCGTCGATCGACTGCGCCATCACGCCCGGCAGGAAGTTCAGCGCCTTCTGCACGCTGGTGCCGGGCGGCAGCACCTCGAGGTTCGACGGCACCAGGGTTGAAACCGAACGGGTCTGCCCGCTGCCGACGACGACGATATCCCCGGCTTCGCTGCTGTCCGCCTCACCGGGCGCGGCGGCCTGCGCCTCCGCCGGCGCGAGCACCGAAAAACTGGCGGCAACCGCCAACGTGACAACGGACTTTTGCAACATTCGCGCCCCCTTTGTACCGAAAAGCGCCGCGTCAACTTGTGGCCGCGGCGCTGGCTGGTTTCTGGAGCGCGCCTATTTCATGCGTTGATGACGCTTTCGCTACAATTCAGAAATAAAAGGGCAAAACTTCACTATCCGGCGTCCGGCGGTTGGCCGGCGCCTGCCTTGGAGCGATGGCCTTGGGGCCGGGCGCCGCTTTCCGTCCCTCCGCACGTGCGGCCCCCGGCCGTCCGCATGGCGGCCGGCGGGCTTTCCCTCCCCCGCCGTCAGGGGGCGGGATCGGGCGGGTTGTGCTTTTCGCCGTTCAGCGGAATCACGATCATGGCGGAGAATTCGGCCTTGTCCGCCGTGAAGCCGATGCCGAGCGACTGGGTTTCCGATCGGCGCAGCAACACCCGATCCTCCCCCGCCCAATAAAGGCCCCGAACCTTGATGTTCCCGACATTCTGGATCGAAAGGAGCTTGTTGTTCCTGTCGACGACGATGAGCCGCCGTTCATTGTCATGAAGGGCGACCATGGCGATCCGGTCGCCGGACGGGGAGATGGCCGCGCGCTCGAAACCGGGCAGCTTGCCGTAGAGCGAAAGCGGCGGCGGGGCGGCGCCCGCCGCCCATCCGCGATCGGCGCCCGCCATCGCCACGACCGCCAGCAACAGCCGGCCCAGCTTCGCGTATATCCCCATCATGTCCCCCCTGACGGAAGGAGGACTAAGGGAGAGCGAAGATATTTTGAAGTGGGTTTACTATCCCTAACGGCGAAAGATCAGACGGATCATCTTCCGTTCGTCCGTTCGCGGACGGCGCGGAATTCGGATGTCGGGGACCAATGCGGCCAGCGGGTCGAATTGGCGAGGCTGCCGGCGACGTCGCGGACCAGCGCGATATCCTGCGCGGCGCCGCTGAGGTTCCATTCCGGTGTCCAGCGGTCGCAGGTCTGGTGGTAGCAGGCCATATAGGCCTTGAGCCATGCCTCGCCGGCGGTGCGGCCGCCTTCCACCAGATCGGGGGCGCCGCTGATCGCCATCAGCAACAGGGTCGGCACGCCGCGCCGGGCGAGCGGGAAATGATCGGCGCGGTAGAAGAGGCCGCGTTCGGGCAGCGCCTCGGGCGTCACGCTGCGGCCCTGGGCGGTGGCGGCCCGCGCCAGATCGGCCTCGAGATCGTTCTGGCCCTGGCCGACGAGCAGCACATCGCGCGAGAGGCCGGCCGTCTGGAGGATATCGAGGGTGAAGTTCGCCACTGTCTTTTCCGCCGGATAGACCGGATCGACGGCATAGGCTTCCGATCCCAGCAACCCGCGTTCCTCCGCCGTCCAGAAGCCGAAGACGAGGCTGCGATAGGGCCGGGGGCCCTGCGCGAATCCGCGCGCGAGTTCGATGAGGCCGGCAACGCCGAGCGCGTCGTCATTGGCGCCGGGGCGGACGGTGCGCCCTTCGGCATCGGGCGCGCCGACGCCATAGGCATCCCAGTGCGCGCCGAACATGACGACCTCGTCCGGCCGCGTCTTGCCAGGCAGGCGGGCGAGGACGTTGCGGCTCTGCATCCTGCTGAACGTCACCGGCAGGCTGGCGCTGTAGCGGACGCCCTTCAGCTCGACGGGCGCGAAATCGGCGCGGCGGGCGCGGAGGCGGAGATCGGCGAGATCGAGGCCCGCGCGGCGGAACAGATCGGTGGCGGCATCGCCTTCGATCCAGCCCTGCAGGAGAACACGCTCCTCCGGGTTCGCGCGCTGGATGTCGTAATTCTCCCCGCCCGGCGCCACCACCGTGTTCCAGCCATAGCCGGCGCCGGGGGTGTCGTGGACGATCAGGGCCGCGATCGCGCCCCGTCGGGCCGCCTCCTCGAACTTGTAGGTCCAGCGGCCATAATAGGTCATCCGCGTGCCGCCGAACCTGCCGGCCACGGCTTCGCCGGGCTTCGCCTCGAAATCGGGATCGTTGATGAGGAAGACGGCGACCTTGCCCTTGAGGTCCACGCCCTTGAAATCGTCCCAGCCCTGTTCGGGCGCGGAGACGCCGTAGCCGACGAACACCATCGGCGCATCGGCGATGGCGACGCGATCGACCGGGCGAACCGTGCTGACATAGATGCTGCTGCCCTGCACGAACGGCACGGCCTGGCCCGCGACGGTGGCCTGCATGGTGCCGCCGGCGCCGATCTGGGTGCGGACGAGCGGCACGGGCTGGATCCAGCTTCCGTCGCGACCGCCGGGCTCGAGGCCGAGGGCCTTCAGCCGGGCGACGAGATAATCGACCGTCTTGGTTTCCCCGGCGGTGCCGGGCGCGCGGCCTTCGAACGCATCGGAAGCGAGGACCTTGACGGTTTCGGCGAGCCTTTCGGGAGAGATCGGCTCCGCCGCGCCGGCCGGCATAGCACCCGTCGCGAACAGAAAAGCGGCCGCGCCCAGCATGGCATGTTTCACGCGCAATCTCCGAATGAAGCTCTATCCGGTCCGCCTAATGCGCGGCCGGCCGCATCGCAACCATGGTGCGGCGGCCTGTGACGGAAGGGGCTATGTCGAAGATCGGTGCGCCGTCAGTCCGACCAGCGGGCGAGCGGCGTGACCACGGCGGCGACGAGATCGGCGGGGATGGGCGCATCGAAGGCGACGCCCAGCCGGCGGCCTTCGGCGCGAACGACGGTGCCGCGCGTGCGCAGGCTGCCGCGCGTGATGACGATGGAGGTGCCGGTTTCGATAGGAGTGGGGCAGGAGACGAGGGCGCCGCCTTCCGAAATGTCCAGCAGCACGCCGCTCGACGCGCCGAACGGCGTATCGAGATGCGCCGAGAGCAGCACGCGATAGCGGCCGTGCCGGCGATCATATTTCGCGAAAGATTGCTTATCCATAGCGGCCGCTGCCGTATCCATCGCTGCTCCGTCCCCCCAAAGACTGGCCATGGCGGTTCTATTCTACGCCTTATTATAGAGGAAGGAAGCTAAAGGTGGATTAACCGTGCGTTCGCCACTGTGTTCCAGCCAGGTTCTTGGAGGGCATATTTCGAAACATGTCCTCAATCCGCGACGCGCACGCAATTGCGGCCGTCGCGTTTCGCCCGATAGAGGGCGGCGTCCGCGCTCTTGAGCGTGGAGGAGGGGCCTTTCCGGCTTTCCATCGCGGCGACGCCCGCCGAAAAGGTGAGCCGGCCGATCGGGCGGCCCGTTTCCGCGACCTTGAATTCGCGCGCCGCGATTTCCCGCCGCACGGCATCGACATGGCGGGCGGCTTCGGCGGCGGTCATGTTCTCGAACAGGATCACGAATTCCTCGCCGCCATAGCGTGCGACGAAAAGCTGTTCCGATGCGCCGCGCGCCAACGCCCCGGCCATATATTTGATCACCTTGTCGCCAAGCTGGTGGCCGTGGTGATCGTTCACCGCCTTGAACGCATCGATATCGCAGATGGCGAGGGCGAGCGGCGTGCCGCGCTTGCGGGCGGTGTCGAACGCCTGCCGCATGCGGTTTTCCAGCGCGCGCCGGTTGGGCAGGCCGGTGAGCGCGTCGGTCTCGGCCGTCTGGCGCGCCTCGTCCAGGCTGCGGCGCAGGATCGATACCTGTTCGGAGGTGCGGCGCAATTCCAC
Source organism: Edaphosphingomonas fennica (assembly GCF_003034225.1). Classification (GTDB taxonomy): domain Bacteria; phylum Pseudomonadota; class Alphaproteobacteria; order Sphingomonadales; family Sphingomonadaceae; genus Sphingomonas_E; species Sphingomonas_E fennica. Next base: position 43,097 of record NZ_PHHF01000023.1, read on the forward strand.
GCCGACGCTCCGCGTCTTGTCGATCATGCCGCGCGTGAGGTCCAGCAGCGCCACCAGCACGTCGCCGCGCAGGCCGCCTTCGAGCATGGAGACGTTGCGGGCGAGGGCATCGCCATAATCGAGCGCGTCGCGGCCCGAACGATCGGCGAGCGCCGCGATTGCCTGCAGCCGGCGCTGGGCCTCGTCCGCCAGCCGGCGGAGCTGGGCGGCGGAGACCGCCGTCTGCCGCTGCGCGGCGATGCTGGCGGCCATGGCGGGATTGAGCCGGCCATAGCGTGCGATCGCCTCGTCCACGGCGGTGACGAGCCGCTTGTCCCCGGAGGTGAGATAGCGGTGGAACAGCTCATAATGGGCGGGCGAAGGGTCCAGCCCATTGGCTTCCAGCAGCGCGCCGATCCGCGCGAAAAGGGTGCCGCCGGCGGGCGCCTCATCGGAGCCGTCATTCGCCGCCTGCCCCGTTCCTGGCGGGCTTTCCTGCGATAATGCGTGCATCAGTTCCTGCCCGTGACCAAGCCCGCGCCCTGCCAGGGCACATGCCGAACGAGACTTTCTAGACGCAAAATCGTCAACAGGGCGCTAACCGACCGAAAATTATGGAACCGGCATCCGGGCGCCGCCGCCACGCCGCATCGAAAGCGCATTCCCGGACCGCCACTTAGCGGATTGACCGGCGGCCCGGCCCGGCCGAAAGACGCGGCATGCGTTTCTTCTCCGACAATGCCGCCCCTGTTTCCGATGCCGTGCTGGCCGCGATGGCGGCGGCCAACGCGGCGGACGCCGCCTATGACGGCGATGCGCTGAGCCGCCGGCTGGACGATGCGTTCAGCGATCTTTTCGAAACGCGGGTCGCGGCGCTCTGGGTGGCGACGGGGACGGCGGCGAATTCGCTGGCGCTGGGCGCGCTCTGCCCGCCGTGGCGCGGCGTCGTCTGCCATCGCGACGCGCATATCAACAATGACGAGGCGGGCGCGCCGGAATTCTTCACCCACGGCGCCAAGCTGATGCCGGCGGAGGGCGACGGCGCGAAACTGACGCCGGAGGCGATAGCTGCGGTGATCGATCTGATCGCCGACGATGTGCACCGGGTGCAGCCGGCGGCGATATCGATCACCAACGCCACCGAATATGGGCTGGTCTATACGCCGGACGAGGTGGCCGCGATCGGCGCGCTCGCCCGTGCGCGGGGGCTGGGCCTGCACATGGACGGCGCGCGCTTCGCCAATGCCGTCGCCTCCGTCGGCTGCGCGCCGGCCGACGTGACGTGGCGGGCGGGCGTGGACGTGCTGAGCTTCGGCTTCGTCAAGAATGGCGGCATGTCCGCCGAGGCGCTCGTCTTCTTCGGGCCGGAACTGGCGGCCGAGGTCGCGATACGGCGCAAGCGGGCAGGGCATCTTCTTTCCAAGGGGCGCTATCTGGCGGCGCAGATCCACGCCCTGCTGGCGGACGATCTGTGGCTGGCGCACGGACGGGCGGCCAATGATGCCGCCGCGCGTATCGCCAGGGGCGCGGGCGCGGCGCGGCTGGTTCACCCGGTGCAGGCCAACGAGATATTCGTGCGGCTGAGCGAGGCGGAGGCCGCGGCCTTGAGGGCGCAGGGCTTCGGCTTTCATGACTGGGCGCCGGGCGAGGCGCGGTTCGTGACGAGCTGGAACCAGGCGGAAGGCGAGGTGGACGCGCTCGCCGCCGCGCTCGCCGCGCTGTGAGCGAGGCGCCGCTCAGCCCCGCCACCCAGGCCCGGGTGTTCCTGCCGCTGGCGGTGGTGACGCTGGTGTGGAGCTCCACCTGGCTGGTGATCCGCGACCAGATCGCGCTGGTGCCGCCCACATGGTCCGTCGCCTATCGCTTCGCGGTGGGGGCCATGGCGATGATGGCCTATGCCGCCGTCACGAAGCAGACATTGCGGCTGACGCGCGAGGGCTGGCGGATGGCCATCGCGGTGGGGATCACCCAGTTCGTCCTCAACTTCAACTTCGTCTACCGCGCCGAACATTATGTGACGTCGGGGCTGGTGGCGGTGGTGTTCGCCCTGCTGGTCGTCCCCAACGCCATATTGGGCCGGATATTCCTGGGGCAGGGGTTGAGCGGGCGGTTCGTCGCCGGATCGGTGGTGGCGGGGTTGGGCATCGCCATGCTGTTCATCCACGAGCTTGCGGCCGGCGGCGCCGGCCAGGCGGCGGTGGCGGCAGGCATCGGCTTCACCCTGATGGCGATCATGAGCGCGTCCACCGCCAACGTCCTGCAGGCCACAGAGACGGCCAAGCGGCAGCCGATGGTGGCGGTGCTGGCCTGGGCGATGGCGATCGGATCGGGCCTGAACATGCTGATCGCGCTGGCCACCGTCGGCCCGCCCACGTTCGATCCCCGGCCGGCTTATGCGCTGGGCACGCTCTATCTGGGGGTGATCGGATCGGCGCTCACCTTCCCGCTCTATTTCGGGGTGGTCCGCGCGATCGGGCCGGCGCGGGCGGCTTATTCCAGCGTGGTGATCCCGGTGCTGGCCATGGGGCTTTCCACCATCTTCGAAGGCTATCGCTGGAGCGCGCTGCCCGCGGCCGGCGGGCTGCTGACGCTGGCGGGGCTGGTGATCGCGCTCAAGGCGCGCAGCCCGGCCCGATAATCGGGGAAGGCCGGCCGCCAGCCGAGCAGCCGCTTCGCCTTGCCGTTCGCCACCCGGCGGCTTTCGGCATAGAAAGCGCGCGCGGCCGGCGACAGGCCGGCCTGATCCAAAGTCAGGAGCGGCGGCAGCGGGCGGCCCAGCAGAGCGCACGCATATTCGACGACGGCGTTCTGGGGGACGGGCAGGTCGTCCGCGATATTGTAGATGCCGGCCGGGCCGCGATCCATGCTGGCGACGAGGGCCGACGCGATATCGGCGACATGGATGCGGCTGAAGATCTGGCCGGGAAGCGCGATGCGATGGGCCTGGCCGGCGGCCACGCGATCGAGCGCGGAGCGGCCGGGGCCGTAGATGCCGGGCAGGCGGAAGATGCGGGTTTCGGCATGGAGCGCGCGCCATGCCGCATCCGCCGCCGACCGCGCCGTTCGCCGTCCGCCGCCGGTGGGCGCGCTTTCATCCACCCAGGCGCCGCCGCTGTCGCCATAGACGCCGGTGGAGGAAAGATAGCCGATCCAGCCCGCCGGGGCCTGGGCCAGCGCATCGCCGTGGCGGGCGAGCACCGGATCGGCATCCCCGTCCGGCGGGACGGTGGAGAGGATGTGGGTGGCCGCCGCGATCGCGGCGCCGGCATCGCCGATCCCGTCGCGGCCGACCATCGTGATGGACCAGCCGCGCGGCGCGAGGGCGGCTGCGACATGGCGGGCGGTATAGCCGGGGCCGAAGATCAGCAGGCGGGACATGGATGGTCCTTGGCCCGTTTCCCGGCCGGCAGGCAAGCGGGCGTTTCGGTGCCGGTGAAGGCTGGCATCGGCGGGCGGCACGGCGTAAACCTATGGACATGCTCGATGCCCAGAACGCCGCCGCGGCGCCGCCGCCCGTCATCCACCGCGAGGATTACCGGCCGCCCGATTGGCTGGTGCCCGATATCGCGCTGGATTTCACGCTCGATCCCGCTGCCACGCGGGTGAAGGCGCGGTTGAGCGTGACCCGCAACGGCGTGCATCAGCGGCCGCTCAGGCTGGACGGCGACGGGCTGACGCCGGTCGCGGTGCGCATCGATGGCGAGCCGCAGGCCGATGCCTGGCGGATGGACGGCCCGGCGCTGCTGATCGACCTGCCCGGCGACGCGCATGAGATCGAGACCGAGGTGGAGATCGCGCCCGAGGCCAATTCCCAGCTGATGGGGCTTTATGCCTCGGGTGGGAACCTGTGCACCCAGTGCGAGCCGGAGGGCTTCCGCCGCATCACCTTCTTCCCCGACCGGCCGGACGTGCTGAGCCGCTATGTCGTGCGGATGGAGGCGGACAAGGCGCGCTATCCGGTGCTGCTTTCCAATGGCGACCGCACCGGCGGCGGCGATCTGCCCGGCGGGCGGCACTGGGCGGAATGGCGCGATCCCTTCTTCAAGCCGACCTATCTCTTCGCGCTGGTGGCGGCCGACCTCGTCGCCAACCGCGACAGCTTCGCCACCCGATCGGGCAAGCAGGTGGAGCTTGCCATCTGGGTGAAGCCGGACGATCTGCCGCGCACCGAACATGCCATGGCCGCGCTGAAGGCATCGATGGCCTGGGACGAGAAGGTCTATGGCCGCGAATATGACCTTGGCGAATTCAACATCGTCGCGGTCGCCGACTTCAACTTCGGTGCGATGGAGAACAAAAGCCTCAACATCTTCAATTCGCGCTACATCCTGGCCGATCCCGATACGGCGACGGACGTGGATTACGACAATGTCGCGGGCGTGGTGGCGCACGAATATTTCCACAACTGGTCCGGCAACCGCGTCACCTGCCGGGACTGGTTCCAGCTTTCGCTGAAGGAAGGCTTCACCGTCTTCCGCGACCAGAGCTTCTCCGCCGATCAGGGATCGGCCGCGGTGAAGCGGATCGAGGACGTCCGCGCGCTCCGTGCCGCGCAATTCCCCGAGGATGCCGGCCCGCTGGCCCATCCGATCCGGCCCGAAAGCTATATCGAGATTTCGAACTTCTACACGGCGACCGTCTACAACAAGGGCGCCGAGGTGATCCGCATGCTCCACACCATATTGGGGCCGGAGAAGTTCCGCGCGGGTTCGGACCTCTATTTCGAGCGGCATGACGGGCAGGCGGCGACCTGCGAGGATTTCGTGACCGCGATGGAGGACGCATCCGGCGTCGACCTCACCCGGTTCCGCCTGTGGTATTCGCAGGCCGGCACGCCCCGCGTGCGGGCGACGCTGACGCACGAGCCGGCCGGCGGACAGGCGCGGCTGACCCTGGAGCAGGAAGTGCCGCCGACGCCGGGGCAGCCCGCCAAGCAGCCGATGCCGATCCCGCTGCGCGTGGCGCTTTACGGCGAGATGACCGGCGAGGTCTTCGGCGGCGAGCGGCTGGTGATGCTGGAGGACCAGCATCAGGAGATATTGTTCGAGGGCATCGGCGAGCGGCCCATCCTGTCGATCAATCGCGGCTTTTCCGCGCCGGTGACGGTGGTTTCCGAACGATCGGCCGCCGACCTCGCCTTCCTTTCCGCGCGCGACGACGATCCCTTCGCCCGATATGAGGCGATGCAGCAGCTGATGGTGGATACGCTGGTGGGCGCCGTCGCCAGGGGATCGGCGGATCACCGGCCGGTGATCGATGCCGTGCAGGATACGCTGCGCAATTCGGCGCTGGACGCGGCCTTCATCGCCGAGGCGGTGCTGCTGCCGAGCGAATCCTTCATCGGCGACCAGATGGCGAAGGTCGATCCCGTCGCCATCCATGCCGCGCGCGAGGCGCTGCGCCGCGACCTGGGGCAGGAACTGGAGGACGAATGGCGCGCCTCCTACGCCAAGACCCACGCCAACCGTTACGAATATACGCCGGCGGCCAAGGGGCTGCGGCGGCTGAAGACGGTGGCGCTGGGCTATCTGGCGGCGAGCGGCGCGGAGGATGCGGCGATCATCGCCCATCGCCAGTTCCGCGATGCCGACAACATGACCGACCGGCAGGGCGCGCTGGCGACGCTGGCCAACAGCCCCTGGCCCGAGCGGGACGAGGCGCTGGCGGCCTTTTACGATCGCTATCGCGACAACGGCCTCGTCATCGACAAATGGTTCACGACGCAGGCACTGTCCACCCGCGACGATACGGTCGACGCGGTGGAGAAGCTGGCGAAGCACCCCGATTTCACCCTGGCCAACCCCAATCGCATCCGCGCGCTGGTGGGGGCCTTCTCGGTGAACCAGAAGGCGTTCAACGACGCATCCGGGCGTGGATACCGCTTCCTGGCCGATATGGTGCTGGCGGTGGACAAGCTGAACCCGCAGACGGCGGCGAAGCTGGTGCCGCCGCTGGGCCGCTGGCGGCGGTTCGACGAGGGCCGCGCCGCGCTGATGCGCAAGGAACTGGAACGGATCGTGGCGACACCGGGGCTGTCGAAGGACGTGTTCGAGCAGGCGTCCAAGAGCCTCGGCTGACCGGACGGCCGCCGGCGCGGGTCAGCCCGCCTGGCGGTCGTCCGGTTTCCTCCGGCGGTGCGGCACCCAGCCTTCCGGGTCCGGGTGGATCAGGATTTCCACGCCCGGAAATTCCGCGCGGAGGCGATCCTCCACCTCCTCCATCACGCGATGGGCCTCGGCGATCGTCATGTCCGGGGCGACATCGGCGTGGAACTGCACGAAATCGCGCGCGCCGCTGGTGCGGGTGCGCAGATCGTGGATGCCGCGCAGCTCCGGGTGGCGGGCGGCAATCGCCAGGAATTGCGCGCGCCGCTCCTCCGGCCATTCCTTGTCCATGAGCTGGTCGATCGCGGCGACAGCCGATCCCCAGGCGCCCCATGCCAGCCACGCGGCGATCAGCACGCCGAAGGCGGGATCGGCGCCGGCGATGCCGAGATATTGATCCAGCACGAGGGCGACGATCACCGATCCGTTCAGCAGCAGATCGGACTGGTAGTGAACATTGTCCGCCCGGATCGCGATGCTGCCGGTCTGCGCCAGCACGCGCCGCTGGTAGCTGATGAGGAGGCCCGTCACGGCCAGCGCCAGCAGCGATACGCCGATGCCATATTCGGCATGGGCGCCGTGCCGCCCGTCGATCAGCCGGGTGACGGCCTGCCAGCCGATCGCGGTGGCGGAAACGGTGATGAGCGCGACCTGGAACAGGGCCGCCAGCGCTTCCGCCTTGCCGTGGCCGAAGCGATGATCGTCATCGGCCGGGACGGCGGCGACGCGCACGCCCCACAAGGTGACGAGCGAGGCGAAGAGATCGAGCCCGGTATCCGCGAGCGAGCCCAGCATCGCCACCGAATCGGTGCGCGCGGCGGCATAGCCCTTGAGGGCGAGCAGGAAGCAGGCGGTGGCGACGCTGGCGATCGCCGCCCGCTGGGCGAGCGGGATCGCCTTCACGGATAGAGCATGCCCGTGGTCCAGCCGTCGCCGGTGCGGGTATAGACCAGGCGCTCGTGCAGGCGGTGGGGCCTGTCCTGCCAGAATTCGATCCGTTCGGCCGCGACGCGGAAGCCGGACCAATGCGGCGGGCGGGGGACGTCCTGCCCTTCGAAGCGGGCGGCCATCGCTTCGTAGCGCGCCTCGAACGTCTCGCGATCGGCGAGCGGGCGGGACTGGTCCGACGCCCAGGCGCCGAGCTGCGAATCGCGGCTGCGGGTAGCGAAATAGGCGTCCCCCTCGACATCGCTGACGCGGGAGACATGGCCCTCGATGCGGATCTGGCGGCGCAGCGATTTCCAGTGGAACAGCAGCGCGGCCCTGGGGGTGGCGATCAGCTCGCCCGCCTTGCGGCTTTCGAGGTTGGTGTAGAAAACGAAGCCGCGATCGTCATGCCCCTTGAGCAGCACCATGCGGAGCGACGGCTGCCCGTCCGGCCCGACGGTGGCGACCGCCATGGCGTTGGCATCGTTGGGCTCGCTGGCGCGCGCTTCGGCGAACCAGACATCGAACAGGGCGAAGGGATCGCGGGATGGCTGCATCATGCGCCCGCCTTAATCGGAATCGGGCCGTAACGGAATGATCCTGCCCGTCCGGGCGAGGCGTTTGCGCGGATCGGCGTTCAGGCGGCCTGCGGACGGGGCCGCGCGCGCCTGATCCATCCCCCGGCGAGGCCGAAGCCCGCCACCATCATCGCCCAGCTTGCCGGTTCGGGAACGGCGCTGATGGTGTAGCTGTAGCGGACGCCGAGCATATCGGGCGCGGCATCGCCGGACGTGACCCCGATCGACCGGATCGTCCCGGTGGCGCGCCCCGCCTGGTGATGCGCGCCATAGGACATGGCGAACGATCCGCCCTTGAGGCCGGCGGCATCCACCGCCGCCGGGAAATGGCCGTCGAAGCTGCCGGGGGCGAACAAGGCGGACGCGCCGAAGATTTCGAACGTTTCGCCTTCGCCCGCCTGGAAGGAGAAATCGAGGCGATCGGCCTGCGCATAGGCCGAATGGAAGATCATTCCGATCGAGCCGAAGTCGATCGATGAAAAGCTTTCGCCCACGCCATCATCAAGCACCCAATCGGTGTCGATGTCCGCCGTCAGCGTCGCCAATCCGCGAAAAGGCACGAAGGCATTGAGATCATAATCGAAGTTTTCGCCGGAAATCGCGAAAGTGAGGTCGTAATGAAGATAGCGTGCCGCGTTCGCGGGTGCCGCCGCACAGCATAAGGCGACCAATAACAACGCTTTGCGCATCAGTCGATTCCCCCGATATTCGGCTTCCATTAACCACAATTATTACCCCGCGCCAATCCTCTCGCGCGGGCGGCTCCGCTTTTTGCCGCGCTGCCGCAAACCGGCCTTGAAACCGGGCGGTTATCCGACGATCCTGCGACGACGGTGAAGCGGCAACGGGCCTGGCGGCCGTTCGGCTGGATGCGGAGACGTGGGGACGATGGCGCAATTGCCGGGCTTGCCGACATGGGGCGAGGGATGGATGGCATCCTATCTGCCGCGCGCGACCGGCGGCGACGTGCTGCGCGGCGATGCCGGCCGGGGTGCGCGCTGGTGGCATCGCCTGCTGGAAGGCATGGCCCAGCTTGCCGACGGCAATCTGAACCAGGTGCAGGATCGCGTGGCCCGGCAGGTGGCCGAGATCGGCATGGCGTTCCGCCTGCCCGGCGAGGCGCATGAGCGGCCCTGGCCGCTTTCCGCCATGCCGTTGCTGATGGGCGAGGACGAATGGCGCGGCCTCGCGCGCGGCATCGCCCAGCGGGCGGAGCTGCTGGAAGCGATACTGGACGACATGTTCGGCGCGCAGGCCCTGTTCCGGGACGAGGCGCTGCCCGCGCTTCTCGCCGCCGGCAGCCCACATTTCTGGCGGACGATGATCGGCGTCGATCCACCGGGCGGACGGCGGCTGCATACCCTGGCGGTCGATCTCGGCCGCGGGCCGGACGGCGAGTGGCGCGTCCTGGCCGATTATGCGCGGGTGCCGGCCGGCGCCGGCTATGCGCTGGAAAACCGCATGGCGGCATCGCGGGTGATGGGGACGCTCTACACCCGGCTCAACATCGTCCGGCTCGCGCCCTTCTTCTCCGATTTTCGCGAAGGGCTGGCGGCCGCCTGCCGCCGCGCCGATCCGCGCATCGGCCTGCTGACGCCGGGGCGCTTCACCCAGAGCTATCCCGAGCAGGCCCACCTCGCGCGCTATCTGGGCTTCCTGCTGGTGGAGGGCGAGGACCTCGCCGTGCGGGAGAACCAGCTCTACGTCCGCACCATCGAGGGGCTGAAGCGGATCGACGCGCTGTGGCGGCGGATGGACACGCGCTTCATCGATCCGCTGGCCTTCGACGCGCAATCGGCGATCGGCGTTCCCGGCCTGATGGATGCAATGACGGCGGGCAACACCGTGGTGCTAAACGCGCCGGGCGCCGGCGTGATCGAATCGCCCGCGCTTTCGGCCTTCCTGCCGGCATTGGCGCGGCGGCTGACCGGCGAGCCGCTGCGCCTGCCCAATATCGCGACCTGGTGGTGCGGGCAGGATCGCGAGCGGGCCTATGTGCTCGCCCATTTCGACGACCTGCTGATCGCACCCGCCTTCGGGGGCGCGCCGCAGGGCCTGCCGGATGGGCGGCCGGTGATCGGCGGCGAGCTGGGCGGTGCGGCGCGGGCGGTGCTGATGGAAGGCATCGCCCGGCGTCCGCAGGATTATGTGGGGCAGGAACTGGTCCACCTTTCGACCATGCCGGCGCTGGCCGATGCGATGCTGGTGCCCCGCCCCTTCATCCTGCGCCTGTTCGCCGCCCGCGACGGGCATGGCGAATGGACGGTGATGCCCGGCGGCTTCGCGCGGCTGGGCCAGGAGCATGACATACGCGCCGCCGGGATCGGGGAGGGGACGCTTTCCGCCGATGTATGCGTGGTGGCGGACCGGCCGGTGGATGCGGTGACGCTGATGCCGCAAAAGGTGGCGATCCGGCGCAATCCGGGCACCTTGCCCAGCCGCGCGGCGGACAATCTGTTCTGGCTGGGCCGCTATCTGGAACGCGGCGAGGCGACCTTGCGCCTCGTGCGCGCCATGCTGGGCGGCAGCATCGACGTGGATGGCGGCGCGGCGCTGCTGCAGGGCACGATGGACCGGCTGCGAGGGCTGCTCGTCGCGTCCGGCGCGGTATCCGCCGGCGGCGACGGGGCCGCGGATGTGCGGGCGCTGGCCCTGGAGGCGCTCGACGGCGGCGGCCTCGCCTCGGTCCGCGCCCTGCTCGCCACGGTGCGGTCGATCGGCGAGGGCACGCGCGACCGGCTTTCCGCCGATGTCTGGCGGCTGATCGATACGCCGGTGCCGGCGGGCGGCGATGCCGGAGCGGCCGATATCCTGATCCGCGCCACCGCGTTGCAGGAGCGCTTCTCGGCGCTGGCCGGGCTGGCGGCGGAGAATATGGGGCGGACGGCGGCCTGGCGGTTCCACGATGTCGGCCGGCGGATCGAGCGGGGGCTGGCGGTGTGCCGGCTGCTCAGGACCTTCGCCTCGGACCAAGCCTCCTCCGACGATCTCACCACTTTATTGGACCTCACGGACAGCCAGATCAGCTATCGCGCGCGCTACATGACCGGCATGTCGCTGGCGCCGGTGCGCGACCTGGTGGCGCTCGATCCGTTCAATCCGCGATCGCTGGCCTTCCAGGTGGAGGTGATCGGCGAGCATCTGAAGGCGCTGCCGGCGCTGCGCGACGACGGCATGGCGGAGGAGCAGCAGTTGCTGGCGATCGAGCTGGGCGGGCTGGTGGCGCTGGCCAAGGCCGAGGCGCTCGGCCCCAATGCGGTGATGGCGCTGGAAAACCGGCTGCTGACCTTGTCGGACGCGATCGGGCGGCGTTATTTCCTGCAGGGCAGCGAGACGCTGCGCGCATCGGGCATGATCCTGGCGTGATGCGCTATGCCGTCACGCACCGCACGCGGTTCGGCTATGACAGCCCGGTCCGCTTCGCGCGCTGCAATTTGCGGCTGGAGCCGATCGCCTGGGACGGCCAGCAGCTCGAGACGCACAGGCTGGAGATCACGCCGCGCCCCCGTCTGTCGTCCGCGCGATCGGGGGGCTATCCGGTCAATGCGATGCGGATGGTGGTGGATCATGCCGCGAACGAGCTGGTGATCGAAAGCCGGTTCCGCATGCGGGTGGACCGGATCGCCCCGGAGCCGCGCGCCGACGATCCCGATCTGGTGACGGTGACGGCGGTGGCGCGCAATTCGGGCGATCTTTCGGCCGTGGGGCCGGCCAATTATCTTTCCGCCTCGCCGATGATCGGGCTGGAACGCGAGATCGCCGATTGGGCGGCCGCCGATCTGGCGCCGGGCCGGGGCGTGGTGGAGGCGGGCTATGCGCTCGCGCAGCGCATCCATGACGAGTTCCGATATGACGGCAGCGCGACCCTGGCCGATACCCCGCCGATCGACGCCTTCCGCGCGCGGCATGGCGTGTGCCAGGATTTCGCCCAGATCATGATCGCTGCGCTGCGCGGCCATGGCCTGCCGGCGGCCTATGTCAGCGGCTATATCCGCACCATCCCGCCGCCGGGGCAGCCCCGGCTGGTGGGGGCGGACGCCACCCATGCCTGGGTGCTGATCTGGTGCGGGCCGGGGCGCGGCTGGCTGGGCTTCGATCCCACCAACGCCTGCGGCATGGGCAGCGACCATATCGTCACCGCCATCGGCCGCGATTATGGGGACGTATCGCCGATCGACGGCATCTTCCTGGGGCAGGGCGCGCAGCAGATCGATGTTTCGGTGGATGTCGAGCCACTGGAGGAATGAAGGCGGGATGGCGCGGCAATCCGCAAGCGCGGCCGGCGGGCATCAGGGGAGGATGCCGATGCGCCGGGGACCGCGGCTTATCCGCGCAATTCGCGGCGAATATTTTTCCCTTGCGGGAACCGGACACAGCGCACATCTCCTATGTTGCATTTCAGCAACAGTTGGTGCCGGCGCGCGGCCGGCGTAACGAGTGGACATGGCGGACCTATATTCGAAGCTGGGCGTGGCCCGTGGTGCAAGCGAGGCCGAGATCAAGAAGGCCTATCGCAAGCTGGCCAAGGAACTGCATCCCGACCGCAACAAGGACAAGCCCGACGCGGCCGACAGGTTCGCGGAGGTGACGGCCGCCTACGACCTGCTTTCCGACAAGGACAAGCGCGCCCAATATGATCGCGGCGAGATAGACGAGCAGGGCAATCCGCGCGGCTTCTACGGCGGCGGTTTCGGCGGCGCCGGCACGGGCGGCGGCCATGGCGGCGGCTTTGGCGGCTTTGCCGGCGAGGGCGCGGATTTCGGCGATATCTTCGAAGGCCTGTTCGGCGGCCAGCGGGGCAGGGGCGGCGGTGGCTTCGGCGGTTTCGGCGGCGCGCGGCGCCAGCCGGCCAAGGGCGCCAACATCGCCTATCGCCTGGCCGTGCCGTTCGAGGACGCGGCCGCGCTGAAGCCCCAGCGGGTGACGCTGGCGGACGGCAAGACGATCGACGTCAAGCTGCCGGCGGGCGTGGAGAACGGCACGCAGATGCGGCTGGCCGGCAAGGGCGAGGCCGGCCCCGGCGGCGCGGGCGACGCGATCGTGACCGTGGAGATCAAGCCCCACCGCTTCTTCACCCGCGAGGGCGACGACGTGCGGCTGGACCTGCCGATCACCATCGACGAGGCGGTGCTGGGTGGCAAGGTGCGCGTGCCCACCGTCGACGGGCCGGTGATGATGAACATCCCCAAGGGATCGACATCGGGCAAGGTGCTGCGGCTGGGCGGCAAGGGCTTCACCCGCAAGGATGGATCGCGCGGCAACCAGCTCGTCACCCTGCTGGTCGATCTGCCGCTGGGCGATCCGGATCTGGAAGCCTTTATCGAGGGTTGGAAGGGGAAGGGACGCAACCCGCGACTGGCCTTGGGGGTTTGACCCCCGATAAAGCCGAATAGCGAAAGGGCGGAAACTTGCAGGATGCCTCTCCAGAATCGCCGGAAGCCCGCGCGCTGCGGCCGGCATGGGAAAGGCAGCTCGATCGCGTCCGACCCGGCACCCGCCCTTTCGAGATCGCCCGCCGGGTGATCGTGGGCGTCTATTCGGACGGGTTCATCCACGCCGGCAACCTGGCCTATCTGTCGCTGCTGGCGCTGTTCCCCTTCTTCATCATCCTCGCCGCGCTGGCCCAGATGTTGGGGCGCGAGCCCGACGTGCAGGCGGCCGTCGCCACCTTCCTGAGCACGCTGCCGCCCACGGTGGAAAATCTGCTGCGCAAGCCGATCACCGACGTGCTGGTGGCGCGCGGCACCGGATCGCTCCTCTGGCTGGGCGCGATCGTCGGCCTGTGGACGGTGGGCAGCTTCATCGAGACGATTCGCGATATCCTGCGCCGGGCCTATGGCACGCCTTATTCCAAGGCCTTCTGGCATTACCGGCTGGGATCGATCGGGATCATCATCGTTTCGGTGATCGCCACGCTGGTCGCCTTTTCCATGCAGGTGCTGCTGACGGCGGCCGAGGAGTTCGTCGGCCGGCTGCTGCCCTTCGCGGACAAGGCGATGCTGTGGATCGGCATCTCGCGCATCGCCCCGCTCGTGCTGATGGCGCTGGCGCTCTACTGGCTGATCTATTCGCTCACCCCGTCGAAGTATCGCTTCGCGCCCTGCCCCAAATGGCCGGGCGCGCTGTTCGTCACGCTCTGGTGGATCGGGGTGACGATGGCGCTGCCCCGCGTGCTGGGCCTGCTGGGCGGATATGACCTGACTTATGGCGGCCTGGCGGGCACGATCATCACCCTCTTGTTCTTCTGGCTGGTGGGATTCGGGCTGGTAATCGGCGCGAACATCAACGCGGCACTGGCGGAAACGCCCGAACCGGCGGTAAAGGGGCCTGCGTCACAAGGCTGATGGAGTTAGAATGACAGGCCTGATGGAAGGAAAGAGGGGGCTCATCATGGGCCTCGCCAACGATCGGTCGCTCGCCTGGGGCATCGCCAAGGCGCTGCGCGCGCAGGGCGCCGAGCTGGCCTTCAGCTATCAGGGCGAGGCGCTGGAGCGCCGCGTGCGCCCGCTGGCGGAAGAATTGGGATCGGATTTCCTGATCGATTGCGATGTGGGCGACATGGCCGCGCTCGACACCGCATTCGAAACGCTGGCGGCGCGCTGGCCGACGATCGATTTCGTCGTCCATGCCATCGGCTTTTCGGACAAGAACGAGCTGCGCGGCAAATATGTCGACACCAGCCTCGATAATTTCCTGCTGACGATGAACATATCGGCCTTCAGCCTCGTCGCCGTCACCAAGCGGGCGCGGCCGATGATGCCGAACGGCGGATCGATCCTGACGCTCAGCTATTACGGCGCCGAGAAGGTGGTTCCCCATTATAACGTCATGGGCGTGGCCAAGGCGGCGCTGGAAACGTCGGTGAAATATCTGGCGATGGATCTGGGGCCGGAGAATATCCGCGTCAACGCGATCTCCGCCGGGCCGATCAAGACGCTGGCGGCCTCCGGCATCGGCGATTTCCGCTACATCCTGAAGTGGAACGAGCTGAATTCGCCGCTGCGCCGCAACGTGACGATCGAGGATGTGGGCGGCGCCGGCCTCTACATGCTGTCCGACCTCGCGAGCGGCGTGACCGGCGAAATCCACCATGTCGATGCCGGTTACAACGTGATCGGCATGAAGGCCGAGGACGCGCCGGACATCGCGCTTTCGTGAAGTGCAGCCCTCTCCCTTCGGGGAGGGGGCCGGGGAGGGGGCCGGCGGGGTGGCCCATCTTCCGTTCCAACAGCGGGCGGACTTCCCCTCTCCCAACCCTCCCCCCGGAGGGGAGAGGGCTTTTGCAGATGTCGTTCAACAGCTTCGGCCGCGTTTTCCGTTTCACCACCTGGGGGGAATCCCACGGGCCGGCGCTGGGCGCGGTGGTGGACGGCTGCCCGCCGGGGCTGTCGCTCGACGAAGCCGATATCCAGCCCTGGCTCGACAAGCGCCGGCCGGGCACCTCGCGCTTCACCACGCAGCGGCAGGAGCCCGATCGGGTCCGCATCCTGTCCGGCGTGTTCGAAGGCCGCACCACCGGCACGCCGATCAGCCTGATGATCGAGAATGTGGACCAGCGGTCGAAGGATTATTCCGAGGTCGCGCTGGCCTATCGGCCGGGCCATGCCGATTATGCCTATGATGCCAAATACGGCTTCCGCGACTATCGCGGCGGCGGCCGATCCTCCGCGCGGGAAACCGCCGCGCGGGTGGCTGCCGGCGCGGTGGCGCGGGCGGTGATCCCCGAGGTCCGCATCCGCGCCTATCTGGTCGAGCTGGGCGGCGACGCCATCGATCGCGCGGCGTTCGACGATGCCGAGATCGATCGCAATCCCTTCTTCTGCCCCGATGCCGCCGCGGCGGCGCGCTGGGAGGAGATCGTCGACGGAGCGCGCAAGGCGGGATCGTCCGTGGGTGCGATCGTCGAATGCGTGGCGGATGGATTGCCGGCGGGCTGGGGCGCGCCGCTCTATGCCAAGCTGGACAGCGAGCTGGCGGCGGCCTGCATGTCGATCAATGCCGTGAAGGGCGTGGAGATCGGCGACGGCTTCGATGCCGCGCGGCTGACCGGGGAGACCAATGCCGATCCGATGCGCCCCGGCCCGGACGGCAAGCCGATTTTCCTGGCCAACCATGCCGGCGGCGTGGCGGGCGGCATTTCCACCGGCCAGCCGCTGGTGCTGCGCGTGGCGCTGAAGCCGACATCCTCGATCCTGACGCCGGTGGAGACGATCGGGCGGGACGGGCAGGCTGCGGACATCCGCACCAAGGGCCGGCACGACCCCTGCGTCGGCATCCGCGCGGCGCCGGTGGTGGAGGCGATGGTGGCGCTCGTGCTGGCCGACCAGAAGCTGCTCCACCGCGCCCAGTGCGGCTGACGGGGCGGGCGTTTCCGATCGATCAGGGGCGGCGATCGCAACACGGCGCGCCGCCCTCCTTCAGCCACGGCGCGTCGAACCAGGCGCGCTGGAGCGGCTCGAAGGGGGTGGCCGCCTGATCGAGAATGGCGGCAAGCCGCGCGGTGAGGCCGGCGTGGGCGCGCGAGCGGAGCGGCTGGGTGCAGTCACCGGACATCTTATGATCCTTTGCTGGTCGAAGGCATCCTGAAGATGGGGTTTCGCTTGAGGAAAGACCAATCAGAACAGCGGCGGTTTCCATAAGGACAGCTTATCCATAGGCCATGCCCGGCCGGATCGCGCCGGGGTGAAATGCGCCCTCGCATGAGCGGATCGGCGCTGCTATCCCTGCGCCATGACCGCATCCGCCGAGCCGCTCGACCAGATCATCGAAGCCCCGTTCGACAGCGCCCTTTCCGACCGATATCTCGTCTATGCGCTGTCCACGATCACGGCCCGTTCGCTCCCCGACGTCCGCGACGGGCTGAAGCCGGTCCATCGCCGGCTGCTGTGGGCGATGCGGCTGCTCAGGCTCGATCCGCAGGCCGCCTACAAGAAATGCGCCCGCGTCGTCGGCGACACGATCGGCAAATATCATCCGCATGGCGACCAGTCCGTCTATGACGCGATGGTGCGGCTGGCGCAGGATTTCTCGCTGCGTTATCCGCTGGTCGACGGGCAGGGCAATTTCGGCAATATCGACGGCGATAACGCCGCCGCCTACCGCTATACCGAGGCCCGGCTGGCGCCGCCTGCCATCGACCTGATGGCCGGGCTGGACGAAGGCACCGTCGATTTCCGCGCCACCTATAATGGCGAGGAGGAGGAGCCGGAGGTCTTCCCCGGCCTGTTCCCCAACCTGCTGGCCAATGGCGCGAGCGGCATCGCGGTGGGCATGGCGACATCGATCCCGTCGCATAACGTGGCCGAGCTGATCGACGCCGCGACCCTGCTGATCGACCAGCCCGACGCGCCGGACAGCGAGCTGATGCAGTTCGTGAAGGGGCCGGATTTTCCGACCGGCGGCGTGATCGTGGACGGGCCGGCGACGATCGCCGAGGCCTATCTGACCGGGCGGGGCAGCTTCCGCGTGCGGGCGCGCTGGTCGATCGAGGATCAGGGGCGCGGCACCTGGACGGCGGTGATCCACGAAATCCCCTACCAGACGCCCAAGGCCAAGCTGATCGAGGAGATCGCGGCCCTCATCAACGACAAGAAGCTGCCGATCCTGGCCGACGTCCGCGACGAATCGGACGAGGTCGTGCGCATCGTGCTGGAGCCGCGCGCCCGCACCGTCGATCCGCAGGTGCTGATGGACAGCCTGTTCCGGCTGACCGCGCTCGAATCGCGGGTGTCGCTGAACCTTAACGTCCTCGATGCCCAGCGCACGCCGCGGGTGATGAGCCTGAAGCAGGTGCTGGCCGCCTGGCTGGAGCATCAGTTCGAGGTGCTCGTCCGCCGATCACGGCATCGGCTGGCCAAGATCGACGACCGGATCGAGCTGCTCGACGGTTATCTGATCACCTATCTGAACCTCGATCGCGTGATCCAGATCATCCGCGAGGAGGACGAGCCGAAGCCCGTGCTGATGGCGGAATTCAAGCTTTCCGACCGGCAGGCCGAGGCGATCCTCAACATGCGGCTCAGGTCTCTGCGCAAGCTGGAGGAGATGGAGCTGAAGCGCGAGCGCGACGCGCTGGACGAGGAGCGCAAGGGCCTGGCCGCGCTGATCGACAGCCCGGCGCGCCAGCGCACGCGGATGAAGAAGGACCTGGCGAAGCTGCGCGAGCGCTACGGCCCGGAAACCGATATCGGCCGCCGCCGCACGCTGATCGAGGAAGCGGCGCCCGCGCGCGAGATTCCGCTGGAGGCGATGATCGAGCGCGAGCCGATCACCGTGATCCTATCCCAGCGCGGCTGGATCCGCGCGATGAAGGGGCATAGCGACCTGGGATCGGCCGACGCGCTGAAATTCAAGGAAGGGGACGGCCCGCTCTTCGCCTTCCACGCCCAGACGACGGACAAGCTGCTGCTTGCGACCGAGACCGGCCGTTTCTACACGCTGGCCGCCGACAAGCTGCCCGGCGGGCGCGGCTTCGGCGAGCCGGTGCGGCTGATGGTGGACCTGGAGAGCGAGGCGCCGCCCGTGGCGCTGCTGCCGGCAAGCGCGGGCGCGCGCCTGCTGCTGGCGTCGTCCGACGGGCGCGGCTTCCTGGGCATCACGGCGGACATCGTGGCCGAGACCCGCAAGGGCAAGCAGGTGATGAACCTGCGCCCCGGCGCGAAGCTGCGCGTCGTCCGCGCGGTGCCGGCGGACGCGGACTATATGGCCGTGATCGGCGAGAACCGGAAGCTGGTGGTGTTCCCCATCCGCGAGATGCCGGAAATGGCGCGCGGGGCGGGCGTGCAATTGCAGCGTTATCGCGACGGCGGCCTTTCCGATGCGCTGGCCTTCCGCTTCGAGGAGGGCCTGAGCTGGGCCATGGGCGGCGAGACCGGGCGGACCCGGACGGAAAGCGACATGACCCCCTGGCGCACCGCGCGGGGCGCGGGCGGGCGGATGCCGCCGATCGGCTTCCCGCGCGACAATCGCTTCGGAAGTTGATACAAGTCACGGAAATCGCGCGATAGGAAGCGTTGCGGCCTAAAGCAGAAATTAACCGTCTCGCTCTATCGCGGGAGAATATGCAGGTCGAGCCGTCTCGCAGCGAATTGGCCGTCTTCACGGACGGAGCGATGGAGCTTGCCCTGTTGCGTGACATGTCAGGCGTGGACCCAGTCGGCGAGCGGGCCGCGATCGAGCTGATCCGGCGCGCGCGGGTCGATTATCTGAACGCCCTGCCGATCGCAGCGGCGATCGTCACCCAGAAGCCGGACGGCGCGATCGAGCTGCTCGCCAACGAGCGGTTCGAGATGCTGGATTCGCTTTCCGGCATCATCCCGATCCGCCCCGGCGCGGCCGCCCCCCTGATCGAGCGCGAGCCGCTGAAGCGTGCGCTCCAGACCTTCCTGGCCGGCGACAAGCGGGGCCACGAATTCGGCTGGCAGGATGGCGACGGCGTGGGCGGGCGCCATTTCGTCGTCCGGCTGGGCCGGCTTTCCGCTTATGACGACGGCACGCGGCGCTGCGTGCTTTCGCTGATCGATCGCACCGCCGAGGTGGAGAACGAACGCAGCCTGCGCGCCGAGATGACCCATGACAGCCTGACCGGGCTGCCCAACCGGGTCGCGTTCGGCGAGGCGCTGGACGCGGTGCTGGCCTGCGACGATCCGGTGGGCCACGCCGTGCTGATCGTCGATCTCACCCGGTTCAGCCGGATCAATGAGAGCATGGGATCGATCGCCGGGGACGAGCTGATTATCACCGTCGCGCGGCGGATGGTCGCATCGTTGCGGGCGGGCGACATGCTGGCGCGGATCGGCGGCGACGAATTTGCCATCCTGCTGACCTTGACGGACGGCCCCGGCGATGCCCTGCACGCCGCGCGGCGCATCCAGGCGACGATGACCGCGCCGTTCCGCATTTCGGACCTGGAGATACGGATCGACTGCGCGATCGGCTGCGCGCTGGTGAGCGACCGGGCGGCGGGCGCGGAGGATCTGGTGCGCAACGCCCAGTTCGCGCTGAAACGGGCCAAGGCATCGGGCCGGGTGGAGGTGTATCAGCCCGGCGAGGTGAGCAAGGCGCGGCACCGCTTCAGCCTGGAGACCGAGCTGCGCCGAGCGATCGACAGCGATTCGCTGACCCTGGCCTTCCAGCCGCTGATCAACCTGCAGACCAATCGCGTCGCCGGCTTCGAGGCGCTGGCCCGCTGGGAGCATGAGGCGCTGGGGCTGATATCGCCGACCGAGTTCATCCCGGTCGCGGAAGAATCGGGGCTGATCGTGCCGCTGGGGCGCTGGGCGTTCGAAACGGCCTTGAGCACGCTCGCGCAATGGGATGCCACGCAGGGCGAGGCCGTGCCGATCCATATCGGCGTCAACGTATCCGCCATCCAGCTTGCCCGCGACGATGTTTCGAGCGCGGTGGAAGGGGCGCTCCGCCGCGCCGGGATCACCGGCGAGCGGCTGACGCTGGAGCTGACCGAAAGCTCGATCGTGCAGGACCCGGAACGGGCGACGCGCACCTTGCAGGGTTTGAAGGAACTGGATGCCAAGATCGCCATGGACGATTTCGG
This sequence comes from Edaphosphingomonas fennica, assembly GCF_003034225.1. Classification (GTDB taxonomy): domain Bacteria; phylum Pseudomonadota; class Alphaproteobacteria; order Sphingomonadales; family Sphingomonadaceae; genus Sphingomonas_E; species Sphingomonas_E fennica. The sequence goes on from NZ_PHHF01000023.1 coordinate 63,238, forward strand.
CACCGGCTATTCCTCGCTCGCTTATCTCCAGCGCCTGCCGATCGACATATTGAAGATCGACCGCAGCTTCGTGACGGGCATGCTGGGCGACCGCGATTCGGTGGCGATCGTGCGCGCGGTGCTGGGCCTGGCCGATGCGCTGGGCATGGATACCACCGCCGAGGGGGTGGAGACGTTCGAGCTGGCGCAGACGCTGGCGGCGCTGGGATGCAGCTGCGGCCAGGGCTTCTATTTCGCCCGCCCGCTCGCCGCCGATGAGGCGCTGGCTTATTGGCGTTCGCGCAACGCCTGATCGACCGCGGCCTGCGCCGCGCGGGTGGCCCATTCGCCATCGGGGAAACCCGCCGCCATCCAATCGCGCTCGATCGCCTGCAATGCCGCCGCCACCTGCGGGCCGGGGCGCAGGCCGAGCTTGACGAGATCGCCGCCCCTGAGCGGGAATGTCGGCCGATGCCAGCCGTCGAGCGCGGCGAGCGCGGCCGCCAGCTCGGCATCGCCCATGTCCGAAAGCAGCAGCAGATCGACCGCCGCGTCGGGATGGCGATAGGCGAGCGGGATCGGCGCCGTTTCCGGGGCGGGCGGGGCGGCGAGCAGCTCGATCCGCGCGCGCATCGCGTTGGACAGGCGCAGCCGCGATGCCACCTGCGCGGCGAGGGCTGGATCGCGCGGTAGCAGCGCAGCCAGGCGGCGCACGGGATCGGGCCGGACCCCCGATCGCGTTTCCCTGTCGATCAGCCGCGTAAGCCGGGCGACGCCTTCCTCCCCGATTTCGGGCAGCACCGGCCGGAAGATGCCGTGGGCGTGCATCAGCGCCACCGTGGGCGCGGGATCGGGAAGCGCGAGCAGCTTCAGAAGCTCGTCGGCGATGCGCTCGCGCGAAAGCGCCATCAGGTCGTTCGCGCGATCCGCGCAGGCGGCGAGACCGGGGCCGTCCGGGGCGCCGCGCCCGAAGCGGGCATGGAAGCGGAAGAAACGCAGGATGCGCAGATGATCCTCGGCGATTCGCACCAGGGGATCGCCGATGAAGCGCACATGGCCTTCGGCCAGATCCCCGACGCCGCCGAAATAATCGATCACCTCGCCGGATGACGGATCGGCGAACAGCGCGTTGATCGTGAAATCGCGGCGGGCGGCATCCTCGCGCCAATCATCGGTGAAGGCGACGGTGGCGCGGCGGCCGTCGGTGGAAACGTCGCGGCGGAGCGTCGTCACCTCGATCGTGGACCCCGGCAGGACGGCGGTGACGGTGCCGTGGGCGATGCCGGTGGGCACGGCCTTGAACCCGGCCTTGCGGACGCGGGCGATCACCTCGTCCGGCAGCAGCCGCGTCGCGCAATCGACGTCGGATACGGCAAGCCCCAGCAGCGTATCGCGCACTGCGCCGCCGACATAGCGGATGGCGCCTTCGTCCGCGCCCAGCGCGGCAAGCAGATCGACGAGGCCGGCGCCGTGGCGCCAGGCCGCATCCGGCAGCAGCGTCGTCATAGCGGATAAGCGAGCCGGCGGCCGAGATTGACGAGCATCGCGGCGGTGGCGCCCCAGATGCGGCGGTCCTGCCAGGTGATCTCGAAATAGCGGCGCTCGCGCCCCTGCCACTCCACGGCCTGCTCGATATGGTTGGACGGCTCGAGCAGATAGGCCAGCGGCACCTCGAAGATGTCGGCGACCTCGGCGGGCTGGGGGACGAGCGGCAGATCGGGCGGCACGACGCCGATCACCGGCGTCACTTCATAGCCGGTGATGGTGCGATAGCGATCGGCCGTGCCCACCACGTCCACCCGCGCGCGGGGCATGCCGATCTCCTCCTCCGCCTCGCGCAGGGCCGCGCCGACGACGCCGTCGTCCCCCGGATCGACCCGGCCGCCGGGAAAGGCGATCTGGCCGGCATGGCGGCGCATCGTTTCGGGGCGCAGGATCATCAATATCGTCGGCTCGGGCCGATCGACGAAGGGCACCAGCACGGCGGCGGGCACGATCGGCTCGCCCGCCCGCAGGGCGAAATCGCCGTCGTCATGCTCCAGCAGCACCGGCGCCAGGGCCTGCCCGTCCCGCAATGCGGCGCGGAGCCGTTCGCTCAAGGTCATCATTCGGACTCCAGCGGGAAGAAGCGGCCATTGCTCCAGAGACCGAGCGGTTCGCCCGCCTCCTCGATCGCGATGGCGGCGAGCTCATAATAGACCGGGCGCGCCACCAGCGCCTCCAGCCCGCCGCGCACGGCGAGATAGGGGTGGGGGCCATCGCCCTTGTCCTCGAAGCGCAGCGGATGGTCCTCGCCGGCGACGACGATGTCGCCGGTGTTGAGGCGGAAGGCGAGGCTGCGATCGCGCCCGGTGCCCTCGGTCTTCAGCTCCACGGCGAGGAAGGCCGCATCCTCGACATCGATGTCGAGCTTCTCGACCGGGGTGACGAGGACGTGCCGGCCATCGGGCTCGCGCCGGAGGATGCTGGCGAACAGGCGCACCATCGCTTCCCGCCCGATCGGCGATCCCTGGTGGAACCAGGTGCCGTCGCGGGCGATGCGCATGTCGCTGTGCCCGCAATGTGCCGGATTCCATTTTTCGACCGGCGGCAGCTTCCGCTCGGCCGCGAGGCGGGCGATCTCGGCGAGCGAAAGGCCGGTCAGGTCCTCTGGCGGGGGGCTCGTTTCGGGCATGGCGACCCGATTAGGCCATCCTCGCCTTCAGCGCAAAGCCGCCGCCGCCTCCTGCCGCGGCCGGAGCGTTCCGCGCTCGGGAAGAGGGGCGGGGCCACGCAGCCGCGCGAGCAGGCGGTGGCGCTCCACCGGGCCGGGCACGTCCCAGCCGCCGGTCCGGTCGGCGGAAAAGCCGAAGAAGCGCTCATAATATTCGGGGTCGCCGATCAGGACGAGCGCATCGGCATGGCCGGCATCGGCGGCCGCGAGCATCGCTTCCATCAGCATGCGGCCGATGCCGTCCTTCTGCCGATCGGGCCGCACGGCGACAGGCCCCACCAGCACCATCGGCGCGACGCGGCCATCCTCCGCCGCCAGCTCGACCGGCCAGCACTGGATCGTGCCGACCAGCTCGCCCGATTCGAAAGCCGCCAGCGACAGGGCCGGAATCTGCTCCGTCCCGCTTCGCAGCCGATAGGCGGTGCGGCCATGCCGATCGGTGCCGAAGGCGGCATCCAGCAATTGTTCGATGGCGGCGGGCGCGGCGGCGGCGATCGGAGCGAGCGTGATCAATCCTGGGGGGAGCTTTCCATGCTTCAGGTTTCGATTGCGCGCGCCCTTAGTGGTTCCGCCGCGAAAGGAAAGCGCGAATCGACTTGGGGACGATGGAGGCGATTCGCGCCGGACGCCTTTTCCACAGCGTTCGTGGAAAGGGTTGTGGATAAGCCTGTGAGGGTGACGGGACTGGCAAGCCCCGCCTTGCCCGTGCCCGACTTGCCCGATTTTCAGGCAGCGGCTACCGCGTCCCCGAACCAAGCGAGATTTCCCACATGACCACCGCACCGATCCTCGACGGACTCGTTCCGGCATCCCTCGCGCCGAAGAAACGGCGCATCTTCCTTGAGGATTTCGACCTGCCGGTCGACATCGGCTTCCACGATTTCGAGGTCGGCAATCCACAGCGCCTGCTGGTGACGGTGGAAGTGTGGATCGACGAGGCGAGCTTCGCGGCCGAGGACAATGTGTCCGCCGCGTGGAATTACGATTTCCTGCGCACCGAGATCGGCCGGCTGGCGAACAGCCGGCGGTTCAACCTGCAGGAGACGCTGGCGCGCGCCATCTACGATCTGATCGCGGCGCGCGCCGGGGTCACGGGCCTTCGGGTTTCCACGCGCAAGCCCGATATCTATGCCGATTGCGCGGCCGTCGGCGTGGAATTGTCCTCTTTTTAGGCAGCGACCTTTCGGGTTGCCTGCCAGTGCGTTGGCCGCGCGGTATCATTGCGGTGAGCGCAATATAAGTGGTTCAGCGAGCGGGAAAATTCCGCTCGCAGGGCTGGAGCCCCTCGATTACCACGCGATAATCGGCCCGCGCCGCATCCGCCTGCCGGGCGCCAAGATCGGCGGTGGAATTTTCCGGCAGTTCGGGCGGCAGCGTGCAGGCCAGCCGATACCAGAGGAGGCTGTCGGGAGGGGGCGGGGCGGCGCTGTCGTCCACCATTTCGCCCAGCGCCACCGCCCAGCGCGGCGCCTCGCCCGGCCGGCGCAGAACGCTGAGGGAGACCGGCCGCCCGTCGTCCGTCCCCAGGAATATCTGCGTCTCGCTCTCGCCCGGCAGCGAGCCCGGCACCTGGAAGGCGTTGCCGACGCGGGTGATGTGCGGCGGCGCGTCCGTGGCGTTCAGGTCCCGCAGCACGCCGCGCACGCGCGCATCCTCCTCCTGCGACCAGGCGATCTGGCCGAAAGGCGCGGCCAGCCTTACCTCGCCCGGCCGGCCCGCCACGGCATCCACGAACAGCAGCAGCCGGGCCTTCTTGAGTTTGGGCGCCCGATTCGCGGCGTCGAGCGGCACGTCCGCCAGCCAGGAGATCTGGCCCGGCAATCCCTTCTTCCCGCCGAGAAGCGCGTTCAGATTCCCTTCAAGATAGAAGCGCTGGTGCCCGGCCGGAACATTTGCCGCGGCCGGGCCTTTTAGCTTGGTCGCCGCCGTCACCTCGACGTCGGCGACAGCGTCCGATGATTCCGCCAATCCGACTAGATCCGCATAGGTGAAGGCCGGATTTCCGACGATTCGCATATCTGGTTGCGCTACCGCCGGATTCGCGGAAAGCGCCGCCAGAAAAGCCAGGGCCAAGGTGCTCCGCCGCATGTCCACTCCTTAGTGTCAAATCTCCGCAGCCATTCGGAAACGGCCTCTCCGGCGGGTTTCGCACGGGGCATGCGGGACGTTCAAGCGTTGGACAAAGGAATTGCGTCGCCGAAAGTGTCGCGATAAGGACACACATCCCGTCAATAATTACTGAACGAAGACGGTACCCGCTGGATTATGTCGGGCCCGCCCCACGGGCAGCCCGTAGCCCGTGAAGCTTGTGGATTGGAGGGAGTGTCGTTCCTTAATGGCTTACGCTGATCAATCGATGAGCTCCCGCCGGGTCGTGGCGATCGCCATTGTCGCGCTGCTTCACGCAGTGATCGGCTATGCGTTCGTGACTGGCCTGGCATACAACGTCGTCAAGAAGGTCGCCCAGGATCTGAAGACCTTCGACGTCGAAGAGGAGCCACCACCCCCGGAGGAAGTGCCGCCGCCGCCGCCGCCGGATCAACCGGTGGAACCGCCGCCCGTTCTTGCCCCGCCCCCGATTGTGAGCGTGCCCAATCCCACGCCGCCGCCGGTGACGACGGTTCGGGAAGCGCCGCCCGTGGTCATCACGCCCACCGCGCCGCCGGCACCGCCGCCGCCGCCGCCGCCTTCGCAGGCTGCCAAGGCGACCGAGCGTGGCAATTCGAGCCTTTGGGTCACCACCGACGACTATCCGTCGCGTGCGCTCCGTGAGGAACGCGAAGGCACCACCGGTGTCGCGTGGGACGTCGACGAGCAGGGACGCGTGGTGAACTGCCGCGTGACTTCGTCGAGCGGATCGCCCGATCTCGATGATGCGGCCTGCAAGAACATCACGCGCCGTGGCCGTTACAAGCCCGCGCAGGATGCGGCAGGCAATCCCATCGCTTCGAGCGGCTATACCCGCCGCGTTCGCTGGCAGATGCCCAAAGATTGATAGTGGCGAGAGCCGGATCGGCTGAAGCGATCCGGCCAGCCGATCCAACCAAATTCGACGAAGAGGAAGAACACCGAAATGGCTACCCCCGCTGCAGCGCCCCATGGCGGCGAAAACCCCTACGGCCTGATGGCCGCCCTGGAGCAGGGCGGAACGATCGCCTGGGCCGTCTTCATCATCCTGGTGGTGATGTCGGCTGCCTCCTGGTACATCATGTTCACCAAGCTGCTCGAGCAGCAGAAGATCCTGAACCAGGCCAAGCGCGTGCGCACCTCCTTCTGGGGTTCGCCGAGCCTGAAGGACGGCGCCGCCAAGCTCGAGAAGAACTCGGCCTATCGCCAGATCGTCGACGACGGCCTCCGCGCGCAGGACGAGCACACCAAGCTGATCGACCCGATCGACCAGCATGACTGGCTGCTCGGCTCGCTCGGCCGCAGCCAGCAGGCGATCAACTCGAAGCTCGGCAACGGCCTCGCCGTGCTCGCCACCGTCGGTTCGACCGCGCCGTTCATCGGTCTGTTCGGCACCGTGATCGGCATCTACCGCGCGCTCATCAAGATCGGCGCGGCTGGCCAGGCCTCGATCGACGCCGTCGCCGGCCCGGTCGGTGAAGCTCTGATCATGACCGCGCTCGGCCTCGCCGTGGCCGTTCCGGCCGTGCTCGGCTACAACTGGCTGATCCGCCGCAACAAGGTTGTCGCCGAACAGATCGCCGCCTTCTCCACCGACGTCCATGGCTACATGGTTTCGAACGGTGCCGTGAAGCCGGCGCTCCTCTCGGCCAAGCCGGCCGCTCCGGCCGCCGCCAAGCCGGCCGCGACCGCCACCAAGGCTTGATAATCGGCCCGGCGCGGCCTCCGATATCGGGGCCGCGCCGGAATGCCGGGTCGTTCCGTCGGCCACGCGCCGGCGAAATTTGAAGTAGGACAGGATCACACCTTATGGCCATGAGTGCCGGCCCCGCGGAGGGCAGCGACGCGCCGATGTCCGACATCAACACGACGCCACTCGTGGACGTCATGCTGGTGCTGCTTATCATCTTCCTCATTACCGTTCCCGTCGTTGTCCAGACGGTGCCAGTCGAACTGCCGAAGGTCGTGTTCGAGCCGACGACGACGAAGCCCGAGAACGTCTCGCTTTCGGTGCGCTCGGTCGATGGCAAGTGCGAAGTCTATTGGGGCCAGACCCTGGTGACGCCGCAGGAACTGCTCGACAGGGCGGTCGTCAAACTGAAGGCCGAGATCGACAAGCAGGGCGGCCCGACCGCGCCTGGCATCGAACTGCCGGAAGCGCATATTCGTGGTGACGTGAAGACGCCTTACCGTTGCATCGGCGGCGCCATCTTCACCATGCAGCGGGCAGGCTTCGCGCGGGTCGGGTTCATCTCCCAGCCGCCGGCCGGCACCACCAGCCCGCGTCTCTGATCAGGAGTATCCATCATGGCAATGGCAGCAAGCACCACCGATGGTGAGCCGATGATGGACATCAACACGACGCCGTTGATCGACGTCATGCTGGTGCTCCTCATCATGTTCATCATCACCATTCCGATCCAGACCCACGCCGTGAAGCTGGATCTGCCGGTTGATGATCCCAGCCAGAAGACCCCGCCGCCGATCGATCCGGTCAAGAACAAGGTGACCATCGATCCCGCCGGCCAGGTGTTCTGGAACGGCAGCCCGGTGAGCCTCACCGTGCTGCGCCAGTATCTGGATCAGACGCAGACGATGAACCCGGTTCCTGAGCTGCACCTGCAGCCGGACCCCCAGGCGCGCTACGAAGTGGTGGACGAGGTTCTCGCCGTCACCAAGCGGGCCCAGGTCGAGAAGATGGGCTTCGTCGGCAACGAGGCTTACGGCAGCTGGTAAGCAGCCGCGCCAAGGCGTCGGATGTGAAAGAGGGGCGGTCCTGCGGGATCGCCCCTTTTTGCATGTGGGGTTTTCCTGCGCCGGGATGATCGGAGGCGGAGCAGGTTGCTGCGCCGGCTTACTTTCGGAGCAGTCCGCGGCTTTAGGAGCAGTCCGCCGGATCAGACCCAGCGGCCTGCCGGATCAGATGACGACGAGCCGATCCTGGTCGAGAGACTGTAGCAGCCCGATCATGCCGCCCCATTCTATGCGGGGATCGAACCGGTCGGCGGTGGCGCCAATCAGGGCGAGGCCGCTCTGGCAGGCGGTGATCGCGACGCCGGCATCCAAGGCATCGGCGAATATGGCGGCGCGGGCAGGGAGCCCGGCGGCCGCATAGCGGGCGGCGTCCTCCGCAACCTCATCGGGCAGAAGCAGGGCCACGGCGCCTTCCTGCAGGAACAGCCGGGCGGTGCCGCCGAGGGCGATTTGGGCCAGCGCCATCATCAGCGCGGTGCGGAAGCGTTCGCCGTCCGCCGTGGCGACGACGATGGTGAGGCCGGTCGGCGTGGCGGCGGGCGGCGATGTCATGGCCAGCGGTTATCCGGCGGCGTGGCGGCAGCCGCAGGCGGGGTCCTTGGGCAGGGACAGCGTGCGGAAGCGGAAGGCGAGGGCGTCGATCAGCAGCAGGCGGCCGGCGGCGTCCTCGCCGAAGCCGGTGAGGGCGCGAATCACCTCCATCGCGGCGAGGCTGCCGAGGACGCCGGTGAGCGCGCCGAGCACGCCCTGATCGGCGCAGCTCACGTCCGGGCGATCGGGATCGTTGCCGACGAAGCAGCGATAGCAGGGCTTGTCCGCCTCCCACCCGCGATAGGTGGCGAGCTGGCCTTCGAACTGGCCGACGGCGGCGGATATCAGCGGGATGCGCAGGGCAAGCGCGGCATCGGCCACCGCCAGCCGCGTTCGGAAATTGTCGCACCCGTCGAGGACGACATCGTGCCCGGCAAGCAGTTGCGCCGCATTTTCAGCCGTCACCCGTTCGGCATGGGTTTCGAGCTGCACGTCGGGGTTGAGCGCGGCCACCCGTTCGGCGGCGACATCCACCTTGCGGCGTCCCTCATCCGCCGTGCCGAACAAGGTCTGCCGCTGGAGGTTCGAGAGGGCGACGACATCATCGTCGAACAGGGTGATGTGGCCGATGCCGGCCGCAGCGAGATATTGGAGGGCGGGGGAACCGATGCCGCCCGCGCCGATCACCGCGACACGGGCGGAAAGCAGCCTGAGCTGGCCCGCGCCGCCGATCTCGCGCAGCACGATATGGCGGGCATAGCGATCGAGCTGGGCGTCGCTCAGCGTCATCCGCGCGCGACCCCGGTGGAGCCGAAGCCGCCCAGGCCGCGGCCGGTGGTGGCGCTGAATTCGTCGACCACGGCGAATTGCGGGCGCAGGATCGGGAGGAAGACGAGCTGGGCAATGCGATCGCCCGGCTCGATCAGGATGGGATCGCTGCCGGGCGGATTGCGGTTCCAGGTGCTGATGAAGATCTGGTTGGCATAATCGGCGTCGATGGTTCCGACCGCCTGGCCCAGCACCAGCCCCTTCTTGTGGCCCAGCCCCGAACGGGCGAGCAGGAAGGCGACCATGTTGGGATCGTTCATCAGCACCGCGATGCCCGAGGGGATGAGGATGGCGGGGGCCTGCGCCGCCACCGCGATCGGCGCGTCGATGCAGGCGTGGAGATCGATGCCGGCGGAAAGATCCGTCTGATATTGCGGCAGCCCCCATTCGGCGAGGCGCGGGTCCACGATCTTGAGTTCGATGGTGGGGCGCGGATCGAAGGACATGGAGCGGGCTTTCCTGAGCGGTGAGGTTGCCGGGTTAGGGCGCGGGCGATCCCGGTTCAAGCGTGAGAAGAGCCAGCAGCGCTTCGGCCAGCGGCAGCGACGATGCGGGGTTCTGGCCGGTGAGGAGATGCCCGTCGCGGACGATGAAGGGCGCATCCGGCGGGCCGTGGCGGAAATCCGCGCCCAGCGCGCGCAGTCGATCCTCCAGCACGAAGGGGGCGAGGGTGACGAGGCCGGCCGCCTCGTCCTCCGCGCGGCTGAAGGCGGTGAGGCGGCGGCCGGCGACGAGCGGACGGCCATCGGGAGCCCGGCAGGCGGCGAGAGCGGCCTGGCCGTGGCAGACGAAGGCGATGGGCGTGGCGGCCGTGAAGGCGGTTTCGATCAGGGCGCGGGAATGGGGATCGGCGGCGAGATCCCACATCGGGCCGAGCCCGCCGGGATAGAAGATCGCGTCGAAGCCCTGGGGGAAGCCATGGGGGGCGATCGCGGCGAGGGGCCGGGTTGCGGCCAGGGCGGATTGCGCGGCGGCATTGGCGCGGAAGCGCGCGACCGAGGGCGGCACGGGCTCCACGGCATCGCCGGTGGGATCGGTGGGCACGGGGCCGCCCAGCGGCGAGGCGAGCGTGATCGCCGCCCCGGCATCGCGGAACAGGAAATAGGGGGCGGTGAATTCCTCGATCCACAGGCCGGTCGGGCGATCGCCGGCACCCATCCGACCCTGCGAGGTCAGCACGAACAGGATGCGCATGGGATTCAGGCGGTGAGGGCCGCGGCGATCCGATCGGCCAGACGGGTCGCCACCGCTTCCTTGGGAAGATCGGGCCAGCTTTCCACGCCGTCGGCGGTGACGATGTGGACGCTGTTGCGCGCGCCGCCCATCACGCTTTCGCCTTTCCCGCCGGAAACGTCGTTGGCCACGATCCAGTCCGCCCCCTTGCGGGCGCGCTTGGCGGTGGCGTGGGCGAGCACCTGCTCCGTTTCGGCCGCGAAGCCCACCACCAGCGCCGGCCGGCGCGGGCTGGCGGCGAGCGTGGCGAGGATATCGGGATTTTCGGCGAGCGCGAGCGCGGGCGGGGCGCCGCTGGGCTGCTTCTTGATCTTCTGATCGGCGGCGGCGACATGCCAGTCGGCCACGGCGGCGACCATCACCGCCGCATCGGCGGGAAGCGCGGCATCGACGGCGGCCGCCATCTCGCGCGCGGTTTCCACGTCCACCCGATCGACGCCGGCGGGGGTTGGCAGGACGACAGGCCCGGCCACCAGCGTGACGCGCGCGCCGAGCGCGGCCAGCGCGCCGGCAATGGCGAAGCCCTGCCGGCCGGAGGAGCGATTGGCGATGTAGCGCACCGGATCGATCGGCTCATGCGTCGGGCCGGCGGTGACGATGACGTGCCGGCCGGCGAGCGGGCGCGCGTCCGCCGGCAGGCGCTTCACCGGCGCGAGCTGGGCGGTGATCGCGGCGAGGATGGCTTCGGGATCGGGCAGGCGGCCGGGGCCATATTCCCCACAGGCCATGGCGCCCTCGTCCGGCTCCATCACCGTCACGCCATCGGCGCGGAGCTGGGCGACGTTGCGGCGCGTGGCGGCATGCTGCCACATTCGGACATTCATCGCCGGGGCGGCCAGCACGGGCTTGTCGGTGGCGAGCAGCAGGGTGGTGGCGAGATCGTCGGCGATGCCGGCATTCATCCGGGCGAGCAGATTGGCCGTGGCCGGGGCGACCACCACCAGATCGGCCTCGCGGCTGAGCTGGATATGGCCCATCTCGGCCTCGTCCTTCAGATCCCACAGGCTGGTATGCACGGGCTGTTCGGAAAGCGCCGCCAGCGTCATCGGCGTCACGAACTGCTCGCCCGCCGCCGTGAGCACGCAGCGCACCGACATGCCCGCCTTGCGAATCAGCCGGATCAGCTCGCACGCCTTGTAGGCCGCGATTCCCCCGCCGACGATGAGGAGAATCCGATGCCCCGTCACGCGCGAAAATCCCCGGCTGCGGGAGCGAAGTTGAGGAAGTTGAGGATTGCCATCGCTGCATCCATGAAGCCGATCGGGCGCGAAGTCGAGAGACGGGAGCCGCCCGGCCGGCGAGGACGGACGGTTGCGCGGATCGCTGGATGGGCGGGGGAGGAAGGGCCTGGCATCCGGGGATTATGCCGTGCCGGCCGCGCGTAGGACAGGGGCTGTATCAAGAGACTGTGTCAAAGGCGGTGCCGAACAGCACCGGGCTTGCGGCCGTGAGAGCCGCAAGGAGGCGAATGGGGAGCCTGACCGGCGGATATGCCGCGATGCAGCAAGGCCGGCCGGACTTCAGGCTCCCCCGTTCAGCCCAGCGCGTAGGTTACGCGCTCCGCACGGGCACGGCGAAGGGCGGCGCCCATCAGGCCGAAGCCGGCGATCATGAGTGCCCAGCTGGCCGGTTCGGGCACGATCGGGACGTTGGTGATATCGCGGCGGTAGAGGAAGAAATCGCCGAAGGCGAAGCCGCCCGCGCCGGATGCGACGGAGATGGTGAAGTTGGTGATACCGGGGCCGTTCCAGCCGAAGAATTTGGCGCCGGAATTGCCCTGGATGAGCTGGTTCACGACCGTGCCGTCGCTGGTGGTGATGGTGAAGAGGAAGTTGGAAAAGACGTTCGGTTCCAGGAAGAAGCCGAAGCCGTCGACCGCATCGGCCAGCGTGGCCGTGACCGAGCTGGTCCCCAGATTACGCAGGACATCGCCGGTATAGCCGCCGGACCAGGTGGCCCAGCCATTGCCGATCGCGGCGACCGAGACGGCATGGTTGAAGTTGAGCGTGACGCCGCCATCCAGCGTGACGGAGGAAAGGCTGGTGCCGGTGGCGCCATATTCCGTGTCCTCCAGCCAGGGGCCGGCGAGCGACTTCCAGGTATCGAGATCGGTGGTGACGGGGACAGCGGCGAAGGCGGCGCTGCTGATGATGGTACCGGTAAGCAACGTAGCGGCGGTCAGGACTTTACGCATGGTAAATCCCCTGTGTCTGAGCCAAACGACAGAACAACAATGCGACCTGTTATGCGGCTGCGGACCCGGCAACAGCACTTTCCGGCTGCTCCGCTGCACTGCAAAATATGAACGAAAAGTTAACCTTTTGTCAATGCAGATAAGGGGCGCCCGATTGTCCCATCCGGGTATCGCGGATTTCAGCCCAGCAGTAGGTGAGCGGCAAAGCCCGCCGCAAATCCGGCTGCAATAACAAAAAGGTAGCGCCAGGGCGGGCTGATGCGGACCACCTCCACCTCGGCCAGCGGGGGCAAGGGCGGGGCGCCGCCTTCCGCCGGGAAGCGTGCCTCGATTCGGCGGATCAGATCCGGGATGCGGGCGAGGGTGCGGACGTCCGCGCCGATTCGATCGGCGATCGCGGCCTCGGGGCCGAGCTCGGACCGCAGCCATTCCCTTACGAAGGGGGCGGCCGTTTCCCACATGTTGATATCGGGATCGAGCGCGGTGGCCACGCCTTCGACCATCACCATCGTCTTTTGCAGCAGCAGCAGGTGCGGCTGGGTCTGCATGTCGAAATCGCGGGTGATGGCGAACAGCCCGTCCAGCATCTGGCCGACGGACAGCTCCTTCACCGGCCGGCCGCGCATCGGCTCGCCCACGGCGCGCAGCGCGGTGGCGAATTCGGCGACATTGTGGTGGGAGGGCACATATTGCGCCTCGAAATGAATCTCCGCCACGCGCCGGTAATTGCCGGTGATGAGGCCGTAGATGATCTCCGCCAGCCACAGCCGCGCGCGCCGGTCGATCCGGCCCATGATGCCGAAATCGATCGCCGCGATCCGCCCGTCCGGCAGCACGAACAGATTGCCCTGGTGGAGATCGGCGTGGAAGAAGCCCTCGGCGATCGCCTGGCGGAGGAAGGCGCGGACGAGGTTGCCGGCGATCACGCCCGGATCATGGCCGGCGGCGACCAGCGCATCGCGATCGGAAAGCTTGAGCCCGTCGACCCATTCGAGCGTGAGGACCTTGCCCGACGTGCGCTGCCAATCGATCGCGGGAACGACGAAGGCGGGTTCCGCCTCCATGCCTTCGGCCAGCTCGGAGGCGGATGCCGCCTCGCGCCGGAGATCGAGCTCGCGCGCGGTCCAGCGCTTGAAGGTCGCGATGACTAGGCGGGGACGCAGCCGGGCCAGCTCGCCGCCCATCGCCTCGGCCTGGGCGGCGGCCCATTCATAGGTATCGATGGCCTTGGCGAATTCGCGCTCCACGCCGGGCCGGAGCACCTTGACGGCGACTTCGCGCCCCTCGGTGGTGACGGCGCGATGAACCTGCGCGATCGAGGCGGCGCCCACCGGCACCGGATCGATCGACGCGAAAAGCTGGTCGATCGGGCCGTGGAAGGATTGTTCGATCTGATCGCGGATCTGATCGAAGGGCAAAGGCGGCAGCGCATCCTGCAGGCGCAGCAGATCGTTGGCGGCTTCCTCCCCCACCAGATCGGGGCGGGTGGCGAGGCTCTGGCCCAGCTTGATCGCCGCCGGGCCGATCGCCTGGAAGGCATCGGCATAAGCGGGCACCTTGGGCAGGCGCGCGCCGATGCGCAGGATGCGGGCGATCCGACGTGCTGGCGGCGGCGTAAGCGGATCGCGCTCTATGCCCAGCAAGGCGCCGTGACGCGCGAGGGTTCGGCCCCACTTCAGCAGGCGGGCAGTATGGACAATGAAGTGGGTCAAATCTTCCAGCCGCTGTGGATGGCGACGAGGCCGCCGAGAATCGGCTCGACATTCGTGCGGACGAAGCCCGCCTCGGCGATCATCCGCTCGAAGCTGGGCATGTCCGGGAAGCGGCGGATCGATTCGATCAGGTAGCGATAGCTGTCCTCGTCATTGGCCAGCAGCTTGCCCAGCTTCGGCACCAGGCGATGCGAATAGGCATCATAGGCTTCGGCGAAGCCCGGCCACTGGTTGGTCGAGAATTCGAGGCAGAAGAAGCGGCCGCCGCGCTTCAGCACGCGATGCGCCTCGCGGAGCGCGGCCGGGATATCGGTGACGTTCCGGATGCCGAAGGCGATGGTATAGGCATCGAACTCGCGATCGCCGAAGCTCAGCGTCTCGGCATTCTGTTCCGCCCAGATCAGGCCGTGGATGCCGCGCTTCTTCGCGCGCTCCATCCCCACTTCCAGCATGGCAGGGTTGATATCGGCCACCGTGACCTGCGCGCCGGAGCGGGCATGGCGGAAGGCGATGTCGCCGGTGCCGCCGGCCATGTCGAGGATCGCCTCGCCCGCACGCGGCTTCACCCGGCGGACGAAGCGGTCCTTCCACAGGCGATGCATGCCGCCCGACATCGCGTCGTTCATCAGATCGTAACGCGAGGCGACGTTGCGGAAGACGGCGCCGACGCGCTCGGTCTTCTCCTCGGGGCTGACGTCCGAATAGCCGAAGGATACGGTTTCCATGGACCCGGCCTCTACAAGGGTTGCCCCGCGAGGTCACGGGCCATATCGCAACAATATCATGCCCGAGCTTCCCGAAGTCGAAACCACCGTCCGCGGCCTTCGTGGCCCGCTGGAGGGGCACAGGCTGGTGACCGTGGAGCCGCGCCGGCCCGACCTGCGCCGTCCGATCCCGCCGGACCTGCGCCAGCGGCTGACCGGCGCCACCGTCACCGGGCTGGGCCGGCGCGCGAAATACGGGCTGATCGAGACGGATCGCGGCGACACGCTGATCTTCCACCTCGGCATGTCGGGAAGCTGGCGGATCGACCCGGATGCGATCGGCAAGCACGATCATCTGGTGATCGAGACGGAAGCCGGGCGCAGGCTGGCGCTGAACGATCCGCGCCGCTTCGGTTCGCTCGATCTGGTGGCGACGGAGGCGGTGGGCGATTTCCCGGCCTTCCTGGCGCTGGGGCCGGAGCCGCTGGGGCCGGGGCTGACCGCCACCCATCTGCGCGACGCCTTCGACGGGCGGATCGCGCCGGTGAAGGCGTTGCTGCTGGACCAGCGGATCGTGGCGGGGCTGGGCAACATCTATGTATGCGAGGCGCTCCACATCGCCGGGATCGCACCCGCCACGCCGGCGGGGCGAATCACGCGGGCGAAGCTGGGGCGGCTGGTGGAGGCGATTCGCGCCGTGCTGGCGGCGGCGATCGAGGCGGGGGGCTCCTCGCTCAAGGATTATGTGCAGCCCAATGGCGAACTGGGCTATTTTGCCAGCCAGTGGCGCGTCTATGGCCGCGAGGGCGAGGCCTGCACCTGCGGCGCCACCATCGCGCGGCGCGTGGATGGCGGCCGATCCACCTTCTTCTGCCCGGCCTGCCAGGCGTGAAGGTTGACGAATGCCGCCAGACGTGTATGAAGCCGGCCTTCCCGGCGCGGGATCGCTCCTTGCGCCGCATCCCTTTTTGATCTGTTGAGGACGACATGGCGAACACGCCGCAGGCAAAGAAGCGCATCCGCCGGAACGAACGCCGGGCCGAGATCAACGGCGCGCGCGTGAGCCGCATCCGCACCTTCATCAAGAAGGTGGAGCTTGCGCTCTCGACGGGCGACAAGGCTGCCGCGAGCGCCGCGCTCGCCGCCGCCCAGCCGGAGCTGGCCCGTGGCGTCTCCAAGGGCGTGCTCCACAAGAATACCGCGTCGCGCAAGTTCGCGCGCCTGACGAAGCGGGTCGCCGCGCTCGGCTGACCGATCGTTACTGCCACGTTAAAGGCCCGCCGGGGATGATGCCCCGGCGGGCCTTTTCGTTTCTTTTCCATGACAATCGCGAATTCTAGGAATCTCCACGATTCGTCCTGTGTGACGTTTTCGGGAATTGCATTTTTATGACCTGAATTCAGCGGTTTGCGCGGCGGGCACGCAAAAGCCCGGCTTTTGCTGTCAAGCGCCATTATTTCTTTTTTGTTGCATCCGGGGGCCTTGATCCGAGGCCGATCGCCTTTCACAAAGACGGTCCGCGCCGGCGAATCTCCGGCCTGTGCGGATTGCGGTAACGACGGGAACATGCGGTGATCGCGGGGGCGATTGCGCAGAGGGGGCGTTTTCTCTCTCGTGTCCCGGCGCGCCCGTGGGGAGGCCAACTGAAGGGACCGACGTGACATCAGCCGCTTCGTTTCTTTCCACGCCGGACGAATCAGGCGCCGGGGCCATCGATCAGGCCCCTTCGCCCTTCGAGGCCGCGTGGGAGGCGATTCGCGCAAGCCTGCGCAAATCCTGCGGCGCCCGCACCTTCGACGGGTGGCTGAAGCCGGTGACGCTCGTCGAGTTCGATTCGGACGAGGCCACCGTGCGTCTGGCGGCGCCTTCCGATTTCATGGCCAATTGGGTCGAGACGCATTTCGCCGAGCAGTTGCTGCAGGCCTGGCGGGCGATGCTGCCGCAGGTTTCCAAGGTGGCGATCAGCGCCGATGGCGGCCGGCCGGCGCTGTTCACGATTCCCGGCGACGAGGCGGAGGCCGCGGCGCAGCCCGAGGCCGAGCCGCCCGTGGCCGCGCCCGTGGCGCAGGCGCCGGTGGAGCACGGCTTCGAGGCGCGTTACAGCTTCGATTCGTTCGTGGTCGGCAAGGCCAACGAGGTCGCCTACAACGCCGCCCGCACGGTGGCCGAGGGCGGGGTGCTGGGTTTCAACCCGCTCTTCCTCCATGGCGGCACCGGCCTCGGCAAGACGCATCTGATGCATGCGATCGGCCAGGAATTCCTGGCCCGCCAGCCGGGCGCGCGGATCATCTACATGTCCGCCGAGAAGTTCATGTACGAGTTCGTGGCCGCGATGCGCGCCAAGGACACGCACAGCTTCAAGGCCCGTCTGCGCGCGGCCGACGTGCTGATGATCGACGACGTGCAGTTCATCGCCGGCAAGGAATCGACCCAGGAAGAATTCTTCCACACGATGAACGAGATCATCTCGGCCGGCCGGCGGCTCGTCATCACCGCCGATCGCAGCCCGCAGGACCTGGAAGGGATCGAAAGCCGCATCCTTTCCCGCCTGTCCTGGGGGCTGGTGGCGGACGTGAACCCCGCCGATTTCGAGCTGCGGCTGAACATCATCGTCAAGAAGCTGGAGGCGATGCCCCAGGCCAAGGTGCCCGAGGATGTCGTGCTGTTCCTGGCGCGGCGCATCAGCACCAACGTCCGCGAGCTGGAAGGCGCGCTCAACCGCGTCGTCGCCTATTCGCTGCTGTCGGGCCGGCCGATCGACATGGAGTTCACGCAGGAGACGCTGGCGGACATGCTGCGCGCCACCCAGCGGCGGATCACCATCGACGAGATCCAGCGCCGGGTGTGCGAGCATTATCGCATCAAGCAATCCGAAATGGCGTCATCCCGCCGCGCGCGCGAGGTGGCCCGCCCCCGCCAGATCGCCATGTATCTGGCCAAGCAGCTCACGCCGCGCTCGCTGCCCGAGATCGGCCGCCGCTTCGGCGGGCGGGACCATACGACCGTGATCCACGCGGTGAAGCAGATCGAGAAATTGCGCCAGACCGATGCCGAGCTGGACGCCGACGTGCGCCTGCTGATGCGCCAGCTGGAAGGCTGATCCTTCCGCAAGGCACCGGGCCCAAGCTCAAGCCCATGAAAAAGGCCCCGCCGATGGATCGGACGGGGCCTTTTTCATGGTCTGAGGCCGGATCAGTCCTTCTTGGGCGGCGGGATGGTGATGCGCACCTCCTCGCCCGAGCGGCCCGGGAAGTTGGTGAACATCGCCTGCACCAGATTCGGCACGAGCGTGGGCAGGCTATCGGTGGTCGAGCGCGCCTTGGCCTTGCCCTCGAACAGCCGCTGGCCGTTCTGGCCGCTGATCGTCATGTCGAGATAGCTGGTATAGAAGGTGTAGCTCGACACGTCCGGATAGGCCCAGGGATCATACCAGAAGGGATCGTTCCAGCCATAATAGAAGGAGGAACGATAGCCCCAGCGGCCATAGGGCCGGCCCCAGCCGCCATAGCCGGCGCCGAAGCCAGGACGGGTGACGACCTTCTGCTGGCCGTTGTCGACGCCGTAATCGAGCGTGACGGTGAGGGTGGCATTCGCCCCCTCGCGCGCGGGCACATAGCCCTGGGAAACGAGCTGCTGGGCGACGAGATCGGCATATTGGCCGAATTCCAGGCCGCCTTCGTTGCGGGGGTCGGCCGGCCGGATCGTGAAGCTCTGGCCCTGCGGGGCCGGCATCGCCTGGAAGCGGGCGACATCGGCCTTGAACGGGGTGGCGCAGCCCGAAAGCGCCAGCAGCGCCGCTGCCGGCACGGCGAGGGTGAATATCCGTCTAGATAAGGACATGGCTGGCGACCTCGCAGGGCAAAGGGTTGTAACCCCGGAATATAACAACGCCGATGTATCGCATAGTAGGGCTGAACATGCGTTGAACATCGACGGATGCGAAATGAAAAATCGGCAATGATCCGAAGGCGCAATCGGGTGGAAGGCACGGCCATCGCGCCCAACGGGGGGGGCGGGCGCTCTCAGGGGGATAATGCCCGTGCCTTCCGATCCTTATGACGGAGTCGTTCCGCCTCCGCCTTGGCGGAAAATGCCTATTTCGATCCTACCAGCGCAGGCCCATCGCGCGGTAGGTGGCGTCGAGCGTGGGGGCGGCCGCCTCCCGGGCGCGGGCGGCGCCGAGGCCGAGCAGTCGATCGAGCTCGGCAGGATCGGCGCGCAGCGCATCGAGCCGGGCCTTCACCGGGCGCAGCGACTCGGCCACAAGCTCCGCCAGCGCGGGCTTGAACGCGCCGAAGCCCTGGCCGGCGAAGCGGGCAAGCACCTGTTCCACGCTCTCATCCGAAAGCGCGGCGTAGATGCCCACCAGGTTGCGGGCCTCCGGCCGGCCGGCCAGCTCCTCCGCCGAGGCGGGCAGGGGTTCCGGGTCGGTCTTGGCCTTGCGGATCTTCTGCACGATCAGGTCGGCATCGTCGGTCAGGTTGATGCGGCTCATGTCCGAAGGATCGGACTTGGACATCTTGGCCGTGCCGTCGCGCAAGGACATGATGCGGGCGGCCGCCGGCGGGATGATCGGTTCGGGGAGGGTGAACAGCTCCACCTCGAAATCGGTGTTGAACTTGGTCGCGACGTCGCGCGCCAGCTCCAGATGCTGCTTCTGGTCCTCGCCCACGGGGACGTGGGTGGCCTGGTAGAGCAGCACGTCCGCCGCCTGGAGCACCGGATAGGCATAGAGGCCGACCGAGGCGCCCTCGCGATTCTTGCCCGATTTCTCCTTGAACTGGGTCATCCGGTTCAGCCAGCCGATCCGCGCCGTGCCGTTCAGCAGCCAGCACAGTTCGGCATGGGCGGGCACGTCCGCCTGGCTGAACAGGGTGGAGCGCGCCGGATCGATGCCGGCGGCGATCAGCGCGGCCGCCATCTCGCGGATGTTGGCGCGCAGCTGGGCGGGATCGTGATGCACGGTGATCGCGTGCAGCGAGGCGAGGAAGAACAGGCATTCGTCGCCCTGGCCCAGGCCATCCTGCATGCGCACCCAGTTGCGGATCGCCCCCAGATAATTGCCGAGATGGAGGTTGCCGGTGGGCTGGATGCCCGAGACGATGCGCATCATGCTTCCTTCTTCCTGCGGCGGCGGGTGAGCAGCCGGATTGCTTCCTTGTCCATGCCGCCGAACAGCCAGGCGGCGCCGAAATAGACGATCCCGCCGATGCCCACGAGGGCCATGACCGAGATCATCCGCTTGCCCACGGAGCCGGCGAACCAGTCCGCGAACGCCATGCGCAGGGCCCAGAGGACGGCGGCCATCACCAGGCCCGCGGCGATCTGGCGGGCGATGCGCCCCCAGAGCCAGCCTTCGATGCGGAAATGGCCGCGCGCGCGCAATATCGCATAGAGCATCAGGCAATTGAGCCAGGAACAGGCGGCGATCGCGAAGGCGAGGCCGTAGATGCCGAACAGCGGGATCAGGGCGAAGTTGAGGACGATATTGGCGATCAGCACGATCGCGGCCGTCTTCACCGGCGTCTTCGTATCCTCCCGCGCATAGAAGCCGGGGGTGATGACCTTGACCAGCACATAGGCCGGCAGGCCGGCGACGATGATGGCGAGCACATTGCCCGTCACCATCGCATCATGCGCGGTGAACTTGCCGCCCTGGAACAGCGCCGCGCAGAGCGGGCCGGCCACGACCGCCAGCGCCAGCGCGGCCGGCAGGCAGAGCAGCATCGAAAGCTCGACCGCCTGGCCCTGGACCTTGGCGGCCTCGTCCGGCTCGCCCCTGGCGATGAAGCGGCTGATCTGGGGCAGGATGGCGGTGCCGAGCGCGGTGCCGATCACCGACAGCGGCAGCTGGTTCAGCCTGTCCGAATAATTGAGGAACGACATCGATCCTTCGGGCAGCCGGGTGGCGAAGAAGGTGTCGATGAGCTGGCTGATCTGGTAGACGCCCGCGCCCAGCGTGGCCGGGATCACCACCACGAAGAATTGCCGCACGCCGGGGGTGATCCGCGGACGGCGCAGGCGCAGCGAGATGCCCGCCCGGCGCGCGCCGTTCCACAACAGGGCGAGCTGGAACACGCCGCCGACGGTGACGCCGATCGCCAGCGCATAGGCCGTCTTCACCCCGCCCGCCGGCACCAGGATCAGCGCGCCCAGCATCGCGACGTTGAGCAGCGCGGGCGCGAAGGCGGCGGCGGCGAACTTCGTCAGCGAATTGAGCACGCCCGAAAAGAGCGAGACGAGGCTGATCAGCAGCAGATAGGGGAAGGTGATCCGCGTCAGCGATACGGTGAGCGCGAACTTGGCGGGTTCGTCCGCATAGCCCGAGGCGATCGCCCACACGAAGGCCGGCATCGCGATTTCGAAGACGAGGGTGAAGAGGAAGAGGGTGGGCAGGAACACCGCCAGCACCTCTTCCGAGAATTTGCGCGCATCCTCGATCCCGCCCTGCCCGTGCAGCCGCTGGCTGAACAGGGGCACGAAGCCCGCCGAAAAGGCGCCTTCGCCGAACAGGCGGCGGAAGGTGTTGGGCAGACGGAAGGCGACCAGGAATGCATCGGCGGCGCCTGATGCCCCCATGATGCGCGACATCAGCATTTCGCGCGCGAAGCCGAAGATGCGGCTGATCATCGTCAGCCCGCCGATCGTGCCGATCGCCCTGGTAAGGTTCATGCGCGCAAGCCGATCCTGTTCATGGTCGCAAGCCTCGGGGCCGGCCGGCGGGCCGGCCCGGAAGGGACGGGGCCGGAAGCGCCGGCCCCGCGAACATCAGGCCTGGCCGGCCGGTTCGCCGGTGCCCAGCGCCTGCGCCTGGGCCTGCTGCTGAAGATAGAGCGCGCCGAAATCGATCGGCTCCAGCATCAGCGGCGGGAAATTGCCGTCGCGCACCGCATCGGCCAGCACGCGCCGGGCGAAGGGGAAGAGCAGGCGGGGCGCTTCGGCCAGCAGGAAGCCCTGGAGCTGGTCCTGCGGCACGTTGCGGATGCCGAACAGGCCGGCGAACAGCAGATCCGCCTTGAAGGCGACGCCCTGATCGGCGGCGGCGGTGACATCGATCTTCAGCGCCACTTCGTGCACGTCCTCGCCCAGCGTATCGGCGCGGATGTTGAACTGCACGTCGATCTGCGGCTGGCCCTGCCACTGATACACGGCCGGCGCGTTCGGATTCTCGAAAGACAGATCCTTCACATATTGGGCGATCAACGCCACCTGGGGCAGGTTGTCCTCGCCGTTGGCGAGCGTTTCGCCCATGTTCGCGATGCCTTCTTCTTCGGCCATCCGGATATGCCTTTTAATTGGGTGGAATGCGCCGCGCGACTAGCAGGCGGGGCGCGGGAGGGCAATGGCGCGCGCGGCGGACCGATGGCGGGACCGCGCCACCGAAAGCGCCATTTGAAACATGCGCGCCATATCCCTATGTAGCAACGGACAAGCGTAGCGGAGGTCCGGTGGAAACGATCATTATCCTGGCGTTGGTGTTCGTCTTCGTCGCGATGAGGCTCTACAGCGTCCTCGGTCGCCGCACGGGGCATGAACAGCCGATCGCCAAGCCGGTCGAAGCCCAGCCGAAGCCGGCCCCCATCGCGCGTTCCAGCAGCGACATGCCCTCGCAGCCCGTATCGGCCGAACCCGCGATCGACCCCCGCGCCAACGAGGGCATCCGGGCGATCGTCTCCGCCGATCCGAACTTCGACGTGACGTCCTTCCTGAACGGCGCGCAGGCGGCCTATCGCATGATCCTCGAAGCCTTCTGGAAGGGCGATACCGAGGAACTGTCCCGCTTCGTCGACGATGGCGTGCGCGAGGATTTCGCCGAGGCAATCCGCCAGCGCGAGGAAGCCGGCGAGGTGCTGGACAACCGCCTGATCTCGATCGAGCGCGCCGTGATCGAGCGCGCCCGCCTCGACGGCCAGATGGCGAGCGTGACGGTGCGCTTCGACGCGGACATCGCCGCCGTCACCCACGACCGCGAGGGCAATGTGATCGCCGGATCGCTTTCGGATGCGGTGCCCACGCATGACGTGTGGACGTTCAGCCGCCATGTCCGGGCCGACGATCCCAACTGGATCCTGATCGAAACCGACGAGGCGGCGTGACCCGCCTCGCATTAGGGGGCGCGCTGGCCGCGGCGCTGGCGCTGGCCGGCTGCGTGAGCCCGCAAGGGCCGCCCGCGCCCGTTTCCCGCCCGACCACGCCCACCGCCCCGCCGGCGGCCGGCGCGCCGGTTTCGAGCCCGCCGCTCGGACCCGTGCGGGCGCCGCGCGTGACCCTGCCGCCCGCGCCCGCGCCACTGGCCGCGCCGCCGGCGGGCGCCACCGCCCAGCAGCAGGGCGTCCGGCCGGGGCCGGCGGTGACGGCGCTCGGGATAAGCGACGCCGAGGCGCGATCCGCGCTGGCGGCGTTCCGCATCTCCTGCCGATCGCTCGTCCGCCGCACCGACAATAGCGGGCTGACCAGGGGAGCGGACTGGCAGCCGGCCTGCGACGCGGCGGCGAGCTGGCGGGATGGCGACGCGATCAATTTCTTCCCGCGTTATTTCGAGACCGCGATCGTCGGCGAGGGCAAGGCCTTCGCCACCGGCTATTACGAGCCCGAGATCAAGGGATCGCGCACGCGGCGCACCGGCTATGAGGTGCCGATCTATGGCCGGCCGGACGATCTGATCGAGGTCGACCTCGGCCTGTTCGCCGACGACCTCAAGGGCCGCCGGATTCGCGGCCAGGCCAAGGACGGCAAGCTGATCCGCTATCCCGATCGCGCCGCGATCGTGGGCGGGGCCATCGACGGCAGGGCGCCGGTGATCGCCTGGGCGGCGGACCCGATCGAATTCTTCTTCCTCCAGGTGCAGGGCTCCGGCCTCATCGACCTGCCCGATGGCGGGCGGATGCGCGTGGGCTACGACACGCAGAACGGCCGCGAATATACCGGGATCGGCGCGTTCATGCGCGATCGCGGCCTGCTGCAGCCCGGCCAGTCCTCCATGCAGGGGATCATGGCCACGCTGCGCGCCATGCCCGATGGCGGCGCCAGCATCATGAACGAAAACAAGAGCTTCGTTTTCTTCCGCGAGCTGTTCGGCCCCGGCCCGCTGGGGGCGCTGGGCCTGCCGGTGACGGGGCGGACCACGGTGGCGGCCGACCCCGCCTTCGTGCCGCTGGGCGCGCCGGTGTTCCTCGCGCTCGATCGGGTGGAGGCGACCGGGCTGTGGGTGGCGCAGGATACGGGCGGCGCGATCAAGGGCGCCAACCGGTTCGACACCTTCTGGGGCGCGGGCGAGGATGCCCGCCGTATCGCGGGCGGCATGTCCGGCCGGGGCAATGCCTGGCTGCTGCTGCCCAAGGGGAGCGTCGCCCGGCTGAACGCCGCGACCGTGACCGGCAATGGCGGGCCGACGCCTCGACGCTGAGGAGCGCGCGCTCTGGCGCAAGGTGACGGCGACGGTGCGTCCGCTCCACCCGGAGCGGCCGGCGCCGGCCGAAGCCGCCGCCGGATCGCCGCCCCCGGCCCCACCGCCCAAGCCGCTGCCGAAATCCAGGCAGGGCAGGGTCCCGCCGCCGCCACCGCCATCCCCGCGCGCGTCTGCCGCCGCCGAGCCTGCCGACACGCTGGACGGCGGGTGGGATAGGCGGCTGCGGCGGGGGATCGTGGCGCCCGATCGCACCATCGACCTCCATGGCCATACGCTGGCCGGTGCCCATGCCGCCCTGGAGGCCGCGCTTGCCGGCGCGATCGCCGCCGACGCCCGCGTGCTGCTGGTGGTGACGGGCCGGGCGCCCCGGCCGGGCGCGCCGGGGCGGGGGCTGATCCGCGCCGCGATCGGCGACTGGCTCGGCGCCTCGGGCTGGTCCTCGCGCATCGCCGCCGTCCGCGCCGCGCATCCCCGCCATGGCGGCGCGGGCGCGCTCTATGTGGTGCTGCGCCGCCGCCGCTGACCCCGCGACAACCGCCAGAAAAATCGTAAAATATGGTGCCCCGTTACAATTCATGGAGCATTCGTTAACGGATTCTGCTCCACAAGCCTGCTTTGCCCGGCGGTCGGGCGCTGGGGGAAGGGGCACGCATCGGCGCGATGGAGGGACTATCGCTCAAAAGCCGGGCCGTCGCCTTCGCCTTGTCCGCTGGTGCCGTGGTCTTCATCCTGGCGCTGTTCGCCGGAACCAGCGGATCGGTAAGCCAGCGGGAAATCGTGGGCGCGCTGCTGGTCGCCATCGTCTGCGGGGCGATGAGCTGGGCATCGGCCGAGCGCGCCATCGCCGGCGTGGCGGAAGGGGTGGACGTGCTGGCGCTGCGCATCCGCGCGGCGGCCGAGGGCGACCTGATATCGCCCACCCCGGAACGCGTGCGCGAAACGCTGCCCGAGCTGGCCGAGGCGATGGACCGGCTGTTCGGCCAGGTGCGCGCCAATTTCGACAGCGTCCACGCGCTCGCCATGTTCGATCCTGTGACCCAGCTCGCCAATCGCGTGAATTTCCGGCGTATGGCCGAACAGCTTCTCGCGCGGCGCGCGCCGGGGCAGATGGCGGCGCTGCTGTTCATCGACCTCGATCGCTTCAAATTCGTGAACGACAGCATGGGCCATGCCTGCGGCGACGAGGTGCTGGCGATGGTCGGCGGCCGCCTGCACCAGGTCGCGGCGCGGGCGAGGCAGGACATGGATGCCCAGGGCGCGGATGCACCGGCGATCGGCCGGCTGGCGGGGGACGAGTTCACGCTGCTTTTCCCGATGGTGCGCGACGCGGGGCATGCCGAACGCCTGGCGCGGCGCGCGCTGCACGTGCTGTCCGAACCGTTCGTGGTGGCCGGGCAGGCGGTGGATGTCGGCGCCTCGATCGGGCTGGCGATCGCCCCCGATCACGGCACCGATCTCGTCAGCCTGATGCGGGCGGCGGATATCGCCATGTATCATGCCAAGGCGCAGGGACGCCGGCAGGTGCAGCGATTCAACATGGTGCTGAACGACGCGGCCGAGGAACGGCTGCGGCTGGAACGCGACCTGCGCCGCGCGATCGAGGGGGGCGAGTTCGAGCTGGCCTTCCAGCCGCAGATGCGCATGTCCGGCGAGGTGGTGGCGGTCGAGGGGCTGCTGCGCTGGCGCCATCCCGAAGACGGCCTGCAGATGCCCGGCCGCTTCATCCAGGCGGCCGAGGATGGCGGGCTGATCCGCGAGATCGGCGACTGGGTGCTGGATCGGGCGCTGAAATCACTGGCGGGCTGGCGCGGGGCTGGACTGGGCCAGCGCATCGCCATCAACATCAGCCCGCGCCAGATGGCGCAGCCGGGCTTTTTCGACAGGCTGCGTTCGCTGATCGCCGAAAGCGGCGCCCCGGCCGAAGGGCTGGAGATAGAGATCACCGAGACGCTGGCGATGCAGGGCAGCGATGCGGTGCTGGCCGGCCTGCGCGATCTGCGCGCCGACGGCGTGGCGATCGCCATCGACGATTTCGGCACCGGCTATTCGAACCTCGCCCGGCTGAAGGACATGCCGATCGACCGGGTGAAGCTGGATCGCACCCTGATCCGCGACATCGCCGATTCGGCGGACGCGCGGACGCTGGTGCATTCGGTGGTCGCGCTGGTCCACGGCCTGGGTTTCCAGGCGGTGGCCGAAGGCGTGGAGAATCAGGGGCAGATGGACGTGCTGCGCGCCATCGGCTGCGATGCGGTGCAGGGCTATGCCGTCGCCCGGCCGATGGACGAGGCCGCCTTCCTCGCCTGGCTGGCCGGGCGGCGGGACGGCGGGCCGTTCCGGGCCATGGCCTAGGTGGCGCGGGGAAGCCGTATTCGTATCGGCGCCGATGGGCCGGCGCCGGGGCTTTCCGGCGGTGGCCTTTCCCTGACGTGATTCCCGCCTTCGCGGGAATGACGGAAAAGGGGAGCGCGTTCAGCCGATCAGGGCAACACCTGCGATTCCGAGCATGCGACGGGCGATGGCGGTGCCCGGCAGTCAGCCTTGCAGCGCGTGGGTGATGATGTCCGCGTAGATATCCGTCAGCGCGTGGAGGTCCGCCACGGCGACCGCTTCGTCCAGCTTGTGCATGGTGGCGTTGCACAGGCCGAATTCCACCACCGGGCAGAGGCGGGAGAGGAAGCGGGCGTCGGATGTGCCGCCGCTGGTGGAAAGCTCCGCCTCCAGGCCCGTCGCGCGGTGGATCGCATCGGTGACGAGGGTGGAAAGCCGGCCCGGCTCGGTGAGGAAGGCCTCGCCCGAGATCCTGGCCTCCACCGTGCCGCGCGGCGCGTGGCGGGCGACGACCTGCCGGACATGCTCCACCAGATCGGCGCCGCGATGCGCATCGTTGAAGCGGATGTTGAGGCGGGCGCGGGCGACGCCGGGGATGATGTTGGTCGCCGGATTGCCGATCGCGATATCGGTTATTTCCAGATTGGAGGGCTGGAACCAGCGATTGCCGGTGTCGAGCGTCCAGCCATCCAGCTCGTTCAGGATACGGATCAGGCGGGGGGCGGGGTTATCGGCGAGATGGGGGTAGGCGACATGGCCCTGCGTGCCCGGCACCTCGATCCACATGTTCACCGATCCGCGCCGGCCGATCTTGATGGTATCGCCCAGGCGGTGGGCGGACGTCGGCTCACCCACCAGGCATAGGTCGGGGCGGATGCCGCGCTCCTCCATCCACGCCATCAGCGCCAGCGTGCCGTGGGTTGCGGGGCCTTCCTCGTCGCCGGTGATGATGAGGCTCAGCGTGCCCTGATGATCGGGGATGCGCGCGGCGGCGGCGATGAAGGCGGCGACGGCGCCCTTCATGTCCACCGCGCCGCGCCCGTGGAGCAGATCGCCCCGGATGACGGGGGTGAAGGGATCGGTCCCCCAGCCGGGGCCGGCGGGAACCACGTCGCTATGGCCGGCGAAGGCGAAATGCGGGCCGCCCTGGCCGCGCGTGGCGAAAAGGTTGCGCACCGGCCCGTCGGGCGCGTCGCCCGCCCAGAAGCTGTGGACGGTGAAGCCGATTGCCTCCAGCGCCTCGGCGATCACGTCGATCGCGCCCGCATCCTCGGGTGTGACGCTGGGGCAGGCGATGAGGCGGCTGGCAAGGGCGACGGGATCGATCATGATCGTTCGCCTAGCGGCAAGCCACGGCTTTGCCTATCCTCCGCCGATCATGCCGAAGATCGATCTTGCCGCCATCCCGGCCACCAACCGCACCGGATATCCCGAGCCCTATGCGCGGGACGTGGCCGGGCGATGGTATCGCCGGCTGGGCATCGCGGCGGGGCTGGGCGATTTCGGCGTCACCCATGTCCGGCTCGATCCGGGGGCTTGGTCCAGCCAGCGCCACTGGCATGAGGGGGAGGACGAGTTCGTCGTGATCCTTTCGGGCGAGGCGGTGCTCGTCGAGGAAGGGCGCCGCACGCCGATGCGGGCCGGGGATTGCGCCGCCTTCCCCAAGGGGCAGGCCGATGGCCATCATCTGATCAACGAGGGCGACGCGCCCTGCCTGCTCGTTGCGATCGGCCGGGCTTCGCAGACCGACTGCCATTATCCCGATATCGACCTGCACCTCAACGGTGCGACGCAGAGCTATCGCCACAGGGACGGGCGCCCCTGGTGAAGGCGGGCGCGCGAACGAAGCTTCAGAGGACCGGCAGCTCGAACTTCTCGATCACCCAGGGTTCGGCATAGGCGCCTTCCAGCCAGGCGGTGACGAAGGGATGTTCCAGCACCGCCTCCATATAGGGGTGGGCGAAGCGGGGGACGGGGATCGAATAGGTGATGAAGCGGGTGATGACCGGCGCGAACATGATGTCGACCGCGCCGAACTCGCCGAACAGGAAGGGGCCGGTGCCGCCGTAGCGGGCGCGGGCCTCCGCCCAGAGCTGGACGATGCGCATCACATCCTGGACGGTGCCTTCGCTCAGCTCGCGCGGGGGGAAGCGCTTGCGGACATTCATCGAATGTTCGCGGCGCAGGCTGGCGAAGCTGGAATGCATCTCCGCCGCCATCGACCGGGCCATGGCGCGGGCGCCGTCATCCGCGGGCCAGAAACGATCGCGGCCGACCTTTTCCGCCAGATATTCGATGATAGCCAGGCTGTCCCACACCACGACATCGCCGTCCCACAGGATCGGCACCTTGCCGGAGGAGGGGGCGAATTCGTCGCCTTCGCGGCGCTTGTCCCAATCGTCGTCATAAAGGGGGACGACGATCTCCTCGAAATCCAGGCTCGACTGCCTGACGGCGAGCCAGCCGCGCATGGACCAGGAGGAATAAGCCTTGTTGCCGATGAAGAGCTTGAGCATTCCGATTCCGTCGTTTCCCGCGAAGGTCGGCCCCTCCCTGCGGCATCGGGCGCCGAAAGGGAAGGGCGGGCGGGCCGGCCGGTTGTGCCGGCAGGTCGACGGGTGATCGCGCCGGGGCGCTTGCGTGGCGCCGGCGCGTTGCTTTTCCGCCCTTCCCGCCCGCGCGGGCGCGGCGCGCCTTCATGGGAAAGGGCGCAAAGCCCTTAGAGAACGGCCTCCAGCACGGCGGCGCGCAGTTCGGCGATGCCGAGCCCGGTTTCGCTGGAGGTGGCGAGGATTTCCGGGTGGGCGGCGACATGGGTGCGGGCCTCGGCCGCCGTCCGTTCGGTGACGGCGGTGAGCTCGGTAGCCTTGACCTTGTCCGCCTTGGTGAGGACGAGGCGGTAGGAGACGGCGGCCTCGTCCAGCATCTTCATCACCTCGCGATCGACATCCTTGATGCCGTGGCGGCTGTCGATCAGCACCAGCGCGCGCTTCAGCACCGCGCGGCCGCGCAGATAATCGTTCACCAGGAAACGCCACTTGCGGACGATATCCTTGGGCGCCTTGGCGAAGCCATAGCCCGGCATGTCGACGAGGCGGAGGCGGAGCGGCTCGCCCACGTCGAAGAAGTTCAGTTCCTGCGTGCGGCCCGGCGTGTTGGACGTGCGCGCCAGCCCGTTGCGGTTGGTGAGCGCGTTCAGCAGCGAGGACTTGCCCACGTTCGACCGGCCGGCGAACGCCACTTCCGGCGCCGCCGGATCCGGCAGGAACTGGAGCGACGGCGCCGACTTGAGGAAGGCGATCGGCCCGGCGAAGAGCCGGCGCGCATCCTCGATCAGCTGGGCGGCCGCTTCCTCGGTTCCGGGCGTGGGGCCGGCCGCGCCGTTCATGCCTTGCCCGCCTGCGCGCGCAGCGTGGGATGGCGGCTGTAGAGCCACTTCTGCTGCGCGATGGTGAGCAGGTTCGAGACCGTCCAGTAGAGCTGGAGGCCGGCCGCGAACGGCGCCATGATGAACATGAAGATCCACGGCATGATCGAGAAGACCTGCTGCTGCACCGGATCGGTGGCGGTGGGGTTCAGCTTGAACTGCAGCCACATGGTGATGCCCAGCAGAATCGGCAGCACGCCGATCGCCAGGAAGCCCGGCGGCGTGAAATCGAGCAGGCCGAACAGGTTGAGCGGCGTCATCGGATCGGGCGCGGACAGATCCTTGATCCAGGCGACGAAGGGCTGGTGCCGCATCTCGATCGTCAGCATCAGCACCTTGTAGAGCGCATAGAAGATCGGGATCTGCAGCAGGATCGGCAGGCAGCCCGCGAGCGGATTGACCTTCTCCTTCTGGTAGAGGGCCAGCAGCTCCTGCTGCAGCTTCTGCTTGTCGTCCTTATGCTTTTCCTGAAGCTCCTTCATCTTCGGTTGGACGGCGCGCATCGCCGCCATCGAGGCGAACTGCTTCTGCGCGATCGGGAACATCAGCCCGCGCACGATGCAGGTGAGCAGGATGATCGCCACGCCGAAATTGCCGACCAGCTTGAACAGCCAGTCCAGCACGTTGAAGATCGGCTTTTCGAACCAGATGAACCAGCCCCAGTCGATCGCCCGATCGAAATTGGCGAAGCCCTGATTCTTCTTATAGGCATCGAGGACGGTGACTTCCTTGGCGCCCGCGAAGAAGTGCGAGGTGGAACGCGCCACCCGGTTCTGCGGCACGATCACCGGCGCGGCCGAGAAATCGGCCTGGTAGCGATCGCCTTCGCCCTTGCGGAAGTTCGCGTCGATCGTCTTCGCCGGATCGGGGATGATCGTGGTCAGCCAATATTTGTCGGTGAAGCCCAGCCAGCCGCCCTTGCTGGAGAAGCTGTTGGTGCCGGCCTGCGCGGTGGTGCCGCCGATGCGGGCGAAGAAGCCCGGTTCCTGCCCGTCGAGATTGGCAAAGTTCACGTCGTAGTTGGTGGCGCCGTTGAAGGTGCCGATCGGCCCGGTATGCGCCGTCCAGGTCGACGGGTCCTTGCTGTGGCCGGTGCGGCTGACCAGCGACCAAGGCCGGACCGAGATGGCGTTGCCGGAAAGGTTGGCGACGCTCTGTTCGATGGTGAACAGGTAATTTTCGTCCACGGAGAGCTTGATGGTGAAGAGCTGGCCCTGATCGTTGCGCCAGGTGAGCGTGACCGGCTTGCCGGGGGCGAGCAGGCTGTCCTGCGTCTGCCACAGCGTCTGGTCGTTGGGCGTCGTCACCCCGTCGCCGGCGAAGCCGAAGGCGGCGAAGTAGGCATCGGCCGTGCCGCTGGGCGAAAGCAGGCGGACGGGCGGCGAATCCTTGGCGATCGTCTCGCGATAGGTGGCGAGCACGAGATCGTCGATGCGGGCGCCCCTGAGGTTGATCGAACCCCGGAGGCGCGGCGTATCGATGACGATGCGCGGGCTATCCTTCAGCACCACTTCGCGCGCGCGGATGGCGGCAGGCGCATCGGCGGCGGGCGTCGCGCCCGGCGCGGGGAGCGGCACCGACTTGCCCTTCACGATCTTCGTCGCCGGCGGATTGGCCGGCGGGAAGAAATGATTTGCCACGATCGGCCAGCCGAACAGCACCAGCAGCGACAATACGCATGCCAGCACCACGTTGCGCCAATTCTCCACGGATCAAGCTCCCGAATTCAAGGTACTGGATCGATGCCCGATCCCCCCCAGGGGTGGCATCTCAGGATTCGTCTGGCGGCCAGCCAGCCGCCCTTCAGCGCCCCATAGCGCTGGATGGCCTCGATAGCATAGGCCGAACATGACGGATGATAGCGGCATGATGGCGGCAGCACCGCCGAAGGCCCCCATTGCCAGGCGCGCGCCACGAGGATGAGGAGGCGGGCGATCATCGGCGCCCGCCCGATCGCGGCGGCCGCGGCGCGGCCGGGGATGCGGCGCCCGAACGGACCCTGGCGAGCGCCTTGGCCAGTTCGCGGCGGAGATCGGCGAAAGGGCGTTCGATACCGCCGGCCCGGCCGATCAGGACATGATCGGCGCCCGGCACGCCTTCCGACGGCAGCAATTCCGCCGCAAGCGCGCGAAAGCGCCGTTTCATCCGGTTGCGGATGACGGCGCCGCCGATCTTCTTGGTGACGGTGTAGCCGACGCGAATCGCTTCCGATCCGTCGCCGCGCGGGCGCACCAGCAGGACGAAGCCCGGCATGGGCGCCCGAAGGCCGCCATTCGCGGCCAGGAAATCGGCGCGCCGGCTGAGCGTGGTCAGTCCGGCGCCGCCCTTCGGCCCGTTCAGGCCGAAAGCGTCTTGCGGCCGCGGGCGCGGCGCGCCGCCAGGACCTTGCGCCCGCCCGGCGTCGCCGAACGCGAGCGGAAGCCGTGACGACGCTTGCGCACAAGGCGGCTCGGCTGGAAGGTGCGCTTCATCGGTCATTCCCTATCGATCAGAAACCAAAAGGGCCGCCCATGGGACGGCCGCTGTCGGTGGCGCGGATATAAGGGGCGGCCGGGAAAGTCAATCCATATCGGCGGCGGACGGGCCGTTCGCCGCCCTGAGCTTGGCCCTCGCCTTGGCGATCTTGTCGCGCCGGCGCGCGCTCTTGCGGCGCAGCCCCCAGTCCGCCCAGGCGCCATGTTTCGGCCAGCGCCGCTTGAAGGCGACATAGCGCTTCTTGGCCCAGAGCGAGTTGCGCAGCATCAGCCCGAGGCCCAGCGCGAAGACCAATATGCCCCCCGGCCCCGGCAGCAGGCCGACGACGGGCGCCAGCGCCACGAGCACGCAGCCCAGCGCGAAGAGGCCGATTCGGACATGCTCGTTACGGCCGAGCGCCTTCCACCAGCGGACGATATCCATGGGGAAAAGATGGGGTGCGCCGCTGGCGGCCACAAGGCGGCGAACGCCGATGATCGACGGAAAGCCGGCGGATGCCGACAAACCGCCGGCGAATCGGGAGAGAGCGGCGGGCGGCTCGACTCGCATGGCGGGGCGTGCTTAGAACAGGCGGGGAACATCGGGGCAGGGGGGCTCTTCCGCATGGTGGCGCACGTCGCGACGGTGGCGTTTCTGGGTCTGGAGGCGCGCGCCGTGGAGGTGCAGGTGCAGGTTGCGCCGGGCGTTCCGGCCTTCGTCGTGGTGGGCCTGCCCGACAAGGCGGTGGCCGAAAGCCGCGAACGGGTGCGCGCGGCACTCGCCGCGATCGGGCTGGCCCTGCCGCCGCGCCGGATAACCGTGAACCTTTCGCCGGCCGATCTGCCCAAGGAGGGATCGCATTACGACCTGCCGATCGCGCTGGGCCTGCTGGGCGCGATGGGGGTGATCGATGCCGAGACGCTGGCTTCCTATCTGGTGGTGGGCGAACTGGGGCTGGACGGGCGGGTGGCGCCTTCGCCCGGCGTGCTGCTGGCGGCGATCCATGCCTCTTCGCGCGGGCTGGGGCTGATCTGCCCGGCGGCGCAGGGGCCGGAGGCGGCCTGGGCGGGGACGATCGAGGTGCTGGGCGCGCCGGACCTGATCGCGCTGCTCAACCATTTCAAGGGCAGCCTGCCATTGGCCGCGCCGGAGCCGGGCATGATGGAGGAGCCGGCCGGCGGGCCGGACCTTGCGCAGGTGAAGGGGCAGGAAACCGCCAAGCGCGCGCTGGAGATCGCTGCGGCCGGCGGCCATAATCTGCTGATGAGCGGCCCGCCCGGATCGGGCAAGTCGCTGATGGCCGCCTGCCTGCCGGGGATATTGCCCGAGCTGACCCCCGCCGAGGCGCTGGAGGTATCGATGGTGGCGAGCGTGGCCGGCGAGTTGCGCGAGGGCCGGCTGGTCCGGCGGCGGCCCTATCGCAGCCCGCATCACTCCGCATCGATGGCCGCGCTGGTCGGGGGCGGCCTGCGGGTGCGGCCGGGCGAGGTGAGCCTGGCGCATCTGGGCGTGCTGTTCCTCGACGAGCTGCCGGAATTCCAGCGCGGGGTGCTCGATTCGCTGCGCCAGCCCCTGGAGACCGGCACCGTATCGGTGGCGCGGGCCAATGCGCATGTGACCTTTCCGGCGCGCGTCCATCCTGCGACGCACGTAGACAAAATCCTAACGCGCGCTGAGATAGGGCAGCCTAATGGCTCAAACTGCGATCATATACGCCCGCTTTTCCTCCACTGAGCAAAGCAAGGGCTACAGCCTAGGGTCGGGACCCATAAACAGGATTCCCTTGGCGTCGGGAATGTGATTCATATGTGGACGCCCCCTTGGCAAGGGCA
>NZ_PHHF01000085.1 GCF_003034225.1 Edaphosphingomonas fennica
CAGAATTCACCAACCGGCGCGGCCACCTATCGGCCATCAAAATTGACGCCGACCGGACTCCGTAATCGTCGCGCTACACGTTCGGGCAGATCACTTTCTCCGCCGGTGTCGCCGACGTGTTCGACTTTCCCGATCCGCGATCCGCGCTCAAGGCCGCCGATGAAGCGCTCTACGCGGCCAAGCAGGGCGGCCGCAACCAGATCTGCCTTGCCGAAAAGCCCGCCCAGGCGGCCTGACGGCCGCCAGTTGCCTATTTCGGGGGCTGATCCTCGCCACCCTTCGGGCGGCCACGCCGAGCGGGCGCCCCCTTGGTAACCTTTGCTGGAGCCGAGGCCGTCCTGGGCTTGCGTCCGAGCCCGATGCTCTTGGCGAGCGTGCGCCGCTGTTCGGCATAGTTGGGCGCGACCATCGGATAGTCCGCCGGAAGGTTCCACTTCGTGCGATAGTCGGCCGGCGTCATCTGATAGTGCGTCATCAGGTGACGCTTGAGCATCTTCAGCTTCTTGCCGTCTTCGAGGCACACGATGTAGTCGGGCTTGATCGAAGCGCGCACAGAAACGGCGGGTTCCTGCCTCGTTTCCGCTGGTGCATCGGTCTTGCCAAGACCGCTCAGTGCCTCGTGAACATTCCTGATCAGGGCTGGAAGATCCGATACCGACACGCTGTTGTTCGTCACATGCGCGGCGACGATGTCGGCGGTCAGGGTAATCAGCGTGCTGTCGGTTTCGGACGCGTCGGTCATGTTGATCTGCTTTCTTCGAAGTCAGGAAAGCCCCGGACGCGCACTCGCTACCGGGATCGCGGCGCCTTGTGAAGCACGCAGGCCCTTAAAACGTCGTTCGCCTCTCCCAAAGGACTTGCCGAAACGGTTATCGGCGGCGGCGATACCGGCAACATCTCCGAGCCCGAAATAATTGCGCGATCACAGGAAAGAAGAGGGAATGGGTCGGGATGACAAGTTGGGGGGCGAAGCACCCCAGGCTGTGCAAAAACTCATTCGTCTAATCCGCCGCCGCCAGCACCGCGACGCGCGCCTCACCCCGCTGGCGTCAGTCGCTCGGCACCGAAGGCATTTACTGCATGGAGGATGTTGAAGGCGACAATCGAGAGAGCCGCTTCGGCCTTTACCGCTCTGAGACCTCGCGCGAGGAACCTTCCGCCGCCGGACATCCGTTTAATCGTGCCGAAGGGGTGCTCTACAGTACATCGGCGGGTCACCATCAAGCTCGGATCCGCGTAGATTCTGGCCTCCATACGATCCAGCGCCGCCTGGTCGAACAACCGATGGATGGTCCGTTGGGCGCCGGACGTGCATCGGCTCTTCAGCCGACAGTCTTTGCATGCAGACGTTCTATATCGGATCGCACGGTTGCGGGTATGTTTGCCGGATGGTCTCAACGTCTTGCCGGCGGGGCACCGGATTGTGTCGGTCTCCTCATCATACACGAACTGCGCTGGCCGGAAAAAATCGGTGCTCATGGCACCGCGTTTGATCGGCGCCGCGACCTCAATATGGTCGCGCTCGCATTGCGCGACCGCCTGGGCGTTGGAGTAACCGCCGTCGGCCAGGACTTTGAGCTCGTCAACCTCAAGCACCTCCATCGTCGCCATTGACATTGGATGCAGGAGCTGGCTGTCGTTTGCCTCGTTGGTCACGTCGTGATGTATGATCAGGCCGCTATCTACATCGACCACGCTTTGCATGTTGTAGCAGGGTGTCTTGGGAGAACGTCCATAGCCCATCGGCCGCGCGTCGGACTCGCCAAAGACCAAAGCCGTCTCGTCGCGATCCTTCAGGATGTCCTGCCGGCGCACGAGCCTGTCCTTGCGGCGCCCGAGGGTCTCGATCGCAGTGGTGAACGCCTCCCGATGTTTGGGCTGATCGTCGAACCCCTGGTCCACTGCCTCATCTATGATGTCGAGCCGCTCAAGGTAGTAGGCGATCTCCTTTTCGGTGTGCGCAACGTCACGGGCAAGCCGGTCGGCGCCAGCGATGTTCTTTGAGCTCGCGACCGCGCGCATCTTCGTCCCGTCCAGCGCGACCAATCGACCGCTGATCAAGCCGGTTTCGCGGCAGAACTGGATGAATGCAGCGCTGGCGCCGACAATGGCTTCCGGATTGTCATGACGAAAGGAGGCGATCGTTCGGTAATCGGGGGCAAGCCGGCGCATTAGCCAAAGCGCTTCGAGGTCGCGGACACACGCTCGTTCCAATTGGCGTGAGGACCGAACCTGGTTGAGATAGCCCCAGATGTACAGCCGGAGCATATCGCCTGGATGGTATCCAGGGCGGCCGGTGACCGCAGCGATAGCGCGACCGAAGCCAAGCTCAGCCAAGTTCAAGCTGGTAACAAAAGCATCGACGACTCGGACCAATGCGTCCGGGGAAACATAGTCATCAACACAAGGAGGAAGCAGGCTGACCTGATCTCGCGCGAGTCCCTCAATAAAACTCATGCACACCCCGGCGCGGAAGATGGGAAGATAATTGGATTCTACACTGACAGGTTCATGAGTAAAAGCTTGTTATTGGCTTTGAACATCTGCGCCAGGTGGCGTAATAACTCATTACAGATGTTGCGGGCTTCCGAGAAGGATCAGGTCAGAAGCGCCGGGTTCTCCGTTACGTCGAAGCAGTGGCCGCTTGCGCGTCGAGCTGCCACCCGTAGCTTTTGGAATCCGGTACGAGATCGGCGATGGTGAACTGATCGAGGTGTCGCGCGAAAGCTTCCAGCGCGCCTGCCAAGGCATGGCGCAAGCCGCATGCGGGCGTCACGACGCAGCTGTTGGTCGCCGCGTCGAAGCATTCGACGAATGTCCCGGTGTCTTCCATGATGCGCATGATCGAACCGACGTTCAGGGCATTGGCGGGCCGCGTGAGCTTGAGGCCCCCGCTCCGGCCCCGCACACCCTCGACAAATCCCTCCGCGGCCAGTCGCTGCGCCACTTTCATCAGATGGTTCTTCGAGATGCCATATGCGTGTGCGATCTCGGCGATCGAATGGTGGCCGTCCTTCACGGCCAGGAACATCAATGTGCGAAGGGCATAGTCGGTCTGGACGGACAATCTCATAAAAGATGCATATCATATATTGGTTTTATCCGCCAAGGCGCGTAAACCATGCATAGGAAATTCATCTTAATCGAGTCGAGGCAGGCAATGACGTCGAACCATGCCGAGCAGGCGCGGGCGCGCAAGATGGCGGATGCGCTCGCCTGCGGGATCGATGATGCTTTCATCTCGCGGCTCGTGGAGAGGTTCTACGACACCGTCCGGCAGGACGACATGCTCGGTCCGATCTTTGCTGAACGCATCGGCGACTGGCCGCATCATTTGACGCGGATGAAGGATTTCTGGGCCTCGATCATGCTCGAATCCGGTCGGTTCAGCGGCAATCCGATGCGCAAGCATATCGCGATCGGCGAGCTTGATGAGGCGCATTTCGCGCGCTGGCAGTCGCTTTGGGACCAGACGCTTGACCGTATCGCGCCGAACGCAGCGGTCGCGGACCGGTTTGGCGAAGCGGCGCAACGCATTGGCGAGAGCTTGCTGACCGGCATCAAGATCGACCGGGGCGGTCTGGCCGCCATTTCCGCGAGGGCCGCGTCGTGACACCGGTCCCCTACGGCGCATCGCCGATCTTCGATGAGCAAAGCCTACCCGACGCGCTGCGCAACGATCATCGCACCAAAGCAGGCACCTGGGGCCTCCTGCGGATGCTGGAGGGCGAAGTGCGGCTCGTTTTCGTCGATCCGCCGAGCGAGCAGCTCGTGACGCCCGACAGGCCCGCGATCATCCCGCCGCAAGCAACCCATCATGTCGTTCCGCTCGGCCCCATGACGATGCAGGTCGAGTTCTACCGGGAACGCCCAGAGCTTGTCGAAGACGCGGACCGTGGATGACTTCGCCCTTGCTCGCACGGTGCATGTCATCGCGGTCCTGTTCTGGATAGGCGGCGTCGGTTTCGTCACCTGGGTGCTGATGCCGACGCTTAAGGCAACGGAACTGCCGCAGGATCGCTTGCGCCGTTTTCAGCAGATGGAGGCGCGCTTTGCCTGGCAGGCACGCGTGTGGGTTCTACTTGCCGGCGCAAGTGGCCTGTGGCTGGTGGCGCGCGCCGATCTGTGGAGCCGCTTCCTCGACGGCCGGTTCTGGTGGATGCACCTGATGGTCGCGCTCTGGACCGTATTTGCGCTGATGTTGTTCGTCATCGAGCCGCTGCATCTCCATCGCCGCCTCGGCAATACACAGTCACCAGAGGCGGATTTCGCTCGAATGATCCGGCTGCATCAGTTATTACTTGCAGTCAGCATCATAACAATTTTGGGCGCGGTAGGCGGTAGTCACGGACTATTCTGAACAGAGGGGGTTTGGGGCATGAAGAGCTATCAAACGACATTCAGCATCAAAAGGCTGTGGATCATCCTGTCGGTCGGCATGGTGGTCATGTTCGGAATCCTACTGTTGCTCGGGCAGCAGATCTACCAGCAGGCGCCGCCCATTCCCGAAGCAGTGAAGTCCCAAAGCGGCGAGACATTGTTCACGCGCGCGGACATCGAGACCGGCCAGAATATCTGGCAGTCGATCGGCGGCATGGAGCAGGGCTCGATCTGGGGCCATGGCAGCTATCTGGCGCCCGACTGGAGCGCCGACTGGCTGCACCGCGAGGCGGAGGCACTGCTCGCCCTATCGGCCACTCCGCTCCCCGCGGGCGTGTCCCCCACGCAGGCGGAAGCGATGCGAAAGGCCGCGCTGCAAGAGGAAATGCGCAGGAACAGCTATGACCCCGCGTCCGGCGCTATCACGGTCAGCGACACCCGCGCGCGCGCAATTCGGCAGGTGCAGCAGCATTTCGTCAGCCTGTACGATGGCGGCGATCCTGCCTCGCTTAAGCTCCGCCGCGACTATGCCTTCCCGGTCTATGGCGAGCTGTCGGCCGCGGAAGCCCGGCAGCTTACCGCCTTCTATTTCTGGACGGCCTGGGGGGCGACCACCGATCGTCCGGGCCAGAACATCACTTATACCAGCAACTGGCCGCACGAACCCCTGGTGGGCAATAGCCCAACCACCGGCACTCTGTTGTGGAGCCTTGCTTCGGTCATCCTGCTGCTTGCAGCGGCAGGCGCACTCATCGCCTATTACGCCAAGCAGTTCGACGTCTGGCGCGGCGACATCCTGCCCGAGGGCGGCATGGCGACCTCTGATCTTCTGGGACAGGCCGTAATCACACCGTCGATGCGGGCTACCGCGAAATATTTCTGGGTCGTCTGCGCGTTGTTCGTGGGGCAGGTGCTGCTGGGCATTGTCACCGCTCATTATGCGGTCGAGGGACAAGGGCTCTATGGCCTGCCTTTTGCAGAATATCTTCCCTACACGATCACCCGCACATGGCACACGCAACTCGCGGTGCTGTGGATCGCCACGGCATGGCTGGCGACCGGGCTCTATGTCGCGCCGATGCTCGGGGGACGCGACCCCAAGTTCCAGCGGCTCGGCGTCAATTTCCTGTTCGTTAGCCTGCTGGTCATCGTCATCGGCTCCTTTGCCGGGCAATGGGCGGCCGTCCACCGCTTCTTCACCAGTCTGACGGCGAATTTCTGGTTCGGGCATCAGGGCTATGAATATGTCGATCTCGGCCGCTTCTGGCAGATCTACCTCCTGATTGGCCTGTTCCTCTGGGTGGCGCTGGTAGTGCGCGCGCTCTGGCCCGTGCTGCGACGGGAGGGCGGAAAGTCCCTCATCTATCTCGTGCTGGTGTCAGCGCTCGCCATCGGGCTGCTCTACGGCGCGGGGCTGATGTGGGGCCAGCATACGAACATCGCCATCATGGAATATTGGCGCTGGTGGGTGGTGCATTTGTGGGTCGAGGGCATTTTCGAAGTCTTCGCCACGGCCATCATCTCGCTGCTGTTCGTCCAGATGGGCATCCTGCGAACCTCCACCGCCACCGTGATGGTGTTGTTCGCAACGATCATCTTCCTGTTCGGCGGGGTGCTCGGGACCTTCCATCACCTGTATTTCAGCGGGACGCCGACGTCGGTGATCGCGGTCGGCGCGATGATTTCGGCGTTGGAAGTGGTGCCGCTGCTGGTGGTCGGCTTCGAAGCCTATACGCGGCACAAGGTCGAGCATGAAGCCGAGTGGGAACGGATTTACCACTGGCCGTTCATGTTTTTCGCCGCCGTCCTGTTCTGGAATCTGGTCGGCGCCGGCCTGTTCGGCTTCCTCATCAACCCACCGATCGCGCTCTATTACATGCAGGGGTTGAACACGACGGCGAACCATGGCCACGCCGCGCTGTTCGGCGTCTATGGCATGCTCGGCCTGGGGCTCACGCTCTATTGCATGCGTGGATTGACCGACGTCACGCGATGGAACCTGAAATGGATCAGGATCTCCTTCTGGTCGCTCAATATCGGCCTTGGAATGATGACCTTCCTGTCGCTGCTCCCGCAGGGCATCCTGCAAACTTATGCCAGCATCGAGCACGGCTATGCCTATGCGCGCTCAGCGGAGTTCATCCATAGCCCGATCATGCAGGCGCTGGTCTGGGCAAGGGTGCCCGGCGATGTCGTGTTCGCATTCGGCGTCTTCGCGTTCGCATGGTTCATGGTCCAGGCGTTCATGCACGGCAGGAAGCCGACTTCAGAAACGGTGGCCATTCCAAAGCCGGCGCTTTAGATTCGCCACTCCGCTTCCCGGCTGCACCCCGGTTTTCAACAGACGGCCGGCTAATTTCGGGCGTTGGTCGCTCTCGGCCAACGCCATTTGCCCGTGAAACGGCTTCAGGATCGCCGGACAGGCTTGCCCGCTCCGTGGGTTTTAGCACAGCCTGACCCCCGACACCCCCTCATCTCCGAGGCCGGCATGGACACATCGCGCAGCCAGCGCTGGCGGGAACGGCGCGCCCTCTGGGCCACCGATTTCCGCCTCATCAATCCCCGAGCCTATTGCGTCGACATCATCGATCACGGCCTGGCGCGCGCCTTTATCGCCGAGCATCACTATCTGCCCACTTATCCCGCGGCACAGGTCGCCGTCGGCCTCTTCGGGCGCTGCGCGCGGCTCGAAGGCGTCGCCGTCTTCGCCGTGCCCGCGACCGCTGCCGTCATCGCTCGCCACACCGGGTTCACCGACCCTGACAGTGGCACCGTGCTCGCCCGGCTGATCCTGCTCGACAGTGTCCCGCAAAATGGCGAGAGCTTCTTTTGCGCGCGCGCCTTCCGGCTGCTGCGCCAGGCCCGGCCCGGGATCGAGGCCGTCGTGTCCTATAGCGACCCCGAAGCAGGCCATATCGGCCGCGTCTATGCCGCCTTGTCCGGCGCGCACCGGGGTACCACGCGGCCGCGCATCGTGCTTCGTGCCGGCACCCGCACCATCTCCGATCGCACGCTTTCGAAGATCAGGCTGCGCGAGCGCGGCATGGACGGCGCGATCGACCAGCTGGTCCGGCTCGGCCTTCCCGGTCCAGGCCTCCGCGAGGATCCTGCCGCGTGGCTCCAGCGCTTGCAGACCGAACAACTGCTGACCCGACACCGGCACGCGGGACTCTACACCTACTGCTTCGAGCTCACCCGCGATGCGCGTCGACGTGGCCTGACGCTGCCGAGGCTTCCCTATCCTAGGATCCTCCCGGCGGCGTGATTCTAGCGCGGGACCCTGGTCTCAGGCCTTGGCTTTCTCGAGATAGGCAATCGCCTCGCCGACGGTCTGAATCGTCTCCGCGTCGGCGTCTGGTATCGAGACCCCGAACTCCTCCTCGATCCGCATGACGAGCTCGACGACGTCGAGGCTGTCGGCGCCCAGATCGTCGATGAAATGGGCATCGGGAACCACCTTCTCGCGATCGGCACCGAGCTGATCCGCCACAAGCTCGGTCACCTGATCGGCTATGTCACTCATCAGCTTGGTCTCCATGGTCTGCGCGTTCCGAGGTTCGAGGTCCGGGATGCCGGCGATCCATCGATTCCGGCATCGTTTCGTACACCGCGAACCACACGGTAGCGCTACGTAGAGTTACGGTTCCGGCGCGAGCGATCGCCCAGTTTCGTGCCCTTCAGGGAGACCTCTCCGCGCTCATCCTTGCCGCCATCTCGCCACGCGGCCCGGCGGTTATCCATCGCGTAAGCAGGAGCATTGTGATGCATGTCGATTTCGAAATCCACGGAAGTTTCGAGGTGCCCGTCGGAACCCAGCCGGTCGAGGGACTGCCGAACCTCTTTCGCCTGCCGACCGGCGAGATCGTGTCGGTTCATCCGGTGATCGAAATGGCCAGCGCCGATACCAGCGACGACCATCACGATCTGACCACCTCCGAGGCGGCCGCGATCGGAGTCCATCTCGATCTCTACGATCGTGAGTCCAGCCTGCAGGACGCCGACTGACGTCGCGACATCGGCGACAAGTGACTGGGAGGAGAGGGGGAGGGCGTTCGGCGCGCAGATGGACTGCGCGAGAACGGAGCACCCCATGCTGGCCGCCCAACCCCGCGACATCGACTATATCCGCGTCGCCGAACCAGCGCCGGTCGTGCTCGCCTATGGCATCGGCGTTGACAGCACCGCGCTGCTCGTCGAGCTGGAGAGCCGCGGCACCCCGCCCGACCTCGTCCTGACCGGCGACCCGGGCGTCGAGAAGCCCGAAACCTACGCCTATAAGCAGATGATCGCCGCCTGGATGGCCGCCCGCGGCATCCCTTACGAAACGGTGCGCTACACGCCGCGCCGCTTCAAGCATTGGCCGCCCTATTACGACCTGCTCGCCAACGTCCTCACCAACGCGACGCTGCCGAGCATCTCGCTGGGGCGTCATTCGTGCAGCCTCAAATGGAAGGTGGCGCCCCAGGACGCCTTCCTCAAGCAATGGGAGCCCGCCAAGGCGGCCTGGGCACGTGGCCAGAAGGTCATCCGCCTGATCGGCTACGATGCATCCCCCGCCGATACGCGGCGCCATGCCCATGCTTCCGCGATCGAGCACGATCTCTTCGAATGCCGCTACCCCCTGCGGGAATGGGGATGGGACCGCGCTCGCTGCATCGCCCGGATCGAGGCAGCCGGACTTCCCGTCCCGCCAAAATCGAGCTGCTTCATATGCGGAGCGATGAAACCGGACGAGGTCCGGGCGCTGCCCGTCTGGTGCCTGCGTCTCATCGTGCTTGTCGAAGCGCGCGCGGCGCCGCGGCTGCGCACCGTCGAGGGGCTCTGGCGGCGGTCGACCTCGACCCGCCCGGGCCGGATGACCGACTTCATCCGCGCCGAAGAGCTGCTCCCCGCAGCCGACATCGACGCGATCATCCGCGACGCGCCCGCTGACCTCATCCGGTTCCAGGACGTCGCCGCCCATGTTCCGCTCCCCGAACGGCCGGCGATGGCGGAGTGGCTCGAAACCTTCAACGCCGGCTTGCTGGAGGCAGCATGACAGTCCCCACCACCGAACGCATCGCCCGGCTCAACGACCGCTGCCGGCAAGGTCTCGATCCCAGTGCCCGCATCATGGTCACCCGCAATTGCCTCGCCCGGCTTTCCGGCGAAGGCGAGGGAATCGCCGAGGTGCTCGCTCAGGCCGAACTGCTCGCAGCGGTCCGCCGCTATGCCTTCAAGCCCGGCGACGGACCCGAGCGCGACTTCGGCGCCTTCGACCTGCAGGACCAGCGGATCCTCTTCAAGATCGATTATTACGACATGGCCCTCGAGTTCGGGTCCGAGGACCCGGCCGACGCGTCGATCACGCGGCGTGTGCTCACGGTCATGCTCGCCGAGGACTACTGACCGCCGCCCGGCGTCCCCCGCACTCTGCCCCTTCGCAAACGAACGCAGCGGCTCCCCAGCCCTCCGGGCAGCGAGAGGGGAGAGGGAAGCGAGCATCAGGCTCGCCGAACCGAAGGCGCGCGGGCCCCGACGGATCTTCGCCTTCCCCATTCCACGAGGAGATCAGCCTTGACCATTGCAGACCCCATCCGCGCCACGCTGCCGCTCTCCCTCATCACGAAGGGGGACAATCCGCGCCGCTATTTCGACCGCAAGAAGCATGATGAGCTTGTGGCGTCGATCCGCTTGCGCGGCATCCTGCAGCCTATCCTGCTGCGCCCGAAGGGCGAGGTCTACGCGATCG
The DNA here is from genome assembly GCF_003034225.1 of Edaphosphingomonas fennica. Taxonomy (GTDB): domain Bacteria; phylum Pseudomonadota; class Alphaproteobacteria; order Sphingomonadales; family Sphingomonadaceae; genus Sphingomonas_E; species Sphingomonas_E fennica. The sequence goes on from NZ_PHHF01000085.1 coordinate 10,112, forward strand.
TCGCCGGCGAGCGCCGCTACCGGGCCGGCCTCGAAGCCTACGGCCCCGATGGCGAAGTGCCCGTCATCATCCGCGAGATGACCGACCAGGAAGCGCTCGATGCCGCGATCGCTGAAAATGACGACCGCGACGATCCTTCGGAAACCGAACAGGCCGACGCCGCCGTCCGCTACCTCGCCGCATGCCAGAACGATCGCTCCGAGGCCGCCCGGCGGCTCGGCTGGTCACGGACCAAGCTCGATCGCCGTCTGGCGCTCGCGGAGCTGTCCGAAACCGTAAAGCTCGCGCTCGACGAACGCCGGATCAAGGTCGGGCATGCCGAGCTGCTGGCGGCCGTCCCTGCGGACAAGCAGGACAAGGCCCTGGAGACGATCCTCGCTTCGGGGCTCGACGTCGGCAAGACGCGCGAGCTGCTCATGCGGGTCACGCAAAATCTCGCCACCGCGTGCTTCGACAAGACCGAATGCACGACCTGCCCGTTCAACTCGGGCGCGCAGCGAACCCTCTTCGAGACCCACATCGACGACGGACACTGCACCAATCCCAGATGCTTCGAGCTCAAGACCCAGACCGCCGAGGCGATCCGCTTCGAGGAGCAGGAGCGCGCCGAAAAAGCGGCACGGGCCGCGGCTCCGCCCGCCGATGACGATGCCGACAATCAAGGCGACGAGGAAGACGATGGCGAGCAGGACTACGATCTCGACGGAGCCGGGATCGAGGTCTCGCCTGTTGATCGCGCCGAGACCCCCGGCCGGAGCGAACCCCGGACTCCCCCGCCGGTTGCGCCGGTCCAGTCGCCGGGCGGCGGATCGATCGCGCACAAGCCCACCGTCACCGTCAAATCGATCGCCGGCCGCACCAGCGACCTGCGCGAAGCGACCTGGCGGACCGCGCTGGCCCGGGCGCTCGCGGCCAACGCCGTCCATGCCCATAGCGCCATCCTCGTAGCGGCTATGTCGGGCACGCTCCCGCAGATCAAGGCCGAGACCCTGAAGGCCCGCGCCGGCCTGCTCGTCGGCGCTTCCTTCCCGGATCTCGCCTATGCCGACAAGATCGCGGCGATCTGCGGACTGTCGGAGCCGCAGGCGGCGAACGTCCTTTCCGCCGTCGGCGCGGCCTACGCCAAGGACGTGCTGACCTTCGGCCATGTCGCCGACCTCGCCCGCGCTTTCGGCGTCGACCTGCGCGATGTCTGGCAGGTCGATAAGGCCTTTCTCGAGCGCTACACCAAGGACGAGCTCAAGTTCATCGCCCAGGAATCCGGCCTGGTCGCGCATATGGGCGAAAAGGGCTTCGCCAAGCTGCTCGGCGCCAAGAAGGCGGATCTCATCGCCGGCATGCTCAACCGGCCCGGCTTCGACTGGGCCGGCCGCCTGCCCAGTTCGATGACGCTCGACGGCCAATATGGCCCGCCGCCCGTGAAGGCCGCGCCGCCGGCCGACGCCCCGGTCACGCAGCTCGCCGCCTGATCCCCCCAACGCTCACATAGACAAGGATTTGCCCCCATGCTGATCTCGAACCTGCTCCCGCTGCTCGCGCGCTACTCGCTCGGCTTCGACCTCGTCGCCGGTCCCGACGACACCGTCACCCTGACCGTGATCCCCCGCAGGCATGAGGGCGCCGCGCACAAGCTCGAAGCCGGCGAAACCCGACCGATCTCGCTCACCGCCAGCGCCACGGAGATCGATGCCGAACTCGCCAAGGGCGAAGATGGCGCGCTGGGCCAGCTCATCGCGGCGCGCAAGACGCTCGCCGACCAGCTCGCCGAACAGCGCGAGGCCGCGGATGCCGCCCGCACCGCCGCGGCCGAGGCCGCCAAGGCCAAAGCGGCAACCCCCACGCCCAAGCCCGCCTCCACGGGGACGAAGGTTGCGGCGCCCACCAGTCCGCCGGCCGACGCCAAGGCCGAGGAGCCTGCCAGCCTCTGGTGAGACAGGCCCTTCGAACCCCTCAACACCCATCAGCCGGGAGACCCCCAATGCAGATCAATCACCTCACGCGAACCTATCGATATGACGGCATCGACCTTCCGGTGCCGCCGCATCTCGCCGGTGAACCGGGCGCCCTGCGCGCCTATCACGCCACCCTCTATCCCCCGATCCTCAACGCCGAGATCGTCGATGCCGGCGTGTCGGGGAACGCCCACGTGATGGAATACCGGCGCGCCGTCGGCACCAAGGGCTGATCATGGCGCTCGCACGCGGTTCGGCGATCGCGCCGACGCCCCGGAAGACCCTCCTCCAATGGATCGAGTTCGACGATGGCGACCCTACCGGCTTTACCCATCCCGCCTGCAGCCCGCAGGCCCAGGCCCTCCATGCGCGGATCGTCCTCGACCCGCACGAGGCAAGGGGCGATCCTTGCGAACCGCTCCAGCCGCCCAGCGGCCTCCGCCTTCCGCCCCTCGGCTGACCTGGCAGGGCGCGGCATCGCGCTCTCCCCGGATATCCCAGTGATCTTCGACGCTCCGCTCGCGGCCCATCACAAGCTGATCGGCCGCTGGGCGGTCGCCCGGCAGGACGCGTCCGGCATCTGCAGCCGTGTCGAGGCCCGCCAGCACATCGAGCGCGTTTTCGATGCCGCCGTCCTTGAGATCCTGGCTCCCGTCGACCTCGCGGATTTCAGGGTCGCGGTGCTTCACAGCGAGGAGGACGGCCCCCCGGCGATCGCCATCATCTGCGAGAGCATGGGACAGCTCGACCTCGGATGGATCGAGACCGGCGATGCGCCCACCGGCTGGCGCGCCGCGGCCTATCGCGCGCTCGAGCAATGCCTGAACCAGGCGCTGCCGGTCTTTGGCTATGGCGATCTCTTCGATGAGATCGCGATGTATTATTGGGACGGCGAAACCGACGACGAAGCCGCCCGTCAGAGCCTGATCGACTATCACGGCGCCGAACCGGACGAGCTCGACGAGCAGGTTTTGCCATCCGAGATGAACGCGCGTCGGCCCGACTGGATGATCGCGGCCAATGCGGCATCTGCGCGGCGGCTCCCTGCCGAGCTGCGGCGCCGGCTCGCGGCGCTCCGGGATGCGCATAAGGCGCTCGCTGCCATCCCGACCGATCTCGACGCCTGGCACTTCGATTTCCAGGTCGCCTGCGAATATCTCCCCGGCATCGAGGAGTGCGCCTCATTGCCCCCGCTCACCCTCGTCCCCTTCGAGCAATTCGCGCGCGAGCTCGACGACGTCGCGCGCCACGGCATGGAGATGGGCTTCATGGACCTCGCCGGCATCTGTCCGCTCCCGGACGCGGGCCGCATCGACGACTGGTTCGCCTCGCTCCGCCTCGGCGCTGACTTCCTGATCGCCGCCCAGAACCTCCTCCAGTTCGACCCCGCCAATCCGTGAGGCCATGATGTCCGACCACAGCACCCATTTCGAAGCCAGCGGCGGCGGTCTTGTCCTGACCAACGCCATCCTCCTCTACCGCAACCAGGCGCCCCGCAACCTCAAGCCCTACGGCGCCTCGCACGAGGACGCGCCGGCGTTCGCCAGCATCCATGCGGTCGATCACGACCGCGAGGGCCAGCCGATGATAGCAGCCGGCACGCCCCTGTCGCGCGCGCATCTTCGCCAATGGACCGAGGCGCTCGGCCGCAATGTCGTGCCCGAGCTCCTGTCCGACAATATCCTCGTCGCCCATCCCGACATGCTCGCCTGGTGGGTGCCGGCACAGGTGCGTGCCGCCTATTTCGCGCTGTCCTCTCCGCCGGAAGGGCTCCGCGCCTTGTCCGCGCGAACGACCGTGATGGTCCCCTATCCGGCGCATCTGTTCATCGCGACCCGCTCCGGCCTCGGCGTCTATGCCCTTGCGGCAAGCGAGCGCCCGGCCGCCGACACCCGGGTCCTGCACTCGCCCATCCTCAATGTCTTCATCGATGGCAGGCTCTGCTGGGGCAACGTCCCGAGGCCGAAGACCCTCGGTGTTGCCGCCATCCCGGAATTCGAGCGGGCCGTGTTCGACAGCTGGTCGACGCACCCCAATCCGGGCCAGGAGCTGACCGTCAGCGGCAAGGGCGGGCTCGTGAGGCTCTGGGACGATCTGGCTGCGCGCCGTGCGACCCGCTTTCCGGCCAGCCGTCTGAAACCCTTCGGCTCTTCGGGCCGGCGGCAGACCCGGCGACCGGCGAGCGCGATCACTCTCGGTCGGCTGATCGCGGCGAGCGCCAGGGCATGACCATGCTCACCGACGATCCGACCGCCGCCGCGGTGCTCGCCGCCGTGCCCTGCTATCCCGTCCCGCCCCACGGCCGCTCGCCCGCCCTCGACGCGCTGCGCGGCGCGCGTTCCGGCCACGGGCTTGCCGTGGGGAACGACGGCGTGATGCTCATCCTGCGCCGGCCCTGGCTCGCGCTCGACGTGCCGATCAGCGGGCCGATCACTGCCTATCTGCCCTATGGCGGCATGGGCGCACCAAGGGCCGATCTGCGTTGCGGCCTCATTCCAGCTGTTCATCTCGCCGGGATCCTCGACCATTTCCGTGCCGCGCTTCCCAACGAGGCGGCGGCGTTCCTACTGTGGAACGAGGCGAGCGGGGAATTCGCGGTGAACCTGCCCGCGATCGACGAGGCCACGCCAACGCGGCTCGTCTATCGCACACCGGCGCTACCGCCAGACTGGCACCTCGTCTGCGACATCCACAGCCACGGCCACAGTTCGGCTTTCTTCAGCGCCACCGACGATGCCGACGACGCCCATGCAACCAAGATATCGCTCGTCTTCGGCCGGCTCGATGCTTCCGATGGTCCCGTAATGGCGTCCCGCCTGTGCGCCGTCGGCATGTTCCTGCCTTTGCCGCGCAGCCCATTTTCAGGAGAGTGCGATGCAGCCTGAAACCCAGGAACGACATTATCTTCCCGCCACCCTCGACAACCGTGCGATCAGGATCCTGCTGGTCGGTTGCGGCGGGAACGGCGCGCAGATGCTGATGGGCCTCGCCTCGCTCGATACGGCGCTGCGCGCCATCTCCTCGCGCTCGCTCCATGTCACCGTGGTCGACGACGACATTGTCACCGAGGCCAATCTCGGCCGGCAGCCCTTCTACCGCTGCGACATCGGCCATTCGAAGGCCCGCACGCTGACCGAGCGGATCAACCTCGCGCATGGCCTTGCCTGGAAGGCGGTCCACGGCCGCGCCCCCAAAGCGATCGGGCTCGACGGCGTCGATATCCTGATCAGCTGCGTCGACACCGCCTCGGCGCGCCGCGCGCTCGGCGCTGCCATCGCCGAGGGAAAGTCCTCGCCCGCCTATTGGATGGATCTCGGCAACCGCGCGCGCGACGGACAATATCTGATCGGCTGTCCGGACCGGGACGCGGCCTCCCACCAGCCCCGCCTTCCGAGCGTCCTCGAAGCCTTTCCCGAACTCGCCGACGAAGGCCAGGCCGACGACGATGCTCCGTCCTGCTCTGTGGCCGAGGCGCTCGAGCGGCAATCGCTGTTCGTCAATCGCGTCCTCGCGAGCCATGCGCTCGCGCTGCTGTTCGATCTGCTCGGACGCGGCTCCATCGGACACGCCGGGGCCTTCCTCAATATCGCGAGCGGCCAGACCGTGCCGATCCCGCTGCCGCGCGATCGCTGAGCCCGCAGCCATCAACACCGCGCTCGCCTCATCGGCGCCGCGCGCCCAGCAGGAGAAACTGCCATGACCGTCATCGGCCATAACCGCATCCGCCGCGTCGACAATTTCGACGGCTACGAGGTCCTCGCGCATCCGCTGCCGGATCGCGAGGAGCGCGTCTTCCAACGCGGTCAGCCGGGAGCTTCCCATGTTGCGGTGACCTACGGCTCGCACGATATCCAGATCGCACGCCCGACAGGTCCCGGGAGCGCCGGACTCCTGGCGATCCTCATGCATCATGGCGGCGGCCGTCATATCCTCGAATTCTACGAGGGAGCCTTGCCCGTAACCGCGACGCTGCTCGGCTTGCCCGAGCGCGCCCAATATGCGCTCGCCTATGCGTTGTTCAAACAGGCTGACGAATGCGCCGTGGCCGCCCGCGTGGACGAAGCCAGCCGGTGGGCCCAGGCCTTCGTCGATGGCCGCATCCGCAAACGCCGAAGGGGCGGCAAGCGTTACGTCAACATCGAAACGCCGGCCGAGAAGGAACGCCGCTGCGCGTAGCGTGGGTTTCGTGGGCGTTTGACTCCTTTGCGCCGACGCCGGCCGCGCGAGCGCGAGCCCGAGCGAAAGAGGAGAAGGGCGGGGGAGGTGAGCCTGTTCGCTCTTGCCCAGGAGACCCCGATGCCCCTTCCCACCGTCATCCACAGCCAGGTCGATCCGGCCGCGATCACCAAGGTGACGAGGCTGTTCAACAATACGCTCGGTTCCATGCTGACCGAACTCATCCAGAATGCACGCAGGGCCGGCGCCACAACCATCGACCTCGATGTCGCCGAGGCCGAGGACGGGCAGTGGCTCGTGATCGCGGACGACGGCGCCGGCATCGCCGATCCCGCGGTAATCCTCGCGCTCGGGCGCTCCGGATGGGACGACGAAGTCGCCGTCCGCGAAGACCCCGCCGGCATGGGCGTGTTCAGTCTCGCAGGCCGTCGTGTCGAGATCCGGTCCCGCCCGCGCCCCTCCGGCGACGGCTGGCGGGTCGCCATCGCGCCCGGCGACTGGGAATCGGGTGCCCCGATCGCGGTCACCGCCTGCGACCATCCGTTCGGCACCGAAACCCGGCTGCTGCTCGACGACGAATGGGCGAAGACGCTGGAAGCTGCGGCCATCAGTGCGGCCCGCTATTGCCCGACGCGGATCCGGTTCAAAGGCTTACCGCTGGCGCAATCGGACTGGCTCGCCGACGCAGCCGTCATCGTCGAGACCGACGGGGTCCGGATCGGCCTCTTCAACGCGCCGCGCACCGCCCATTATCAGCCGCGCATCAACTTCCACGGCCTCACCGTTCCCTGCACCCTGCCTTCGGTCGACGAAAAGGACCGGAGCTGGTGGGCGCGGGTCGACATCGTCGACGCACCCGCCCTGCAGTTGGTGCTCCCCGCCCGAGGCGAAATGGTCGAGAACGATGCTCTCGATGCGCTTCGCGATACCGTCCGGAAGGCCATCTACAGCCATATCGCCTCGCTCGGCAGCCATCGCTTGTCCTTCGTCCAGTGGACCGAGGCCCGGCAGCTCGGCGTCGATCTGCCCGAGGCGACGCCGCTCCTGCGCGGATGGACCCCGGCCAACGCCGATCTCAACAGCGTAAGCGATGGTCCCGGCCTGATACCCGCCGGCGAGCTCGTCCTGATGGAGCATTTCGGCGCACCGCTCGAGCAATGCGCGGCCCTCGCACTCGTCCGCGACGGACGCCTGGAAGGCGCTCTCGCCGATCCCGACGATGCGATGGCGGGGTATGGCTGGTACGACGCTCTGCCCCGGATCACATCGCTGAGGTTCGAGATCGAGCGCGAGGGCACCGCCCATGTCTTCGACAGCGAGACGTTGACGGGCCTGGAGAGCGGGATGGTCGACCGGCTCGATCTCGTGATCGAGATCGGCGGCGCGCGGCCCGAGACGCTCATCGTCTCCGCCCCCGTTGTCGTCGAATATGACGACGCGCATCACTGGGGCTTCGAGGAGGCGAATGTCCTGCTTGCCTCCCGCGACGCGCTCTCCCCCGACGAACTCGTCGACCTGCTCGAGGCGTCCTGCTTCTGCGCGAGCGACGATCGCGAGGCCGACAGCTGGGACACGCAGAACGATCGCTTCCTCCTTGATGCACGGGAAATGGCGACCCGCCTGCTGCTCGGCGACGACGCGGCGCTGGTCGAGCGGCTGCGCGCGATCATTTCCTACAGGGCGCAGTGGTTCGTGCCGGAGGGGCGGCAGTTCGCGGCCGTCATCGGCCGCAGCGCGATCGACATCCGCATCGAGCCCGTCAGCCCAGCGCCTGCATCCTGACCGCAGCTTTTCGAAAGGACCAGCCCATGCGATCGATCAAGCCCGCGGCGCCCGCAGACCGGATGGCGGTGCGGACCGCGATTGACCATCTGCGCCGCGCGCGTCACCTTCTCGCCAGCAGCGGTGCGCCGCGTGCCGCCGCGGCGGTTCGCAAGGCGCTGCGCAGCGCCGAAGGCGCCGCCCGCCATATCGACCACCGTATCCGCAGGAGCCAGCGATGAGCCGTTACGAACTGAAGCCGAGGCCGGGAAACGGCGTCATCAAGGCCGTGATCGGCTGGGACCGTCCCCTCCAGACCTTCTTCGCGCAGGTATTCACGCCCACCGAGGAAGATCCCGAGGAAGGCGAGGCAACGATCTGGCTCGGAACCGAGCCGGGCGAGCTGCCGAGCCCCGAGGCCGCCATCCGCGTGGTCGAAGCCTATGCCGACATACCCGAGACGCTCGCCGCCGATCTCGGGGCCGACAGGGACGCCACCATCGGCGTCAAGGACGGCGCACACCAGGCCGAGGCCAAGCAGCGCCTGTTCGGCTCGCTCCACTAGTTCAGCCCGGACTGGCGATGCTGAAACGCGGCAATTTTGAAGTCGGCGCCATGTAAAGACTTGTAAAATTACCGGCGGGTCTCACCACTGCGCAATGCTGGACAAGTCACGCCGACTTCTTTGCCCGATCGATACTGTGGCGGTCCGATGGTCACCTCCCACCGCGCAAAAGGTTCGGAAAACCGCGCCTTTTCCTGCTGTCGGAGCCTGGTGGCACCTTCGCCCATGATCCGCGTCTTGCAGACAAGCGCGGCGGACATGCCTCCCGACAAGGACTGTGGATCCGTGGCCGCCGCAGGATTTCGTTAACCATGACGTGGCGATAGTCGCCGCGACGCATTTCAGGGACAAATCCGATGTTCGACGGCCTCAAGTTCAAGCGCATCGCACGCGACGCCGCGCCCGGCTGGGCCGACGAGGCGATCGAGCTTTTCGGCTATAATGCCGAGGATGTGATCGCCCAGCAGCTCGCCCATCATCGCTATCCCGAGCGCTATTCCTTCGAGTTCTGCCTGAAGGAGATCCGCAAGCGCCGCAAAGCCGGAGCGCCGCCTTCGCGGTGGTCGCTGCGCGGGTTCATCGCCGCCGTTCGGACACGCAGTGCGACCGAGCACGCCGCTCCGGCTGAGGCTTGAACGGATCGCCTGCAAATCAGCGGATGTAAAACCGTGTAAATTCTTGCTGCAACTGCGAGGCTATTAACCATCCATTTGCCGCCGCATGTTGAAATCAGGCCTCTATTAGGAAGTCGGGGCCTCTTTTATGGCAATACAGTACGCGAAACGCACATTCGATCTTGAAAGACATCTGCGCGATGCCGCCGCCGGCGACGCGGAAGCGCGCCACGCGCTCGGTGTCGTCTATTCCTGCGGATCCTTCGGTATCGCCATCGATCTCATCGAGGCGCACAAATGGTTTAATCTCGCCGCGCTCGCCGGCAGCGAGGAAGGCCAGGTATCGCGCGCTGAAATCTCCGAGGAGATGACCGCCCGCGAGATCGCCGAGGCGCAGCGCGCCGCCAGGGCCTGGCTCCGGGAAACCGGCAACGCGAAGCCCGAGGCCTCCAGCCTTCGCCTCGCGGCTTGACGGTGCCCAATATGACCGCCGAACCCAATCAGACCGACCAGCTTCTCCAGGGGCTCGGCTTCAAGTCCGAGCACTGGATCGAAGCCCATAAGCTCGTTGCGACGCATGGTCGCCGCGCCCAGCAACATGTCGTCGATCTGATGCAGGCGGCGCTCCGCGCAGACGACGAAGAGACCGCGCGCGGCTACGACACGCTGCTCAAGCTCATGCAGATGCGCGACCGCTTCCTGCGCGAAAAACAGGTCGCGACCAAGGCGGCCGGGCGCCTCACTGTCGCCCCGGTCGGGCTCGCGCCTCCCGATACGTCGACCTCCGGTTGAGGCGGACGTCCCGAGGCCGCGAATGCGGGCCTCGGATGGGGCGCTATCGCGCCTGCTCGGCCGAACGGCCGAGGAGAGGAGTGGGGAAGGGGGACGATGGCTCGGACACGGTGTTCGAGACCAGCTTCCAGGAGACTTTCCCATGAACATCGGTTCGATCAAGCAGAATGAGGCCGGCATTTTCGTCGGCCGGATCGCGACGCTGACGATTGCCATGACGATCGCGCTGCGCGAGGTGCACTCGGCCAATCCGAAGGCGCCGAAGTACGAGGTGCTTGCGCTGTCGGCGGCACGGGCGTGGGTGCAGGTTGGCGCGCTCTTCGAGCTCTTCTCGAACGGCACCGGCGAGGCGTTCCTCAACGGGAAGATCGAGGACCCGAGCCTGGCCGCGCCGCTCTACATCTCGGCGTTCCGCCAGGAGGACGGCAGCTTCAACGTCGTCTGGTCGCGCCCGACGCGCCGCCGCGATCTGGCCTCGGAGATGGCGCCCAAGACCGACGACAGCTTGCCGCCGCTGCCCGGCGCCGACGAGACCGCCGGCCCCGCCACCCAGGGCACCGAGGCCGGACTCGGCGCTTCCTCCGCCGAACACGCCTTCGCGGGCTGACGCACTCCGGCACTTCCTGAAAAAGCCCTCGCGTCCTCTTGCGACGCGGGGGCTTTTTCCATGCTTCCATCCCCGCTCACCGCGCGGTTGCGGGAACGGCGCATGCTGCCTGCGCGTATAGAAAACATAAGCGCGATCCCGGAGCCTCCCCGGGAGGCGAGATCGGCGCCTTGCGATGATCGAGCAGGTCTGCCGGATCATCGCGACAGACAGGAGGTCATCATGGACAAAACCGCCGCAGCGCAGCTTCATACTTCGCTGAACCTCGCCGGCTTTCGCGCGCACGCGGCGGTCGCGGGCCTGCTCCAGCTCTGCCGCGAGCTCGAGGCCACGGGTTTGCTCTCCCATGAAGCCCTTGCCCGCATTCAGGACGCGATCTTCAACGAGCTCATCGAGCAGGTGCCCCGCTCCCTTATCGGCGATCCGGACTATGCCCGTCGCCTGAAGCGGAGACTCGGCTGCCTGTCGCGGGCACCAGCGATCTCGTTTCAAGGCCGAGCACGCCCGCGCATTGATCAGCCGGCCAGACGCGCTTCCGCCAGGTCCAGATCCCGAACGAGCTTGCGTGCAGCCTCGGTGCCGAGCTTGCGCCGTCTCACGCGGCGGAAGATCTCCGTGCGCTCGGCCTTCAGCGCGGCGAGCCGCAGTTCGCGCTCGATGCGTTCTTCGCGGCGTTGATCCACGAAATCCTCCGGCAGCACCGCCTCCCGGTCGATGCGCTCGCGGTATAGATCCATCAACCGCGAGGCCGCATGCACATAGAGGTCCGCATCCTTGCGGCCCTCCGCGAGCTGATGCTGCACGCGCTCGATCTCCGCGATCGCCGCTTCGGCCGCAGCGCTGCGGGCCGCCTCGATCTCGGCGTCCCGTGACGGCTCGGGCGGCATCTCGAGGCCGCGCATCATCAGCGGCAAGCCGATCGAGGCCGCGACCAGCGACACGACGATAACGCCCATCGCCAGCAGGATGGCAAGGTCGCGGGCCGGAAACGCCGAACCGTCCGTCATGGCGAGCGGCAGCGTCAGCACGCCCGCGAGCGTGATCGCCCCGCGCACCCCCGCGAAGGACATTGCGGCCACGAGCCGCCAGTTCGGACGCGTCCGATCCTCCTTGCGGCGGAACAATGTCCAGCGCAGCGACACCCACACCCAGGCGAAGCGCAGCGCGGCAAGGCCAAGGTTGATCGCGACGATATAGACGGCGAGCCACCATGGCTCGTGATGACCCGTCACGCGGACCGAGTCCGCCGCACCGGCCAGGATCGTGGGCAACTGCTCGCCCAGCATCACGAAGATGATGCCATTGGCGGTGAACTGGATCAGATCCCAGACCGTGGTCCGCCGAATGCGCGTGACGGCCAGCGCATTGCCGCGCGCCTCGATGAACCCCATCGCGAGACCTGCCGCCACGGCCGCCAATATGCCCGAGCAATGGAGATGCTCCGCCACCAGATATGCGCCGAACGGGATGAGCAGACTGATCAGGATTTGTGAGCTGCTCTCCTCGCCAAGCACTTTCGTGACCATTTCCTTCACCCGTCCGACGAGCAGGGTGAGGCCAGCGCCGATCACGATGCCGCCGATCGCCACCCACAGGAAATTGAGTGTCGCGGCGCCAACCGAGAAGGATCCCGTCAGCGCGGCCGCGATCGCGAAGCGCATGCACACCAGGCCCGATGCATCGTTGAGCAGCGATTCCCCTTCGAGGATATGCATCAGCCGCTTGGGGATGGGCGTGCGCTGGGCAATCGCCGACACCGCGATCGGATCGGTCGGCGAGATGACCGCCGCGAGCGCAAAGGCCACGGCCAGCGGCATCGCCGGGAGCATCCAGTGAATGAAAAAGCCCATGCCGATGACGGTGAACACCACGAGGCCGAGCGCCAGCTCGAGGATAGTCACGCCGTCCTTGAACATGTCGTCGGGCGGGATCCGCCACCCGTCGAGAAACAGCAGCGGCGGCAGGAATAGCAGGAAGAAGATGTCCGGCTCGAGCGTCACCCGCCAGTCGGCAACCAGACCGATCGCGGCGCCGAGCGCGATCTGGACCAGGGGTCGCGGAACCGAAATCGGCAGGAGACGGGCCAGGATTCCACTCAGCACGACGGCGAACAGCAAAGTCAGGACGAGCGTGATGGTTTCCAAAAGCGAAGCCTCTTTCCGGATTGTTAGGAGCTGCCGCCATGTCTAACGCCGCGGCCCTTTCCTGTCAGCTTCAATCCCGGCCGACCGGCCTGCGGCCGTAAAGACAAGAGGGGCTGAGGGTCCTGTCCACTCGCGACGGGAGACCAGAATGTCCGACATCATCGACCTCGGCGGCGCGCCCGCCAACGAGGATTGCGCCCAGCTCGGCCACACCCCCGACTTCGAACGGCTCAACCGCCTCGAGGTCGCCACCTACCGCGCCGGGCTCATCGCCCGCTTCGGACCGCCGCCCGATGGCTGCGCGCTGATCACGCTGACCAACGCCCATGACTTCGGCGTCTACTACACGCTGGGTCTCAAGGTCGATGCGGGCGCCGCCCGCCGCGATCCCGCCGTCGCCGCCTTCGCCGAAAACGTCCAGGACGGCTTGGCCACCTGGATCGAGGCCGGGTTCGCGCCGCCCGTCCGCTATGACGATGGTGAAGCGCCCAAGGCCGACCGCGCCTCGATCGACGAAATCGTCATGGGCGCGCTCCTGGCGACCCGCCCGGGTCCCGATGGGCGCTTCGCCATTCCCGATTTCGAGATCCTCCACCGCAACCTCGCTGCCGCCTACCCGCGCAGCGCCGAGGCCGCCCAGCGTGTCCTCGAGGAGATTTGACCATGAACGAACACAGCCCCGCGGCTGACACATCCGCTCCCGCACCGATCGACGCCCACCTGCAGGCGGCGCTGCTGGCCGTTCAGAGCGTCGAGGCACAGTGCAAGGAGGCCTTCCTCCCGCTTCTGCGCGCGCACGCCATCGTTCGCGTCGAGATTCACTATGACGGCGGCGGCGACGAAGGCACCGTCGGCGACGTCACCGCCTATGGCATGGACGGCGAGGCCGATTTGCCGCCCATTCTGTGCGATCACCACAGCCTCGAATATAACGGGCAGGTCACGAACCGCACGATCCAGCTCGAAGATGCGCTCGCCGCCTTTGCCGAGAACGCCGTCTGCGCGCGGCACGCCGGATGGGAAGACGGCGAGGGGGCCTGCGGGACGATCGCGATCGACGTCGCCAGCGGCGCCGTCACGCTGACGCACAACTGCCGCTTCATCGACTACGACACCACCGAGGCCGAGATCTAGGCCGTGTCGCACTGCTATTATCACGCGCTGAGCTCGGTCCGGCGCTGGGGCGGCGATCCGGAAGATTATCTCCCCCTCCACCAGTGGTTCGACGAGTCGAAGAAAATCATCGCGGACCCGCGCCACAGGGCACTGCGTCACCACGCCGAGGGCATATTCATGCTCGAGACGGTTTTCGGCGTGACGATCCGCAACAGCGCGCGCCGTGATGTCCCGGTACGCCTCATCGGCGAACAGCATGTCCAGGAGGATCTGGGCCGGATACCGTCCTTTGCCGATTGGGCGCGGCTCATCCAGCCGATGCCCTGGATCCTGCGCGGAAATCCCGCCGGGTCGCCCGGTCTCGATCGGGACTTGCAAAGCGCTCGGCCGGATTGAACCAATGCCCTATTCTCAACCCCATCGATTCCCTCTTGGAGGCGTGCGTGGAAGGACCGTTCAGCAAGGCGGCGACGGAAAGGGCGCTCGATCGTCTCATCGAGATCGCCCGCTCCGACACCGGCCAGGCGCGCCGCGTCGCGAACTTCCTCCTCGCCTGGTGGAACGGCGACGATTGCGGCCACTTTCCGATCGCCGACCTGTTCGGCGTCGATCCCACGATCGCCACCCACATCACCACGATCGTCGGCTTCCTCGGCCAGCATGAAGGGGCGATCTATCCCGACGCCTTCGACCGCAAGGCCGAGATGATCGACCTGGTCCAGCGCTGGCGCGACTTCGAGACCGACTGAATAGCGGCGCCCCGGCGTTCGACCTGATCTCCGGCCGCCGGCGATCCCGGCTGCGCGGCGATGGCCAAAAAAAGGGAAGGGGGAGGGGCGCAGCTGGCCGCGGGAAGTTCCGAGGCCGCCCACGCGGCGCGCCTTGCGCGCCCTTTCCCGATGAGGCTCCCCTATGGCCAATCATTTCACCAAGGCGAGCTTCACGCTCGCCGTCACCGCGGCCGAGGCCGAGGTGGTCCGCCGCGTCGATGACGCCATCGATGCGCTCGACGACGCGTCGCTCGAACCCGAACAGCGCGCTGCGCGCTTCGCGGCGCTCGGCCCGGCCTTCGCGGCCTCTTTCGCGCCAACCGACGCCGACCCGTTCTCAGGGTTTGTCGGGATTTTCCCCGATCCCGATTATCCCCGCCTCGGCTTCACCCTGCAGGTCGATTCCGCCGGCGCGGATGACAGGGTCGGCGTCTGGATCCACGGCGACCAGGTCGACATCGAGGCCGCGGCAGGACTCATCCAGGCGGCCGCGAAATCCGCGCTGCCCTTCGGCTTCGAATATGCGCTCGATTGCGACCGCATGCGGCCCTGCGAGTTCGGCGGCGGCTTCGTCGTCATCCGTGCCGACGATATCGAATTCGGCGGGTCGGCCCGAGGCCTCGAAAAGGCGCTGAGCCGCCGCCCCGACGAGGCCGAGAACGGCCTGGTGATCGCCACCCGCGACGCCGAGGAGGGGCTGCTGTTCTGGAACAGCGATACCGGCTTCGGCGCGCTCGAAACCGCGACGGTCTTCTCCGACGCCGAGGCCGCGAACGCCGACCTGCCGATCGCGGACGATCAGCCCGAATGGCTCGCCCTGCCGCCGCCGCTCGCCTGAAGGGGAGGACGCCCATGCGTTACATCATCGCACTCTACGAGATCGACCGCGCCTATGGCGGCCCCGAGGAAGGGGGCTGGCATTTCGACACCGGCGAACTGGTCCGCCTGCTCGCGCTCGCACCGACCGAGGACCGCGCCTACGCGCTCGCCGAACGCGCGAACCGCCTGCTCGACCGGCTCCAGCGCCATCGCCGCCGCGTCGATTCCGTCCTCTACAATGGCGGCCGCCATGCCGCGATCGTCTACGAATGGATCGCTCCGCCCGCCTTCCCCGCCGTGCGTCCGCACTACGCCTGACGCCGCAGCGCGCGGCCAGCGCCTCGCCTTCACCGCGCAAAGGCCTGGCCCCCAAACCGGAGTTTCCTCCCATGTCGACCCATCATGTCGCTTTCGCGGCGGCCATCCCTGACCGGATTCTCGCTCAAGCCGAGGCCGAGGACGCGCGGCGCGCGCGCAGCTTTCTCCTCTCGCAGGGCTGGTACGAGCGTCGCCGCATCGACTGGACCTGTTCACTGGCGCCGGCGCCCGAGTCCGGCCAGTCGCTCAACCGGCACGAGGCCGTCCTCGCCCTCGATTGCGCGGACAGCGCCAGCCCGACAAAGGGCACGCTCGCTGTCTCCGTCACCGTCAACGTCCGGCAGGGCGAGGATCCGCTCGAGAAGGCGCGCCGCGTGCTCGACCTTCCGCGTCGCGGCAGAACACAGCGCCGCGTGCGCGATCCCCAAAGCCTGTGGGACCGCGGATCGTTCAGCGCCGTCAGGGGCAACAGCGTCATCGGTCCCATGCCGCCGCAATGGCCGGAAGGCCGGATGCTCACCGGATATTCGAGCCACCTCGGCAGCTACGGGCAAGGCGGGGTCGGCCTCTCCGGCTGGCAATGCAATCGCGGCTCGTGGATCATTCTGCCGCTGACCGGCTCGGATGGCTGGATCTGGCTCACTCGCGAGGAGATTGAGCCCGCGCAGGATTTCCGGTCGGTCAAGGCCGTCATCGATCAGCGCATCGTCGGCGTCCACCCCGACCAGCTCGCCGATTTCCCGCCCTGGGAGCATCGCTTTGCCGGCCATGCCCAGGTCCGAGACATGCCCGATTTCGCCGACGAAAAGGCGACGATCGAGCGGTTCGAGGCGACCGAGGCCGGCTTCGTCCTGGAGGCCGCGAACGGGCTCACCCGCTGGCGCTTCGCAATGGGCGACGATCTCCCGCGACCGATCTGGGCGGGCTCGCGCGAGCCGCGCATGCTCGCCGAAGGCGAATCCGTCGCCGCGGCATTCCTCCTCGCGCACGACTGCTATCTTGAGGTCTGAACTGCGCCGCCATGGCCCCACAATGGCCGATCACAGGTTCGTCCCGGGGGTTCAGAACGTCCCGAGGCCGCGAATGCGGGCCTCGGATGTGGCGCTTTCGCGCCTGCTCGGCCGAACGGCCGAGGAGAGGAGTGGGGAAGGGGAAGATGGCTCGGACACGGTGTTCGAGACCAGCTTCCAGGAGACTTTCCCATGAACATCGGTTCGATCAAGCAGAATGAGGCCGGCATTTTCGTCGGCCGGATCGCGACTCTGACGATTGCCATGACGATCGCGCTGCGCGAGGTGCACTCGGCCAATCCGAAGGCGCCGAAATACGAGGTGCTGGCGCTTTCGGCGGCACGGGCGTGGGTGCAGGTTGGCGCGCTCTTCGAGCTCTTCTCGAACGGCACCGGCGAGGCGTTCCTCAACGGCAAGATCGAGGACCCGAGCCTGGCCGCGCCGCTCTACATCTCGGCGTTCCGCCAGGAGGACGGCAGCTTCAACGTCGTCTGGTCGCGTCCGACGCGCCGCCGCGATCTGGCCTCGGAGATGGCGCCCAAGACCGACGACAGCCTGCCGCCGCTGCCCGGCGCCGACGAGACCGCCGGCCCCGCCACCCAGGGCACCGAGGCCGGTCTCGGCGCTTCCTCCGCCGAGCACGCCTTCGGCGGCGGTGAGCCGCAGGAAGGCGGACGCCGGCAGCGTCGCCAGCGTGCGTCCGAGCAGGTCGAGGAGCCCGAAACCGTCAGCTGACCCCCCGCTGTGCCCGGTCCCACGCCTCCAGGCCGGGCACGCACCCCTGCAGGGCTCGCTTCGCTCTCCCGCGAAGCGGGCCCTGTTTCTGTTCGGATGGGCGTTACCGCCGCCGCATCGGGGGCTGGCGCAGCGTCAGCATATAGGCGGACAGGTCATCGACCTGATCGTCGGCGACCTCGAAATTCATGATCTCGGGGAAATTGTGCGAATGGCGCAGCCAGTAGGTCAGCGTCTCGGCCGTCAGCCCTTCCTTCGCAACCACATTCTCGAACGGCGGCGCGTCGGGATTGGGCGAGAACCGGTCGGGCAAGACGGCGTGGCAGCCCGAGCAATGCGCCTGCGCAAATGCCTTGCCCCTCGCGACCGACGCTGCGGAGCCGGACGCAGGCGCCGCCCCGGCGGCAAGCGCCCCATAGCTCCCCACACCTGCCGCCAGCAGGGCCGCGGCGCCCAGGAGGAGACGGCTAATGCCCACGCGCCGCCGCGATGACAGCTTGCCCAAGCGGCGCTGAAGTTTCCACGGTCTTGTCCACACAGCTCTCATCGGGGTTCAATGGATAGAGCCGATCGAGCTGCTTGCAAGCATCGCGCGCGACGTTGCGGATCCGCAGCATCAGCCGATCGCTGTCGCGCTGCGTCGTCAGATCGAGGTCCCCGTACAGCACCGACATGCGCACCGTCGTCGTCGCGATCGCAGCGCCCGTATAGGGATTACGCTCGACCGGGATCGGCACGGATCGCGGCGCCTCGACGGTGATCTCGTTGCCGGCATCCTGCGCCTTCGCGAAACCGGCGCTCCCCGAGGCCGCCAGCGCAGTCGCCATCAGCGCCAACCGCCATGCCGATACAATCCTCGCCGTCATCGATCCCTCGCCGAACGTGCCCGAGCCGGGCTCCCGCGCGCACAGTGCGACGACATGCGGAGTCGCCGCTTTGACGAGACTCAAAACCCGGCGGATCTAATGGCAGCCGTTCCTCATTCGAGATAGGCGGCGCGCAGCGTCGCCAAATCGGCCGAGCTGAGCCCGACCACCTGGCGAAGATACCCCTCGGGCGAACCCCATTTGCTGTCGATCTCCTCGAATGCGCCCAGCAGGAACGCGTGACCCTCGGCATCGACGAGCGGCTGCGCCTGCCGCGCCGCGCCGTTGCCGGCGAACACCTTGGCCACCGGATTGTCCGGGAACATCGCGGGATCGATCGGCGGCATCTCCCACTGCGGCCGCCGATAGGTCGGCGACAGCAGATAGTCCCGCACGATCACATCGCGCGGCGTGCCGAGCGCCGAAAGGATCATCGCCGTCGCGAAGCCGGTCCGGTCCTGCCCGGCCGAGCAATTATATTCGATCGCGCCCTGCTTGCTCAGCAAGGCCGCGAACAGCAACTTCATCTGCGGCGCCAGCAGAAGCGGCAACCCGTGATAGAGCGCGCTCCCGTTCTGCGGCGCGCCGGCAGGCGCGCGCATCCCCTCGAAGATGCGCTGCATCGAATAGCCATAGGCCGTATAGGTAACGCCATCGATCCTGGTCGGCGCGAGCACGCGTTCTTCGTCCGAGCGCAGATCGATCAGCTGCTTCAGGTGAAGTCCGCTCACGGTTTCGCGGTCCTGCGCCGTCAGCATCGGGGTCGCGCCCGAACGATAGATGAGGCCCCAGCGAACGTGCTTGCCGCCGGCTCCCTGATAGCCGCCGATGTCCCGAAAGTTCGACCCCTGCTGGAGCGGAACCAGTCGTTCCGCGACCCGCGTCACCGAACCGTCCTTCGTGTCCCTCAGCAGAAAATAGCGACGCTCGCTCGGCCCGGCACGCACCGTGGCAGTGCCGTCGGCGTCGCGCATCGAGACCGGGGTCGCCGCGGCGATGCGTGCGTCCGCCGTGCTCGCCTGGAGGACATCGACGGGACCGCTGGCGCTCCAGCGAAGCGTCAGCTGCCCATCCTCGCCGCGAAGGACCGCGGCGTCCGAAACCCTTGCGGCGGCCGACCCGGCGACGCCGCCGAGAAGAATTACCGCCAAGGCGGCTGCAAACGCTTTTGCCATTATCGTTATCCTCTCCTCCGCCCCGCCGAAATTCTGTCGGCGGCACTTCCGCCCGTCAACGACGATGGGGGAAGGATCGTCCTGGCGGTGAGGATATCGTCGTCACTTTGGAGGCGCGCTGTGTCGAGCCAGCGCTCAATAGCGCTGCTGCCGCTCGTAGAGATCGCGATAATGCTGGGTACGGGTGACCCGCAGGCCCTGCATGCCCGAGCGATCGACCGCACGCTGCCAGCCCGCGAACTCCTCGAGCGTCAGGCCGTAACGCTCGCAGACTTCATCAATGGTCAAAAGGCCGCCGTTCACGGCCGCCACGACCTCGGCCTTGCGCCGCACGACCCAACGCCGCGTGTCCGGCGCGGGAAGCGTCTCCATCGTCAGCGGTTCGCCGAGCGGTCCAATGACGTGCGCCGGCCGGAATGTCTGGTTCTCGATCATGTCGCGTCTCGTGCGGGCTCGCCAACAGGAACGCGCGGCACCGCTGCCGATGCTTATGGCCATGTCATGGTTTTCGCCGGCTGAAGCATCACGGTTAACGCGCAGGCGTTGATCGCGCCCGTGCCCCGGCCCGCCTCACCGGCATGACAACCCACTGCCTTTCGCAAAGCGACCGGCGAGAGCGGCCGAGGCTGCGCGGGATCGCTTCCCCGTCGCTGCCGTGCACGGCGAAGCCCCGGCGCGCGCCACTTCAGACGTCCTCCGCCGACGAATGGCATTGCCCTTCCATGGTCGCGCCGCACGCCCACCCGTCCCGGCGACGGGCAGCTGTCGTAGCGGCAGTGCCGCGCCATCCTCCCGGTCTTCCGGCCGATCGGACGACCCGCAACGGTCACTTCGGGCAAGAAACGCCGCTGACTGCATATCCGAGCGAGAGGTCCGGCGATCGGTCCGAAACGACCTCGTGTCCGGCGACGGCTTTTCGCAGCCCCACCTGGCCACCCGCTTGGTGGAATGAACGCTACGCCCGTGCGGGGTCACCGCAACCCGCCATTTTGCGACCGTGTTGAGGCCTGGCGGCCTCTGCCCGCACCACTCGAAAAATGGGGGTTCCCCCGCGCTGACGCGCGGGTGCGGCGACCCCTCAATCACGGGCTTTCGCGATTGTTCATCCCAGCGGGATCGGCCCGCTGGCGTGAGATGCGAAAGGTTACGCACATGAACAAGGTTTTCCTCTCGGGCCGCATCACCTCGGACATCAGCCGCTTCGGCACCGACAGCAAGGGCGGCGTCAGCTTCTCCCTCGTCACGTCCAAGCCGGTGATCAAGGACGGCCAGGTCCAGAAGGACGACAACGGCTACACCGAGACCTACGACGAGTTCCATCAGATCAAGGCCTTCAACGGTCTCGGCAAGTCGGTCGCCAACCACAAGAAGAAGGGCGACAAGCTCATGGTCGTCGGCGAGATCCGCTACAGCCGCAACGAGCGCGACGGGCGCACCTACTACAACACCGACATCGTCGCCGAGGAAATCGAGTTCCTCTGACCCCTCCGGGCGGCCTTCGGGCCGCCCTTCTCATTTTTGCGAAAGGCAGCACAATGTTCCATCTCGCCAGCTTCGATGAGATCGCCGGGGTCGCCCACGGGATCGAAGTCACCAACCCCAACATGGTCGCCCGTATTCGCCGGGCCGCCGACAGTCTCAACCGCTACGAGATCGCCACCCGCCTGGGCCAGGCGATCACCGAGGCCGCCGACGCGGCGCACCTCCGCGATTTCGAGGAGGCCGAGTTCGGCGAAGCCAGCGCCGACGCCATCGTCGATTGCGAATATCAGGACGAGCTCGCCGCCGCCTGGTCGCTGGTCGCCGCAGAGCATCAGCTCATCAGCCCCGAAACGATCATCGCGCACGACGGGTCGGTCCACTGACCCGTCGCTTCCTCAAGGCAAGGACCTCGCCCATGCACACCCAATCTTCCGCGCCTCGCCCGGCTGACCACAGCTATGGCATCATCCTCCATCATCGCCTCGCCTGGTGGCTGGTCGATTTCCCCGACCTCGACGCCATGCCTCTGCGCGCGCGCAAGCTCTCGGGCCGGCTCACGCCGGCCCTCGCCGACTGGCTGCGCAGCGAAACCGGCGATCCGGGCGTCGGCGACGATGTCGCCGCGCTCAATCCCGAGAGCCGCTGCTGGTCCGGCGAATTCTCCACCGTGCCGAGCAGCACCGAGACCGGTCTCTTCGACATAGACGCCCATCCCTGGGGCTCGGAAGCCGGCGAACTCGAGACCCGGCTCGCGCGCACGATGATCGATGCGACATTGCATCCGGTCCCCGCCGGCTTCGTCTCGGTCTTCTCGGCGCTCCCGCCCGAGAACCAGCCGGTGCTCGCGATCCGGCTCAGCGGCTATACCTGCGCGGTCTACGAGGTGCTGACTGCCCGGCACATGCCGACCTATCGCCCGCGCTCGCCCTGGCGGGACATCTCGGGCGATGCTGTCGGCGACAGCGGCAGCGACATCATCGGCTGGCGCAATGGCGGCGAATGGATCGCTCCCACCTGAGCCCGCGGCGAACAGCTCGCAACCCTGCCTCGAATCCGGCCGCCTCCGACCTCGAGGCCTGGCCTTCGAACCCATGCGTCCTCATCGCCTATTCCGCGCCGCCCCGCGCACCGGCCCTCGCCGGACAAAGGGCAAAGAGGGGCCTTCCCTTCGTTCACGCGATGGAAGGAAGTCCCTATGTGCAGACCCGATGAAGAGACCCGGCCTTCACGCCAATGGGTGCGCGGGAGCGCGGTCTTCCATGGCCATCATGGCTATGGCCTCGTCGACAACCCGTGCGATCCGGACGGCTGGGTCTTGGTCTCGTTCGCCGGAACGCCTGCGATCAAATGCGCCCATGACCTGCTGACCCCCGACCTTCGCTCGATCGGATCTGCGGCGATCATCGCGGAGAGCTGAACGAGACCGGGAGGGTATCTCCCTCGCTCGGATCGGCGAACCTGTCCCTGCGGAACAGACACTTCTCAGGACGGCATCATGATGCTTCACAGGTGTGTCGCACTATGTGCCGCGCTTTGTGCCGCGCCCGTGGCAGATGCCGATCTAATGCTCTTTTCGGGATGATGAGGCAGGTTCGGCGCATCCCGCCCGCGCGGTTCGCGCGAGCGGGACCGGGGCTCTATTCGCTAAGCCGCCGCCCGCGCGGGGCGCGGACCCCGGCCAAGCTCACGGAGCCAGGCCTCCGGCCCGTCTCCGCCCGTTCGGGTCACGATCCCGCTTGCGTTGGATGACGCCCGGGAGGTTTTACACCCCTATTCCTCTCTTGTGTCTGCCTAGTGTGGCATGCGGGGTTGGCGGTCCGTCGAGCATGAGCGGTCCCCCCAATTTTTGCGCGCGGCCGCTACGCGCCCACCCGAAAAAATCGGCTCCCCCGCTCCCCGCGCGGCGGCGTTAACCGGGGTCCGGCCGCGAGCGGCCGGCTTCCCGGTTAACGTGCCCGACCTCCCTGACCACCGCATGCCCTGAGCAAGGCCTCATCGCGTGGATGAGACATCCAAAAGCCATGGAGGCTCACATGACCAAGACTTTCTCGAACTTCGCCGACTTCGCCAGCTTCATCGCCAGCGAAACCGGAACCGACGAGCGCAGCCCCCTCTACGAAAGCGCGTTCATCGAGCATGACGAGCGCGCCAAGCTGTCGCCGGTCGACGAGAGCGAGCAGCTCGAAATGCCCGATCCGGAGCAGGCCCGAGCCGCCGTCGAGATGGTGATGGCGACGCTGTTCGACGTGTTCCGCGACACCCGCCTCGAACCCTTCGCGAGCGATCTCGCCTGGGGCTTCGTCAACAGCTTCCATGTCGTGGCGAAGCGGATCAGCGACCGGGAGGACGACGCCGCCAAGGAGCTTGGCGAACTCGCGCGCAGCTTCGACCCGAGCGAGATCTACGCGACGCAGATCGAAGACGCGCAGCTGCTCTGTCAGACGCTGCAAGGGTGCCGCGATGCGATGGAATGCATGCGCGACCATGCCGCCGAAGTCTATCGCGTCGAAACCGGACGGCCCTATTCGCCGACGCGCGGCAGCCGGGTCTCGCACGGCGTCACCGCATCGATGATCGACGCTCGCGATTATCTGGCCGCAAGGGGACGTGAGCGCCGGGAGCAGTTCACGCCCGAAGGCCCCGTCGTCGCCTTCTCGGGCGGTCAGGTCTGGGAAGATCACGACATGCTCTGGAAGGGCCTCGACACGATCAAGGCCCGCATCCCGGAGATGATCCTCGCTACGACTGCCCAGACCAAGGGCTGCGATGCGATCGCGCAGGCATGGGCGGCGGCGCGCGGCGTCAAGGTCATCATGTTCCGGCTCGACCGCCGGCTGGGAGCCAAGGCCGCCTTCGTCCGCAACGATCGCCTGCTGGCCCTGAAGCCGGTGGAAGCCGTGGTCTGCGAAGGCTCGGGCATTCAGATGAACCTCGCGCAGAAGCTGCGGCAGGCCGGCGTTCCCCTCCATGTCGTGAAGCTCGATCAGCAGCGCGCGGCAGCGCCCGCACCCCAGCGCATGGCGCGCCGGGGCTGAGCATCGTGCATCCCGAGAGGCTCCGGCACCCGCCGGGGCCTCTCTTCCCTTTTTCTGCCGATGATGCGGTGCGCGGGGGCATCGAACCCCCGCGCACCGCGGGGACGCTTGGGCCCGGTTGAGCCGCGTCCGCGCAATTCCTCGGACCCAAGAAGAGAGGGGGAGGAAACAGGCGGTTTGCTCAAGGAGTCAAAGGCCATGTCCGTCCTCTTCCGCATCGCTGTTCCCGCCGACGACACGACCGACCCGCAGGCGGTCATCACCGCGCGCCAGCTTGCCGCCTTCCGGCGCTATCTCCGCTCGGAAGGAGACCGGATCGGCATCGCGCTCATCGAACCCGACGAGTATATCGGGGACAGCTTCGAAGCGCGCGTCTGCCCGCTGGCCCTTGCCGCCGTGACGGCCCAGTTCAACCACGATCCCGCCGTCATCAGCGTCGTCGAGGAGGCCCAGTTCCGGGGACGCCGCATTGCCGTCCACCACGACGAAGCCGACGCCGCGATCACCATGCGGGTCGCGCTCACATCCGACTGCGGCCTCGAACTCGACCTCGCTTATGGCAATGCCTATGCGCTGCTCGAAGCCCTCGAAATAGAAGCGGAGAGCGTCGGGGATATCGCCCTCGACACGCTTCGCATCCGGTTGTCGGACCCGTCGACCCCCGCGCGCGCGTCGGTACGCCGGGTCGACCATTATCTCCCTCGGCTCGAACGTCTGCTGGCGAGCGCGCCCGATCTCGACGATGCGCGTCTCGTATGGGCCTGAACCTCGCCGCTGCTCTGCGGAATGCAACGCCCTGCCGTCACGACAGGGCATGTGGCGGCGTCACGGTCCCGCTCCCGGACAGCGCGTCGATCACCGCCTGAATATGCGCTGCGGCGACCTGCTCACCCAGCGTATCGAGCAGCGGCAGGGCCTGCCGCAGCAGGACGACCGCCAGCGCTCTTTGCACCAGCGGGTCCGCCCGCAGCGCATCGCCCGAATGCTCGCCCATAACCCCTCCGCCGCTTGTCGCCCGCTCAAACAATGCGGTCAGCACCGGGGCGGACATTTCGGACCCGGAAGCTCCCGCGCGCTGGGCGCGGGAGCCGGGGTTTCAGAACACGGTCAAGGACAGTGCGCCTACGCTTTTAGAACCGGGGTTCCTGTACATATGCGCAGGCACCCCGGCCGTGAAAGCTCACGCCGAGTGCCGTTCCTGACAGGGTTCTGAAGCCCCGGCGCCGCCGTTTTCGCAGCGCAGTCGGGCCCCTATCACAGCCACCCACAGCGACCAAGTCGATCTGGTCGCGACGCGCCATGCCACATTGCGTTAACGGGCCGATGACGAGGGGAAGCTGGCGAGGTTCCGGCTTGCTCGCGTGCCGCACGGACCCGTCGGTCCGCGCGCCGCTACGCCTTGCCGGAACCCTCCAGCCGAGAGGAAAAATCTCTCACAGTCTTCCCATGATGTCGGGCGGACGAGGCCGCCTCAAGGACGGCGGGGCCCCACCATTTTCTTCGGCGGATCGAGGCTCGGCGCTCATCTTTCGGCGTCCGTGGCCGCCGAAGAAAATCGTGACCCCCACCGCCGCTCACGCGGTCGCCGGCAAGCCGGCGATCCTTGACCCGACCTCGCCCGCCCGACGCGACTGCCCCTGTCATTCAAGACAGACAGGAGCACATCATGAAGACGATCACGAACGCCGCCGCCGCCGACAACGCCGCCTACTTCGCCGCCGTCGCGTGCGCCGAGCGCCGGGCGCTTCACAGCTACTTCGACCAGCACGTCATCCAGGATGCGGAGCTTGGGTATCTCGCCATCGATGAAGGCGACTACGGCGCGCTGTCGACCACGATGATCGACCAGATCGTCTACACCGCGCAGGGCGGGATGCTCGACGAATATTGACACCCGATCAGGGGAGGGGCGCGCGCCGCCTCTCCCTTTTTTTGTTGCGAGGGTGATACGGGCAAGAGGGGCATCGAGCCCCCCTTGCCCGTGCCGCGAGCAGGCTCGCGGCGGGGTCTGATCACGCCGTCAGGCGCTTTTCCACTTCGTCGATGCCGAGACTGCGAATGCGCGTCAGAAGGGCGCTCAACCGCTTCGCGTCGAGCTTGAGCAGGCCAGCCTTTTCGACCGCCTGCACCGCGGCCTCGCGCTCCTTTTCCTCGAGCCGTTGCCGTCGTTCCTCGAGTTTGCGCTCATCCTCTACGATCGCTGCTCTTTCCTGTTCCAATGTGCGTGCCATGAAGGGCCTCTTGGTTCACGCTGATCGGGCTATGAACCCGTTCCTTATAGGCGCAGGTCCACGCCACCGGAAGCGCAACTTGGACGGCAGGTATCCCGGTCCCGGTTCCCGCGCATCCGTCCGACCGCTGCGCAACGGTTCCGTCCGAAGGACGGCCTGGCGCCTCGCCGGAAGCGCTTTCCCTTCACATCGACCGCGTCACGAGACGCCCCGGGGACTGGAACAGCCCTGGTGCAGAGAAGCACACCGAACGCACCTCGGTGCATTGGAATCCTAACGGAAATCAGCACGTTACGAGGAAACGTATCTGTGGGACAATGTGGGACAGATATTTGGGCCATCTAAAAGGACGAAATACCAATGCCTTGGCCGTCCCACGATGAACACGGCTGATTGGTCCCCCAGCTTCGAGTTGCTCCCGGCCTCTCGCTCCGGTATAGAGATGGTCGGTTTCTGAGACCCCACCAGCCTCCCTGCTAGGAGGCTGACATTGAAAACCCCCACAAGGCACTGCACGGTCAGACTCGACCTTGCGCACTATAACGGGCTCGCGGCGATCGCGGCGGAGCGCGGATGCAAGCCGTCCGATGTCATCCGAACCGCGGTTCAGAGCTTTCTCGCCTCCTCCAATCTGATCAGCGCAAGCCAGCGCCGGATCGCGCGCATCAGCGAGTTCCAGCAGCTCGCGCTCGACATCATCATCCGCGAGCAATTTCCCGAATATCGCGACCGCATCATCGCCGAAACCGACAAGCGCCTGGAGCAATATCATGGCGCGTGAGGACATCCGCACGGACGGGCGCCCGGTCCCGCTCACCCATCATTCCGCGCGTGGCCGCGTCCAGCGCAACGCCGGCAATTTCACCCGCGGCAGCCAGCTCCTCACCCACGAGATGATGATGTGGTTCTCGGGCGCGAAGCTGCCTTTCATCCTCTGGTTCTTCGCCTTCATGGGGGCCTGGTTCATCATCATGTCGATCAAGCTCGACGAGCATGGTTTCCAGCTCGTCTGCATGAAGCTCTATGCGACCATCTGGAACTGGGTCGACCTCAATCCGAACAAGCGCGTCAACGTCACGCTGCCCAATGGCGAGCTCTTGCGGACCGTGATGAAAGCGGTCCCCTATATCCCCGAGGTTATCAAGGCCTGGGCCGTCGCGATGCGGGGCCTGCTCGGCGCCTTTCTGGTCTCGATCTTCATCACCATTCCGGCGGCCATCTGGTTCGTCGACATCTCCCACCGGCGCGGCCGTTCGATCCTTCAGGAACGCCATGAACGCGGCGCCATGCTCGTCGATCGCGGCGTTCTGCTCGCGGAAATCAACGAGCACAACCGGATCAAGTTCGAGGAGGAAGCCGCCGATCTTTTCCCCGGCATGTCGTCGCGGCAAGTACTGGCCATGCCGTTTCGCGCGCGCAAGGAAGCCGGCATTCATCATCCCTATACGCTCGCCGGCATCCCCTTTCCGCATCGCACCGAGCAGTCGCATGCGATGCTCATCGGCACCACCGGCTCGGGCAAGACGACCGAACTGAGAAGCCTCGTCACCCAGATGCGCGAACGCCAGGACACGGCTGTCATCTTCGACCTGACCGGCGCCTATGTCGAAGCCTTCTACGATCCCTCGCGCGACACCATCCTCAACCCGATGGACGCGCGTTGCCCCGCCTGGTCGATCTTCAACGACTGCCGCACGCACAGCGAGTTCACCGCCGCGGCAGCGGCGCTGATCCCGTCGGACGGGGGCTCGTCCGAACCCTTCTGGGCGCTCGCCGCGCGCACCCTGTTCATCGAAATGTGCGTGCGGCTTCAGGAACGGGG
Organism: Edaphosphingomonas fennica; assembly: GCF_003034225.1. Classification (GTDB taxonomy): domain Bacteria; phylum Pseudomonadota; class Alphaproteobacteria; order Sphingomonadales; family Sphingomonadaceae; genus Sphingomonas_E; species Sphingomonas_E fennica. The sequence continues at coordinate 38,102 of NZ_PHHF01000085.1, forward strand.
TCAGACCAGCAATCTCGCTCTGTCCGAGAACCTGATGACCGCGGACCTCAAGCGGGTCCACCGCTTCCTCGCGAACACCATCGCCGACCCGCTCACCGCGCCGGAAGCGGCGCGCATGGCGGAATCGATCCGCGCCGTCTTCAACACCAATGCACAGGTCCTGCGCTTCCTCCCCGATGACGGGGAGCCCTTCTCGATCCGTGACTGGATCACCCGCGACAAGAAGCCCGGCTCGATCCTCTTCGTGACGTCGAGCTACGTCGACTTGCCGATGAACCGGGCGCTCCTGACGCTCTGGATGGACCTCGCCATCAACCGCCTGATGACGCTGCCGCGCACGCGGTCCTTGCGCACCTGGTTCATGTTCGACGAGCTCGGTGCGCTCCACCGGTTGCCCGCGATCGAAAACGGCCTGCAGACCGCCCGCGCCTTCGGCGGCGCGATGATCCTCGGCATCCACAGCTTCGAAAAACTGGTCGAAGTCTACGGCGAACAGGGCGCGCGCAATCTCGCCTCGCTCGCGCGCTCCAAGCTTATTCTGGCGACCGCCGATCTCGACACGGCAGAGCAATGCGCGCGCTACATCGGCAACCGCGAGGTCCGCCAGATGGATGAGGCCTATAGCTACGGCTACAACAACACCCGCGACGCCTCGACGCTCACCCCGCGCAAGCAGGTCGAGCCGCTCGTCATCGCCGACGACATCACCAACCTGCCCTCGATGCACGGCTTCGTGAAATTCCCCGACGGCTTTCCCGCCGCGCGCATTCTGCTCGAGTGGAAGGACTATCCCCAGCTCGCCCAGGGCTTTGTACCAAGACCCGATATTCAGCCCGTTCGGTCGAAGCGCGGAGAGGAAGCGTTCGAGGAGGATGGGGCAGGGGAGGCCGGCGGGCGTGACGGCGCGGGGCAGGTGATCGGAGAGGTGTCCGAGACCACCAATCTTGCGCGTGATCTGGCAGCGAGGATCCTGTCGGCCGAGGTCGAGGAGGAGGAGGACGATGCCGCTCGGCGCGCAGCCCAACGCGCCGACGATCGCGACGAACAGGCAACGCCTGCCACCCATGCCGCGGACAAGGCGGCAGCAACGCGCTCCGGCGGCGAGGAACAGCCCGTCGCCACGCGCGATCGTGACGATCGGCGCGATGGCCACCGGCACGGTGCCACTGCACCGCAGGTCGAGGACCAGACACTCGCCGAACTGCGCCAGGACTTCTCATCGGGCCGCGACCATGATGGCATGGACATGGGCATCTGATGCTCTCCGTCGCCGGCGTCCGCTCCGCTTCCGGTGCCGCGAACTATTTCGCGAAGGACGACTATTACACCGTCGAGGGCTCGTCCGAGATCAGCGCCTGGGGCGGGGAGGGGGCCGATGCGATCGGCCTCTCCGGCGAGGTCTCCAAGGACGCCTTCGAAGGCGTGCTCAACGGCATCCTTCCCAGCGGCGAGGCGGTGGCTCAGGTCGAGAACCGGCGCGCCGGCTACGACCTTACTTTCTCGATGCCGAAATCGGCCTCCGTCATGGCCTATGTCGCCGGCGACAAGCGCGTGCTCGCTGCCAATATGGCGGCCGTCCAGAAGACCATGGCCTGGGTCGAAAAGAACCTCGCCGAGGGCCGCCGCGACGTCGAGGGGCGGAAGGTTCCGGTCCAGACCGGCAACCTCGTCTACGCGCTTTTCCAGCACGACACCAGCCGCGCCCTCGATCCGCAGGCCCACATCCATGCCGTCATCGCCAATCTCACCCGGATGCCCGATGGCAAATGGCAGGCGCTCCACGCGGACAAGATCTGGAGCCACAACAGCATCATCGGTTCGATCTACCATGCCTTCCTGCGCGCGGGCCTCGAACAGATCGGCTACCAGCTCGACCTCAAGGGCAAGCACGGCACATTCGAGATCGCTGGCGTGCCCAAGGCGGTGGTCGAGGAGTATAGTCAGCGACGCGAGGAGATCCTCGACCGGGCGACCCAGCTCGGCATCAAGTCGCCCGAAGGCCTGCGCGAGATCACCAAGCGTTCGCGCGATCCCAAGCTCGATGTCGAGGATCGCGCCGCGCTCAAGCAGGACTGGATCGACCGGGCGGCCGCGCTCGGCTTCAACGGCAAGGATCTGATGGCGGCGGCCGAGGCACGCGCCGGGATGATGCAGCCAGAAGGCACGCTGGAGCGCGGTTACCGGGCGATTGCGGATGCCATCGAAGGCGCGCGCGATCGCCTAGGAAGCCTGATGCGTCCACGCGATCCGCTGGTCGACAATGCGCTGGCCCGCGCCGTCAAATCTCCGGGAGAGGCGCGCGCTCAGCTCGCGGTCGCATCGGCCGTGCGCATTCTTTCCGAACGCGAAGCCGCCTGGCCCGTCGCTCTCCTTAGCAAGACCGCGCTTGATCTTGGCCTCAAGGGCGTCACCGTCGACATGATCGAGAAGCGGATCGACCGGCTGGTCGAGAACCGTCAGCTCATACCGGGCATCGCGACCGCCGCGGACCGGACCGGCCGCATGGTCACCACCCAGGAAGCTCTGCGGACCGAGGAGAAGATCCTCGGGGCCGTCGAGGAAGGAAAGGGGAGGGCGGAGCCGATAATCGCGCCAGCCGATGCTCCCCAGCGTTTGCAGGATGCCGCCGCACTTCCCCTCAATCCGGGGCAACTCGCCGCCGCGACGGTGATCCTGTCGTCCGCCGACCGCACGGTCTCGATCCAGGGCGTCGCGGGTGCCGGCAAGTCGACCATGCTCCAGGCGGTCTCGCGTGTTGCCGAGGCGGAGGGCCGGACGATCACGGGCCTCGCGTTCCAGAACAAGATGGTCGCGGACCTCGGCGAAGGGGCCGGCATCAAGGCGCAGACGATCGCTTCGTTCGTGCTCGAGAACGAGCGGTTCATCGAAGAGCGCGGGACCCAGCGCTTCGATACCGCACGCGAAAAGCTCGGCGGCACCATGCTGGTCGTCGACGAAACCTCGATGGTGTCGTCGAACGACATGCTCAAGCTCCACCAGATCAGCGCCGCGCTGGGCGTCGACAAGCTCGTCCTGGTCGGCGATCGCCAGCAGCTCTCCTCGATCGACGCCGGGAAGGCCTTCGCCATGATTCAGGCGGGCGGCGGCACCATGGCACGCATGGACCAGAATATCCGCCAGCGCACCGATCAGCTGCGCACGGTCGCCGCGCTCGCCAATATCGGCAAGGCCGGTGCGGCGATGAAGGTGCTGGGGGACCATGTCGTCGAGGCGTCCGAGCCTGCCGCCGCCGCGGCCGACATGTGGCTGGCGCTGGACCCAGCCGAGCGCGAGCAGACCGCCGTCTTCGCCTCGGGCCGGGACGCACGCGCCATCATCAATTCGGCGATACAGGATGGGCTCATCGCCGAGGGCAGCGTCAAGGGCGTCGCCATCCATCTCACTGTCTATGAGCGGGTCAACACCACCCGCGAAGAGCTGCGCTACGCTTCGACCTACCGGGCGGGCCAGACGCTCGAAGTGGGTCGGGGCGGGGCGCAGGACATCGGCCTGGCGGGCGGACGCTACGATGTCCTGAAGGTCCACTCCAACGGCAAGATCGAATTGTCGGACGGCCGACGCAAGATTCGGTTCGATCCGCAAAAGCTCTCGCCGACGGAACAGCGCGATCGGCTGCAGCTCTCCGAGAAGAAGGACCTTCAGCTGCGCGAAGGCGACCGCATCCGCTGGACCGCCAACGACAAGGAGCGCGGCCTCCACAATGCCGCGCTCGCGCGGATCATCGGCGGCGATACCGACGGGGTCAGGGTCGAGACTGCAGACAAGGGGGTCCTGACGCTAGGGCTCGGTGATCCCATGCTGTCCAGACTCGACCTTGCCTACAGCCTCAACATGCACATGGCGCAGGGCATCACCACCGACAAGGCGATCACGGTCATGTCGGCGCATGAACGGAATCTGTCGAACCAGCGGCTGTTCAACGTCGGCGTCACCCGCGTGCGCGATGAGCTCACCATGATCGTCGACGACCGGGAGAAGCTCGAGCGCCAGCTCGACATGAATCCCGGCAACAAGACATCCGCGCTCGAAACGCTGGGCCGGCTCGACATCGACGGCAAGAAAGGGCCCGGGGCTCAGCCCCGCGAGAAGTTCGACCCCGGTCCGATCGACGGGGTCGATCTCTCGGACCTTCCGCCGCTTCCGACCGACTTGCCGCCATTGCCGGACAGCGCTGCGCCCGCGCCAACCGCCAGGGACCCGAAGCCGCCGCCGGATCTGAAGCCCGATCGCGGTGACCCGCTGCCGCCGCTGCCGGAGCGCAGCCTGGGCCTCGACCTGTGAACTGGAAAGCCGCCGGCGGAGTGCCCGTGGCAAGGAGAAGGAGACGAACGATGGGTTGGGAATTTGAAGAAGCCGGAAAGTTCGGCAGTGAAAAGGCGGCGGATGACTATGCCCGCCGCAACAATCTCGATCCGCGCGATGTCCAGATCACGCGCAAGGGCGACGAGGTGCAGCTCAATATCCGCCGATCGGCCGTCGATGGCCGCAACCTTCGCGACAATGGCGAGGGCCGCCGGGACGGCTGGGGTTGAAGGGAGGCAACAATGAGCACTTCCGAATTTCTGGCCTCGCTCCTGTTCGTGGCCGTCATCGTGGCGCTTGGCTGGTCGAAGATGTCCCGGGGCTTCGGGCCGCATAAGCCCCTGGAGCCCGTGGCACGGCCGTTCATGACACAGCGCGAGCAGGCTATGCTGGCCGCGCTCGAGCACGTGCTGCCGATGTACCGCATTCACGCGCAGGTCGCGATGGGCGCACTCCTCAAAGTGCCTGCCGTGCCTGGCCGAAGGGTCACGCCGGCGGACTGGAATCCCTTCGCCCGTAAGATCGTCGACTTCGTGATCGAGGATCCCACAACGGGTAGAGTGGTCGCATTGATCGAGATCGACGACCGCTCGCATGATGCCGACAAGGATCGGTTGCGCGATGCGATGACGGCGCAGGCGGGCTATCTGACCCTGCGGATACCGGCAGGCGCAAGACCGACGGTCCAGCACGTGCTCGGCGTCGTTGGCGTTCTTCGCGAAAACGCGGCCGACGCCGCGTACCAGGGATAGTTCGCTATGGGGCTCGACGATCGCGACTACATGCGCGAGCGCTACCGCGCGCGCTCCGGGGCCACGAAGTGGAGCGATCGTGCCGGGCGCGTCGAAGGCGCTTGGTTCGATCCTGTCAACCGGGGCTTCGACTATCAGAAGGGCAGGTTTCGAGGGGCCCGGCGTGGCCGGGGCAGCCTCCTACGCTGGTTGCCTTTCGCGTTGAGCCTGCTGCTGATCGCGATCCCCGCCTATTATTCGCTCAAGCGCGAAGGCTGGCTGCCCGATACCCGGCCGGGCCTTGCGTTCCCCGAGAGCGGCAGCGTCACCATAGGCCCTGGGGTCAGACCAAAGAGCGCCACCGCCCGCCTGACCGTGACGACGTCAAATGCCAATGCGGTCGTCCAGCTCTTTGAACCGGAAAGCGGGCGGCATATCCTTTCGCTCTATGTTCGCAAGAACGAGCAGACGACGACGGTCGTCCCGCCCGGAACCTATCGAATGAAGATCGTCGAAGGGCAGCGCTGGCATGGGCCGAAGGACTTCTTCGGGTCATCCACCACCTACGAGGTCGTCGCGCAGCTGATGACCTTCACCGAGTTGGAGGGCCACCAGATCGACCTCAACAGGCGTCCGAACGGCAACCTGCCGACGCGGCCAAACTGGAGCGCTCCCGCGCCGCTGTAATGCGCGGAGGCAGACGGCTTCTCATGATATTGTCACATCGGCCGCGTAGGTCTTTCGGGCAGGAGGAACCTCATGTCCGATGATCTCGATCTGCAAGAGGCCGTGCTGGATGAACTGCGCTGGGAGCCTCGGCTGGAAGCGGCGCATCTTGGTGTGATTGTCCATGACGACGTCGTGACGCTCACGGGGCACGTCGACACCTATGCCCAAAAGCATGCGGCCGAAGTCGCCGTCCATAGGGTCAAAGGTGTTCACGCGGTCGCGAACGACGTCGAGGTTCGCCTGCCGGCCGATGATCAACGCACCGACGAGGACATCGCCGCCGCAGCGCTCGAACGTCTGGCCTGGGACGTGACCATTCCCGACGGGACGATCCATCTGACCGTCGAGGATGGATGGGTCACACTCGGAGGCCATGTCGACTGGCACTATCAGCGCGAAAATGCAGAGCAGGCGCTGCAGCGGCTCTACGGGGTTACGGGCATTTCCAATGAAATCGCCATCAAGAAGCAGATCGACGCCGGTCATATCAGCGACGACATCATGCATGCGCTGCATCGCTCCTGGTTCTTCGATCCCAAGACGATCGACGTTCGCGTCGATGAGGGGACGGTGTTCCTGAGCGGGACGGTTCACACGCCGCATGATCGGCAGGTCGCGGCGGCAACGGCCTGGGCTGCCCCCGGCGTGACCGACGTCCGGAACGAGATCGACATCGCCTGATCTTCGCGGTCGCCGCACAGCAGCGGCTCGTTACGTATAGTTCCCAATGTCGAGCCGCATGAGCCGAAGCTACCCCCGGTTCATGCCGACAAGAACCCTTGAACCCGCCACGAGCTTGGTGCCGCTTCAGGCCGTTCGCTCATGACCGCGCTTGCTCTCGCGCCCGCCCAGACCTGTCAGGATCCCGCGATCCACGGCTGTGCCGCGTGCCCGGTCCGCATCGATGCCCTTTGCGGGGCCCTCGAGACCCCCGACGAGCTCGAGACGATCCATCGGCTCGGCCGGCGTATCGAAGTGTCACGCGGGCAGACGGTCGTGTGGGAGGGCGATGAATCGCTCGTGGTCGGCAATGTGATCGAAGGCCTGCTCAAACTGTCGATCATCAGCGCCAACGGGACCGAGCAGATCGTCGGTCTCGCCTATCCATCCGACTTCATCGGCAGGCCGTTCGGCGCCAATGCCGGCCACAGTGTGACCGCGCTGGTCGATTCCACCATTTGCGTCTTTCCCCGGCGGGCCTTCGATGCTTTTGCCGAAACCCATCCGCAGCTTGGACAAGCGCTCTTGCGGCGCACGCTCGACGATCTGGACAGGGCACGCCAGTGGATGGTTCTCCTCGCCCGCAAATCGGCGAGCGCGCGCGTCGCAAGCCTTTTGCTGGACATGTGGGACCGTTGCCCGTCCGGACCGGACCGAACGGTCATGCTTCCCCTGTCGCGGCAGCAGATGGCCGATCTTCTCGGCCTGGTCATCGAGACCGTGAGCCGGTCGATCACCGCGCTCCGGGACAAGGGGGTGGTCTCGCTGCCCGGCGGACGACGGCTGGTTGTCGAGGAGCCCGACAGCCTCAAGGCCATCGCGGCAGACTGAGCATCGCTCAGGAACGTCTCATGTCTCGGGTCGGTCCAGTTCAGCGGCGAAGGCGATCCTGAGCGCCTCCGAGAGGGTATGAACGCCGAATTTGACCATGAGGTTCGCGCGATGCACTTCGACCGTGCGCGGCGATATACCGAGTTCGAGGCCAATGGCCTTGTTCGCCAACCCCTGCACCAGCCCACGCAGGACCTGGCGCTCGCGCGTGGATAGACCCGCGACGAGCAGTCTTGCCTCTTGCGCGCGAAGATCTCGCAGCCGCTGTTCGCCCAGGCGCGCGAATGCCTGGTCGAGGGCGCCAAGTACGGCCTCTTTTTCGAACGGCTTTTCGATGAGCTCGACCGCGCCCAGCTTCATGACCTTCACCGCGGTCGCGACATCGCCATGTCCTGTCAGGAAGACGATCGGCATCGCGATGCCGCGCTCAATCATGACCTCCTGAACCTGCAGCCCGTCGATGTCGGGCATCCTTATGTCGAGAAGGACGCAGCCTGGCTCGAGATGCTTGACCTCTTTCAGAAAGGCCGCACCTGTTGCGAACGTCGCGACCCGGTAGCCGGACGTTTTGAGCATGAAACTGATCGAGCGTCGGATAGAGTCTTCGTCATCGACGATATAAGCGATCCGCCGCTCCGTCACACATTCCTCGCCACTGCCGCGTCAGCGAGCTCCACAGGCAGCATGGATGCATCGGCTTTGCCGTGGCCGAGCCGGCGAGCGACGAGATAATGCTCAAAATTCGGACGGCAGACAGCGCACACGACACACCTTGTGTTTCCCCCGCCGCCAGTCGGGACGGTTGATCGCGCGCAAACATAAGGAAAAAACGCGCCCCGCGTATTTCCCGAAGGTATTATATTCCGCAGGCCGCCCGACCGAAGTCGAGAGCCTATGTTTCCCGCGCGACAGCGGGCCGAACCTCACGATCAAGATTGGAACGGCGTCGGCAACCTATGCCGAACGCCGTCTCATGTCCACCCAAAGGGGCAGGGCACCGCAGGGGTCAACGGACAGCGAGCGACCAGATCGCCTGCACGCCGAGTATCAGCGACAGAAGCGCCAGCCCGACCATCATGCGGAGCTGCGGCTGGCTGGCGCGACGCACGGGCGCAGCAGCGGTTCTGATTAGGAAGGCGGTCATGTCCTCGTCCTTTGTCGTCGCCGTGCAACCTTCGGGGAATCTTACGGTCGCCCCCATTCGTAATTTTGCGGAAGGAAGCGCGATCGGTAAGATGATCGCATCGATTGCCAAGCCGGCCTCACGCAGCGGGACCGCGGCGACAGGCGTCTACGTAGCATCCCGGACAGACTTTTCCCGGCTGCCGCGCGAAATTGTGTGGTGCAGGGGCGGGCTCGATCCGAAACCGCCCGACGGCATCGATTGACGCATTTGCGAAAGGAAAATCCATGCGAGGGTTTGTCGCGGATATCGAGGATCTGACCACGGACAATGGCGACTTCCGGCGTGTCCTGTACACGGGCCGCAACCTTCAGCTCGTCGTCATGTCCCTGAAGCCCGGCGAGGAAATCGGCCTCGAGACCCACGACGACCGCGACCAGTTCTTCCGCGTCGAGAGCGGGGCCGGGGAAGTCCTGATCGACGGCGAAAAGACCCCGATCGCCGATAATGACGGGATCATCGTCCCGGCTGGTGCTCTGCACAATGTGATCAATACCGGGGACGCGCCGCTCAAGCTCTATACGATCTACGGCCCTCCCGAACATGTCGACGGAACCGTCCACCGCACCAAGGCCGACGCCGAGACGCACCACGAGCATTTCGACGGTCGGACGACGGAGTAGGCGCCTTCGCGCGCGCCGCTTGTCATCTTGCAGAGGGTTTGCCTGCACCCATCCTTTCCATGAAACTCTGGTGTGTCGGCGACGGTACCCAGACCGCCTGGAGCGCCTTATTCACGAAGAAGCGCCCGGACGTTCTGCGCGACGTCTTCGCGTGGGCCAGCCGCGGTCACACGGTGCCAGGTTCCAAGCTCTCCGATATCGTAACGCTCCTGCAGACGGGCGACGGCGAGGTCCGCATCTGAAGCGTCGTTCTTTCGGCCCTCGATCCTCGCCTGAAGCGTTGCCGGGGGCGCCTCGAGCCATATGCCCGCAAATGAGGCGTCCAGGTCCCTGGCCGTCCCTTCGATCGCGTCGCGTTCCGCGCGGTCGGCGAATACGGCGTCAGCGATCGCCGAATGTCCGGCCTCAAGCGCGCGTGCCGCGAGCATGCCCATCTCCCGGTACACACCGTCGCTGGCCTCCTTGGTGTAGGCGCCCTTGCCGAGCGGATCCTCGGGCTTCAGCCCGGCCATTCGCTTGCGCAAGACATCCGACCGGACGATGCGCGCGCCAGGCGCGCGTCCGAGCTCACCGCCGACGATCCGCGCGATGGTGGATTTTCCCGTGCCGGAAAGACCGCCGATCGCGACCAGACGCGGTGGGGGTGCGTCGAGGAGGCCGATCGCCAGCGAGAAATAGGCCTGCGCACGCGCCACGAGCGGCTGAGGGTTGTCAGAGGCCTTGCCTTGGGCGGCGAGCGCGTGCGCCCGGATCGTCGCGCGAATGGAGAGAAAGAGCGGCAAGAGAGGCAGTCCGTCCTCGTCGCCAGGCGACATATCCAGATAGCGGTTGAAAAGGCCATTGGCCTGGCGCCGTAGCCCGCGCTCCCACAAATCCATCAGCAGGAAGGCGAGATCGTAGAGCACATCGGTGGTGGCCAGTGCCTCGCTGAATTCAAGGCAATCGAACAGGACCGGCTCGTCGCCGATGACCGCAATGTTGGCGAGGTGAAGGTCGCCGTGGCCGTGCCTCACCCGGCCCCTTTCGCTGCGAGCGTCCAGCAGGGCCGACCATTGCCCGCCAAGTAGCAACTGCCGATCGACGAGGCGATCTCTCTCTTCTGCGGCAAAAAGCTCCGGATACCGCGCCAGGCTCTCGCGGTTGCCCTGGATCACCGCCTCGATCACCGTGTGTCCAGCTTGCCCGACTGACGGCGGCGCAGTCTCGTGGAAGGCGGCAATCGTGTCCGCGAGCTTCAGAACGAGTGCATCGTCGAGCCCTCCGCGCTCGACCACATGCTCGAGGAGCGCGTCGTCGGGGAAGCGGCGCATTTCAAGCAGCCAGTCGACAACCTCACCGCCCTCGCCGATCCGAAACGCGCCAGACCCGGTACGGCACAGCGGATGGACCGCCAGGTAGAGCTCAGGCGCGCTCCGGCGATTGAGTTCGAGTTCGGCCGCCAGCGCCGCATGGCGCTGGCCCACGTCCGAAAAATCGAGATAGGGGAAGCGAACGGCGCGCTTCATCTTCCAGGCGCGATCGCCGGCAAGGAAAACATAGGCTGCATGAGTATCGATGCGGCGCGCTCCTTCGCCCGGGCAGAGCGTCCCCGGTGCCTCCAGATAGGCGACGGCATCGGCCTGGGAATAGCTTGGATCCATCGGGATGGTCGATGCCGTCATGTCGCGCTCCGTCGACCCTCGGGTCACGGCGAGATTACGGTGGCGCGCCGTTCGGCTCCATCAGGAAGTCTACTAGGACCGTCGCTGAGGATAGAGTTACGTAACTTCCCGAATTCACCTCCAACTGTTCGCGCGCGATTCAAGCAAGAGAGGAGGGGCCTCATGCTGGACGCCGCAACGCAGATCTCGAGCCGCGAAAACATTCATGATTTGCGCAACCTCTTTGGAATCGTCGCGTCGGCAAGCCACCTTCTTGAGGGTCGGCTGCCTCCCGAAAAGCGATCGCTCATCCTCGATGCGATCTCGGATGCTGCGCGACGTGGCGGACATTTGACGACAGCCCTCCTCGCCAAGGATGCCAATCCCATGCTCAAGCCGTTCGACCTCAATGAACATCTGGGAAAACTGGAAGGGCTTCTTGCCGCGCAGGCGGCGCCAGGGCTGGATATCTACCTCGACATTTCAACCTCGCGCTCGCCGGTCAAACTCGATTCTGCCTCCCTCGACGCCGCCATCCTGGAGCTTGTGGCCAATGCCCGGACGGCCGTTCGGGCAGGCGGGACCATCCATGTCCGAACCAAGCGGATCGGCCGGCGTGTCTGGATTCTGGTCGCAGACACCGGCGTCGGTGCAAGCCGGGCCAGGCTCGACGCCATCCTGGCGGGCGAGACGAAGGCCGGCGCGAACGGCTCGGGGCTTCGGCGGGTGCGCCGTTTCGCGGAAGCCGCTCACGGGCGGCTGCTGATCCGCAGCCGCGAGGGGAGCGGCACCGTCGCCGCGCTCGCTTTGCCGGTCACACTCTTTCTCGGCGCGAGAAGCCAAGCGGCCAACCCGGGATTCCCTCCCGTCTCGGACCGAACTCGGTCCAGGGCGCGAGGACGGCGGGGCGCCCAACAGCCGGCCGTGTCCGCGCGGCAGTGGACGGTCCGGCACCCTCAACCCGAAAAGCAGGAGCATGCAATGGCGACCCAACCCGGCGCTCCGGAGCCAGACATCGTCCGACCGCAATCCCCACCCGAGAGACCAGCGCCAGCTGATCCGGGAGAACGTCCGCAGCCGGGCGGCCCTGAAATCCTGCCAGATCAACCCGATTTCGATCAGCCCGACGTCTCTCCGACCGAAATTCCCGGCACGCTGTGATCACCGCACGGCCAGGACGCCGGCGATGCCGACTGCCGAGGCGACCACCGAGCCCACGAGAGGAGCCGCGGCCTTCCATCCCTTGTGCTGCGGGCCGGCCAGGACCAGGGCGAGCACAGCTTTGAACGCTGTGTTCGCGAGGACCGGAACGGCCAGGACAAGTCCCGCTGCGGTGCCATCGAGCGTGTTTTCGGGCATGCCCGACAGGGTCAGCACGGCCGCATCGACGTCCATCATCCCTGTCAGGCCGAGCACCACGACGATGCCCTGATCGCCATATTGCCGCATCGCCCAGCGCGCCGCGACCGCCATAGCCGCTACCAGACCGGCAAGGATCAAGGCCGGACGAAAATCGAGCGGGTTTCCGAGGCTGATGTCGCCGGCGTTCGCTTCGTCGCGGCGATGGCGTAGAGCCAGCAATGTCGTCAGACCGCCGACCATGAATGCCGGCACCATCGCGATCGCCAGCGAGACCGCGGCATGAGGCACCAACGCCGTCGCCAGTACCTGAACGCGCACGAACATCACCAGCGACGCGAGCGCAATACCGGCCACCAAGGCGCCCTCGGGGCCGTCATTCTGCTTGAGACGCCGCGCATAGCTTGCGGTCACCGCCGTGGATGAGACGAGCGCACCGCACAGCGCGGTAATCATGATCCCTCTCGCCGATCCCAGACGGCGTGAGGCGACATAGCCGACAAAGGACAGGCCGAGGACGATGACCACCACCAGCCAGATTTGCCGAGGGTTCCAAGCCCCAAAGGGGCCAAAGTGGCCATCGGGGAGGAGCGGCAGGACGACCAGGGCGACGAGCGCGAACCGGGCGATCGACTCGACCTCTTGCTGCGACATGCCCTTCAGCATCGCGTGGGCCTGACTGCGCATCGTGAGGATGAGCGTCGTCACGGCCGCTGCCGCCAGCGCCTCCGTCACCATGCCCCTGGTTGCCAGCATCCCGAGCGCAAAGGTCACGACTCCGACCAGCGTATTCGTCACCGACAGGCTGGCTTCCCGCAGCAGCGCGTTGCGATAGCCGATCACCAGGCTGGCGAGGATCGCAAGGGCCATGACGGCGGCGACGATGTCGGGAAGATAGCCGGCGATCCCGCCGGCCAGTCCGAGCAGCGCGAATGTCCTCAGCCCGCTCACGCGGCTGCCATCGGCGGCATCGCGCTGGCGCCACCCGCGTTCGATCCCGATCAGTATCCCGACGGCGAGCGCGGCTGCCAGCCCGCGGAAGATCATATCGTCGAACAGCGTCATGCGTCGTGACTTGCTCCTGCGCCCTCACGCGCTTTGGTTACTGCGGTCTGCAATGATTGGCCCGGCCACAGGATGTCAATTCGGGCGCTACCCTATTGCCCGCGCGTCCCGATTTGATTGCCATCAAGGCAAGCGCCGGGAAGAGGGGCCATATCCGCGGCATGTGGCCCTATTTCCCCGATCTCCTCGACCGCGCCGTCCCGCGATATACGAGCTATCCCACGGCGGCTGAATTCGCTGAAGGTATGGCTGAGGAGCCCTATCTCCGCCAGCTCGCGGCCGTCGATCCACGACAGCCAGTCTCGCTCTACGTCCATATTCCCTACTGCCGGGAGATATGCTGGTACTGCGGCTGCAACACCGGCGCGGCGGGGCGGGCCGGGCGCCTCCAAGCCTATCTGGACGCGCTGTGCGCGGAGGCAGACCTCGTATCGGCGGCGCTTCCGCCAGGCGTCGAAGTTGCGCGCATCTCTTTTGGCGGCGGTAGCCCGAACGCCCTGTCCGCACTCCAGTTCATTCGCCTCGCAGATCATCTGATGACACGTTTTCGCGCGTTCAGTCCGTTGTTCTCGCTCGAGCTCGATCCTCGGGGACTCGACTCCGCCTGGGAGCATGCCATCGCCGGCCTGGGCATCGCGCGCGCAAGCCTTGGCGTCCAGACCCTGGCGCCGCACGTTCAGTCGGCGATCGGCAGGCATCAACCGCTCGAGATGATCGAGAGCGCCGTGGAGCTTCTGCGCCGTGCCGGTGTCGGCTCGCTGGGCTTCGATCTCATGTACGGGCTGCCCCACCAGTCGGGCGCGGATCTCGCTGACACGATCGACATGGCGCTGACGCTCCAACCCGACCGTTTCTCAGTGTTCGGCTACGCGCATCTGCCTGCAGCAATACCCCGGCAGCGGCGCATTCAAGGCGACGCGCTGCCTCGAAGCAGGGAGCGCTTCGAGCAGGCCATGCTGGCCGATCGGCTGCTGCTCGAGGCAGGATATGTTCGAGTTGGGTTCGATCACTATGCGAAGCCGGACGATCCTCTTGCCCGCGCAGCCGGTGCCGGAGGGCTCCGGCGAAACTTCCAGGGGTTCACCGACGATGATTGCGATGTCCTGATCGGTCTCGGGGCGAGCGCGATCAGCAGCTTCCCCGACCTCCTTGCACAGAACGAGAAGAATGCCGGCCGCTATCGCATGCTGGTATCCGACGGCCGGGCGCCCATTCGCCGGGGCGTGCTACGCGGGCCGGAAGACCAGCGCCGGGGGCGGCTGATCGAGCGTATCCTATGCGACGGGACCGTGAGCCTTCCAGCGGACCTCAACGCCGTGATCGGTCCGCCGCTCGGCGTTTTCCTGACGCGAGGGCTGGCGACGCGGGAAGGGGACACAATCGCGCTGACGGAGAATGGGCGGCCCTACGCGCGGGCGCTCGCCTATCTCCTCGATGGTCACCGCGCCGAAGGGGAAGGTGCCTTCAGCAAAGCCGTGTGATCGTTCGGGTGTCCGCGTGGCACCGGAATCCCGCTCCTCCGCCGGGTGACGGTCGGCCGGGCGGGCACCGCTTGCGCGCTAAATCATAGCGATCCCATAACATCTCTTGGCCGACCCGCGCCCCGATTGCTACTATCGCAAGCGGGGGACGGCGAGTTCGAATGCTGGCTCGCTCCCACTATCGCAAAGGGAGACGCCACATCCTCAAAGCACGCCGCGAAGCTGGAGAGAACCAATCCGGTTTGCCGGACATCACGCATGGTGCCTCGTTGGGCCGCATGCGAGGTTCCGTCCTGCTTGCGGTGATAGTCTTTACCGCGATTTTCCTGGCGCTGCGCCTGCTTCCGCCGGTTTTCAGCGACCCGTTGCTGCAATTTCTGGCCGCGCTCGCACTCACGGGCCTGATCGGCCTGCGCTTGCCGCTCGCCTTTCCATTCCTCGCCGCGGTCGCGGCGATCACGTTCCTTGGCGTCGTCACCTCCGAAGGCGAAATTGCGACGCCGCGCGGGTGGATGGGCGGCGTCGCGTTTCTTGTCGCCCTCGGGCTTCTTGCCAGCCGCAAGACCTTAGTCCGTCAATCCCCACCCGAAGCTGGCGGTGACGCAGCCGTCGCAGAGGAACTGAACCTCCTGATCGATGGGGCCGAGGACTACGCGATCTATATGCTGGACCCGGAAGGCCGCGTGACGATCTGGAACCATGGCGCCGAGCGCCTGATCGGCTGGACCGAAGCGGAAATGGTCGGCAAGTCGGCCAGTCTCTTCTACCCTACCGACACGATCGATGCGGGCCGGCCAGCTTCGGACCTCGCGGCTGCGCGCGACCAGGGCAAGGTCGAGCTCGACGACTGGAGGGTCCGAAAGGACGGAAGCGAATTCCTCGCCCACGTCTCCATCACGTCGCTTCGCGGTCAAGACGGGGCGCTGCGCGGCTTCGCCACTATCGTGCGCGACATAACCGACCAGCGCGCTGCCGAAGGGGCGCTGCGGACCAGCGAGAACCACCTTCGCTCGATCCTCTCGACCGTCCCGGATGCGATGATCGTGATCGACGAACGCGGCATCATGATGTCGTTCAGCGCCGCTGCCGAACGGCTCTTCGGCTACACGCAGGCCGACGTCGTCGGCAAGAATGTCAGCATGCTCATGCCCTCTCCCGATCGCGAGCGCCATGACGGCTATCTCGACCGGTACCTGCGCACCGGGGAAAAGCGCATCATCGGGATTGGCCGCGTCGTCTTCGCGGCGCGCAAGGACGGTACGACCTTTCCGATGGAGCTGTCGGTCGGTGAGGCCACAGGGGAGGGGCAGCGGTTGTTCACCGGCTTCATCCGCGATATCACCGACCGCCAGCGGACCCAGGAGCAACTCGAGGAGCTTCAATCCGAACTGATCCACATCGCGCGTGTAAGCGCCATGGGGACCATGGCCTCGACGCTCGCGCACGAACTTAACCAGCCGATCACCGCCGTCGCCAACTATGTCGAAGCCGTCCGCGATCTTCTGGCTGTGCCCGATCCGGAGGATCTGCCGATGATCCGCGAGGCGCTGCAGGATGCCGTCGGCGAGGCCATGCGCGCCGGACATATCGTCCGCCGGCTTCGCGACTTCGTTGCCCGGGGCGAAGTCGAGAAGACGGTCGAGAAGCTGCCGCTGCTGATCAACGAAGCCGCCGCGTTCGGCCTTTTGGGCGCAAACGAGAAGTCGATCGAAGCGCGTTTCGACATCGACCATGACGTCGCGGACGTCCTCGTCGACAAGATTCAAATCCAGCAAGTCCTGGTGAACCTCATCCGCAACGCGGTCGAAGCGATGAGCACATCCGAGGAGCGCGTCCTCACAGTCTGTACCGAACCCGACCAGCCTGGTTTCGTCAGGGTGACCGTGGCGGACACTGGGCCTGGCGTCGCGCCCGAGGTGGCCGCGCAGCTTTTCACCGCGTTCATCAGCACGAAAAGCGAAGGAATGGGGCTGGGGCTCTCGATCTGCCGAACGATCGTCGAAGCAAATGGCGGCAGGATATGGATGGAACCGCGAAAAGGTGGCGGTACACAGTTTCATTTCACTTTGGTAAGAGCGGAGCCGGAGAAGTTGGATGGGCGATAAGCGTTTAATTCATATAGTCGACGATGAAGATTCCATCCGCCGATCTGCCGGGTTCATGCTCAAGACCTCCGGCTTCGCGGTCGAGACCTGGACATCGGGCGTCGAGTTTCTGAAGCACGTCAAGAACGCGGAGCCGGGCTGCATTCTGCTCGACGTCCGCATGCCCGAAATGGACGGCCTCGAGGTCCAGCAGGCGTTGGCCGAGCGCGGCGTCGCGATGCCTGTCGTGGTCCTGACCGGCCATGGCGATATTTCGATCGCGGTCCGGGCGATGAAAGCCGGCGCAGTCGACTTCATCGAGAAGCCTTTCGAAAAGGCGGTGCTGATCTCTGCGATCGAGACCGCCTTTGCCCGCCTGGACGATACCGAGGGCCGCGCCAGCCGATCCGCCGAGGCTGCCGTGCTTGTCGCAGGGCTTACCGCCCGCGAGCAGGATGTCCTCAAGGGTCTCGCGCACGGCCTGCCTAACAAGACGATCGCCTACGATCTTGGCATTTCGCCCCGCACCGTCGAAGTGCATCGCGCCAACCTGATGACGAAGCTCAACGTCCGCAGTCTTTCCGAAGCCCTTCGCATCGCATTCGCCGCCGGGCTCAACACCTGACCCCTAGGACGATTACGTAGCGACCTTCGGCGCCGTTCCTGACATTTCCCGTCGACCAGCAATCGCGCTGGAGTTGATGGTGTATCATGGCAGGCGAAAATATCGCTACTCCGTCCCCGGATCGTCCCCGACTTCTTCTCGTCGAAGATGACGCTGGTGTCCGGCGCTCGCTACAGCTCTTGCTGCGTGCGCGGGGCTTCGACGTGCGGGCCTATTCCGCGGGGGCCGCTCTGCTCGCCGACCCGCTTGCGGACAGCGCGGGCTGTTTCGTCGCCGACTACAGCATGGACGATCTCGACGGTCTCGAGGTGCTCTCGCGCCTTCGCTCCCGAGGCTGGACCGGTCCCGCCGTTCTGATCACCGCCTTTCCGACCGCCGATCTTCGGGAACGCGCTCTTGCCAGCGGTTTCGACGAGGTCCTGGAAAAGCCGTTCCGCGAGCATGTTCTTGGCGACACCGTGGTACGCCTCACGCAAGCGCGCGAGGCTCATCGACTTTCATAGCCCCGCCGCGACGAGCCGGATCAAATATCGAAAATTGGAGAATTTGGATGGAGGCACCCGAGCTCATCTTTCATGGCGCAGCGCAGACCGTCACCGGCTCCTGTATGGAAGTCGCATGGGGCAAGCACCGGATTCTCATCGATTGCGGAATGTTCCAGGGATCCCGGAGCCTCGAGCGCTGCAATCACGACCCGTTCGATTTCCGGCCCGAGGCCATCGATGCGGTCATCCTCACCCACGCCCATATCGATCATAGCGGCCTCTTGCCGCGCCTGGCGGCAGAGGGCCTTAAGGCTCCGATCTTCACGACATCGCCCACGATGGACCTGATCGGCTATATGCTCGCGGACTCGGCCCGCCTCCAGGAACAGGATGCCGCGCACCGCAACAACCGCAAGGACCGCGCGGACGAGCCGAAGGTCGAACCTCTTTACACCATGGCGGACGCCGAGGCTGCGCTCGCGCTGGTTGAACCCGTCGAGCTGGGCGACTGGTTCGAGCCCGCTCCCGGCTTTCGGGCGCGGCTGTGGAACGCCGGCCACATTTTGGGATCGGCCTCGGTCGAACTCGAGGTTGGCGGCGTCACGACCCTTTTCTCGGGCGATCTCGGTCCGACGCCGAAGACGTTCCAACTCGCCCCCGACGGCCCGTCCGACATCGACTATGTCGTGTGCGAGAGCACCTATGGCGACCGCGACCGCGAAGATGTGACGATCGCCGAACGACAGGCTCTTCTCGAACAGGAAATTCGCGACGCAATGAGCCGCGGCGGCAATCTCGTCATCCCGGTCTTCGCGGTCGAGCGGACGCAGGAACTGCTGTTCGACATCGCCAGTCTCATGAACAGCGGCCGTCTTCCCGAGCGGCAGGTCTTCATCGACTCGCCTCTCGCGACGCGCGCGACCAGCGTCTTCGCCAAGCATGATCATGAGCTTGCGGCGATGGGGGAGGGGGAGGTGTTCCGCCTGCCCGCATTCCACTATGTCGAGAACTCGCTGGAATCGATGCGGCTCAACACCACGTCCGGCGCGATCATCCTTGCAGCTTCGGGCATGTGCGAAGGTGGGCGTATCCGCCATCATCTCGTCCACAACCTCGCCCGCCAGGATTCGACGATCCTCTTCGTCGGATACCAGGCCGTAGGAACGCTCGGCCGGATCATCCGCGATGGCGCCGAGCGGGTGCGCATCTCGGGCCGCGACATAGCGGTGCGCGCGCGTATTCGCGCAATAGACAGCTATTCGGCCCATGCCGATCGCAGCGATCTGCTCGCCTGGATCGGCAAGCGCACGCCGATCAAGGGAACGCTTTTTCTCGATCACGGCGAGGAACCCGCGATCGCGGCGCTCAAGGCAGCGAGCGAGAAGCTGGTTGCCGTTGCCGACGTCAGGGCGCCGGCGCTGGGCGAACGCTACAGTCTCGTGCCGAACGGTCCGGCGAAGAGACTGTCGACTGGCGATCCCGTCCGACAGCGGTGCGTGTCGCGCGATTGGCAGAACGATTACGCCGATTTCACAGTGCATCTCAAACGCAACCTGCAGCGGATCTCCGACGAAGCGGCCCGGCGCCACGCGCTCGAGCAGATGCGCAAGGTGCTCGATGACTATGACCATTTCCGCGAAGAGCGCCGCCATCGTGCGGAGGAGACCCCTTCGCAGAGACGCCGACGCTGACCATGCCGGTAACCCTTCCATCGGACGAGAAGCCGCCGTCGATCGCCGTCATCGGAGTAGGTCCGTCCGACCAGTTCGCCCTTGTCGAGGCGATCGACAGACACCGGATACAATGGGGCGGCGTCGTTGATAACCTTCCGGCGCTGGGATCGATGGCCCCCGGGGCGTCGGCGGTGATCCTCCTAGACGGCGACGGGTTGGCACTGCAGTTGATCGAAGTCCTCGATCAAAATGCCGCTCTTCTATCGAGAAATGCGGTTATTCTTCAGATCAGCAAGCCGCCGGTGCGGCTGGCGGTCGCCGCGATGCAGCGCGGTGTCATCGACGTGCTGGTCAAGCCGTTGAACGCGGTACGCCTCGACGCTGCGCTCCAGGACGCTGTGATGGAATGCGAGCGTCGCGTGCGCGCCCCTGCGCGCTGAACGTCCGAGTCATGGTTTGACGTCGGTCAAATCCGCAATCGACCGGTCATTCTACAAGCGGCTTCAATGGTGTCGCGCGCGCCAAGAGCGCCCGCGATCCAAATAGATGGAGGATAGCGTGGCGGCAGCGCAGGAAGCAGCGTCGAAGACGCCTTTTGACCTGATCGGCGGAGCGGACGTGGTCCGCACGATCGTCGATCGCTTCTACGATCTCATGGACGAGGAACCGGCATATGCACGGCTGCGCGCCCTCCATGCCAGCGACCTCGCGCCGATGCGCTCCTCGCTCTCCGGTTTCCTCAATGCATGGCTCGGCGGCCCGCGAGACTGGTTCGCCGAGCATCCCGGTGTCTGCGTCATGTCCGCCCATGCCCGCATTGCGGTCGACCAGGAAACGGCCGAACAATGGGCCGACGCCATGCGCCGGGCCATCTACGAATCCCCCGTCGATGCCAACCTGGGTGCCCGGATGTCGGAGGCGCTGACCTCGATGGCGCAAGGCATGATCAAGCGGGCCGCGGCCTGACCGCCCGCTTCCGCCCTTCAATTTGAGCGGGAACCCTCCCCACAGCCGGGTTCCCGCTCTCTCCGCCCGCACTCTCCTCAGGCGCCAGGCGAAGAAACGGCGTCCGTATCCTTCTCATCCTTCGTGCAATGATCGGCCGCTTCACGCAAGATGCTGGCCCAGCAGCCGATCAACAGGCCCTGCGGGCGGTCGTTTTCCGAAGTGATGGTCGCATAGATGGCAAGGATGTCGGCGAGCTCGCGCATCGGGATGACGCCGGCGCGACCGAGCACGGATGCGAGCACAGTCAAGGTTCCGCCCAAGGCGCGAACCGCGGCTGGGTCCATTCGCAGTTCGTCCGGACCCGCATCCGCCAGGGCATCGTCTATCAGCCCGGGCTTAACGCCTTTGACAAGATCGTGCGCCAGCTGGAGGTGAGCGGTTGCAGTGTCATGCTCGCTCGCGCTGCCGAGCAGCTCAAGCGCCTCTGCCATCAAAGCGACCGCGCGCCCGACCTCTGGCTTGGTTTCCGGCTCGGTCACGCGGTCTGCTCGCGCAATGGCAGCGGCGCCACATGGCCGGGTTGGTGTGAGAGGCTCCCGCTCCGCCACGGACCCGTTTTTACCGGTTCGCAGAAGTCCACTGGTATCGACTTTTCTCTCCTAAAATCTGACACTTAACAGGTCAGCTTAGCCATGGTCGTCCGGAGCCGTTCGGAGCAATCCGACGAATCGAAGGTACTGGCGCATGGTATCGGCGGTCGAAAAGTATGGTATCTGGAGAAGATCGTTGCTCAGTGATGCAAAAGCCCGCGCGGCCAAGCCGCGCCCTAAGCCCTACAAGTTGACCGACAGCAATCAGCTGTTCCTTCTGGTGACGCCCAGCGGCGGGAAGCTCTGGCGTTGGAACTACAAATATGACGGAAAGCAGAAGTGCATGGCCTTTGGCGCCTACCCGCTTATATCGCTTGCCGATGCGCGCGGGAAGCGCGACGAGGCCTACTCGGTGCTGTGTGAAGGCCGCGACCCGACCGTGGCGAAGAAGCTCAAGATCGAAGAGAATATCGATGCTTCACGGCGGACGTTCGAACGCGTCGCTCGCGAGTGGCATGAGAACGCCAAGGCGCAATGGGCGAAGATCCATGCTGCTGACATCATCCGTAGCCTCGAGCGTGACGCCTTTCCGGCCTTCGGCAACCTGCCGATCGCGCAGTTGACTCCGCCGCTTATCCTGGCGGCCCTGCGCGAGATCGAGGCGCGTGGGTCGATCGAGACGGCCAAGCGCGTCCGGCAGCGCATCTCCGCCGTCTTCGTCTATGCGATCGCGCAAGGGATAGCGGCTAGCGATCCTGCCGAGAAGCTCGGTGCCGTGCTCAAGCCCCTGCGCAAGGGACGACAACCGGCGATCACCGACCTCGTGCCGCTGCGCAAGATGATAATCACCGCCGAGCAGGACTATGCTCGCCCGGTCACCCGGCTGGCGCTGCGCTTCCTTGCGCTTACGGCAGTCCGGCCGAGCGAGCTGCGCGGCGCCTATTGGGACGAGTTCGAAGATCTGAACGGCAAGGAGCCGCTCTGGCGCATCCCCTCGGCGCGGATGAAGGGCGATCTCGACCGCAAGGAGGAGGCAGATGGCGATCATCTCGTGCCTCTTGCGCGGCGACTGACAGGATGCGAGCGTAGCGACAATCAAGATGAGAATCGGTTGTTGGGGTGTCGGTGAAGGGCGGAGG
>NZ_PHHF01000049.1 GCF_003034225.1 Edaphosphingomonas fennica
CAATGCCCTTGCCAAGGGGGCGTCCACATATGAATCACATTCCCGACGCCAAGGGAATCCTGTTTATGGGTCCCGACCCTAATATCGTAGACCGCCATGTCTGATAGTGCCTGCACGTTCCTCGAAAGCCTGCAACGCTTCGATCTATCGATGCTGTTGCGGCATTGCCGAGCGTCCGTTGAAGAAGTCGAAGTCGCGTTTGATTGGGTCGGCGACATAACGGAAGAAGCCGTCGTTGTTCGCGCGCCGATCCCTATTGCCGAAGCCTTAACATCCTTGCCGCCGCAGGATCGTAAGCGGATTGCCGAAGCCGTCGCGAGCGGGCAGCAAACTGCCAAGCAGCATGAAGATATTTGCGTCGTAACGGCGGATGGCTCGCAGGCGAATGGCGCAGTCGCCTTGCTATCCGAACTTCTCATCCACCGGGCGATGATGGTTTCCGTCTCTACGGGCGGGCCGCGATTCAGGACGTAGACGACTACTACCGAGCGCGGGAAGCGCGCATTCGCCGCAGCCTGCCCGAAGCCGTCACATACGAGAACCCGCACTCCGATCTGTGGGCATGGTATCACCGCGCATAACGAGCCACGCGAACACCATGGGAGAACCCGCACTCCGATCTGTGGGCATGGTATCACCATTGGAGCGCGAACCTTCCGCAATACAAGGATCGCCGCTTCTACGTTCGCCAGCTATTCGGCCCGGCGATCGACGCTATCGCGGCTCGCTCATCGCTCCCATCCGAACCGCGAGAGGCGACAGGGTGGGAGCGTGTCGATCGCACATTGTCGAAGGCTCGCACGCAGTTGGACACGGCTTCGGCCGAAGAAGACTGCCAAGCGATCGGACTGCTTTGCCGCGAAGTCATCATATCGCTGGCGCAGGCCGTCTATGATCCCAGCATTCACGAATCGTTGGACGGCGTGAAGCCGAGCGCCACCGACGCTAACCGGATGCTTGAAGGCTACATCGGACACGCATTCCCCGGCGAAAGCTTCAAGGAAGTGCGAGCCCACGCGCGTGCGTCGCTAGCACTGGCGCTAAATCTTCAGCATCGGCGAACGGCGACACCCCCATTAGCGGCACTTTGCGTCGAGGCCACAGCCTCAACAACAGCCGTTATCGCGATCATTGCCCGCGCGGAATGAGACGCCCGTAGACGCCCGCTCCATGTGGTAGCTGATGTGGTAGAACGGCCGAAACCCCAGCTAAGTTATTGATTTGGCTAGGGTGTTGGCGGAGACAGAGCCCGCCATATCAAGATACTCATGGCGTTGTTTTTTCGTGTTATTTCCATGGGGAAGTGCCCTCGATACCATGGATTATACCATGCATCTAAAATCTACCCCTGCTGGCCGGATGACCCAGCCGTTCCCGCACATCGGCGTCGCCAGCGCGTCATGACGCCGCCGCGATGAGGTCGATTGGCCGTCACTTTTATGTTGACAGTCGCCCGCCCGTCACCTAAAAGTGACGCATGGAAACGAACGCGGCCGAACATCTCACCGATCCCGAGGATCAGGCCGAACTGCTGGCGGATGCCTTCGCTACCGGCGACCCCCGCTATGTC
Source organism: Edaphosphingomonas fennica (assembly GCF_003034225.1). GTDB lineage: Bacteria > Pseudomonadota > Alphaproteobacteria > Sphingomonadales > Sphingomonadaceae > Sphingomonas_E > Sphingomonas_E fennica. The sequence continues at coordinate 1,571 of NZ_PHHF01000049.1, forward strand.
GCCCATGCGCTCGGCATCGTTGCCCGCGCCCACGGGATGACCAAGCTTGAACAGGCGACGGGCATGAAGCGCCAGGCCCTCTACCGGGCGCTCAGCATGGACGGAAACCCGAAGCTCGATACCCTGATGAAGGTGATGAAGGCCCTCCATCTGAGCCTGCGGGCGGAGCCGCGCGAGGCCGCGTGATCCATTCGCCCCGGCATCGCGAGCATCTCTCGCCGTCACTTTTATGTTGACAGTCGCCCGCCCGTCACCTAAAAGTGACGCATGGAAACGAGCCAGGGACAGACGATGACCACCATCCGCGATCAGGCTGAAGCGCTGGCGAGCGAGTTTCGCGCCCTTGGCCGCGATGTTGAGATCGCCCACTCGACCAATCGGGACGGCGGACATTCTAGCTACCTCACAGTCAGCGGCCTCGCGAAGCGGCTGCGCATTTCGGATCATCACAGCGGATGGACCGATGCAGTCGACGCGTTCGGCTCCGCTGCCGATATCATCGCGGCTGCGGAAAAGGCCGGCCAGATCCGACGCGATGAAGAACGTGCGGATCGGGCCGCCTTGACGGAACGCGACGCCCCGTTCCGCGCGCGCTATTTCGCCGCCAAGGATCACGAACGCCATGCGATCGTCTGCGAGGCCTACCCGGCAGCCGTGACGAATAAGACGTTCCGTCGGGATATCATCGCTCGCTGGACGCTGGAAGGGTGAGGGGCCGCCCGATGGGCGGCCCCCAAGCGCCTTAGCGCAAGACCTAACTTGTCGGAGACATGCTCCTTTTCAGCCTGCCCCGGAGGGCCTGCGAACCACCCCGATTAAAGGCGGACAGTGCCGCCCCGGCTGCACGGTTCAGAGATCGCGGACCAAGGCGGCGCGACGACAATATCAGAAGTTTGGTTGTCGTCCAGCTTTGTCGGAGCGTATTTTCGGCAGCATCGATTTACGCGACCACCACAGCCGTGGGCGCTGATGTGGCCGCCACCGTGCCGGCCGGCCCTTGCCGCGTCACCCGGGCGGTGATCGCCTTGCCGACGTCGGCTGCGACCGGAGTGTATTTCCAGAGTTCCGGCAGGGTCGCGACAGGCCCGGCCGCGCCATCCCGCAGCCATTCGACCTGGGTGACCAGCCCTGCATCAAGGGCCGCGCCCAGGTTTAGGGTGAGCACCTGACCCACCTGGGCTGTGCCGGTGATGCTCGGCGGCGTCGGGAACGATGGCGCGGCGACATCGGCGGTGCCGAGCACCTGATGCAGAAACCGCTTGTAATAGGGCGCATCCGCTTCGCCTCGCGCGCGCTGTCCGCCGGGATTCGTCACCGATAGATGTCGCTCGTCGGAAAAATAGACGGTGCTGCCCTGGGTGCCGTCCAGCCCGAACCGGATATCGAGATTCTCCGGGGAGCGCAGGTCGACCATGCCGGTCCCGTCGACCGCCGCGATCCAGGCATTGCGCGCGGCCTCGGTGTTGCCGGTGAGCGAATCCGAATAATCGGCAGGGGTGGCGACGTAGATGCCCGTCACGCCGGCCGAATGGATGCCGCTGATGATGGTGACGGCCGTCGCCCCGCTCGTCGCGTTGCCATATAGCTGATAGGTCACCAGCAGCGGGACGCCCAGCTCGCGTTCGAGGCCCACGACGTCCGCCGGGATCAGCGTGGTGCAGTCCGCCGCCGACAGGCCGCTCTGCGCCTGCCACATGCGATTTTCGTCCGAGACGGCCACCGCGTCCATGACGACGTGCCAGAAATTGCCGAGCGCGCCGTTGGCGCCGTTGCTGTCCCCATACATCAGATGGACGGGCGCCTCGGCCCAGGGGAGGGCCGCGCCCTTCTGCGCCCGCAGATATTTCTGGATGGCCACCCACTCGGCAGACGTGATCCGGCGAGGGATGACCCACAGGCGCCCGAGGCGACCGATGAAGCCCGAAGAACTGCTTTCGGCCGTCACGCCGCGCCCATAGAGATAATTGTTGCTCGCATGGACCGGCAGCCCAGCCGCCGGGGCGGGCGAGAACACATTGTCCCGCGCCTGCGTTCCCCAGGCGCCGCCCGAGGCGAGGCGCTGCGCCCCAAGCATGGCGAGCTGATAGCCGGCCTTCGGGCGGCGCGGATAGCTCGCCCCCTGGTCGCCAAGGCCGAAGGTCCCGACGCCGGTGCGCATCGCGCGGCCGCTATTATTCGCGTCGTCGCTGAAGGCTGTGCGGAAATTGCCGGTCGCCGTGGCGCCGACATCCGCCTCATAGATGATCGTATAGCCCCGGCCCGCGTTGGCCGATCCCGTGCCATATTCGCTGAGCGCGTTGATGAGTCCGGGCGCGCGCTGGAGGTTGATCCAGTTATTGCCGTTCATCTCGATGCCCGGGTGCCCGGTGCCAAACGTATCCTGCCGCAGGACGGGATAGGCGCTGGCGGATGTCTTGCCCGCCGGGCAGGCAGCGCCGCCCTTGCCATCGACGATCGCGCCGGTGATCTCCGCATCATAGGCGACCGTCCCGATCAGGGTGGCCGGGTCGAGGTGGAAGGTCGCCTCGGCAAGCACGGCGGCGGCGTCGATGCCGGCGGGAGGCGCCACCACCGCCGGCCGGTTCCGCAGCGCGCAGGCGGTGATCGCGAGGCTATTCGGGCTGATCAGCATGGTTATCCTTCCGTGGGGCGCCAGGCATAGCCGGAGCCGAAAATCGTCGAGATCGGGATGCCCCGCAGCTTCTGGCGGAGCCGGCAGACGTGGACCTGCGCGGTCGGGGCGCACCCATCGCTATCCAGCCGCGCCATGATGCTGTCGCGGCTGACAGGCTGGCCACCGGCGCGGACGATGATCTCCAGCACATCAAATTCGCGCGGGCAGATGCGGGCCGGTTGCCCCAGCCAGATCGCCTCGCGGCGGAGCGGATCGAGGATCAGGCCCGCGCTGGATATCGGCCCCTCTCCCCGGAAGCTGTGCCCGCAGTTCGGGCAACATGCCGGCGACGCCGGCGCGGCCATCATCGGCCATCCGCCTTCGCGGCGGCGCTCTGCGCCTCCACCCACCGGATCAGCGCGTCCAGCTGGAGAGCCTGCTCGGTCGCCGTCAGGGCATCTGCGGCAGGAAATCTATCTTGCGCGGCCGCTGCATCAGGTCTGCCGGCGGCACCGGGAAGGCCGGGCAGACCCGCTCCTGCGCCACCACTGGCAGCGGGGCGGCCGGCGGCGTCTGCGAGCAGGCGGTCATAGCGAGCGCGAGCGTCGGCGAGGCGAGCCTGATAATCATTCGATATCTCCTGGTTGATGACGGCGGCGCGCTGTTCGGCGGCGCGGGCGCGCGCGAGATCGGCGGCGTGGGCGGCGGCCGTCTTGGTCCGCACCGCGTCGGCCGTGGCGAGGGCGGCCGCCTTGACGCGCTCGATCGAGGCGATGGCAGGCCCCTCCGCCAGCCGGCGGCCGTCCGATCGGCCATAGGCATAGGCGCCGATCAGCAGCAGGGCGGCTCCGATCGGGAGAGCGGCGCGCAGGGTGCTGGGAAGCGTGATCATGACCGGGCTCCATGGAAGCGGCCGAAGGCGCAATGCGCCAGCTCGTGGCCGATGAACTCGGGGAGGTAGAGGCGGGTCGGATCGACGATGTGGATCGTGCAGTTGCCGTGCGCGTCGATCAGGCTCCACGCGGCAATGCCTTCGTCCCTCTGGACGATCGCGCCCGCGCGGCGGCCCTCACGGTCCAGGTCCTCGATCGACGGATGCAGCACCAGCGTCACCCGCAGCTGGCTGTTCGACCATTCGGCCCGCTCGAAGCGATAGCCGTCCTTGGCGGTCGGTGGCTGGCAGCCGACGAGCGCCGCCAGCGCGAACAGGCCGGCCGCCAGGCGATGGCGCCTCATGCCAGCACCCCCAGCGCCCGGACACGCAGGCGGGCGACCTCCTCCAGGCCGATATAGCCGCCATTGGTGATCTTCCGGGCCTGCCGATAATCGTGACGGTCGATCGCGTCGTTGACCTTGCCCAGCCGCCAGAAATGGAGCGCGATCAGCACCGACGTTGCCGGGTTGGCCGCGAGATCCGGCGCATCCTCCAGCGGCAGGCCGAGTGCCTGGCCGAACCGGCGATAATTGCCCCGGAAGGTCAGCTGCAGCCCGCCGCGCCCGCGATAGCGCCAGCCGTCGCCCGGCTGTGTGTTGCCCTCGGCTGCCCGGTCATAGACCCGGTTGGCGAGCTTCTCCGGGTTGCGTGCATAGGGCTCAGCGCTGGCGATCGTCGGAAACCGGCTCGGCCAGGTCCGCTGGATCGCCTCCGCCGAATAGTTGAGGTTCTCGACGAACCGCCGGAACCCGCCCGTCTCGTTGCAGATCTGCGCGACGAATTCGGCCAGCCGCTCGGGCGTCGTCATGCCATAGCCCGACGCCTGCTTGGCGAGCACCGCGCCCATGGCGCGGATCGCGTCATCCGCGGGCCGACTGGCGACGAAGGCCAGCAGCGCCGTCATGGTGATGGGGCCGGGCACGCCGTCGGCGGCCACGCCCAGCCGCTGCTGGGTGCGTTTCCAGTCGATCATTGCGATTTCCTTGGGTTAGGACGCGGCCTTGTCGATCCGCGCCAGGGTCTCGATCATGTCCGGCGGCGTCGCCGGATCGACCGGGAAGGATGAGCGGATCAGATCGTCCGCGCGGCAGCCGCAGCGCTGGCCTGCCAGCAGCAGGGCGCAGGCGGCGGCGAGGTCATGGGCGGCCGTGCGCACGGCGCGGATCGCCGCCAGCCGCGCCGGGGGCGTCACGGCGCCCTCCGATCCATATTGTTGATGGTGACGGTCAGGGCGGTCAGGGCGGAAGCTAGCGCCTTATCGGATTCGATCCGCTCGCGCTCGATCTGGTCGCGCTTCTCCGCGCCCGTCCGCTCCCGCCAGACGAGATACCAGATCATGAGCCCGAGCGGCCCGAATTGGCCGAATGCGGTGATCAATTCGGGTGGCACCTATTCCGGTCCTTTCGCTCAGATCGTGAGGATTTCGGCCGCGCGGCCCGCGCCGATCAGCCCAATGGCTTCGAGGTAGTTGGTCCCGGCGACGACATCCGGGTCGGTCAGGTCGATCTCGGTCGCGATCATCGCCAGCGCGTGCCAGTCGATCACCGCAGGATCCGCTGATCCGCGGATCGCTATCCGCTCGGCCTGGGTGAACCGCCGCTGGTAGGCGAGCGGGGATAGGATGCGGCCCGTCAGCGGCACGATGTCGCGGAAGGCCAGCGCCACGGGGTCCCAGAACATCAGCGCCGGAAACTCAGGCGGCGCGGGCCACGATTCGCGCCCCTCGTCCACCTCGGGCGCGTCGGCATGCGGGCCGGAGACGAGCGCCTTCGTCTCCGCATCGATTACGATCCAGGGCATCGAGGCCTCACTTGGGCTGCATGTAGGAACGGGACGATATGGTGATATTGCCGGCACCCACCTTCGATCCGATGAAGCGCACCGTCACGGTCGCGCCACCGGACGGTGCCGTATAGGTCCCGTTGAGATGGACCGAGGCCGGCTCACCCACGGCGAAGGGCGCCGAACCGGATGAGGTGCCGCCCATCGCGTTCCAGCTGCTGCCTCCGTCCAGGCTATATTGCAGCGATCCGGACATTGTGCCGCCGCCGGTCGGGTTGATCCCGTCGAGCACGGCCCAGACGGTCAGCGTCTGCCCGCCGTCGAGCGGGATAGGGTTCGGATAGGCCGTCGTCGTCAGCCCGACCGGCACCGCCGGATAGGCGGCCGATGGGTTCGTGCCGTCGCGCACCTTCGACACGTTCATCCTCAGGGTCAGAGTCTTGGCGCCGTAGGTCACGGTCACCATGATATAGCCGGCGATGTTGGGGCTCGGCAGCGACGTGGCCGTCACCAGCCCCTTCGTGCCGGCGGCATTGCTGACGCTGCCGGTCGCGCCCCCGCCGGTAGAGCTGCTGAAGGTGCAGCTTTCGGTGACGTTTGCGTTCCCGTCCAGCACCGTGATCTGGGCCGTGGCCGGGAACTGGCCGCTATAGACGCCGCCGTCGCGATCGGCCTGGACGATGATCGAGGGCGGGCTCGCGGATATCGTCACGCCGTCCGTGCCCGGCGCCCCTGGGCTCCCATCCTCCCCGTCGACCGGGCCGGCCGTGAAGGGCGGAAACAGCGTCTGAGAGGCGGTCGCCGACGATATCATCGGCTGCGCGATCGCGTTGATCCCGGTCCCTGCGGCGTTGGTGTAGCTGCTGACGTGAATGAAGGCTCGCACCGCCCCGGCCGGCACAACGGCAAAGCCCTGCATCAACGTATTATAGCCGCGCTGGCCCGTCAGAGTTTGCAGGGTCTCTTGGCCAAAATTCGCATCGGCCGCGTCGCGATACCAGATCTGCAGCTCCGTTCGGTCGATGGGGCCGTTCGCGCGGATATTGCACTGGACGGCCAGGCGCTCGCCTGGCTTAACCGCCACCGCATAGGCCGGATGCTCATACATATTGAGCCGTTGGCCGGCCGCCGTGGCGGTGTAACTCGCCCGGTATTGCTTGATCCCCCCCTCGATCGTGAAGGGACTGACGGTCGCCGTAAGGCCCGCAACACTGATCCCGAAGCCAGCCTCGTCCCGCTCGAACTGGCTGTTCCGAACCCGGTTAACATTGTTGATGGCGTCCGCACCATCGCTCCCGTCCTTCGCCATGGTCCGCACTGCGGCCCATTCGGTGGAAAGGATATTGTCGGTAGCAGCAGCAGATGCGGCCGTGGCGGTGGTGACGTGCAGGAAGCTACCGCCGCTATCCGCCGGCACCGTTTGCGACCATCCGTTCAGCGCGCCGCTCAGCACGGCTGTGGCGAATGTATAGGTCAGGTTCGTCGTCGGCAGCGGAGGGGCGGTGCCCGTATTGTTGCGCTGGTAGAGATAGACGGTCGCCGAATTGATGCCCGCCGCCCCGCTCGTGCCGTCCTGCGCGAGTATTTCCGGCGTTGTCCATTCGCCGGGCGCGATCGTGTCCGTCGCGGTCGAATTCACCGCGCTGGCGACGGCCACGTAAAGCGGCTGCCCGCCCGATGGCGCCGGGATCGTCGTCGACCAGCCATTGTTGAGGCCGGTCAGCGTCGCCGTCGCGAAGGTGTAGGTCGCATCTGCCGTGGGCAGCGCCGGCGCGGTCGCCGATCGGCGGTAGATGTAAACGATCGCCGTGTTCGACGCGCCGGGACGCGCGCCCGTCGTCGATGGACCAAGGATCAGGCGGGCGCCCCATTCGTCCCGCAGCCGATAGCGGATCGAGACCTGATATTGCGTCGCCGCCGTCACCGACGTGATCGTTATGCGCTGGGTGGCCGGATCGACCGTGCCCGCGGCGATCCAGTCGTCGCCGTCGCCCTGTGATCCCGTATATCGGCGATACTCGAACAGGATCGAATCGATTCCCTCGGTCGCGCTGGCGCCGGTCACCACCAGAGCGGGCGCCGCGTCGCCGGTCGCCGTGATCGTCGTCGCGGAGATCGCCCATTCGGCGGTGGTCGGGGTCGGCACCAGAGCCGGGCCGGAGACGGCGGCGGTGGGGGGCGGCGTGCCGGTTTGACCGAGGGCAAAGGGGTGCTTGCCGGCGGTCTCCGACCGGGCGGTCAGCGTCACCGATCCGTTCTGGAGGCTTAGATTGCGGTCGAGCAGGAGCACGTCCTGGTTGACGAGGCCGGCCTCGGGCACGTTCAGCCGCACCACGTCGCCTGGCTTGTAGCCCCAGAACCGCAGTTTCAGCGGCAGTTCGATCGGGCCGAACTCGCGACTGTTCTCGATGTCGTAGCGCGCGAGCTGCGCCGCCTGGTTGACGTTCTGGACCAGCGAATATTCGACCTCGCGGGTCCTCTCGTCGCCGTCGAAGGTCACATGCGCCGGCACGCGGATCGCGGCGCCCGGCACGATATCCCAGCCATGCGCCTCTGAGCGGTATCGCGGCACGATGCCGTTGATCCGATCCCGCCGGCTTTGGGTGGCGGTCACGCTCACATCGTCAACCAGATCGGCGGAAGTGACGGTGGTGAGGGCGACGCGCGGCGTGTTGATTACGCAGCTCACCTTCGCCCCCAGCGAGATCGGCCAGCCGCCGCCCGCCTGGCACATCGCCTTCAGCGCGTTCCAGCGCGTGTCGGGCCGCGATGTGACCGACCCGCCCAGCTTCCATCCGTTCGCATCGGCGATGGACGCCGCCTCGACGAAGGCCGCCATGTCGATCATGTCGATCGGCGCCCCGATGCCGATCACCCGCTTGCCGTTCTGCCACCGTCCCAGCAGCCACGTCAGCGCATGGAGCCACGGATTTTCCGAATATACGTAGGTTGCTTCCTGGAGCGGGCGACAAGGGCCGGAACCGCCCGGATAGGTGCTGTCGAGGCGAGGATCGTAGACCTTGACGCCGCGCACCACCCACCGCGCCTTGGGCTCGCTGGTAAGCTGCTTGTCACCCTTTCCGTCAAATTTCAGGGTGAGGACGGATGCCGCGTAGCCGGAAAGGCGGTGGGCGCTCGTCCAGCCGGCCATCGCGCCCTCGGGCGAGGTGAGGGCTGTCGATGGCGTCGCGCCCAGCTGCGCGCGGTGCCACATCAGGCCGGATAGCCTGCCGGTCAGTCCGCCGGAGCCATTGACCGATTGCAGCACGTCGTCGAGGTAAAGACCCTCGATCGCATCGATCGGCCCGCCGCCGGACAGCACGGTGACGATCGACTTGATCTTGTTATCGCCGCCATAGGCGCGGTGATAGATGATGTTCCCGGACGTCCCCGTCCGCCCCATCACGTAAGGGATGCCGGCATTGGGATCGGACTGCCACGAGGTCTGGGCTCCGCCCACGCCGCTTGGCGCTTTCCCAAGCAGGCTGGCGGCGACACCCAGCCCCGCGCCGATCGCCGCCAGCGTGGACAGGGACACCAGCGATGCGGCCTCGATGCCGGTTGAAAGCGCGAGGCCGCTCGTCAGCGCGATGCCGGCGCCGGCCGTCACGATCGCGATCGATGCGACGCCGACGACGGTTGCGGCGATCTTCAGAAACTTCGCCATCAGCGCGGCTCCGCGCGCCAGGCGGCGGCAAGATCGATGGCCTGCATCACCACCGCGCCCTCCGCTTCTTCCGAATAGCCGAGCAGGCGGCCGTTGCCGAGGCACACCCCCAGCGCCCCGAACACATCATCCCCCGTGCCCTTCACGATATCGCCAACGATGGCGGCCGCCGGCGGGATCGGGGCCAGCCCCATCCATTCCAGCCATTGATCGAGCGACGCGAAGCCCGCGCGGGCCAGCGCCCGATGCGCCCCCAGGGCGGACTTATATGGCCCGCCGCGCGAAAGACCGGGCTTGTAGCCCAGCCTGCGCAGGTGCCATGCGATGAGTCGCGCGCAATCGCTGCTGCCCCAGGCGAAAGGCCGTCCGCTGAAATGATCCAGCGTGGCCTGCGCCGCATCGCGGCGGCGGATCATCACCGCGCTCATCGGCCGAAAAACGCTGCGATCGAAGGCGGCAAAGAGATGTTGGTCACCGGAGCCTGCCGGCCCCAATAGACCTGATCGACCACCCCGGTAACGAAGGCGAATCCAAGCTCGCCCGGCCAGATGGACTGGTGGAACGTGTCCGCCAGCCGGCGGCCCTCCTCCTCGTCGAACATCCATTCGAAGACGGACGCCACCTCATATTCCAGCTGCCGCGATCCGGAGCCGGAGACGAGTCGCGGCACGTCGAGCGATCCCAGAAAGATCAGGGCCGGATCCGGGATCGGCTCCCCGGTCAGCGGATTGACTACGCCCAGCCAGATCGAAACCTTGCTGCCCTGCATGTTCGGCGCGGCAAGCGTGGCGGCGGCGGCATCGCTGGCGGGAAACAGCGTGATCGAAATGCGGGGGGCCTCGTCGCCGCCGCCGTCGCGAATATCGTTGACGGCCGCCCAGGTGCCGAAGGTCGGATCGCGTCCGACGAAGCTCGACCATGGCGAGCCTTTCAGCGCCGCCGGCCCGCTCAGCAGGCGCAGCGTATAGCCGGGTAGTTCGATCTGGAGCGCGCTGAAGATCGTGGCGACCGGCGCCGCCAGCGCCGCGTCGACTGCTGGGGTGAACTGGCTCATTCTGCCTCGGTGATGCTGAAATCGGGGATCCGAATGAAGGGTTCGCGCAGCAGCTCCCAATCGACCTGGCCGCCGTCGAGAAAGCCTTCGATCATCGGCGCCGCGAATTCGCAGACCGCGCCGTTAACGGGTGAGACGCGGAGCATCGGCAGGATCGGCAGTGCCATCCGGCCGTCTTCGCCCGCCGCCAGATCGGCGCGCGACGCATAGAGATAGCGCCGCCCCCCGTGGATGATCGAAAAGAACTGGCCTTCGCGGACCACATAGCCGGGCGTGAAGCCGCGCAGGTTCAGCACCATGCCGGCCTGACCTGCGCCGTCGACCACCGGCGCGCCCGGATCGCCGATGATCAGGCCATCCTGCGGGAAGCGGAGGATGGCGCCTTCCCGCTGCGCATGTCGCAGCCGGGCTGCATAGACCCGCCCCCTGGGTTCGGAGCGCATCGGGGGCAGGCGGACAAGGATCTTGTGCCGGTCGCCGATCCGATTGAGTTTCTGCGCGGCGCCGCCGAGCGGCGGGGTAAGTACGCCGCCGAAATCCAGCAGCGAGGGCACCGCGCCCCGAATGCCGGGCGCGGTGGGAAGCATGATCGACATTCAGGTCCCCCGTTAGCGCAGTGCCTGGCGGCTCCGCCGGCCGATCTGCTGCTGGGCAAGTGCCGCGCCGCCGGCTGCCGCGCGAACGCCGATAGATCGCATCTCGCTCATCAGGTCTGCCGCCAGCACGGCTCCCTGGGCATTGACGCTGAAACTCTGCCGGACCTGCACGGTGCTCCCCCAGTCGCCCAGCATGTGATTGGGCACGACCACGCCCGGCACCCTGGGGACGAACAGCTCCGGCCCGCGCTCGCCCACCAGGCTGGCCTTGCCCACTGGCGGCGAACCGCCGTCGGCGAAGCCGAGGCCGCTGAAGATCGTGCCGGCCTTGCCGATGAAACCCCGCCAGGTGCCGCCGCCGGCGCTGCCGGGCGACAGCAGCTCCAGCAGGCCCGATTCCAGGAGGGCGGCGGCGGCACGCTTGAATGTATTCTCCAGCACGTCGCCCAGATTGTCGCCATAGACCACCGCGTCCGCGAGGCTGCGGGTGAGGTCGCGGCCGAAGTCGGCCTCGAACTCCAGCAACCGCTGCTGGTCCTCGGCGGATACCAGCTTTCCGATCGCCCCCTCATAATCGGCGATGCGGCTCGCATGGTCACCGATGCTGCCCAACGTCCGGTCGATATCGAACAGGCCGTCCAGACCTTCGAGGAAATTGCCCTCAGGCCACCACAAAGCATCCGGCCTGCCTTCCTTTGCGATCTCGCGCAGGATGAGATCGCGGGGCGACAGATCGGCATCGGTTGGGCGGCGCGTTGCGCCTGAACGTCGCAATGATCGTCCGGCGGCGGCAGCCGGGGCGCTGGGCCGAGCGATCGCCGCCGCGCGCGGGACTCCTTCCGCCCAGATGTCATCCAGCACGGATTGTCGACGACTGTCGTCGATATAGGTATTTTTCCCTTCGTAGAAGGTGTCCTTGATATAGGGATTGTTGAGGATCAGCCGGCCAACGGCGCCCGGGAGGTTAAAATATCCAGCGACCTCGTTCGCGAACTTTGCGCGATCAAGATAGCCTTCAATTATCCGTATAAGTGGCGCATATTCCCGCTTGATCATCTGCATGGCGGCGACGCCAGCATCGGCGAAGCCGTCCCAGACATTCTCTAGCCCGGCAATCGTGCCTCGGATATCACGGCCCAATTCCTCCGCGCTTGAGGAAAGTGATCTGAACCCATCCGAGCCGCCTGTGACAAAATTGGCGATGGCGGTAGAAAACTGGCCACCCCGGTCGAACGCGCCGAAGGTCGTGATCGCCGCGTTGTCCACCAGCGTCATAGCCTCACTGAACGTCTTCGGAAGCTGCTGGAATTCGGCGTCGATGCCGGCGGTGAACTTCCTGTCTGTCAGCGCCTTAAACAAGACATCGGCGGTCAGCTTGCCCTCGGCCGCCATTTGCCGCAGCGCGCCGGTCGAGACCCCAAGGCTATCCGCCAGCAGCTTCAGGATGCGCGGGGAGGCTTCCGCGATCGAATTGAACTCATCGCCCCGCAGCACCCCGCTTGCCAGCGCCTGCCCGAACTGCAGCGTCGCGCTCGCCGCTTCGGCCGCGCCCGCTCCGCCGATCTTCAGGGCCTTCGAGAACGTCTCGGTGGCCCGCGCCGCCTCGTCCTGCGTTTTCCCCATTGCGGCGGAGGCGCGAACGAAATTGCCGTAAAGCGTCGAGGTTTCGGTCAGGCCGTTCCGTGTCGCGTTCGCGATCCGGCCTACATCCTGTTGGGCCTGGCCGAAGCTGCCGAACGACGCCGTTGCAAGGCGGAGCTGTGCCTCCATCTGCTTGGACTGGTCGGCGATGTCGAGGAACTGCTTGCCGAGGCTGGAAAGCCCCTGGATCGTGGCAAAGCCCGCAAGCGCACCGACCACCCGGCCGATCGATGCGTCGATCCGGCCAAGACTGCGATCGATCGAGGCGCTGTTCCTGCCGACGTCATTGTCGAGGGAATCGAGCGCGCGGCGCGCCAGTTCCACATTGGCATCCACCTGCAACAGCAGCTGCCGCACGTCCGATCTTGCAGCCATCGCCCATCCTAAAAGAAAAGCCCGCCAAAAGGCGGGCTGTTGGTTCGCGTTAGAACAAGGTTATTCCGCAGTGTATTCGCTAGAATCGTCGGATCGACGGATAGAATTTATGGCTGTCCGGAGGGCAACAAAAGGGCGGGTCGCAGGCATGACCAAAAGGTCAAGGGAGCCCGCCTCTTTTGTCTGTCAGGGCGCAACCTATGCGGCTTGCGCGGATGGACGGAGCAACGCTGCCAGCTTGGTCAGCCCCTTCGCTGTGACCAGCACCTGCTCCACGATCTTCTCCGACCCGTCGCCGCGCAGCACAGTCGCCACCTTGTGTTCCAGCAGGCCGGTCGTGACTTTGGACTGGTAGCCCAGATAACCGGTCCCGCCGTTGCGGCGGTAAATCCACCCATGGGCCTGCAAGTAGGCGAACAGGTCTTTGGGCCGCACCTGCAACGCCTTCGCCGCCGCCGTGATGTTGAGTGACCCGTCCGCCGTCGCGATCCGGTCGAGGGCTTCGGCCTTTGGCGTCAGTTCGGCGTTGGCCTGTTCCAGTTCTAGCACCTTCTCGCTGTAGGATAGCAACAGCCCGCGCATGGTGGCCGGATCGTTGAGTGCCACCATCGGATCAGGGCGCTCGCGGGCTTCCAGTTCCTGCCAGCGGTCGATGATCTTGGCGCGAAGTTCGGCACTGTAGCCGGATACGACAACAAGGGTGTCCCGCTTCGTCAGGTCATAAACCTGTGTCGGCCTGCCGCCGCCCTCCGGGGCGATCGTCCGGGTAGTTTTACGACTTTCTCGTAAAACCCCCTGATCGAACAAGCGGACGATGGTTGCGACAACATCGTTGTGCCGCGCCTCGCACAGGTCGGCAATCTCGCGGCTGCTCATGGTCTGGACGCCGCCGGTGTGAATCAAGTCGTTCATGCCAGTTCCTCCTGACGGACGTTGAGCCACGACCGGAACATTGCCGCGTTGCGCTCGTGGGCCGCGCCATCGACGCAGACGCGATATGCCTTGAACTTTGGGGCCATTGGGCCGCCGTCCGAATAATCCCACCCGCTCCAGCGGCCACGGGACCGCGAGATAAGGGAGCCGTCGAGATCAACGGTGAAGCCGCCGACGCGAACTCCGCGCGTTACGTCGCCGTTAAAGTGACGGACATCGATCAGCGTGCCCTGCGGAAGCGGGCAGCCGTTGCCGCTATGTTGGACCCACCCGCTCACTTCGCGCACTCCAGGATGTGCAGCGCGGTCGGCGCATGGGGCGAGAAGTTCAGATCGGCCAGCGTTCCGACCTTTTTGCGGATTTCTTCCTTCGCGGCGTCGGGCAGCAGCTTGAAGATAGCGGTGATGATGAGCATTTCCGGCGAACGGTCGAAGCGCGCATCCTGCCAAGCCTTGTTCCCGCCATGGTCTTCCCATGTCGCCGGGTGCTTAGGCAGACCTTCGGCAGCAGCGATCAGGCCAAGCCCAATGGGGTTCTTGACCTTGCGCGACGCGGCGGTGGGCAGGCGGACGACATTCGTGTTAAGTGCGGCAGTAGCCATGACCTGATCCTTCCGAGATCGGTTGCGGTTAGGGCCGAGGTGGAAGTTGCCGCTTCCCCTCGGTCTGATTTTTTGATATCTCGGCGTTATGGAAACGTCAAGCGAAGATATTAAAAAATCAGCAAGGGGCCGCCCACGGTCGGACACGTCCCCGGTTATGGTGCGCGTCACGGCTGGCGAACTAAGTAAAATTGACGCCTGGATCGCCGCTAACGGCCCGCCTTATGTCTCACGCCCTGAGGCTATCCGTCGCCTCGTCGAAAAGGGCCTTGGCGCAGATTAATCCTTTGCTGCATCCGCATCCGCGCAGCTGCTGTCCCAAACAGCGTTGAAACCTGCCTGTTGAGCGCTTTGCTCAATAAGCTGTTCGCTGCGCTCGCAAGCCGTCGAGGTAAAGCGTGGATCGTCGTTCCGAGCTTGAGCTCTTGAGCATAGGCTCATCGCTTCTTGCATCTCCGCATCGGATGCAGCGAAACGAGGATCTACCATCCAACCAGCTTCATTTTGGCTGACAATAAACCTTGTGAACCCCGCGTATGCGCCGAGCTTATTCTTTGCATTGACCTCTCCACATATGAGATGCGAGGTCCTGTCCTTATCTTTAAGGCTCACGGTTTTCATCTTTTGGAACTTCGCCGAGTCAGCATCAAACAGAGCATCAGTTAGCATCGCGCGCGACCGACGTTCCAACGCAGCATCCGTCCCTGGAATGCGGTCGCAACCGCACGTTGCGACGGCGACGAACACCATTAATTTCCGTAGTTCCATGGCCCCCTCCGTTCGATCGCACTATCCATGGAACGGGCCTATTGTCCATGCTCAGGCTTGTTCATCTCCCGCCGGGCCTCGCACATCGCGACAAACTCATGGTGGGTGGAGCGCCAGAACTGATCGGCGCTCCACCCGAAGGCGGCGAGCGCGAGGCCCATCAATCGCCGGTAGCGGTGGCGATCCCCTTCGTCGTCGCTACCGGCTTCAGCTCCCCCGATATCGTAGCACCTCCCGTCAGGGCGGCGGTCAGAACCACCGTCAGCCGGGCCGCGATCGCCGGCATGCCCGCTTCGTAGATTAGTTTTCCCCAGACCTCGGGCTCGCCCTGCTTCCCGCCGATATCGTCGTCGGCGGCGCCGGCGCGGATCAGCTCCGCCACCACCACGGCCATCGTGGCGATCGGCATCGTCATCGCATTGGCCATCTGCGCCAGTTCGCGCAACGATCGGCCCGTCAGGGTCTCGATCGTCATGACCGCCTCGTAGCTGGGGCGCAGCACCCGGCGCTTCTTCCCCAGGACGATATCGATCTCGCCCCGCTCCGCGTTCGCCACCATCAGGGCGCCACCGCCGCGAGGTTGTTGATCGTCGGCACCGCCGCCGGGGCCGCGATGGCGCTCCACGTGCCCGCCTGATTATTCGTGAAATCGGTATCGTTCGATCCCCAGCCGCACAGCCCCTGATACAGGACGACCGTACCGCGCTTGATCTGGAGCGTCGCTTCGGGCGGAGAGGAATTGCGGACCGCGATCAGGCGCTCATAACCCTCGTCGGGCAGCTTGACCTTGCCGTTCATCGTGAACCGGATCGATCGCCCGGCATAGCTCACCAGATTGAATTCGCCGTCATCCTTGCTGGACGTGTCGAATTCCGCCGAGCTGTCACCCCACTGCAGGGTCACCTCGCCGCCGATCGGATCGAAGGCTTCCGCGGGCGTGGCGCCGTCACCGATCAACACGCGCACGTCCTTGCCGCGTAAAACGGGCATTGCACTATCTCCTTGCTGGATGGGCCGCGCGCCGGCGGCTATTCTTCCGGTTCGACCGAAATTTCGAAGTTCATCAGGCCGATATAGGTCTCGCCGTCATCGTCGAGATCGGCTGTGGAATTGAGCCAGCGGCATTCGCTGATATAGGCGCCGATGGCCGGCGGCGCCTGGCCGTCCAGGTCCGCCCGGATCGCCGCCATGATCTCCAGCACCCCGCGCCGCGCCGGGCCATGGAAGAAGGCCGCGATCTCGATGGTGTGAATTTCGGCCTGGCAGCCCTTGGCCGTATCCTCCGCCGCGTCCATCCGGCCGAGAACGACGAGATCGCCTCGGAAATCGTCGGGCACGTGCTGCCGGACGCTCGCCTTCCCGCCTGTCACGCCATTGGCCAGCGCCGCGAACAGCGCGTCCTGCACCGGGATCATCAGATCCACGCTCACAGTGCCCCTCCTGCGCCGACCCGCGTAAGCACCTTGCCCCAGAAATCCTGCAGTCGCAGGCTACGCGCTATCCGCGCCGCTCCGCCGCCCGAAAATACATAGGGCCGGGCGCGCATGGCCTTGACCCTGAGCGGATAGCTGGCCGGCGCCGTCCGGCCACGGCGCCGGTTCACCTCAACCGTCTTCGCCTTCCGCCCACGCTCGATGATCCAGCGATACCAGCGATCCCGGTTCACCTTCTTGCCGATGAACCCGACCCGCAGACGGAGCGATTTCGGGTAGACCTTCTTCGACAGGCCAGAGGCGAGGAAGCCCGACCGGCGTGACACGTCGCGCCGCATGCGGGCCAGCTCGTCGTCGCCGACCAGATTCATCTCCACGATCATTTCGGCCCGCGCCTCGGGCGTCAGCCGCTTGATCATGCCGCGCATCCGCCGGGCCGATGCCCAGTCCACGCCGGATTTGCCGCCGGCCATCAGCCGATGGCCTCCGCGTCGGTGTCGCACATCATGGACAGCCACACCCGATCGGTCGCGTCCGGCTCAATCGACCGGATGTTGAGGTTCCGCCCGCGATAGCGCACCTGGTCGTTGGTGCGGATATCGTCGCGCCAGCGGATGGTGACGCGATACTGGCCGATCCCTTGCATCGACCGATCGATCAGCGCCTCGCGCCCGCCCTGGCCGATCACCTCGGCGAGCACCTCGGCGACCTGCGTCCACTGACGCACATAGGCGCCCTTGCCGTCGTCGATATCGACAAGGCGCCAGATGCTGATGCAATGGCGCAGGCGGCCTGCCAGGTTCATGCGAACAGCCTGTCGTTGCAGAGCAGCGCCGCCACCGCGTGGGGCGGTTCTCCGAGCGCAGGCCCGGTAACGATCGCGGTGGGATTGTCGAACCACCACGCAATCAGCAGCAGGATCGCCTGCTTGACGTGAAGGGGGACCGACGACGGCGTGAAGCCGGTGGATACCTGCACCGTGATCGGTGCGCGCCCCCGGCCGAGGGATGGTGCCGGTGCGAGAAGGTCGACGCCCGATTCGTAGCCGTCAACGAACAGGTCATAATCGACGGGATCGAGCGTGGCGGTGATGTTATCCGCCCCGATATACTGGATCGTCGCCGCCGAAACCGGGGCGACCGGCAGCCGGGCGATGTCCGCCCAGCGCGTGAAGCGCAGCTGAGCGGTACGCTCGATCAGCGACAGCCCGGTATATGCCTCGACGTAGGACCGCGCGGCCTTGCGCAGATGATCCAGCGTCGCGTCATGCGTCGTGTCGTTGTCGAGGAAGCGGCACTGCCGCCGGGCCTCGACCAGCGAAACCGGCTCGCCGTCATCTGCCGGCGGAGCGTCGCCGCCCGCCGGCACGATGCCGGTGACGATCAGGTGCGCGAGCATCGCTCAGAAGCCCGTCAGACCGCTCGCGGTGCTGCTGTCGCGGATATGGCTCGCGCGCAGCGGGAAGAAGCCAGCGGGCAGCGTGATCGTGCGGTCGCCACCCTCGCCGGGATAGCGATAGGTGATGTCCCCGCCGGTGACGATGGAGATAGCACCTATCTCGCGCTCCAGCGGATCGCTGGCATGAGGCGTGATCGCAAAGGCCGGCCCCTGTGGCGCGAGCGCTTCGATCGCGGCTGTGGCCGCGTCCTGCTTCGTGGCCGTCGCCGCCCCGGCGGGCAGGGGCAGGCTGGCGGCGCTCACCGGCTGGGTGGCCTGCCAGAACGTGCCGGTCACCGGCACCGAACCGGAGATGCCGACCGTCCCGGAAACCGGCTGCGTCTCGGGGTAGAAATCGCCTGTCACCGGGAAGGGACCGGCAAGCGCCGTCAGGATATCGTCCTGCTTGGCCGAGGTGGCCGCACCCGTCGGCAGCGGCAGCGACGCTATGGTGACAGAGAGCGCATCGCCCAACCGATCGAAGATGGCCTTCAGGCGGCCGAGGACGCTGTTCGCCGCCGGATCGGACGCGACAAGGCCGATCGCATCGGCGCCGGCCTGATCGACGATCACATTCTTGGGGAGGTGGACGCCGCCGATATCCTTGGTCCCGAGGACGGAACCGTCTGCCACCGGCGTCGTGAGATTGTCGGCCACGATCGGTTACTCCTTGGTCGCGGGCTTGGCCGCGCGCTTTTCGGGGGCCGCCGTCTTCACCGCTTTTTCGGTCGCCTTGTCGGCAACCGGGACGGCATAGCCGGCGTCAATGAGGCGGGTTGCCTCGCTGGTCGTGAAGCGATCTGTTTCGTCATCCGGCGACAGCGCGAAGTCCTGCCCCGAGATCGACGTGAGCATCTTGATTTTCATGAGCGAAGACGGGGCGGGTTGTTGGCCCGCCCCGGTCCCTGTCGCTGACCAGCCTTAGCTGGCAGGCGTGGCGAGATGCTTGATGGCGGCGGTGTCGCCCAGCTCGCCGTCGAGGCGGATCAGGCCGGCGATGCCCATGTCCGGCCAGAAGCGCTCGCGCAGCACGCCGATGATCGGCGAACCGACCTTGCGGACGAAATACTTGCCGAAGTCACCGAAGACGATCGGCTTCTTCGACGCCGCAACCGAGTCCATCGCCTGGTTGATGGAGTAGGGCTTCGACCAGAGCGTGTCGGGCGCGCCGGTCTTGATGTCCCCCATCTGCCACAGATAGTTGCCGTCACCGTCCTTCAGCTTGCGCAGGACGAGCAGCGTGGCGTCGTTGAACATCCATCGCGCCTTCGGCGAGGTGCGATAGGCCGGGTCTACCGAGTGGAACAGATCCAGCACCTCGTCCGAGGTGATTGCGGCGGCAGCGGCGGCCGTCTTGCCCAGCGTCGACGCGGTGACGATACCGTTCGGCGCCGTCGTGCCGTTGCCGGAGGTAAGCTGGGTGTTGGCGATGCGGCCGAGGCGTTCGCCGAGCAGTTCGCCGAGCAGGGCTTCCATCGAAAAGATGGAATCCATGTCCAGTTCCCAGCTCCACCGCACGAACTCGGTGTCGAACGCATACGCGCCCAGCACCTTCTGGCCGAAGGTGACGTCCTTGCCGCCGTCGTCGGTCAGCGCCGTGCCCTCGGTATGCGCACCGGCGGTGCTCGCCGTGTCGTCGACTGTCGGGATCGCCCAGGGATGGCCGCTGGAGTGGTTGACGACGCGGCAGATCGCTTCGTCATACATCGGACCCCACAGCTTCATGCTCTTGATGATCTCGGCCGCCAGTTCGGTCGGGACGGTATAGCCGCCCGCCGTGTTCGTGCCGGTCACCTGCGCGCGCTGCTCGCCGTCCTTGAACTTGGTGACGCCCTGCCGCAGCACGGCGCGTTCCTCGGTGGACAGGTCGGCCAGCTCGACGCCGCACATGATCTTGGCGAAGACGTGGCGATATTCCGGCTCGCCCTCGCCATTGTCCCCGGCCGGCTGCCGGTTGTTCGGCTCGGTCGGGCGACGACGCTCGCGCTCCTCCTCGTTCTGGCGCTGGGCGTTGGCCTCTAGCTCGGCCATGCGCTCCTCGCGCTCGATCTGCTTCTCGATCTTGTCGATCTCGGCCATGGCCGCATCGTGCTGGGCTTCCAGCTCGGCGGCACGGCTTTCGTCGGTGTTGGCGGTGATTCCGTCCAGGCGCGAACGCGCCTCGGTGATCAGCCGCGCGCGCTTTTCGCGCAGCTCCTTGAGCTTGCTCATTTTCTGATCCTTGGGAATGACCCGGCCTCACCGGGCTGCATGCCTTTCCGAAGGGCGATACAGGCGCGTCCCGCGAGGGACGGAGAAACTCAGGCGCGCGAGCGAATATCCAGCTGGGCGCGCATCCGAAGCCGGCGATCGATATGGGAGCGCTTCGCCTCCCGCGCCGCGATGGCCGCTTCCTTCCGTGCATCGTCCAGCGAGCGGAGGCCGACGCTGGTGTCAGGGTAGGCCGGGAACGCGGTCACCGTGATCTCGTAAAGCTCGACCTGCTGAATCGTCCGCTGTGGCGGCTCGGTGGTCCTGTCCCATTGCTGCCGGGTCACAGAGAAACCGAAGGACATGCCGCCTATATCGCCGCGCTCGACCGATACGGCGACGTCGCGGCCATCGGTGGTGTCAGGCAGGTCAATCTCGAAACGCAGCCCCTTGCCATCCTCGCTCAGCCGAAGCGTGCCGGCGCCGGTGCGGCCGATGACACGGTTACGGTCATGTCCGATGATCGCGACGATATCGCCTTCGAGAGCGCGGGTGAACGCGCCGCGCTCGATCGTCTCGATCCACGCGCCGCCGATATCGGCAGGCGAATTGAACACCGCAGCATAGCCCGTCAGCATCCGGCCCGTGCCGGTCGCGCGAAGCTCAGGACTGCGGCTCAGCGTCCGGGTTTCGGTCTCCATCGTCATTGGGTTCTCCAGTAGCGGGCTTCAATGGCTGCGATCCGAGCGGGACCGTGGCGCCCTGAAGGTAGAGCTTGTCGCCGTGCGGCTTGGACGGGCGGCCTTCCAGTTCACGGGCTTCGTCCGGCGTCAGCTGTGCCGTGTTGATCGCGCGCGCGAGGCCCTCGATCCGGCTCTTGAAGTCGCCGCGCTGAAGCCCGTCGAGATTATGCTCGACATAGCGGCGGCCGTTCATCTGCCCGAACAGCTTCAGGTTCATTTCCTGTTCGAGCGCCTCGGCCCACTGGCCGATCAGATGCTTGACGAAGAACAGGTCCTGCTGCTCGGTGTTGCTGAACGTGCCTTTCGACAAATCCTGCAGGAAGACCGGCGGCAGCTGGAAGACCCGCGCGATCTCTTCCAGCTGGAAGCGGCGCGCCTCCGTCATCTGCCCCTTGTCGGGATCGACCGCGACGGGCTTCAGGTCGTAGCCCGGCGGGATAGGAAATACCGGCTTGTCGGTCTCGCGCGCGGTATCGATCGCGCGCTGAACGTCGGCCATGGCCCGGCGCTGGGCTTCCGCGCCGGTCGGCAACGGCCCGGTCAGCGCCAGCGGCGGGACGCCGCCGCCGGCAAAGAACTTGCTGCCATAGACCTGCATGTTGAGCGCCAGCCGGATCGCGCCGGCGCACCGGGCGATCGGCCCGACGACGCCAACCTGATCGTCCTTCAGCGCGAACGGCAGGTCGATGACCTCGCTGCTGGCATAGCGGCGGCCATCCAGCGAATAGACGCGCCCCGTGCCGACCATCTCGACGGCGGTCCGCGTCACGTTGATCGGCCGCAGGGCGACGGGCTGGCCGTTCAGCCCGCGCTCGATCCAGAGCAGCCCGCGCCCGCGCGTGAACACCTGATTCCAGAAATACTGGCGAAGGCCGAAGCTGGTCCATTCCGTGTTCGGCGCTTCGTGGACCAGCGTCTCGATACCGCCCTTTATGCGCTCGGGCTGGTCGCCGACCTTCCGCCATGCATGCAGCGGCAGCGCGGCGAGCGTGCGGGTGAGGAAGTTGACGGCCGCGAAGACGGCGGGCACCTGCATCGCCTGCTCGACGCTCACCGGACCGATATCGAGCGCATCGCCCCCGCCGAAATAGCGGATAATACCCTCGGCGTCGGCCTTGACCTGCGGGTTCTCGATCGAGGCCGAGCGCGTCTCCGCGCGGCCGATCTCCCAGCCGAACAGCTTCATGCCGCCACCAGCGAGAAATCGGGATCGTCCCATGGGGACACGACGGGAGCCGGTGGCGGAAGCTGCATCGGCGCCATGGCGTTGATGGCAGCGTCGATGCCGTCGATCTTGTTCTGCGACATTGGCGTTTCCTTCTTTGGCAGGATCGTGTTGTTGACCCGCCGGTCCACCACGGCGTTGCCGGCCATCCACGTCATCACCGGATTTCCATCATGGCGCAGCAGATGCGGCCCGCCTTTTACCCTGGCTTCCAGATCCTTGGCCGGGTCCGTCACGTTGGCCGCGTTCTTCGACAGGATCGCTGCCAGTTCACCGTCGCCGTCGCCAAGGTCCTCGTTCAACCGGCTCGCCATCGCCTGAGCAGCGGCGAACTGATCGAACGTGATCCGCTTCACGCTCAGCACTTTCTGGAGCCGCCGGATCAGGCGCTCGACCCTGTTGTGATCGACGAAATTGCCCGGCGTCGTCCAAAGCCATCGGCCATCCTTCCACTGGCGATAAAGCTCGACGATCTGCTTGGACGCAGGATCGTCGCGCGCCAGCGCGGCTTCCGGCAGGAAGAACCATGTCTTGAGCAACAGCCGGCCGTCGGGGTGGAGCGCCGCAAGAGCGACCGCCGTAATGTCGTCCTTATCGGCCAGGTCGGCGCCGATATAGCAATCAAGCCCGCGAAAATCGGACAGCTTCAGCGACGGATCGGAACAGGCAATCCACTGGCTGACATTGAGCCAGGCGCTCGCGGCGCCGATCCACTTGTTGAGGCGCTTGGTGAAGAACTCGCCCTCGGCCGAAGGGCTGTTCTTCGCCTCGATGGCATATTGCCGCAACTCGTCCAGCTGGACCGCCGATCCGAGCAGCGGGTTCGCCTTGATCCAGTTCCGCTCGTCATACGGATCGTCGCCGACCTTCCGCTCCGGCGTGAAATCCTTGGGACCGTCCAGCGTGAAGATGATACCGAATATGTGCTCGGCGATGACCGAGCGCTCCAGCACCTTCGTCGCCATTGTCCGCTGCTCGTAGCAAACGCCATGGACATTCGAGCCGGCCGTCGTGATCTGCCAGAGAAGCGGTTGTTTCCTGGCACCAAAGGCCGAGCGCATCACGTCATAAAGGCCGCGATCAGCATGGGCGTGCAGCTCGTCCATGGTGACGAGATGCGGGTTATGCCCGTCCTGCGTCTTCGACTTGGCGTGCAGCGGCTGCATATATCCGCCGTTGTCGCCGCACGTGATCGACTTCGCCCAGGCCGTGACGCCGAATGCCTCCTGCAACTCCGGCGTCTTCTCGACCATCCGCTTGGCCGGATGAAAAACCTTCTTCGCCTGATCGAACGTCGTGGCCGCCGTCAAAACCTGCGGTCCGGTCTCGTTCTCGCAGCAGAGGCAATAGAGCGATACGCCCGCCGTCTTCGTCGACTTGGCGTTCTTGCGCGCAACCTCCTCGTAAACCACCGTGAATCGACGAAGTCCGTTATCCTTGCGGCGCCACCCGAATACGGTGGTGAGGATGAATATCTGCGGCGGCTCAAGGTCGATCTTGCCGCACCGATCAAGATGCATGCCGTCATCGCCGCGCGGGCACTTGCACCAATTTCCCTCGATATGGGGCAGGTTCTCGATGAAATCGCATATGTCGTTCGCGTGCCAAGGGTCGAAGCGATAGCCCCACACGTTAGACTTCGCGCGCTCCAGATCGTCCAGATGCCGTTGCGCCGCCAGCCGAACCCATTTGCAGTGGCGAACCTGATCCGTGTCCGCCGCCGCCGCCCTCGCATATTCCAGCGCGATCGATGCGTAGTTCCGGGCGTGCCCGCTATCCGGGAACGCCGGCCGCTTACGCCTTCGCGCGGTGGCCGTTGCGCGCGAACGGGTTTCTGGTTTTCGTCGGATCATCGGCGATCTTGCCGACGCGGCTCTTGCGACCAGCTATACCGAGCAGCTCGGCATACTGGCGCAGGACGGTCAGATATGACGCTGGCGGCGGCTCTCGGCCTGCGTTGAACGACTGCCGGACCAGCGCTTCCAGCGAGCAGTAGCGCGCAAACAGCGAACTATCGATCTCGGCCACGCCGGCGGCCATGACGCGACCGATCTCTTCCTGCCAGACGTCCTGCGCTTCCGCCGTCAGATAGTCCGGCATCAGTGGAGGATCGCCCGGAACGACAAGCTCGTTCTTCAGCCCGTCGCGGAACGGGCGCAGCGTGCCGCGAGCCGCCTTCGTGGAAGGTGCCTCGGCCTTCCGTCCAGGCTTCATGGCGATGTCTCCGAAATTTAATTTGGCCCGGAAGTTTAATTCGGGCGCGCGAAAAAAAGACTGGGGGCGCGGTGTCCGGCACATCGGCCCATGACTTTGACCCTCCCCCTCCGGGTCAAGCCGGCCGCTGGGCGCGCCTGCGCCCGCGCGCCGCCTCCTGGGCCGTCTTCGCATCGCTACATGCCTTGCAGAGGCTCTGGCGGTTGTCAGGCACGTCCTCGCCTCCTTCGGCCAGCGAAAGGGCGTGATCAACGATGACGGCTTCGGTCACTCGACCATGCTTCAGGCACTCGCGGCATAGAGGTTCACCGGCAAGGTGCGCCGCCCTGATCTGCTGGCCGCGCCGCCCCCGGATGCGCTGGGCGGATGCTGCGCTCTGCCTTTCCCACGGTTTGCTTTTCGGCTTGGCGTAGAGGCCGGGCGGCCGGCTGGGCATTAATCGTCCGCAGATGACGGAGGCGGAGGCGTGCCGGGCGGAACTATCGGCTTGCGGAACTGCGCTTCCGGTCCGCACCTGTCATGCTGGCGGAAGATGCCACCACGCCCAGGCCGACGCTCTCTGTTCGTTACCGTGTAAAGGCGATCGTCCAACTTGCCCGTGACGACATCCCTGCGATCCGACAGAGGGTGCGGCAGACGGCAAACAAATTCCGGGTGGAAACCTTCAGCGACAAATCCCCGGTGGAAACCGAATAACTGGTTCGAATCCAGTCGCCCTTCTCTCTTGCGATCGTATGCGCTGGCCATCATTACCGCAACCCGATCCGCTTCCAGAAGCGGTTGCCGCACTCGTCCTGCCACAGGCTGATGCAGATGCCGGCGCCGTGGACGTGCGCCTTCCACATGGACATGGGGAGCAGAACGAGCATGGCAGCCTCCGGCGTGAAGGGGTGGGGATCGGCGATTTGGCGCCCCGCCAATCCCCGGTCGCGGGCAACTCCTGCTTTCCTTGGCCGGCAGCAGGAGCGGGACAATACCCGCGTGAACATTCGAAACTACTCCGAGCCGGTAGTAGGGCATTGGGTTCGTAACGAATAAGGGCGGGCCGGACGGGGGGCTTCCGGCCCGCATCAGGCACGCGGCTCGCGCCCGACCTGTGAATAGCTATTGCCCGCTCTATCTGGCGGCGGGCGCCGGGCGCCGTAGTGGACGATCCGTCCATGCGACCCGACATCTACGGGCTCTTGCGGTGCCGCCCCAGATGGCAGGTCCCGCCGTCGACGCCCCTCGGCATGCCGATCTACTGATAATCTCCATGCTAACGCACTTCGCGGGAAGCGCTGCGCTTCCACCGCGTGTGGCGGCGAGGGCAGTAAGGTCGAAAGACCAGCCGGACCTACTCACCGAAGCTGCTGAAGCAGCGGTTCCCGCTTGGGATAACCACTACCTAACTCGCTCGACCGCAGAAGAAAAGAGTCGACATTGATGCTCAGCCGCCCGCCAAAGCACACCAGCGTGTGCCGCCCGTCGCTCTGCTCCACGATCCCCTCCAGGCCAGCGAAGGCGCCCTCGGGCACGCGAACGCGCTCGCCGACACGGAACACGCGCTTCCGGTCGCGCGGCTTCGCCCGTTCCTCCGCCGTGCGCAGCCCCTCGATCTCGCGGTCGGCGATCAACGGCACGCGGTCGCGATGGTGGAAGACCGAGAAGCCCACCGTCTGCGACACCTCGAACAGGTCGCGGATCCGGGCCGCCCGCGCGAACACATAGGTGGGCATGATCGGCACCGGCCGCTCGACGCGCGACTTCGATCGAGGCACGCGGCGTGACTGGATCTGGATCGGCGTCCAGACGTCATAGCCCGCCTCGGCAAGCGCCCGGAACACAGGCAGCGTGCTCTGCCCTTTCATCCGCAGGATGCACCAATCGCCCATTATGCCGCCTTCGCCTCCTCGGTCTCGTTGCCGCGATCATCCTGCCGCGGGCGATCGATCTCATAGGCCGATCCGTCGGCCGCATAGCGCGTCCTGATGCCGAGCCGGGCGAACGCCGCGTTGGCGCTGGCGATCTCGTCGGCGGATAGCGCCTCATCCTTGGGCGCCTCCAGCGCCGGCCGGCCGGCATCGGCAATCGCCTGCTCCAGCGCGCGCAGCCGCATCAGCGCCGTCCTGTGCCGGGCCATGATGTCGGCAGCCACGGCGCGCAGGGCGGGGTCGACCTCGGGGAAGAAACGGATCGGCTTCATCACCACGGCACCATCATCGCGAATGGCTGGGTATTTCCAGCGGCGCAGCACCGCCTGGGCCGCCTCGCGCGCCACCCGGCCGGGCAGGTCGCCGAGCGAGTAGGTCGTTGCCTTGATCCACGCATCGGCCTGATCCGCCGTCATCGTCGGGTTCAGCTTGGTCGCGATCATCGCCAGGTCGTCGCCCAGGCCACGGGAGAGCTTGCCGTCTTTCTGAGGATCGCGGGCCGATTTGCCACCCGGCTCTGCCTGCGCCAGCGGCACGAGGCCGCGCTCGTAGCTGTCGGCCAGCCGCCGGACGTCAAGGCCATGACAGGCCGTCAGCGCCTGCTCCGTCGTCCACTTCGCACTGCTCGCGAGCTCGACGACGGCTCTCGATGGGTCCGCTTGGTCGGTCGAAGTGATTTCGTTTGCCATGGGGTGCTCTCAGCTTGCCGGTGATGAACGATACGGGGTCGGGGGTGCCCTCGGCTTCGGCGGATGCCAGGGCCTCCATCACGGCCGCGTTGCCGTGGTCGCGCTTCCAGAGCCCGATCAGTTGGCGGGCCTGTGCGTCGGACTTTCCGGCAGCGCAGAGCAGCCGGACGCCGGAGGCGAAAATGGCAGCCTGAAGGTCGATCGCCGATGGCTTCGGCGGCGCGTCGCCGCCGGATGCGTTAGCATCCGAACTAATCGGAGATGGAGATGGAGAAGAAGAAGAAGAAGAAGGGGCGGGGTGAGTAGTGGTGCCTAAGGGGGGGTGAGTAGCTGACATAATCACGCCCCTAACCTCATCCCATTCGGCGTCTATCCACTCCCCCTCGCGTCGCCCGTCGAAACATGCATGCACGGCCGCTTCCGACCGCCCCATGTCGGCGACATCGAACGTGCCGAGGATGATGATCGGCCCGACCTTCTTGCGCAGGCCGTTGAAGCGCTGGTGCGGATATTTGGTGACGCCGATCTTGATGGGGCCGCCGGTATCGCGCTGCACGGCATAGAGCTTGCCCGGCTGGTTATAGAGCTCTTTCTTGTGCGGGTTGCCACCCAGCTTGCCGAACTCTGCGCCCTTGTGGCCATGCTCTGCCCCGGCGGCGCCACCGGCCGCACGGGCGTCGCGCAGCATCTCGTCGCGCACCATGCGGCGGCTGAAGATGACGCCTTCGCCATCCACCGAGTAGACTTGGTTTGCCTCCAGCTCCGCCAGCCACCGGCGAACCTGGGGGACGCCTTCGCCCACCAGGCGCGCCAACGCCTCCGGCCCCAGCGGCCGCCCCAGCACGGTCAGATGGCCATATGGCGTCGCGTCGTGCATCAGGCACATCATCTCTATCCACAGGCCGCGCGCCGCGATCGAGCACAGGCGAAGGCCCGGATCGTTGCGCCAGTCGGGCGGATAGAACTGGAAGGACGGGCGCTTGCTCATATCGGCCGGTTCGCCGCCTGATTGCGGATCGCTTCCCGATTGCACTCGCGGCAGAAGCTGGGGCCGGCGCACATCTTCCAATAGCCGTCGGCCTGAAGGAACTCGTGCCGGCGCTCGTTCCAGGATGTGGTGGTGACACGGACATCGCTCATACTTCGCGAAGCTCCAGTTGGGGGAAAAGGGCGATGAAGAAGGCGCGGCGCACCTCCCAGGCTTTGTCGCGGTAGGCGCCCTTGGCATCCTCCACGATCGTCCGGCCGTCTTCGCGATACTGGAAGTCGGCCGTGTAATAGATCTGGCGGCCGCTCGGGTGTCGGACTGGCCGTCCGTCGACGGTGAACCTGAAGCGCGGCTGCTGCTCCAGGTCGCTGATGCGCCCGGCGCGCTGCAGCAGGTGCAGGTCGTTGCACCGCGCCGCCTCGCGCCGGGAAGCATGCATATGGCCGTGGGCGCAATGCGTCTTCTTCGCGCCGAACTTGTTGGTCGGGCGCGTCATTCGCAAAGCCCATATTCGCTCTCGCAGAACAAGCCGTCCTCGTCGGCCTGGCGCTGCTCCAGCTCGATCAGCAGGTCATAGTTGCGCCCGCCCTTGCCGGTGCGCGACCACTCAACCGCCTTGTCTATGACGGCACGGCCATGATCGTCGGCGGCGCCAGGAACCATCGGCGCGGGCAGGAGCGATGCCGCGGTGCGGCGCGAAACGAGGGCGACCAACCGCTCCCATTCCCGCACCCGGTCCACCTCGGCGGGAAAGCGCATGGCCCACATCCGCAACTCGCGCTTCTTGACCATGATGCAGGTCGAGCAGCCGACCCGGCTCATGCCCATCGTGTAGAGCGGATTGTGACGGAGGCCGAACCGATCCGAGATCGCGAAGGCATCGGCGGCGGTCCAGCGGAAGATGGGCCGATAGAGCACCTGCCTAGCGCCGTTCGGATGACGCTTCGATTGGATAGGCAGCTTCTTCGCGCGGGCGGCGCTCTCGTCCGCCCGCTCGCCGATCCATTCGACGATCGACACGCCCTCGGCGAGCAGCGGTTGCTTCCGGTGCATCATCGGGACGAGCTTCGTCTCGTCGGTGCAGAAGCGCGTCTTGGTTCCGGGGAACCGACCGTGAAGCATAGCGATGTCGAGGAAAGGGATGCGGGTCGGGTAAAGGTGGGCGAGCGCCTGCTCGATCAGATCGTCCGGCACCGGCGGCGACACCATGACGGGGCAATCGCAAGCTGCGCGCCACGCCGCCTTTGCTTCGGCCAGCTCAGCCGGGTCCAGCTTCGCCCTGTTGATGGCTTCTCGCCGCCGGCTGCATTCGCCCCGATGCCGCTTCCGCCGCTTCTCCTTCGACCATTCCTCGCGGAGCATCGCTCGCTTCCGGGCGAACGCCGCTTCGTCGGTCAGGCCCGGCACATCGTTTGCCGAACAAATCTCGATCGACAGGCCGGTGCGCTGCTGGAGCCAGCTCGAAAGGTAATCGATATGCTCCAGCGTGATCGGATTCTCATGGCCGTTATCAGCCGCGAGAAAGCGCGGCGGCATATTGCCGAAGCCCGCCAACCCCTTGTGGTCCATCCGCTCGATGGCCTTGCAGAGCACGGCCTGACTATCTTTGCCGCCGCTGATGGACAAAAAGTGCTGCACCGTCATGTCGCAGCCCTTCCGATCTCACGGTTGAGCGCACGCTCGACGCACGCGCGGGCGAAGGCCAGCTCTTTGCCATTGACCCTGTGGCCGGCATCCCGAAGGAGGCCGGCCGTGTCCTCGACAAGGGCTGCCGCTTCGTCCGCCGTGTCGCGCTTGATGGGCGGCTGCATCACAGGCCCAGCGCCGCCTTGTAGGTGTCCAGCAGCGCCTCGGCTTCGTCGCGCGCATGCTTCTCCATCTTCCGCAGCCGGACGATGGCGCGCATGGTCTTCGTGTCGTAGCCTTGGCTCTTCGCCTCCAGGTAGACGTCCTTGATATCGTCGCCGACGCCCCTCTTCTCTTCCTCCAGCCGCTCGACCCGTTCGATGAAGAGGCGGAGCTGATCGGCGGCGACATTCGCTTCGGACATATGGATTCTCCCGTTGGTTGATGGTCGAGGGCTATTGGGCCTGCCAGCCAAGATCGCGCCGGATCTGCGCGAAGATGGCGGACGACCGTTGCTGGTTGACGCCGATCAGCCGGCCGGCAGCAGCGAGGGACGATCCCTCCGCCACCGCATCGGCGAAGACCGCAATCTTCCGCCGGCCGATCTCGCGGACGGCGATCGATCTGCCGCTCTCCACCGTGCGCGTGACGCCGATCGACCGGTCGAGCATCTCGTTCGCCGCCGCGGCATGGTCGAGGCCATAGCGGCGGATGAGCTCGGACATGCGGGCGGTAAGCTCGTTGTGCCGCGCCCATTTCTCCTGCAGGTCGCGCAGGATTTCGGTTTCCGTCTCCGCGTAGATGATGTCGATGATTACCGGATGCGGCTGCTGGAACCGCTGGAGGCGGTGGATCGCCTGGATCAGGTCGTTGAACTTGAAGCCGATGCCGCAGAAGATCGCGCGGTGGCAATGGCGCTGCAGGTTGGTGCCGCTCCCCAGCATCACCGGCTTGGCCGCCAGCAGCCGCGTCATCCCTTCGGCGAACCGGCTGATGATGCCCTCGCGGGTGTCGAGCAGCTGGGCGCCATAGACGCTTTCGGCTTCCGGCAGGCTCGCCTCGATCGCGCGCCGCTCATCCTCCAGGTCGTGCCAGAGGATGAAATGATCGTCGCCGCTGGAACGGACGATCTCCACCGCCTTCTCGATCCGGGCGGAAAGGGTGGCCCGCTTCTCCCGCGCTGCCTGGGTGACGCCGATCGCATTATCGCGCATCAGCCGCACCTGGCCGTGCTTGTCGGCGCCGGCATCGGCGATATCTGTCTTCACCTCGTGGTAGCGCACCTCGATCGGCGGCAGGTCATATCCCTCATCGGAAAAGCCGAGGTCGCTGGGCCGCTGGAGGAAGACGGCCCAGCTGTTCAGCCACAGCCAGAATTCGTCTTCCTTGTGGGGATAGAGGGTAAGGTCGTTGGCCTTTTCGCTGTTGCGCTGGAAGAACCGGGTCAGCGCCTGGCCCGTGTCCATGATGCCGAGATATCCGGCATAGTGGATCAGTTCCTTGAAGCGGTTGGGCGATGGCGTGGCCGTGGCGACGAATCGGTAGGGCACGCTCTCGAACAGCGGCAGGAACGTCTGGTAGGTCTTCGATCCATAGGATCGCAGCACGCTCGCCTCGTCCAGGCTCACGACGGTAAAGCGGCCGGGCTGGATCTTGCCCTCGCGCACGCTCTCATAATTGGTCAGGAACAGCGATGCCGCCGTATCCTCCCGCGGCCCTCCCTCCAGGACGGCGGAGATCTCGTCGTCGGACTGGACGAAGTGAAGCGCGATGCCCAGCATCGCCGCATCGCGCAGGAACTCGCGGCGCACGCCGAGCGGCGCGACGATCAGGCCTGGCTCGCATGCCGCTTCGGCGATGATGCGGCAGATTTCCAGCTGCTGCATCGTCTTGCCCAGGCCGAACGCCTCGAACAGCGCCCGCCTGCCGCCCTGCACGGCCCACGCGACCACCGCGCGCTGGTGCGCCAGCAGGATCGGGTTCACATCGTCGATCGAGCAATCGAGACCGCTCCGCTCCGCCACCGGCACCTTCGCTTCCAGAAAGGCGCGATAATCGTCGGGACGCACGCTTCCGTCCGGTGCATCGGCCATCGCCGAAGCACCGCTACCCAGCATTTCCATGTCTTCACTCCCCTCGGGGATAGCCCCGGATCAGGTCCTCAATTCTATGGTCAGGCGACCGCCTTGATGGCCGGGCGCCGCATCGCTTCGATCCGCTTCAGCCAGCTGCCGAGCGTGTTGTGGATGCGACGCATCCGGTGCTCGTCCTTCTGAAGCAGCTCATGATCGGTGACGACGACACCGCCGGGGCTGGACGGGTCCTCCGATTGCGCCACCTCGTTCGCGAGCGCGATGATGTCGCGCGTCAGCGGATCGGTGGAGCAAAGCGCGTCGATCGGCGAATTCTTCACCTGATACCTGGCGTCGATCTCGTCGTGGGCGGACGGGTCCAGCGCCAACAGGTTCCAGATCCGATCCGCAGCCGGCAGGCTGGCGCCGCTCTTCAGGTTGCGCAGGTGCCGCTCGGACACGCCAAGCGCCAGGGCGACGCGCCCGTCGCCGTGGGCAGCGCACAGCCGCGCCAGCGATTGCAGCCAGGCGTTGCGGAACTCTGCTTCCGTCAGAGGTTGCGCGGGCGGAACGACATTGCTGTGAGCGTCAGCCATTACGATCACCATGGAAAGAGGGGCATTTAACCGGATCGCAGACCCGCAGCGCGCGGGCCTCGCGCTCATCCGCCGGCCGCGAGGCGACCGGATGGAAGGCCATCGACCCGCGAAGCGTCGGGAAGATCAGGCTCGGGATCGGGGATACGAACATCGCCGGTCAATCCTCCCCTCGCAGAGCCCGAAGCTCCGCCAGAATTCTATCGAGCGTCGGCGTCACCTCCTCGTGGAGGATCTCGCGCACCCGCTCCTCGGAGACCGCCTCGATCGGCGTAATCCTTTCGAGATCGGTCATGCTGTGGCCATCCCGGGTGCCGTTCGACGGTGGCGACGGGATTGCTTCACAAAAGGGGGCGGATCGGCGCGATACCCTTCCATGAACTCCTTGACGCGCTCAACGGTGGACAGCCGGACATCCCGGCCGCCGCGCAAATCGCGCACGAAATGGGGATCGCCCAGTGCCTTGCGGCCGAACGTGATCGGAGACATGCTGTGCTGACCGAGAAAGTTTTCGATCTGGTCGATGAGGCTACTGGTCATAGGAGCCTATCTAACGTAGGTAAAAACCTACCGTCAAGCCAAATTGGTGGGGTTTATCCCAGCGTAGCGCTCAGCGCCCCGGCGTGGGAAATAACCCACATGCCCCACGTGAAAATGACCCCGCTCCAAACGTTCATCCAGCGCGTATTGGATCAGCAGCCGCGCGCGCGCGATCATTACGACAAGTTGATCCAAGGGCGACTGGGGACGACGGGGAAACCTATCTACGATGTCCAGAGGGGAAAGATAGAGCGGCCCGGTGTTAAAACGCTGCAGGCGATGGCTGACGTGCTGGGACAGCCGATGGATCTTTTTACAAGGGCAGCGCAAGGCGAGGACGTCTATCCGGCATGGGGCCGGGCATCAGCCGAGCGGCATCCAGATCAGATGCCCACCCGATCGGCCCATGCGTCGGATGGCGCTGTTGCGCTTAAACAGATCGATCTCAGCTTTTCAATGGGCCCTGGATCAAACATCGACGACTACGTCGAAGAGGGGACGCTTGATTTCGATGCGAACCTGCTCCGGTCTATTACGCGCTCGCCCGCTGAACGGCTTTATGTTGCCAAGGGCGACGGAGACAGCATGTTCCCGACGCTTATCAATGATGACATGGTTATCTTCGACACGCTGCAACGCCAGCTCAACCTGCAGGATCGCATTTGGGCGTGTAGCATCCACGGGGCGGGCGCGATCAAACGCTTACGCTCTGTCGGAAAGGGCCGGGTGCTGGTCATCTCCGACAATCCAGCCGTCGACAACCAAGAGGTTCAAGCCGAAGACCTATTCATAGTTGGGCGGGTGATATGGGTTGGACGGCGGATGTAGATCTGTATGCGGAGGGGTGAATGTTCCTGATACTAGCCGCCCTCTTGGCGAGCGCGGAAAAGCCGACCTTAGTGGAGCGGATGCTGGCGAGACCGCCAGATGCCGTTTTCGAAAGCGCGAAGGCGTCTGAGGATGTCCATACATGCCTCACTAGCATTCAGACTTCTTTGGACCACGCGACCGTGCCGATGAAGGATCGCGTGCGGATAGTGTTCGAATCTGGGGTAGGCATCGTCGATTTATATCAAGACGGGACGGGCACTCGGGCAGATGTCTGGGGCTTTTCCCTTGCGCGCCCGCGCGTAAGGAACTGGGTGCGACGGTGCGTGTAGCCTCGCCTTCCCCCGAGCGAAGGTCGCTAAGCCTCGCCGTCGTGGGCGCTGACTACCCAAACCGACGTGGCCCGACCCGGCGATTCGAGATAGCGATCTGCGCGCCCGGCGATCCAGTGGACCTCCTTGCCGAGCCCAACAACCCCGCCGACCCTCGCGCGGTGGCGGTTTTTAGTGCGCGCGGAGTTCAGCTGGGCTACATCACCGCCGAGCGATGCGGCTGGATCAGCGGCATGTTTGCTCGCGGCTGCGAAATCCACGCGATCTTCCAGCAGCGCACTTCATACGGGTGCGTGATCCGCATCGCTTTTAATGGCGAGCATCCAACCTTGCCGCCATCCAATAACCCGAGAACCCAGCCCGCTGACAATGATTCGGGATTCTGGCCGGATTATATCCCGCCAGATGAGTAGGTTTAACCCTACTATTTGGGCTTGACGTAGTAGGTAATGCCCTACTAAGCTCCCTCCCACGAGCAGACCTCGGCGCGGTGCCGACGCGAGACGCTCGGGGGAGAATTCCATGGCCCAAACCGAAAAATTCGCGGTGCGCAATCGCTGGACTGGAGAGGTCCAGTTTACCGCTGATATCGAATGCGCGGCTGACGCACCGATCCGCGTGAAGCTCGGCCTGGCGATCCGGTGGGCGCGCAAGAGCGGTGCCGACCTGCGCGGTGCCGACCTGCTCGGTGCCGACCTGCGCGGTGCCGACCTGCGCGGTGCCGACCTGCGCGATGCCGACCTGCGCGGTGCCGTCCTGCGCGGTGCCGACCTGCGCGGTGCCGTCCTGCTCGGTGCCGACCTGCGCGGTGCCGTCCTGCGCGGTGCCGACCTGCGCGATGCCGTCCTGCGCGGTGCCGTCCTGCGCGATGCCGACCTGCGCGGTGCCGTCCTGAGCGATGCCGTCCTGCGCGGTGCCGACCTGATCGATGCCGTCCTGCGCGGTGCCGTCCTGAGCGATGCCGACCTGCGCGATGCCGTCCTGCGCGATGCCGACCTGCGAAGTTTCAAGGCCGACTATTGGATGGTGCTGACCGCCGCGCGCGCAGAGGTCCCAGGCGTCATCGCCGCGTTGCGCGAAGGGCGCATCAACGGGTCGGTCTATGCCGGCGACTGCGCGTGCCTCGTCGGCACGATCGCGAACATCCGGGGCGTCGATGTTTCTGCGATGGAGCAAGATTCTCGCCGGCCGGCCGAACAGTGGTTCCTGATGATCAAGCAGGGCGACAAGCCCGGCGACGACACGGGCGGCGGCTTTGCCGCCGGCAAGGCGCTGGAATGGGCGCTGGAATATTGCGCGGCCACTGGCATCGAGGTTCCGCCCGAGCCCGCGCAGGTGGAGGCCGACTGATGCTTCACGCGCCGCTTTCGGGACAGGTCGACCCTGATCTCGTCCAATCGATAGAGGACTTCCTGCCGGTCGCGGCGATGATCCGTGCCCAGTCCGATCTGCTGGCTCGGATGCCGGCCGGCCAGGCGCGCGCGGCGGCTAGGGAGCAGGTCCAGTCCGCCATGGACGACCTGCGTATGCGGGCCGACCGGCACGGGCTGACGGATCGCCAGTTCCTCGTGCTGCTCTATCGCGAGATGACCGCGCGGCGGACGACGGAGCCGGCCGAGGTGGCATCCCTCTCGGTGGTATCGTCCGAACTGGCCTCCGCCTACATCCGCGAGAGCGAGGCTCGCCGGATCCTCACTCGGGCGCAGACCGATTATCTCGCCGCACGCGCTGCCCGAGAGGCTGCCGAGCGCCGCGAAGCGCAGGTTGCCCGGTGATGGCCGGCATCCATCCGCATGCGATCCACAGCGGCAGCGCGGTCCGCCGGGAAGCCGAACGGCGGGCGGCCAAGATGCCGATCGCCCGCGGCGCCTGGCACTGGCTCTCCGCGCCCCGGCCGGCGCTGCCGGGCGAATGGGCTGCCTTTGCGATCATGAACGCGATCACGGTCGCGATCGTCGCCTGGGCGGTGCTCGGCTGATGCTTCCGCCGAAACGTCGATCGAAATCCGGGCGGGAGAACGACGGGCCGCGCTGGGCTGAGATCGAGGCCGAATGGCCCCGCATCGGCGAATGGCTCCAAAGTCAGCGCAAGCAGGTGGCCGCATGAAGCTCCTCTCCACCCTCCGCTGCTGGCTCCGGTCGCTGATCACGCTTCCGGGCTGCTCCACCTGCCACGAACTTCGCCGGTCCTCGGGCAACCGCTGGACTGAGTGCGACACCTGCTGGGACGAACGCCAATGGTAACGAACGACAGCCATCCGCCGCAGCCGGCGTGGGCCGAGAGGGTAGCCGCGCTCGGTTTCCGGAACCCGGCAGGCATCCACAATCAGCCGCCGTTCGAGGCTTGGCAACTGACGGCAAATCCCGCCGGGCCGTGGGGCATCAGGTCGAGAACTGGCGTCAACTGTGCCGGCGCACTGGTAGTCGCGGCTGGCGGCGGTTTCATGCTGCGTAGCCAGGCTGAGGCAATTGCCGCCGCTCTCCGCGCCATGGCATCGAGGGAGGGGGAGCGGTGATGCGATACCTCGATGTCTGCGCCGGTATCAGCGCCAGCACCGTGGCGTGGAAGCCGCTGGGCTGGGAGGCGGCGGCCTATTCCGAGATCGAGGCCGCACCCCGCGCGATCCTCGCCCACCACTATCCCGACACGCCGCTGCATGGCGACTTCACCACCATCCGGGGCGATGAATATGGACCTGTTGACCTCCTTGTTGGGGGAACACCCTGTCAAGACTTCAGCATCGCCGGACTCCGAGAGGGACTGGCAGGCGACCGTGGCAGCCTTTCCCTCGAATATCTCCGCCTTGCTGATCGCGCACGGCCCCGCTGGCTGGTATGGGAGAACGTCCCCGGCGTGCTGTCCATTGACGGCGGACGGGCATTTGGAGCCATCCTCGGAGGGATGGCGGAACTCGGGTATGGGTTCGCCTACCGAATTCTGGACGCTCAGTTCTTCGGAGTACCACAGCGCCGCCGTCGTGTGTTCGTTGTCGGATATCTTGGAGACTGGCGCCGTGCCGCCGCGGTTCTTTTTGAGCGCCACAGCCTGTCGGGGCATCCTGCGCCGCGCCGAGAAGCGGGGGAAGGTGTTGCCCGGCCCATTGCTGCGGGCTCTGCGCGCGGCAGCGGGTATCGGAACGACGCCGACACCGCCGAAAATTTGATTGCCTCGACAGGCAATGTCGCACATTGCCTGAACGCCGGCGCCATGGGACGCCAGGACTATGAAACCGAAACGCTGATCGCTCATTCCCTGCGCGGGGAAGGCTTCGACGCGAGCGAGGATGGCACGGGTCGCGGTACGCCGTTGGTGCCGGTGGCCTTCGACACCACCCAAATCACCAGCGCCGCCAACTACAGCAATCCGAAGGCCGGCGATCCGTGTCACCCGCTGGCGGCCGGCGCTCATCCTCCCGCAATCGCGTTCAACAGCCGCGAAGACCCGTGTAGCAGCGTCGATGTGTTTGGAGCGCTGGGATCGTCGCATCCGCAGGCCCAGGCCTGCACCTATGCTGCGCCGTTAGCGGGTTCGCTTGATGCCACCATGGGTCGCCGCAACGCTTCGCCTGATGGCGACAACAGCAGTTGGCAATCGGTTGCTCAATCCAGTGCCGTCCGCCGCTTGACGCCGCGAGAATGTGAGCGCCTTCAGGGCTTCCCGGAGATTGAGCAATCGCTTAGGATTCTGGTGTGCAAAAGCGAGGACGAGAAGAACGGGCGTGCGCGGTCTGCGGAGCGCGCTTCATCAGCCCCAAGTCTCGACCCAAGCGCACCTGTGGCCGTGCTTGTGCAGATCGACTTAGAGCGGCAGCAAGCTCGGCTACACAGTCTCGGAAGGTCGCCCTGGTCTGCGAGCATTGCGGACGTAGCCGCTTCGTCTCGCCAACCTATGCCGGCAGACGCTTTTGCTCGCCTGGTTGCGCTCATGCACGGCGGCGGGGAGCAGAAAACCCACGCTGGAAAGGCGGCGTCACCGCCGAACATGCAACCTTCTTCTCATCCGTTGAATGGAAGCGTGTCGCTGCTGCTGTCTGGGCGCGAGATCGACGCCGTTGCCAGCAATGCGGGTCAGTTCACCGACGCCCTGAACCAATGTTTGAAGTTCACCACATCGGATCTTGGGCGCGATACCCCGGCCTGCGGCTCGACTTGGCAAACCTTAGCCTCCTGTGCCGCGGCTGCCATAAGTGGGTTCATTCCCGAGGCAATACGGGACGCTTGTTCCTACGAGATTAGGTTCACGACCCACTGCGGCTACACCGCAGTCCCCTATCGCGGCCGGATGATGGCCGATGGCCCGCGCTACAAGGCGCTGGGGAACTCGATGGCGGTTCCGGTGATGCGCTGGATCGGCGAGCGGATCGCCGCGGTCGAGGCTCTCCCTGAAAGGATCGCAGCATGACGCGCGTGGAGCTTCCCGGCAGCTCAACGCTGGACCTGCTCTATTCGGTGGGAAAAGGCCGGCCAAGCCGATCCCCTGCGGGACTTTTCAGCGGCGACATCGCGCAGTCGGTCGGCGAGTGCGTCATGCGCACCGTCGCTAACATGCTGGCGCACGCGACCGCCTATGATCACTGGATATTCGCCTATTCGGGCGGGAAGGACAGCACGGCCACCGTCAGCGCCATCATCACGGCGATCCAGCTCGGCGCGCTGCCGCGCCCGAAGACGATCACCGTCATGTACGCCGACACGCGCCTGGAGCTGCCGCCGTTGCAGGCTGCCGCCCGCGAGATGATGCGGCGGCTGCGGGCGATGGGGATCGACGTCGTCGAGGTGGTCGCGCCGATCGACGAGCGCTTCATGGTCTATATGCTCGGCCGTGGCGTGCCGCCGCCGTCGAACACGTTCCGCTGGTGCACGCCGCAGATCAAGGTCGAGCCGATGACGGCGGCGATCCGGGAGCGGGTCAGCAAGCTGGGCGGCACGGCGCTGACGATCACCGGCGTGCGACGTGGCGAGAGCGATGCGCGCGACGCCCGGATATCGCTGTCCTGCACGCGCAACGGCGCGGAGTGCGGCCAGGGCTGGTTGCAGACCGACCTGCCCGGCGATCTAACGGACACGTTCGCGCCGATCGACCATTGGACGCTGTGCAACGTCTGGGACTGGAATAAGATTTTCGCGCCCTGGCCCGAGTTCGGCGCATGGCCGACGGCGATGATCGCCGATGGTTATGGCGATGAAGAGGACATGCGGACGGGCTGCACCGCCTGCAATCTGATCGCGACGGACGGGGCGCTGGCGGCCGTGGTGAAGCTGCCGGGCTGGGATCATCTGCGGCCGCTGTTCGGGCTGAAGGCGCTCTATTCCGAGCTGAAGCTGCCGCGCAATCGCAAGCGCCAGCCCGGATTCCAGTATCGCAAGGACGGCACGCTTCAGTCCAACCAGCAGCGCATGGGGCCGCTGACCTTCGAGGCCCGGTTGATGGGGCTGGAGCGAGTGCTGCTGATCCAGCGGCGGGTCAACGAAGCAGCCGACCTGCTCGGCCGGCCTGGCATGGTATTGATCGACGCCCCCGAGATGCCCGGCCACTGCCGGCGCGGGCGCGTCTGTGCCCCCGGCGATCCGATCACCAGCAAGGCCAGCCTAGCAGCCGCCCTGATCCTCGGGCCCATCCGGCTCGAGCAGGTCACGACCGATCGATATGGCCGGGCCGTGGGGATCGTCTGGGCTGGGAACGTCAACACGTCCTGCTGGCAGCTTCGCCGCGGGCAGGCCGTCTATCGCAAGGATTGGGATCATCGAGGGGTGATCGGGAGGTGTGTCGCGTGAATCACCAACGCCCAATGACCGCGCGGGAGCAAAATCTTGCCGTGCTCGCGGCGCTGCCGCCGGCCGACAATTCTAATGACCGCCTAATTCCCTTCGCCCGCGTCGAGCAGATCGCGGGGCTGAAGCGGACGCGGATCTACAAGCTGATCCGAGAGGGCAAGTTCCCGAAGCCCTACAAGCCGGGCGGGTTCGGCTCGCGGTGGAGCGAAGCCGAGGTCCGCGCCTGGCTGGAGGCCGTCAAGCAGGCGGCCTAAGCCGCCAGCCGCCCCGGCCCCGTTGCCGCATATCTGATCGGCTTGCCCAGATGCTCTGCCGGATCGCATAGATCGGCGCCGATCAGGTCGGCATACTCGCAAGCAAGCTCGCGGCGCCGGTCCATATACCCCGCCCGATTATAGGCCGTCTCCGAGCCGGATTTTCCTTCAGGGACATGCGCGAGCATCAGGTCGATGACCTCCCGGTCGCCATCTTTCCGCTCGGAGAGCGGGCGGTCATTCATATAGGTCGAGAAGGCTGCCCGAAATCCATGCGGCACATGGCGCTGATAATAGCCGGCGCGGATCAGCAGCGCGCGCAGCGTGTTTTCGCTGATCGGCTTGTGCAGGTGCCGCTCGCCGGGGAAGACATAGGGCAGGCCAGCCGATAGTAGCCACATCACGCGCAGGACGGCCACCGCCTGGGGCGCCAGTGGCACCAGATGGTCGCCGAACTCTTCGGCCTTCCGTTCGTCGTCGCCCTTCATCCGTGCCGCCGGGATGCGCCAGAGCGCCTCGGGCGCGGGGGTATGCGGGTTGCCCCAGTCGATCCCCTCGAACTCCGCCCACGAGGCAAAGCGCAGCTCGTTCGACCGGACGGCGGTGAACGCCAGAAAGCGCAAAGCGAGCTTGGTGCTCGCCCGGCAGCGCTGTGCTTCGCATTTCGCCAGCATGTTCTTGATGGCCCGCAGGCGATCCTCCTGCTTCTGGATGCCGTCGATGACCGAGGGCTGCGGTTTCGAGCGCGGCTTCTTCGCGAGCGCCTTGCCCAGGCTTGCAGCCGGGTCAGCCCCGCACAGGCCGGCGGCGATACCA
Source organism: Edaphosphingomonas fennica (assembly GCF_003034225.1). Classification (GTDB taxonomy): domain Bacteria; phylum Pseudomonadota; class Alphaproteobacteria; order Sphingomonadales; family Sphingomonadaceae; genus Sphingomonas_E; species Sphingomonas_E fennica. The sequence continues at coordinate 42,206 of NZ_PHHF01000049.1, forward strand.
TAGACGAATACCCCGGAAATCCGCTGCCGAAGGCGATGTGCGGTCTCGATCGCGCCGCGAGCCTCTACCTCCTGCAGCACTTCGAGGAGCAGAGGCGCGCGCGCCTCCAACGACCGAATCGGCAGACTGCCAATCGACGGGAAGACGTCGCTTTCGAGGCTTTTCAGGACGTCGGCGCTATGGACCGCCGACCATGGCGCGGGCTTTTTCGTCCAATGGCGGGCGGTCTTCCATGACCATTTGTCGCTATTCGCCGCGCGATATTCGCGCAGCTTCTCCAGCGACCAGCCGCTGTTCAACTCGAACCATTTTTCGGCGACCGATTCGAAGGTGTTCGCGTCGGATTGGGCCTGCTCCTTTCTGGCCACGCGGCGCTCGATCGCCGGGTCGCGCCCAGCGCTGAGGATCTTCTTTGCGGCATCGCGCGCGGCCCGCGCCTCCGCGAGCGTCATGGTAGGGTAGGAGCCGAAGCTCAGCGTCTTTTGCTTTTGCGTCGACGGGGCCACATAATTCATGCGCCAGTGCCGACCGCCGGCCGGGCTGACGTAGAGATAGAGCTGGCCTGAATCGCCCAGCTTGTAGGGCTTGTCCTTCGGCTTCGCCGCCTTGACCTTCGCGTCCGTCAGCACCCATCAGCTCCGATACCATGGTCTGGCATGGTCGATACCATGCGGAATGCCATGCCAGAGGGAGAACGCCAGCGCACAACTCCGCACGACATGCAGGTCGAGAAGCCAGGATTTCCGCGAGAAAATCAAGCCCAGTGAACAGGAGAGAATAGGAAAAAACGGCTAGATGGCGGAGACGGAGGGATTCGAACCCTCGGTACCAGTAATCCCGGTACGGCGGTTTAGCAAACCGCTGGTTTCAGCCACTCACCCACGTCTCCGGGAAAGGCCAGCGGCGGTTTTCCTAGGGTTGCCCGATCGATTGGTCAACGAGGAAAACGCTGACCGCGAAAAATCTACCGGCCTGTGGCGACACGCCAGGCGGCGCAATATGTTCCTGACTTGTTCGAGTTTGATGCCCGCCCCATTGCGCCCTCGACCGCCGGCATAAGCAGGTCCGCGAGAACGATATAATCCGGCGCTGTGCGGTGGACGCCGTCCGATAAATAATCACCACGACTCGGATCGGCGCGGCATCGACTCGGGTGATCGCCCGTTCATTGCCGGGCAAGGGTGAAAGGCGCTAGATTCACGCGCTTGTCGTTCCCGGGGGATGTTTGATGCCGAAATTCCTTGTTTCCTGCGCGCTTGGGCTGGGCGTGGCCGCGCTTGGGCTGGCGGCGCCGGCATCGGCGCAGGTCCGCACCGTCGATCCCAACCAGGCGATCCAGGCGGATGTCACCCCGGTGCCCGCCGACGAAGCCGGTTACGGCACCAACGTGACCGCGCCGGCGCCCGCCGCCGATCCGGTTCCGGCGGAGACCGCCGCCGGCGCCGCGCCCGTCGCGCAGGAAAACGCCACCTATCAGGAAAACGACGTGCTGGCGGCGGCCGAGGGCGTTTTCGGCAAGGGCGCCGAAGGGCTGGCGAAGATGATCGAGGGCATCCTGAAGGACCAGGGCGAGCCCAACGGCTATATCGTCGGCCGCGAGGCGGGCGGCGCGCTGGCGATCGGCGTGCGTTACGGTTCGGGCACGATGTTCCACAAGGTGGAGGGCCAGCGTCCGGTCTACTGGACCGGCCCGTCGGTCGGCTTCGACATCGGCGCGAACGGCGCCAAGACGTTCGTGCTGGTCTACAATCTCTACGACAGCCAGGAACTTTACCAGCGCTTCCCCGCGGTCGAGGGCACCGCCTATGTCGTCGGCGGCTTCACGGCCAGCTATCTGCGGCGCGGCGACGTGGTGCTGATTCCGATCCGGCTGGGCGTCGGCTGGCGGCTGGGCGCCAATGTCGGCTATATGAAGTTCACCGAGAAATCGAGCATCCTGCCGTTTTGACGGGATCCGGCCGGCGCGCGGAATTCTTCCCGCGTCCCGGCGGAAACGTGCCGGCCGCCGAAATCACGGCCGATAGGTCGCCTCGAACCGCACCGGCCGGCCGCTCGCGGCATTGGCGAGCGCGCCTTCCCACATCACCCGCCGGCCGCGAATGATCGTGCCGACCGGCTTGCCGGTCAGCGCCATGCCGGTGAAGGGGGACCAGCCGCACTTGGAGGCGAGCCAGCTTTCTTCCACCGTCCAGCGCGCCTTCAGGTCGACGATCGAGAAATCCGCGTCATAGCCCGACGCGATCCGGCCCTTGGTCACCAGCCCGAACACGCGCTGTGGCCCGGCCGACGTCAGGTCCACCAGCCGCTCCAGGCTCAACCGACCATTGGCGACATGGTCCAACATCAGCGGCAGCAGGGTCTGCACCCCCGGCATGCCGGATGGCGATGCGGGATAGGGCTTCGCCTTCTCCTCGCGCAGATGGGGCGCGTGATCCGATCCGATCACGTCCGGCACGCCCTGGTTCAGCCAGAACCACAGCCCGTCGCGATGCGCGCCAGACCGGATCGGCGGGTTCATCTGGGCATAGGTGCCGATCCGGGGATAGGCCTCCTCGCCCGCCAGCGTCAGATGCTGGGGCGTCACCTCGCAGCTCGCAATATCCTTGTGCCGGGCGATATATTCCAGCTCCGCCGGCGTCGTGACGTGGAGGATGTGGATGCGCCGTCCCGTCTTGCGGGCGAGCGCGATGATCCGCCTCGTCGCCAGCAGCGCGCTCTCGTCGTCGCGCCACACCGGATGGGAGGAGGGATCGCCCTCGATCCGCTCGCCCAGCCGCGCGTTCATCCGCGCCTCGTCCTCGGCATGGATCGCCACGCGGCGGCTGCCCGATCGCAGCACGCGCTCCAGCTGGTCGTCCTCGGCCACCAGCAGGCTGCCCGTGGAGGCGCCCATGAAGATCTTGATGCCGGCGGCGCCCGGCAGCCGTTCCAGTTCCGCACAGCGATCGGCATTCTCGGCGGTGGCGCCGACATAGAAGGCATGATCGCACCACATCCGCCCTTCGGCGCGGGAAAGCTTGTCGGCCAGCGCCTCGGGCGTATCGGTATTAGGCTTGGTGTTCGGCATCTCGAACACCGCGGTGACGCCGCCCAGCACGGCGGCGCGGCTGCCGCTTTCCAGATCCTCCTTGGCCTCCAGCCCCGGCTCGCGGAAATGGACCTGGCTGTCGATCACGCCGGGCAGGATGGTGAGGCCGGCGCAGTCGATCGTCTCGCCGCCGTCGCCCACCTGGCCGATCCGGTCGATTCGCCCGTCCGTAACCCCGATATCCGCCTGCACCGGGCCGCCCGGAGTCCAGACCGTGCCGTTCTTCAGGATCAGATCATGGGTGGGCATGGCGCTTTCCTTTCGTCGCCGGGCTTCCTAACTCTTGGCGATGCCGCATACCACCCCGCACACGCATCTCGCCGACCGCGCCGTCATCCGCCTTTCGGGCGAGGATGTGCGCGGCTTCCTCCAGGGCCTCGTCACCAGCGACGTTTCGGGGCCGCTCCCCGTCTGGGCCGGGCTGCTGACGCCGCAGGGCAAGGCGCTGTTCGACTTCATCCTCTGGGCGGACGGCGATGACCTGCTGGTCGATTGCGAGGCCGACCAGGCCGACGCGCTGGCTCGCCGCCTCACCATCTATCGCCTGCGCCGGCCGATCACGATCGCGCGCGATGCCACGCTGGGTGTCCATTGGGCGCCGGATGGAGTGGAAGGCGTGCCCGATCCGCGCCTTGCCGCGCTCGGCCGCCGCTGGATCGCCCCCGTTCCCGGCGGCGAAAGCGATGCCCCGGCCCGCTGGCGCGCCCATCGCCTGGCCCTTGGCGTCACCGAAGGCGCGGCCGAACTGGGGCAGGACAAGACGCTCTGGCTGGAGGCCAATGCCCGCGAACTGAACGGCGTCAGCTTCACCAAGGGCTGCTATGTCGGGCAGGAGAATACCGCGCGCATGCACCACCGGTCCAAGGTGAACCGCCGGCTGGTGGTGTTGCCGCTGGGTGATGGCGCGACGGAGGATTTCCGCGCCGCTTATCCCGATCTCGGCCTGGGCGTCGCCTTCCGCCGCGTGGAAACGCTCGATCCCGCCGCGCTCCCCGCCTGGCTCGCCGCCGCGATCGCGGCCTGAGCGCGCGCCCGCAACCTATCCTCGCGCCGCGCCAGTTCCTCATAACGGCAGAGCGGTGGCGCCTCGTCGGTAGGCTCGCTGTCGGCGGTATCGGCCATGGCCGGATGCTATCGCCAATCCGGCCTTCGCGCCATGGCGCGCGGACAAGTTCGGATTTGCATCAGTGCCGATGGGGAGGTCCGCGCAGCGCCCCGAAGCCCGGTGCCGGGGATTGTCCGCGCGGCCCGGCGCGGCGGACCGTCGGGCATGCCAAGTTCCGCCAAGTTCCGCCAAGTTTGCGGACACTCGGATGTCGCTTCCCCGGATATTCGATAAGTCGCGCTAATCCCTCGCCCATTGGCTCCGTTCGGCCAGCCGCCAAGGGCGGTCAATCCGGCTGTCGATGACGGGCAGGGCTCTTTTGAACTTTCCTGTTCAAGAGCTGAAAAGTCGATGTGGTGATTGCGTCGCGCACTGGACACCCGGAGATGGAATCAAATAGATTATAAATTCAGATGCGGAATCTTAGGCGCGTTACAGGCTCTAAAAGGGGACGTGGCGGCATGCGGAAGATGGGCTTTGCGGGTCGTTTCGGGAATGACGCGCCAAAACGCTTGAACGTTCCTGAAGTTCCATTTGATCCGACACTTTTCTTCCGCCGGGGAGCGCAGGCGAGAAAATCGGCGTTGCGTTGCGCGGGGAGCCGGCTCGTTCCACAGCCGTCCGGCGGTCCGGGCCACCGTGCGGGGTTGTCACTGGCAGCCGGGCTGGCCCTCATCACTGCGCCTTCCGCATCCTGGGCCGCCTGCACCGGCACGACCGTGATCACCTGCACGGGCACGACCAACCAGCGCGTCGGCAACGGCCCCGGCCAGGTGGATGGGACGAGCGTAACGATAGCGGCCAATGCCCGGCTCAACGGGAGGAGCGATAACGCCATCAGCCTGCGGGACAATGCCACCATAACGCTGCAGAACAATGCCCGCGTGACCAACTCGGCCACCGGCAATGGGAACGGTCAATATGGGGCCGGGCTGAATACGATCGAGTTCAGGTCGAACGGCACCCTCACGATCGGCACGGGCGCCTCCGTGGAAGCGCTGGGAGATCAGACCAGAGGCGAGCCCATCAATGTGATGGGCGCCGGCAACAGCATCATCAATCGCGGATCGATCATCTCGACCAACGGTGCGGCGATCTGGTTCGAGGACACGGTTGTCGGCAGCGGCAACCGGATCGACAATTACGGCACGATCACCACGAGGGTGAGTGCCAGTGCCAATGTGATCGGCAATAACGGGACCAGCGACGTCACCTTCATCAATCGGACGGGAGGCAGGGTCGAAGGCAGCCTGTCCTTCGCTGGCGGCAATGACAGCCTGACGCTGGAAGCCGGGTCGACCATCACCGGCAGTTTCAACGGCGGCGGCGGGACGAATACGCTGACCTTGAGTGGCGGGGCGGGCTCGTCCGATAGCCTGTCGGGCGATATCCGCAATTTCCAGACCTTGACCAAAAGCGGCGAGGGGCGCTGGACGCTGACCGGCGCGGTCGGCGCCAATGGCGGCAACGCCGCGCTTCAGGTTCTCGTGAATCAGGGCACGCTGGCGCTGACCGGCAACAACCAGAATTTCAACGGTAGTGTCACGGTCGCCAGTGCGGGGATTCTGGAGGCGCGCGCGCAGAGCCTGCCGCTGACGATTACCGATAACGGCCTGGTGCGTTTCGTGCAGGATTCGGATGGCGCCTATTCGGGCGTCATCTCCGGCAGCGGGTCCGTCGAGAAGACGCTAGGCGGCACGCTGACCCTGGCGGGAACCAGCAGCTATTCGGGCGGCACCACGATCAACGCCGGCACGGTGCGGATTTCGTCCAACGCCAATCTCGGCGCCCCGACGGGCGGACTTGTTCTGAACGGAGGCACGCTCGCTTCGACGGCCAATATCACCACGGCGCGCGCCACGACGATCGGTGCGGCCGGGGGCGCCCTGGCGCCGGATGCCGGCACCACGCTGACCCATAACGGCGCGATCACGGGGCCGGGAACGCTGACGAAGCAGGGGGGCGGCACGCTCGTCCTGACGGCGGTCAACGGCTATCAGGGCGGCACCAATATCGCGGCGGGCACTTTGCAGATCGGCGCCGACGCCAACCTCGGCGCCGCGGGGACCGGGCTGACGTTCAACGGCGGCACGCTGCGCACCACCACCACCATGGCAACGGCACGCGGGGCCGTGATCAATGCGGCCGGCGGCACGCTCGAAACCCAGGGAAACACCACCCTTACCTATGATGGTCTGATCTCCGGGGCGGGGGCGCTCGGCAAAAGCGGGGCCGGCACGCTCGTGCTGACGGCCGCAAACCAGTATGCGGGCGGCACGAAGGTGACGGGCGGCGTCGTCCAGATCACGAGCGACGCCAATCTCGGCGCCGCGGGCGGCGCCCTGACGCTCGACGGGGGAACGCTCCGCACTGGCACCGACATCACGATCGGACGCGCCGGGGTGATGGGTGCGGCGGGCGGGACGTTCGATACCACCGCCGGCACGCTCACTTATGAAGGCGTGATTTCGGGCAACGGCGGGCTGACCGCCACGGGGGCGGGCGGCAATCTGGTGCTGACCGGGGCCAACAGCTATCGGGGCGCGACGACGGTCGATGCCGGCTATCTGATCGTCAATGGCGACCAGACCCAGGCGACCGGCCTCACCACGGTCGGCAATGGTGCGCGCCTCAGCGGCAAGGGGATCATCGGCGGCAGCGTCCAGGTGGGGAATGGCGGCATTTTCGCGCCGGGTTCGGAGCCATTCACGCCGGCGACGCTCACGATCAACGGCGATCTGGCATTCAGCAATAATTCCAATATCTTCTACGATATCCAGGATACGGCGGTGGGCGGATCGCTCAACGATCTGACCATCGTGAAGGGAAACCTCACGCTCGACGGCGTCATCAACGTGCATGACCAGGGGCAGGATCTGGGGCCGGGCGTCTATCGCATCATCAACTATAGCGGCACCCTGATCGATAATGGGCTAGAGATCGGCCAATATCAGTCGGCGCCCGGAACTTCGGGGCGGCCGCTGGACAATTTCAGCGTCCAGACCGCCATTCCGGGCCAGGTCAACCTGATCAATACCACGGGATTGTCGCTGAATTATTGGGACGGCAGGGACGGGCCGAAGAATAATGGTGCCATCAACGGCGGCGACGGCCAGTGGGTGAGAGCGGGAGAAGCCGCCACATCCAACTGGACCGATGCGGACGGCGGCGTGAACGCGCCATGGAGCGACGGCCAGTTCGCGATCTTCCAGGGTTCGTCCGGCATCGTCACCATCAGCCATCAAGATGGAGCCGTGACGGCATCGGGCATGCAGTTCGACGTGGATGGCTATGTCCTTAACGGAGAGGCGCTCCTGCTGGTGGATTCCAGCGCGGCGCCCGGAGAGGCGACCATCCGCGTGGGCAACGGCGGCGCGGCAGGCATGACCGCGACGATCAACGCACAGCTCACCGGCGATGTGCTGCTCCGCAAGACGGATGCCGGCACGCTCGTGCTGAACGGCGTGAACACCTATACGGGCGGCACCCGCATCGAGGGCGGCGTGATCCAGATCGCGAGCGATCAGGCGCTCGGTGTGGTATCCGGGAGCCTCACGCTCGACAGCGGCACGATCCGGACCATGGCCAGCATGAGCGCGTCGCGCGATGCCGTCCTGAACAGCGGCGGCGGGACCGTGGATGTGTTCGGATCGACCACGCTCACGCTCAACAATGCCATCACCGGCGTCGGCGCGCTGACCAAGGCCGGCGATGGCACGCTGCAATTGCTGGCCGGAAACAGCTATGCCGGCGGCACCACGATCAGCGCGGGCAAGCTGCAACTGGGTAATGGCGGCACCACCGGCAGCATCCTGGGCGACGTGATCAACAACGCCGCATTCGCGGTCAATCGTTCCGATACGTTGACCTTCGGCGGCACGATATCCGGGACGGGCCGGTTCGAGCAGGCCGGCACCGGCACGACGATCCTGACGGCTGATAGCCACTACACCGGCGGCACCACGATCAGCGCCGGCGCGCTCCAACTCGGCAATGGCGGCCTGTCCGGGGGCATCACCGGCGACATCGTGAACAACGGCACGCTTGTCTTCAATCGCGGCGATATGACCCGTGCCAGCGCACTGACGCTGGATGGCGTCATTTCGGGAACGGGCGGGCTGGTCGATATCGGCTCAGGCATCACGGTGCTGACGGGCAACAACAGTTACAAGGGCACCACCGATATCCGCAGCGGCTATCTGTTCGTGAACGGCGATCAGAGCGAGGCGACGGGACTGACCACCGTGGCCGCCAATGCGCGGCTGAGCGGACACGGCACGATCGGCGGCAATGTGCAGGTGGCCGATAACGGCATATTGGCACCGGGATATGAGCCCTTCACGCCGGCGACGCTGACGATCAACGGCGATCTGGTGCTGAGCGACAATTCGAACCTCTTCTACAATATCGGGGATACCAGCGTCGGCGGGCGGCTGAACGATCTTACGATTGTGCACGGCAATCTCACGCTGGATGGCGTGATCAACGTTCTGGACCAGCAGCAGAATCTGGGCGCCGGGGTTTACCGCATCATCAATTATGACGGCGATTTGATCGATCGTGGCCTGCGGATCGGAACATATATGTCCGATCCGGACACGCCTTCCGGCCGGCCGTTCGAGGGCTTCAGCGGGATGCGGAACCCGGCGGCGTCTATAACGAAGGGCCGGCCTTCAGGGCCAATGTCCGCGCCTTCCAGGTCGGCGTGGATCTGTGGCGGGGCGGCACGCCGGGCAAGAGCCTGACCGTCGCCGGCCTATATGGCGCGGTCGGCTGGAACGAGGGGATCGTGAAGGATCACGATCTTTCCTATGCCGGCCAGGTGAAGTTCGATGCCTATACGGTGGCGGGCTACGCAACCCATTATGGGCCGGGCGGCTGGTATGTGGACGGCGTCGTCCAGGCGACGTGGTACAAGGTGCGCGCCGGATCGGTTTCTCCCGACGACATGAAGACAGACGGCACGGGCATCGCCGTGTCGCTGGAAACGGGCTATCCGGTGCGCCTCGGCGGCGGCTTCAGCATCGAGCCGCAGGCGCAGCTCATCTATCAGCATCTCGACCTGGACGACAGCGCGGACATGGCCGCCGACGTTCAATTCGACAAGGCCGAGGCGCTGACCGGCCGGATGGGCCTGCGGCTGCTGCACAATGGCGAGCGGCCCGGACGTGACGGGCCGCGCCCGATCGCCACCTGGCTGAGGGCGAATGTCTGGCGCGAATTCAACGCCGATCCCCGGACGTCCTTCTCCTCCGAGGATGGGCCGGTGCCGTTCCGGTCGAACATCAAGGCGACCTGGGCCGAATTCGGGGCCGGCGTGTCGACCGAGGTTACGCGCGGCGCCACGCTGTTCGGCAGCGGATCGTGGCAGACGGCCTTCGGGCAGGAGACCAAATCTTGGGGCCTGCGCGCCGGCTTGCGCTTCAACTGGTGAGGATAGGGCGTAACGGCCGATAGCTCCCCCGATTCTCGGGCTGGCCCTTCCTCAGGGGCCACGCCCGCGATCGTGCGGCATCGCCGCGCTGGCGCCTACAGGCAGGATTCGAGGAAGGGCTGGTCGAAACCGAACTGCTTGGCCTTGTCCAGCGTATAGGGGCGCAGGCCCATGGCGCGATATTCGCCGATGATCTTGCCGTCGGCGCTTTCGTCCAGATATTCNCATGGCGCGATATTCGCCGATGATCTTGCCGTCGGCGCTTTCGTCCAGATATTCGAACTTGAATAGCTCCTGCGTCACGATCACCGGGCCTTCCATGCCGATCACCTCGGTGATGTTGGTGACGCGGCGGCTGCCGTCGCGCAGGCGCTTCACCTGGACGATGAGGTCCACCGAATCGGCGATCTGGCGGCTGATCGCCTCCTTGGGCACCTTGATGTCCGACATCATCACCATGTTTTCCATACGCGCCAGCGCCTCGCGCGGGGAGTTGGAGTGGAGCGTGCACATCGATCCATCGTGGCCGGTATTCATGGCGGCGAGCATGTCGAAGCATTCGCTGCCGCGGATTTCGCCCAGGATGATGCGATCGGGGCGCATACGCAGCGCGTTGACGACGAGATCGCGGATGGTGATCGCGCCATTGCCCTCCAGATTGGCGGGACGGGTTTCCAGCGGCAGCCAGTGGGGCTGCTGAAGCCGAAGCTCGGCCGCGTCCTCGATGGTGATGACGCGCTCGCCCGGGTCGATCATCTTCGAAAGCGCGTTCAGCATCGTCGTCTTGCCCGATCCGGTGCCGCCGGAGATGACGATGTTGAAGCGGCTGGCGCCGGCGATCTTCAGGGCGGTGGCCATCTTCGGGCTCATCGATCCGAAGCCGGCCATCATGTCGAGCGTGATCGGCTTGGCGGAGAATTTACGGATCGAGATGGCGGTGCCGCGCAGGGACAAGGGCGGCACGATCACGTTGACGCGGCTGCCGTCGGCCAGGCGGGCGTCGGCCAGCGGCGTCGTCTGGTCGACGCGGCGGCCGACCTTGTTGACGATGCGCTGGGCGATCTGGAACAGATGCTCCTCGTCGCGGAACTGGATGTTGGCGAGCTGCAGCTTGCCCTTCTTTTCGATGTAGGTCTGGTCCGGCCCGTTGACCATGATGTCGCTGATGTCGGCGTCGGCCAGCAGTTCCTCGAGCGGGCCGAGGCCGAGCAGCTCGTCCACCAGCACCTTTTCCAGCGCGAACTGCTCACGCCGGTTCAGGTTGATCTTCAGCTCCGCCAGCACCTCGCCGATGATCGGGCGGAATTCCTCGGCCAGCTCATCCTTGTTGAGCGTGGCGGCCGCCTCGGGGTCCACCCGCTCCAGCAGGCGCGGCAGCACCTGTTCCTTGATCTTGTGGACGGACGCCTCGAATCCCTCCGCCTTGGCGGGGCCGGCCTCGGCCGGGGCGTCCTGGCGATGGGCGAGCCGCGCCATCGCGTCCACCGGCGGCGCCGGCTCGGCGGGCGCGCCGGGCAGGGTCGCGGGATCGACCGTGGGGAACTGGTTGCCGCCGTCGAGCGGGGAGGAGGCGTTGCCCCCGCCCTGCATGGGCCGCGCCACGCCGAAGGAAGGGCGCTGGCCCGCGCCCGTCAATCCGCCGCGTCGTCCGAATGCGCTCATCCCCACTCACCTGTCACTTGCCGGAATTCCGGCCATGGTCTTAGGACGCACTCTTTGACAATTGCCTAACCAATGCGGATGAACCGGGCGATGACCGTTCGTGCCGCAACCGCCGCCCCGGCCAATGCCAGCCATCGCCGCGCGGCGATGCTGCTGGCGCTCGCCGGCTTCGCCTGTCTTTCCGTGGGCGATGGGCTGGTGAAATCCATGGCCGGGCAATGGCCGGGATCGGCGATCTCGGCCCTGCGCTACGTCTTCGGCCTGATCGGTCTGGGCATCGCCATCGCGGTGACGCAGGGGAGAGCGGGATTCGCCTGCCCCCGGCCCTGGCTGCAATTCGGTCGCGGCGCGGCGGTCGCGGTGGCGACGCTGGGCTTTTTTCTGGGCGTGCAGGTGATGCCGCTGGCGGACAGCACCGCCATCCAGTTCACCAGCCCAATTCTCACGGCCCTGCTGTCCGCCCTGCTGCTGCGCGAGCATGCCGGCCGGGCGGTGTGGGTGGCGACCGTGATCGCCTTCGCCGGCGTGCTCATCGTGCTGCGGCCCAACCTGCTGGCGCTGGGGCCGGCCGCGCTGCTGCCGGTGGGCGCGGCGCTGGGCATGGCCTTCCTGATGATCTTCAACCGGATGGCGGCGGGCGGCGCATCGGCGATCCAGATGCAGTTCCTGGGCGCCTGCTTCGCCACGCCGATCCTGATCCTGGCGGCGGCCGTGGGCGAGCTTTCCGGCGCGGCGCGATTCCATGTGGCATGGCCGGACTGGACGGTGATGCTGCGTTGCGCGGTCGTTGCGGTGACGGGCACGGTCAGCCACCTCCTCATCTACCTCGCCACGACGCGGGCGAGCGCGGCCACGATCGCGCCGATGGCCTATATCCAGATAGTCGTGGCGCTGCTGATCGGCGCGCTGGCTTTCGGCGACCTGCCCGATCCGGTGACGGTGGGCGGCGTCGCGCTTATCATCTGCGCCGGCCTCTGGCTGTTTCGCGGCCAGAGCGAGCCGATGGTGGAGGGGACGCCCGACTGAGGCGGCCCCGGAGCGGGAGGAAGGCGATGCGATTCGCGGTGGCGATGGCCGGGCTGCTGGCGGTGGCGGCGCTGCCCGCCCGGGCGCAGGATGCGGCGAGCCTGGGCTGGCTTTCGGGCAACTGGCATTTCGAGGCGCCGGACAGGCGCTGGACGGCCGAATGGTGGACGGAACCCATGGGCGGGATGCTGATGGGCGGCAGCGTCACCGGCATCGGCGGCCAGGCCGATTTCTTCGAGCATGCCCGGATCGCCGCCGATGCGGATGGCACGCTCACCTATTTCGCCATGCCGCGCGGGCAGGCGGCGGTGCCGTTCCGGCTGGTGCGGGCGGACAAGGGGGAGGCGATGTTCGAGAATGCCGCCAACGATTTCCCGCAGCGCATCCACTATCGGCGCGAGGGCGACATGCTGGTCGCGACCATATCGACGCTGGACGGCGCGCGCGTCGAACGCTGGCATTATCGCCGGCGCTGACGCGCGTTCCGATAGTCAGGCGGGAACCGCCACGGCCCGCGGCCGGCGCCGGATCGCCATGCCGACCAGGCCGAAGCCGGCGATCATCATCGCCCATGTCGCGGGTTCGGGCACGGAGGCGGTGATCGCGAACTGGCGATCGATATCCCGCGCGATCGCCGCCTGCACCTGGGCGGTCGGGTGGGTGCCGTCGAACGAGAAATAGCCGGTGCAATCGATGTCCGGCCCCGGCGTCTCGCCGACCAGGCAGGGCACGGTGGTATTGAGCGGCGGCAGGCCCAGGCTGCCCGGATCGGACAGCAGCCGCCCGAACACGTCGAGCACGTCGTAGCGCATCAGATGCGTGCCGGCATCGAGCGCGAGGCCGTCCAGCGACGTCTGCAGCATCGCATCGACCATATAGGCCAGCGGAATGTCGCCATTGGGGATGCCGGCGATCAGGATGTTCCGCGCGCCGATATCGTTCAAGAACTGCACGCCGGCCGCATAGGTGGACACGACGGCCGAGATATAGTCCGTCGGCGTGAAGCCGCCGATATTGCCGTCCACCAGCCCGAATATGTCATTGCCGCCGAAATTGAGGACATAGAGCGCGTTCGCATTGGCGACGCCGCCATGGTCGCCGGCATAGAAGCCGAGCTGCGCCTGGATATCGGGAATGGCATCGCCATGATCGACCACCCTGGCGCCGCCGAAGGCATAATTGTTGCCGCCGGCGAGCGAGGCCACCGTGGGGGCGCCGTAGAGCGCGATCGAGAGCAGATCGGTATAGTCGTAGCCGTTGGTGAAGCGGCCGTCATAATAGCCGAGTGATTCGTTCGGCGTTGCGCCGCCGGTCAGGATCTTGATGTTGCCGGCATCGACCAGGCTGTCGCCGAAGACGTAGAGATCGGAATATTTCGGGTTTGCCGTAGCGGCAATCGCCGCCGTGGAGACCATCGCGACGCAGCCGGCAATGGCCAGCCGCAGGGCTGTGCGTGCACGCATCCTCGTCCTCCTCCTTATTATGGAGAGGGAGGCTAGGCGCTTTCGTTAACCATGCAAGGGTTTGGGGCGGTGCGCCCCGAAAGGGGTAGGAAGCCGGCGTGCGGAAGGCGCCGCCGGCCTTCCGCTATCAGGCCTGGATTTCGGTCGCGGCCTCGGCCAGCACGGTCAGGCCCTTCTCGTTCACTTCCGCGAAGCCGCCTTCCACCTGGATGCGGGCGGAGACGGTGTTCGGGCCGGAATAGACGCGCAGCTCGCCCGAACGGATCACCGACATGAAGGGGGCATGGCCGGCGAGCACGCCGAATTCGCCCTCGGTGCCGGGAACGACCACCATGTGGACCTCCTCCGAAAGGAGCAGCTTTTCGGGGGTGACGAGTTCGAAGTGCAGGTTGGCCATATCATTCCTCTTAGCCCCCTCCCGCTTGCGGGAGAGGGTTGGGTGAGGGGGGTATTCTTTCGGGATGGAAGAGGGCGTTTGTGCTCGCCTTCATCCCGGCCCCCTCCCGCAAGCGGGAGAGGGATAGAGTCGTGTTACGCGGCCTCGGCCAGCTTGCGGGCCTTGGCGACCGCTTCGTCGATGCCGCCGACCATGTAGAAAGCGGCTTCGGGCAGATGGTCATATTCGCCGTCGACCACCGCCTTGAACGACTTCACCGTATCCTCGATCTGCACGAACTTGCCGGGGATGCCGGTGAACACTTCGGCGACGTGGAACGGCTGGCTGAGGAAGCGCTGGATCTTGCGGGCGCGGGCGACGGTGAGCTTATCTTCTTCCGAAAGCTCGTCCATGCCCAGGATGGCGATGATGTCCTGCAGCGACTTGTACTTCTGCAGCGTTTCCTGGACCTTGCGGGCCGTCTCATAATGCTCCTGGCCGACGACAGCGGCGGTGAGCACGCGCGAGGTGGAGTCGAGCGGATCGACGGCCGGGTAGATGCCCAGCTCGGAGATGGCGCGCGACAGCACGGTCGTGGCGTCGAGGTGGGCGAAGGACGCGGCCGGCGCCGGATCGGTCAAGTCGTCGGCGGGCACGTAGATGGCCTGCACCGAGGTGATCGAGCCCTTGTTGGTCGAGGTGATGCGTTCCTGCAGCTGGCCCATGTCGGTGGCCAGCGTCGGCTGGTAGCCCACGGCCGAAGGAATACGGCCCAGCAGAGCCGACACTTCCGAACCGGCCTGGGTGAAGCGGAAGATGTTGTCGACGAAGAACAGCACGTCCTGGCCTTCGACGTCGCGGAAATATTCGGCGATCGTCAGGCCCGAAAGCGCGACGCGGGCACGCGCGCCCGGCGGCTCGTTCATCTGGCCGAACACCAGCGCCACCTTCGAGCCGTCCGGCGTCGGGTTGCCATCGGCGTCCTTGGCGATGACGCCGGCGTCGAGGAATTCGTGATAGAGGTCGTTGCCCTCGCGGGTGCGCTCACCCACGCCCGCGAACACCGAGGTGCCGCCATGGCCCTTGGCGATGTTGTTGATCAGTTCCTGGATGAGCACGGTCTTGCCCACGCCGGCGCCGCCGAACAGGCCGATCTTGCCGCCCTTGGCGTAAGGCGCGAGCAGGTCGATCACCTTGATGCCGGTGACGAGGATCGAGGTTTCGGTCGACTGGTCGACGAACAGCGGCGCTTCCGCGTGGATCGGGGCGGACAGGTCGGTATCGACCGGGCCGCGCTCGTCGATCGGCTCGCCGATCACGTTCAGGATGCGGCCGAGCGTCTTGGGGCCGACCGGCACGCGGATCTGCGATCCGGTGTCGACGACTTCCTGGCCGCGGGTGAGGCCGTCGGTCGTGTCCATCGCGATCGTGCGGACGGTGTTCTCGCCGAGGTGCTGGGCGACCTCGAGCACCAGGCGGTTGCCCTGGTTCTCGGTTTCCAGCGCCGAAAGGATCGCCGGCAGCTGGCCATCGAAATGGACGTCGACGACGGCGCCGATGACCTGGCTGACGCGGCCGACATTGCTGGCGGCGGCGGCCTTACTGGCTTTCTTGGGCTCAAACATGTCTTCTCACCTCAATGTCCGGGTGCGTCACCCGATCAGGATTTGGTTTAGAGCGCTTCCGCGCCCGAAATGATTTCCACCAGCTCGGTGGTGATCGCGGCCTGGCGGGTCCGGTTATACTGGATCGTCAGGCGGTTGATCATGTCCCCCGCATTGCGGGTCGCATTGTCCATCGCCGTCATGCGGCTGCCCTGTTCGGAGGCCGCATTTTCCAGCATCGCGCGGAAAAGCTGAACGGCAACGTTGCGGGGCAGCAGCTCCGTCAGGATCGCTTCCTCGTCGGGCTCATATTCCACCGATGCTTCCGCGCCGCCCGTGGCCGGGGCCGCATTCACGGCCAGCGGCACGGGAATGATCTGCAGCTCGGTCGGGATCTGCGCCAGCGCCGACTGGAACTTGGCGAAGAACAGGTGGGCGATATCGAACTCGCCGGCGTCGAAGCGGCGGATCAGATCCTCGCTCACCTGATGCGCATCGGCGAAGGCGACGTTCTTGATGTGGCTCTGATCGACCTGGTGGACGATCTTGCCCGGATAGAGGCGGGCGATGACGGCGCGGCCCTTCTTGCCGATCAGGTAGAACTTCACGTCCTTGCCCTGGGCGATCAGCTCGTCCGCCGTCTTGCGCGCCAGCTTGACGATGTTGCTGTTGAAGGCGCCAGCGAGGCCGCGCTCCGACGTGGCGACGACCAGCAGGTGGCGCTGGTCGCTGCCGGTGCCGGCCAGCAGCTTCGGGCTGGACGGGCCGATCGTCACCTTGGAGGCGAGGCTGGACATCACCGTGGACAGCCGCTCCGCATAGGGGCGGCCCGCCTCGGCGGCCTGCTGCGCGCGGCGCAGCTTGGCGGCGGCGACCATCTTCATCGCCTTGGTGATCTTCTGGGTCGACTTCACCGAAGTGATGCGGACCTTTAGGCTCTTGAGGCTGGGCATATGCGATCAGTTCCGGGAAAGAGCGAGTTTGCCGGCGAAGCCGACGAATGCGGTGCCGAGGGCGCCTTCGATCCAGCGCATGGCCTGGCTGTTGCCGATGCGGGTGCCCGCGCGGGAGGCGAGGCCGGCAAGAAGCGCCAGCCAGGCGAAGCCCACGGCATAGACGATCCCGACCAGCAGGACGCCGCGCAGCGGCGCTTCCGGGCCGGTGCCGACGAACTGGGGCAGCGCCGCCAGGAAGAACACCGCCACCTTCGGGTTGAGGATGGTGGTGAGGAAACCCTGGCGGAACGGCGCGCCCATGGCGACCGGAGCGGCTTCACCCCTGGCGGGCGCGATCGCGCCGCGGACCAGCTTGAGGCCGAGCCAGGCGAGATAGATCGCGCCGATCGTCTTCACCGCCGCGAACATGCCGGGCACGGCATTGAGCAGGCTGAGGAAGCCGAAGCCGCACAGCGCCATATACCACACCCCGCCGAGCGCGATGCCGCTGGCGGTCGCGATGCCGGCGCGGAAGCCGCGCCGTGCCGCGTTGCCCGCCACGAGCATCGTGTCGGGGCCGGGGGTCAGCACCAGCGCGATCGCCAGCACCGTCCAGGCCAGAAGGGTGTGGGTGGTCAGCATCCGATCAGGCGAAGGTCTTGGCGAAGGCGTCCAGCGCGGCGGTCAGCTTCGCCTTCAGGTCGTCGCCCAGGTCCTTGGTGTCGCGAATGCCCTTCAGCACGTCCGCGTGATGCGCGCGCAGGTCGGCGAGCAGCGCGGCCTCGAAGCGGACGACATCGGACGCCGGGATGGCATCGAGATAGCCGTTCACGCCGGCGAAGATCGAGGCGACCTGTTCCTCGAACGGCATCGGGTTGAACTGGGCCTGCTTCAGCAGCTCGGTGAGGCGGGCGCCGCGGTTCAGGAGCTTCTGGGTCGAAGCGTCGAGATCCGAGCCGAACTGGGCGAAGGCCGCCATTTCGCGATACTGGGCCAGCTCCAGCTTGATCGAGCCGGCGACCTTCTTCATCGCCTTGGTCTGCGCGGCGGAACCGACGCGGCTGACCGAGAGGCCGACGTTAATCGCGGGGCGGATGCCCTGATAGAAGAGGTCGGTTTCGAGGAAGATCTGGCCGTCGGTGATCGAGATCACGTTGGTCGGGATGTAGGCGGAAACGTCGCCGGCCTGCGTCTCGATGATCGGCAGCGCGGTGAGCGAGCCGTTGCCGTTGGCGTCGTTCATCTTCGCCGCGCGCTCGAGCAGGCGCGAGTGGAGATAGAACACGTCGCCCGGATAGGCTTCGCGGCCCGGCGGACGGCGCAGCAGCAGCGACATCTGGCGATAGGCCACGGCCTGCTTCGAAAGGTCGTCATACACGATAACGGCGTGCATGCCGTTGTCGCGGAAATATTCGCCCATCGCGCAGCCGGTATAGGGCGCGAGGAACTGGAGCGGCGCCGGCTCGGAGGCGGTGGCGGCGACGACGATGGAATATTCCATCGCGCCGTTTTCCTCGAGCTGGCGGACGATCTGGGCGACGGTCGAGCGCTTCTGGCCGACGGCGACATAGACGCAGTAGAGCTTCTTGCCCTCGTCGTCGCCCTTATTGGCCTCGCGCTGGTTGATGAAGGTGTCGATCGCGACCGCGGTCTTGCCGGTCTGGCGGTCGCCGATGATCAGCTCGCGCTGGCCACGGCCCACGGGGACGAGCGCATCGAGCGCCTTGAGGCCGGTCTGCACCGGCTCGTGCACCGACTTCCTGGGGATGATGCCCGGCGCCTTCACCTCGACGCGGCGGCGCTCGCTATATTCGATCGGGCCCTTGCCATCGATCGGGTTGCCGAGGCCGTCGACGACGCGGCCGAGCAGGCCCTTGCCGACCGGCACGTCCACGATCGTGCCGGTGCGCTTGACGGTATCGCCTTCCTTGATCTCGGAATCGGTGCCGAAGATCACGACGCCGACGTTATCGGCTTCGAGGTTGAGGGCCATGCCCTTGATGCCGTTGGCGAATTCCACCATCTCGCCGGCCTGGACATTGTCCAGCCCGTGGATACGGGCGATGCCGTCGCCCACCGACAGGACCGAGCCGACCTCGGAAACCTGCGCTTCGGAGCCGAACGAGGCGATCTGGTCCTTGATGACCTTTGAGATTTCTGCGGCGCGGATATCCATGTTCAGCCTTTCATCGCAGTCGCGAGAGTGTTCAATTTGGTGCGGATGGAGCCATCGACCTGGCGGCTGCCGACCTTGACGATCAGCCCGCCCAGAATCGCGGGATCGACATGCAGGTTCACGGCGACGTCGCGGCCGATCTGGGCCTTCAGCGTGGCCTTGAGCTCTTCCACCTGCGCATCGGAAAGCGGGTGGGCGGACGTCACCTCGGCGGTGGTTTCGCCGCGATACTGCGCCAGGATCTGGCCGAAGGCGCGGATGGCCGCGCCCGTCTGCGCCAGGCGGCGGTTGGTGGCGAGCACGCCCAGGAAGTTGGTGGTGAGGGGATCGAGCTTCAGCGCCACCGCCACGGCTTCCACCGCGTTGTTGGCGTCGTAGCGGGACACCATCGGGCTGGTCGTCAGCTCGCGCAGCTCGGCCGAATCGGCGAGCGCCTGCTTCAGGGTGGCGAGGCTGGCGGAAACGACGTCCAGCCTGTTCTCGTCACGGGCGAGCTCGAACAGCGCTATTGCATAGCGTCCTGCAAGGCTTGCCTGAATACCGCCGGAAATCTCCACGCGCCTAAAATCCCCCAAATGGATTTCGACCCATACGCAAAAAGGGGGCGCCGGAAGGGCGTCCCCGCATGGGTTGGGCGCCGGTTAGCAGGGGCGGTGCGGGGATGCAAGGCAGCCGTTCACCTTGTGGACATGCGGAGGGACAGGAAGGCCCGATCCGGCGGGACAAGCGCGACATCGGGGGTTCGACAAAGGCCGGCCGCGCGGGCTGGTGCCCGCCGGAAAGGCATCGCCGCTTTGAAAGCAAGCTGCGGGATGCGAAGCGGGCCAACCGGGGCCACATAGGCGGCATGACCCAGATCGAATCATCCCACCCGATCCCCGCAGGCGAGGCCATAGACGGCGATGCCGCCTGGGCGGCGGTGCTGCGCCGGGACCGGGCGCGCGACGGGCATTTCGTGACCGGGGTGCTTTCCACCGGCATCTATTGCCGGCCGTCCTGCGCGGCGCGGCACCCCCGGCGAGAAAATGTCCGTTTCTTTCGCGATGGCGCGGCCGCCCGCGCCGCCGGCCTGCGCCCCTGCCGGCGGTGCCTGCCGGACGACGTCGCGCGCGACGAAGCGGGGATCGCCAGGGCGCTGGCCTATATCGCGGCGGAAGCCGAGCCGCCCTCGCTCGACGCCGTGGCCGCCGTCGCGGGCTATGCCCCCCACCATTTCCTGCGGCTGTTCCGCCGCGCCACCGGGCTGACGCCCGCCGCCTATGCCCGCGCGCTGCGGGCCCGCCGGGCCGAAACCGCGCTGAAGGAGACCGAGACCGTGACCGAAGCTCTCTACGATGCCGGCTATGCCGCCCCCGCCCGCTTCTACGCCGAGGCGCCGGCCCGGCTGGGGATGACCCCATCGGCCTGGCGCGACGGCGGCCGGGGCGTCTCCATCCGCTGGGCGATCGCGCCGACCAGCCTGGGCGCAATGCTGGTCGCCGCCACCGATCGCGGCATCTGCCGCCTGTCCTTCGACGAGGACGAATCGGTGCTGGCGGACCGCTTCCCCCATGCCGATATCGCGCCCGGCGGGGCGGAACTGGCCGATCTCGTCCGGCGCACGGTGGCGGCGGTCGAGGAGCCGGAACGGCCGCACGATCTGCCGCTCGACGTGAAGGGCACCGCCTTCCAGGAAGCGGTGTGGCGCGAGCTTTCCCGCATTCCGCCGGGCGAAACCCTCTCTTATGCCGCGCTTGCCGCCAAGGTGGGCCGGCCGGGCGCTGCGCGGGCGGCGGGTTCCGCCTGCGGCGCCAACAATGTCGCGGTGCTGATCCCCTGCCACCGCGCCAAGCGCGGCGACGGCACGCTCGGCGGCTATGCCTATGGCCTGGCGATCAAGCAGGAACTGCTGGCGCGGGAAGGGCGGGAGGGCTGAGGAGGGGCGGGATGCCGTCACGCTGGACCGGGCTCAGCGCCCCTCGCGCGACAAGCGATGTCGGCGCGCGTGGAAGGATGGATGCTGAGCGAGTTCAGCATGGCGGATTGGGACAGGAATGCGCTCGGGCATCCGCTAGTGCATCGGCAGGACGAAGCCGTTAGGAGGGGCGTCGCCCTTGTCTCTCTGGAGCTTCCGTGACCGCCGATCCCTTCGCCCAGCTTTTCCGGTCCTCGGCGGAATTGTTCGTGCAGTCGCTGGACGTGGCCGGGGATCGCCTGCTCGTCGCGCGGATGGCGGAGGCGGATTATGCCGGAGCGAGCTTCCTCGATCAGCGCATCCTCACCCCGGACCGCCCCTGCCAATGGTTCGGCTGGGAGGATCTGGAACGCCTGTCGGGATCGTTGCCGGCCACGGCCTGTCACATCTTCCATATCGGTCATGTCGGGTCGACGCTGATATCCCGGCTGCTGGGCGAGCTGCCGGACGTGCTGGCGGTGAGGGAGCCCGTGCTGCTGCGCGGGCTCGCGGACCTGCGGCGCATCCGGGGCAGGCCCGAATCCGCCTGGTCGCCGCAGCGGTTCGATGCGCGGGTCGGCATGGCGCTGGGCTGGCTTTCGCGGACGTTCCGGCCCGAGCAGCGCGCCATCGTCAAGGCGACCAGCTTCGTTTCCGATCTTGCGCCCGAAATCCTGGCGGCCGGGCAGAAGGCGCTTTTCCTGTTCGTGAAGCCCGAAAGCTATCTGCCGACCATCCTGGCCGGCGAGGCATCGATGCAGGAGCTGGCGGTGTGGAGCCCGACCCGGCTCCTCCGCCTCCACGCCCGGATCGGCGCCGAGCCCTGGCGGCTGTGGGAGATGTCGCCGGGCGAGCGCGTGGCGCTCGGCTGGGCGTGCGAGATGGCCGCGGTGGAAGAAGCGGGCGCGGGCGCCGCGGAAGGGCAGGCGCTGTGGATGGACTTCGATGGCTTCCTGGCCGATCCGGCGGCATCGCTTGCGCGGATCGCCGCCCATTTCGGGGCGCCGCTGGCGATGGAACAGGCGCAGGCGCTTGTCGGCGGGCCGATCATGTCGCGCTATTCCAAGGCGCCCGAGCATGGCTATAGCCCGCAATTGCGGCGCGACGTGCTGGCCCAGGCGAGGCGCGATCAGGCGGGGGAGATCGCCCGGGGTCAGCGCTGGCTTGCCGAGGCCGGCCGCCAATATCCGTTGATCGCCCGCGCGCTGGATCGCGCGGCGCAGGGAGTGCATTGATGTTCAGGCTGATCGAGAATGTGTTGGCGCCGGAGGCGGTGGCGGAGCTCCGGCAGATCGCGGCGACCTCCAATTTCGTGGATGGGCGCGTCAGCAACCCGCACTCGCGGGTGAAGAACAACCAGCAGCTTCATGAACCCCAGCCGGCGGAACGGACGGCGCAGATCGTGGCGCGCGCGCTGCTCGGCAACCGGGAATTCTTCGACGTGGCCTTTCCCAAGGCGATCGCGCCGCCGCTGCTGGCGCGTTACGAGCCGGGGATGAATTACGGCCTGCATCCCGATGCGGCGATGATGCAGACGCCGAACGGGCCGCTCAGGTCCGATCTGAGCTGCACCGTCTTCCTGGCCGATCCGGCAAGCTATGACGGCGGCGCGCTGCGCATCATGCTGGGCAGCGGCGAGATGCGGTTCAAGGGGCCGCCCGGCTCGGCGATCGTCTATCCGTCGATGACGCTTCATGAGGTGGAGCCGGTGACGCGCGGGCAGCGGCTGGTGGCGATCACCTTCATCCAGAGCCGCATCGCCGATCCGGTGGAGCGCGACCTGCTCTACGAGCTGAACGAGGTGGCGGCGCTGGAGGGCAATAATATGGCGCCGGAGAATTTCTCCCGCCTGCAGGCCGTGCAGTTCAATCTGATGCGGCGCTGGACGGATCACCCCTGATCGGCATTTCCTTTCCGGCTTCGCATCCCTAATTCGGGGGCGTGAACCCTCGCGCCCGTGTCCTCCTGCTCAACCCCGCGCTCGGTCCGCTCGATTATCGGGTGGACCCGGGGCAGGACGTGCGGCCGGGATCGATCGTGCTGGCGCCGCTCGGTCCCCGGCAGTGGACCGGGGTGGTGTGGGAGGCGGATCGCATGCCTTCCGATGCGGAGGTGGGCGACAATCGCCTGCGCCCGCTGGCCGGCGTCTATGATCTGCCGCCGCTGGGCGAGCCGCTGCGCCGGTTGATCGAGTGGACCGCCAATTATTATCTCGCGCCGCCGGCCGCCGTGCTGCGGATGGCGCTTTCCTCCGCATCGGCGCTGGATGGCGCGCGGACCGTGACCGAATATCGCGCCACCGGCCGGGTGCCGGATCGCCTCACCCCGCAGCGCGAGCAGGCGCTGGAGCGGATCGGCGAGCGGCAGGGGCTGGTGCGCGAGCTGGCCGCCATCGCCGACGTTTCCGATGCGGTGATCCGGGGGCTGGTGAAGGCCGGCGCGATCGAGGCGGTGGAGGTTTCGGTCGACGATCCCTTCCTCGATCCCGATCCCGACCATGCCCGGCCCGATCTTTCGGCGGATCAGGCGGCGGTGGCGGGCCGGCTGGTGGAAGCGGTGCGCGCGCACGCCTTCCAGCCCTTCCTGCTCGACGGCGTGACCGGATCGGGCAAGACCGAGGTTTATTTCGAGGCGGTGGCCGAGGCGATTCGGCAGGGGCGGCAGACGCTGGTGCTGCTGCCCGAGATCGCCTTGACCGAGCCGTTCCTGAAGCGCTTCGCCGCGCGTTTCGGCCATGCGCCCATCGCCTGGCATTCGGACCTGCGCCAGTCGCAGCGGCGGCGGGCCTGGCGGGCGATCGCGACCGGCGAGGCGAAGGTGGTGGTGGGCGCGCGCTCCGCCCTGTTCCTGCCTTATGCGAAGCTGGGCCTGATCGTGGTGGACGAGGCGCACGAGACCAGCTTCAAGCAGGAAGACGGCGTGATGTATCACGCCCGCGACGTGGCGGTGATGCGTGGCGGCTTCGAAAGCTGCCCGGTGGTGCTGGCATCCGCCACGCCCGCGATCGAGACGCGCCAGCAGGTGGCGCTGGGCCGCTATGAGGAACTGAAGCTGCCCGGCCGTTACGGCGTGGCGCAGATGCCCGATATCAACGAGGTGGACCTGCTGCGCGATCCGCCGCCGCGCGGCCGCTGGCTGGCGCCGACGCTGGTGAAGGCGATCGAGGAGACGCTGGAGCGCAAGGAACAGGCGCTGCTGTTCCTCAATCGGCGGGGCTATGCGCCGCTCACCCTCTGCCGGACCTGCGGGCACCGCTTCCAATGCCCCAATTGCACGGCCTGGATGGTGGAGCACCGGCTGATGGCGCGGCTCGCCTGCCATCATTGCGGCCATGTGATGCCGCCGCCGGCCTTCTGCCCCGAATGCAAGGCGGAGGATTCGCTGGTCGCCTGCGGGCCGGGGGTGGAGCGGATCGCGGATGAAGCGTCCGCGCTCTTTCCCGACGCGAAGACGGCGGTGGTGACGTCCGACACGCTCTGGTCGCCGGCCAAGGCGGCGGAGTTCGTCGGCCGGATGGAGGCGGGCGATATCGATATCGTCATCGGCACCCAGCTCATCACCAAGGGCTATCATTTCCCGAACCTCACCCTGGTGGGCGTGGTGGATGCCGATCTCGGGCTGGCCGGCGGCGATCTGCGCGCGGCGGAGCGCAGCTTCCAGCAGATCGCGCAGGTGGCGGGGCGGGCGGGGCGCGGGGCCAAGCCCGGCCATGTCTATATCCAGACGCGCGAGCCGTCCGCGCCCGTCATCCGCGCGCTGGTGTCGGGCGATGCGGAAAGCTTCTACGCCGCCGAAACCGAATCCCGCCGCGCCGCCAACGCGCCGCCCTTCGGCCGTTACGCCGCGATCATCATCTCGTCCGAAAAGCTGGAGGAAGCGGTGGAAACGGCCCGGCTGATCGGCCGCACCGCGCCCCAGGTGGATGGCATGCACGTCTTCGGCCCCGCGCCGGCCCCGCTCGCGATGCTGCGCGGCCGGCATCGCCAGCGCCTGCTGGTCCATGCCCGCCGCGCGCTCGACGTGCAGGACGTGATCCGCCAGTGGCTGGGCGCCCTGGAATGGCCGCGCGGCGTGCGCGTGGCGGTGGACGTGGATCCTTACTCCTTCGTTTGAGCCATTGTTGCCGGGGCGCGGCCATGGCACCTTGCGGGCCATGGGCGTGGTGGAACTGCTCGGTGTCGCCGCCAGCGTCAGCCTGCTCGCGGGCTGGAGGCTCTATCTCTGCGTGTTCGCGACGGGGCTGGCGATGCGCACGGGCTGGATCGATCTGCCGCAGCATCTCTCCTCGCTGGACGTGCTGGCCAATCCCTGGGTGATCGGCATATCCGCCGTGGCGCTGCTCGCCGAATTCCTGGCGGACAAGATCGCCATCGTCGACAGCGTCTGGGATGCGATCCACACGCTGATCCGCCCGGTGGGCGGCGCGCTGCTGGCCATGGCGATCGTCGATGCCAGCGATCCCGCCTGGCAGGTGGCGAGCTTCCTGCTGGGCGGCGGCGCGACGCTGATGGCGCACGGCGCCAAGGCCGGCGCGCGGGCGGTGGTGAATGCCAGCCCCGAACCGTTCAGCAATATCGCGGTTTCGACCGGGGAGGACGTCGCCACCACGGGGCTGCTCTATCTGGCGCTCGCCAATCCGGTGGCGGCGGTGGCGATCGCCTTGCTGCTGCTGGCGGCGGTGGTGTTGACGCTCTGGTGGGTGCGGCGGCTGTTGAAAAGGTTGCTGGGCGGGCCTGAAAGGGCCGCGTGAACCGGCGCCGATAGCCTCATGACCAAAAAGAAAACGCCGCCCCGGCGATCGACCGGGGCGGCGTTGTTTCCTGGACGTAGCGGCGGAGCCGCGTCGATCAGCCCTTCACCTCGGCCTTGGCCTTGCCGCCCTTCTTCGGGCGCTTGGGCGCGGCGGGGGTGATCTCGAAGGCGAGGGCCTCGTCCTTCAGGCGGACCTTCACCTCGCCGCCATGGACGAGCTTGCCGAACAGCAGCTCCTCGGCCAGCGGCTGTTTGATCTTCTCCTGGATCAGGCGGCCCATCGGGCGGGCGCCGTAGAGCTTGTCATAGCCCCGGGCGGTGAGCCACGCCTTGGCGTCCTCGTCCATCGAGATGTGGACATCGCGATCGGCCAGCTGAAGCTCGAGCTGGAGGATGAACTTCTCCACCACCCGGCTCACCACCTCGGTCGGCAGGTAGCTGAACGGCACGATCGCATCGAGGCGGTTGCGGAATTCGGGGGTGAACATCTTCTTCACCGCCTCTTCCTGCGCATCCTCGCGGCTGGTCGCGCCGAAGCCGATGCCCTCGCGCGCCATGTCCGACGCGCCGGCATTGGTCGTCATGATCAGGATGGTGTTGCGGAAATCCACCGTCTTGCCGTGGTGATCGGTCAGCTTCCCATTGTCCATCACCTGCAGCAGGATGTTGAACAGGTCGGGATGCGCCTTCTCGATCTCGTCGAGCAGCAGCACGCTGTGCGGATGCTGGTCGACCGCATCGGTCAGCAGGCCGCCCTGATCGTAGCCGACATAGCCCGGAGGCGCGCCGATCAGCCGGCTGACCGAGTGGCGCTCCATATATTCGGACATGTCGAACCGCTGCAGCGGGATGCCCATGATCTGGGCGAGCTGGCGGGCGACCTCCGTCTTGCCGACACCGGTGGGGCCGGAGAACAGATAGTTGCCGATCGGCTTGTCCGGATCGCGCAGGCCCGCGCGGCTCAGCTTGATGGCGGAGGAGAGGACCTCGATCGCGCGATCCTGGCCGAACACCACGCGCTTCAGGTCGGTCTCCAGCGTCTCCAGCACCTTCTTGTCGTCGGTGGAGACGGATTTCGGCGGGATGCGCGCCATCGTCGCGATCACGGCCTCGATCTCCTTGGGCGTGATCACCTTCTTCCGGCGCGACGGCGGCACAAGCATCTGCATGGCGCCCACCTCGTCGATCACGTCGATCGCCTTGTCGGGCAGCTTGCGATCGTTGATGTAGCGGGCCGAAAGCTCGACCGCCGACTTGATCGCATCCGGCGTATATTTCACCGAATGATGTTCCTCGAAGGCCGAGCGCAGGCCGGCGAGGATCTTGATCGTATCCTCCACCGTCGGCTCGTTGACGTCGATCTTCTGGAACCGGCGCAGCAGCGCGCGATCCTTTTCGAAATGGTTGCGGAATTCCTTGTAGGTGGTCGATCCGATGCAGCGGATCGTGCCGCCGGAAAGGGCCGGCTTCAGCAGGTTGGACGCATCCATGGCGCCGCCCGACGTGGCGCCGGCGCCGATCACGGTGTGGATCTCGTCGATGAACAGCACGGCGTGCGGCAGCTTCTCCAGCTCCGTCACCACCTGCTTCAGCCGTTCCTCGAAATCGCCGCGATAGCGGGTGCCGGCGAGCAGCGCCCCCATGTCGAGCGAATAGATCACGGCCGGCAGCAGCACGTCCGGCACATCGCCTTCCACGATCTTGCGGGCCAGACCCTCGGCGATCGCCGTCTTGCCCACGCCCGGATCGCCCACATAAAGCGGGTTGTTCTTGGAGCGGCGGCACAGGATCTGGACGGTGCGGTCCACCTCCGGCCCGCGGCCGATCAGCGGATCGACGCGGCCGTCCTTGGCCTTTTCGTTGAGGTTGACGCAGAACTGCTTGAGGGCGCTCTCGCCCTTCTTGCCATCCTGCTTCTGGGCCTTTTCCTCGTCCGCGCCCTTCACTTCGCGCTGCTCCGTGGGCTGGCCGGCCTTGCCGACGCCGTGGCTGATATAGCTGACCGCATCCAGCCGGCTCATATCCTGCTGCTGGAGGAAATAGACCGCGTAGGATTCGCGTTCGGAAAAGAGCGCGACGAGAACGTTGGCGCCCGTCACTTCCTCCCGCCCGGACGACTGGACGTGGAGGATCGCGCGCTGGACCACGCGCTGGAAACCGCTGGTGGGCGAGGGATCGGTATTGCCCTCCACCTTCAGCGCATCGAGTTCGGTATCGAGATAAAGGCGCACGGCCTCCTTGAGATCGCCCAGCTCCACCCCGCAGGCGGCCATGACCTTGGCGGCATGCTCGTCGTCGATCAGCGCGAGCAGGAGATGTTCGAGCGTGGCATATTCGTGACGGCGGCTGGACGCGGCGGAAAGCGCGTTGTGCAGGGTCTGTTCCAGCTCGCGGGCGAAAGATGGCATTGCAATCTACTCCTTCAGGCCGCGTGGGAGGCGCGACCCGCTGACACATATGTCGTGAGCCTGGGGGCGTTCATCAAGGCACCCGGCCGATCCGGTGCTTCCCGCGTGGAAAGAGCGCCCATCGCCGTTGAAGCCCGCCCGAGCCCGATCGCGTCTTCCGCGCTCAGGCTGGCCCGTCCTCATCGCCGGAATAGGGACTCGGCGCTTGCGCGGTGGTTAACGGCGGCATCGATCTTGCCGCGCACCCGGGCGATCTCCGCCTCCAGCGCGGCGATTCTCGCGTTCAGCTCGTCCACCGAAAACGGGTCGAGATCCTGCAGGCGAAGCAGCGTCAGCGGATCGTCGGTGCGTCGGGGAAGATTGTCATCAACGTCCATTCGGGGAGCGTTGACCGATGCGCGCTCCATGTCAATAAACGCGACCTGACAAAAGCGCCGAACGGGGGAAATATGGCCGCGCTTCCGGAAACCATGCGGGCGATCGATCCGGACGAGACCGGCGGGCCGGAGGTGCTGCGCGTGGTGGAGCGGCCGGTGCCCCGGCCCGGCGCGGGGGAGGTGCTGATCCAGGTCGCGGCGGCGGGCGTGAACCGGCCGGACGTGGTGCAGCGGAAAGGGGGCTATCCGCCCCCGCCCGGCGCCCCCACGATCCCCGGCCTGGAGGTGGCCGGCCGCATCGTCGCGCTGGGGCAGGGGGTGGAAACCGAATGGCTCGCCCAGCCGGTCTGCGCGCTGCTGGCGGGCGGGGGCTATGCCGAATATGCGGTCGCGGCCGTCGGCCAGTGCCTCGCGGTGCCGCCCGGCCTGCCGCTGATGGAGGCGGCCGCCATTCCCGAGACGCTGTTCACCGTGTGGACCAATTTGTTCGAGCGCGCTTATGCGGTGGAGGGGGATGTCGCCCTCGTCCACGGCGGCACCAGCGGGATCGGCACGATGGCGATCCAGCTCGGCAAGCTGTTCGGCCTCACCATGATCGTCACCTGCGGATCGGACGAGAAATGCGCCCGCGCGATCGCCATCGGCGCCGATCACGCGATCAACTATCGCACGGCCGATTTCGTCGAGGAGGTGAAGCAGATCACCGGCGGGCGCGGCTGCCAGGTGGTGCTGGACATGGTGGGCGGGGATTATGTGCCCCGCAACCTCGCCTGCCTGGCCGAGGACGGCCGCCACGTCTCGATCGCGGTGCAGCGCGGCGCCAAGGCGGAAGTGCCGATCTGGGATATCATGCGCCGCCGCCTCACCCTCACGGGATCGACGCTGCGCCCCCGCTCCGCCGCGTTCAAGAGCCTCGTCGCGGACGAGCTGGCGGCAACCGTATGGCCGTTCGTGCGCGAAGGCCGGCTCAGGCCGGTGATCGACCGCACCTATACGCTGGAGGAGGCCGCCCTTGCCCATGCCCGCATGGAATCGGGCGATCATGTCGGCAAGATCGTGCTGCTGGTCGGCGAACAGGGCAGCGCTGCTTCCTTATAATTCCGCAGCGATCCGCCATCTGCCGCCGGCATCGGGCGGGTGCGCGATTTTCGCGCGCATTTCCCGACGGGCTCGCCTATAGGGGGCCGATTTCATATGGAGGCATGATTGTTCAAGGGTGTGCGGCCGATCCTCTACGGGGGGCGCGAGGTGTGGCCGTTGATCGAGGGCGGCAAGGGTGTCGCCGCTA
This sequence comes from Edaphosphingomonas fennica, assembly GCF_003034225.1. GTDB lineage: Bacteria > Pseudomonadota > Alphaproteobacteria > Sphingomonadales > Sphingomonadaceae > Sphingomonas_E > Sphingomonas_E fennica. Next base: position 71,833 of record NZ_PHHF01000049.1, read on the forward strand.
CCAACCATATGAGCTCCGGGGCCTGGGCGGCTGCCGGCGGCATCGGCACGGTATCGGCGGTCAACGCCGACAGCTACGATCCCGAAGGCAAGATCATTCCCCAGGTCTATCATGCGCTTACCCGGCGCGAACGGCATGAGGAGCTGATCGCCTACGCCATCGATGGCGCGGTGGAGCAGGTGAAGCGGGCGTTCGACATCGCCGGCGGCAGGGGCGCGATCAACATCAACGTGCTGTGGGAGATGGGCGGCGCGCAGCGCGTGCTCCACGGCGTGCTGGAACGCACCAAGGGCCTCGTCACCGGCGTCACCTGCGGCGCGGGCATGCCCTACAAGCTCTCCGAGATCGCGGCCTCCTACGGCGTCCATTACCTGCCGATCATCAGCTCGGCCCGCGCCTTCCGCGCTTTGTGGAAGCGGGCCTATTCCAAGGCGTCCGAATGGCTGGCGGCGGTGGTCTATGAGGATCCCTGGCTGGCGGGCGGGCATAACGGCCTGTCCAACGCCGAAGACCCGCTGAAGCCGCAGGACCCTTATCCGCGCGTCAAGGAATTGCGCGCCACCATGCGCGAGGGCGGCATCCCCGATAGCGTGCCGATCGTGATGGCCGGCGGCGTCTGGTATCTGCGCGACTGGAACGAGTGGATCGACAATCCGGAGCTGGGGCAGATCGCCTTCCAGTTCGGCACGCGGCCGCTGCTGACGCAGGAAAGCCCGATCCCGCAGGCGTGGAAGGATCGGCTGACGACGCTGGAGGAGGGCGACGTGCTGCTCCACCGCTTCTCGCCCACCGGATTCTATTCCTCGGCCGTGCGCAATCCCTTCCTCCGTAACCTGGAAGGCCGGTCCGAACGGCAGATCGCCTTTTCGGGCGAGGCGGCCGGCGACCACCAGTTTCAGCTCGACGTGGGCGTGAAGGGCAAGAATTTCTGGGTGACGCGCGGCGATCTGATGCGCGCGCGCGAATGGTTCGGCCTCGGCTACACCACCGCGCTCAAGACGCCGGACAACACGCTCGTCTTCGTGACGCCGGAGGAAACCAAGGAAATCCGCAAGGATCAGGCCGATTGCATGGGCTGCCTCAGCCAGTGCGGCTTCTCGTCCTGGGCGGATACGGAGGGCAATTCCACCGGCCGCCTCGCCGATCCGCGCAGCTTCTGCATCCAGAAGACGCTGCAGGATATCGTCCATGGCGGCGATGTGGAGAACAACCTGATGTTCGCGGGCCACGCGGCCTATCAGTTCAAGAAGGACCCCTTCTATTCCAACGGCTTCGTGCCGACGGTGAAGCAGCTCGTCGATCGTATCCTGACGGGCGACTGATCGGGCGATGAAGCGGGCGCTGGTGATCCGGCATGTGCCGGTGGAAGGTGTCGCCGGTTTTCGCGCGCCGATCGAGGCGGCCGGCTTCATCGTCGATCGCATCGACGTGACCGATCCGGCCTTCCCGGAAACGGACATGGTGGCGCCCGACCTCGTCGTGATGATGGGCGGGCCGATGGGCGTCTACGAGACGGATCGGCACCCGTGGATCGCCTGCCAGATCCGCCGCCTGGGCGAGCGGCTGGCGGCGGACCGCCCCACGCTGGGCGTGTGCCTGGGCGCGCAGATGATGGCGGCGGCGCTGGGCGCCCGCGTCTATCCGGGCGGGCGGCAGGAGGTGGGCTTCGCGCCCGTTTCCCTCAACGGAAAGGGCGCGGATTCGCCGCTACGCCATGTGGAAGGGCTGCCGATGCTGCACTGGCACGGCGACACCTTCGATCTGCCGGGCGGCACCGAATTGCTGGCCTCCACCGATCATTACGCCCATCAGGCGTTCCGCCGGGGCGCCAATATCCTCGCCCTCCAGTTCCATGCGGAAATGGGCGAGGACCCGCGCTTCGAAAACTGGCTGGAGAAATGGCCCGACGCCATCGCGGCCGCCGGCGGCACCGCCGACGAGCTGCGCGCCCACCACGATGCGCACGGCCCCAATGCCGTCGCCGCCGGCCGCCGCATGATCGCCGAATGGCTGGAAGGGCTGCGGCTGTAGGGCGCTGCCCCGCTTCATGTTTTCGGCCGCCGCTTCCTGTTCCCAACCCACGTCATTCCCGCGAAGGCGGGAATCCATCATGTCGGATGTCGTCGGCTCCATCGGGCCGCTCGCTTCCACGGATTGGCTGCGGCGGCCTTGGCGGGAATGACGGTTGTTGGGTGCGCCCTCAGAATTGCGGCGCGATCTCCACGTCCAGCCCGTCCAGCTCCGGCTTCAGGATGATCTGGCAGGACAGCCGCGAGGAGGGGCGGACCTCGACGATCGAGCCCATGCCCTCCAGCATGTCCGCCTCGTCCTCGCTGGGCTTGGGCAGCGTGGTTTCGGAAGCGATATAGACGTGGCACGACCCGCAGGAACACATGCCCCCGCAGGTGCCGTCCACGCCCAGCCCGGCGTCGCGCAGCATCTCCATGAGGGCGGAGCCTTCCTGCCCGTCGATCTGCTGGCGGTCGCCGTCGCGGGTGGTGACGTTGATGGTGATCATCACACGATCTCGAACAATCCGGCTGCGCCCATGCCACCGGCGATGCACATCGAAACGATAGCATATTTCACGCCGCGGCGCTTGCCTTCGATAAGCGCGTGTCCCACCAGGCGCGATCCCGTCATACCGAAGGGGTGGCCGATGGCGATGCCGCCGCCGTTGACGTTCAGGATATCGGGATCGATGCCCAGCTTCTGCTGGCAATAGATCGCCTGGCTGGCGAAGGCCTCGTTGATTTCCCACAGGCCGATGTCGGAAACCTTGAGGCCGGCGCGGTCGAGCAGCTTGGGGATGGCGAAGACCGGGCCGATGCCCATTTCCTCCGGCGCGCAGCCGGCGACCTGGAAACCGCGATAGATGCCCAGGATCGGCAGGCCTTCCTTCTCCGCGATCGCGCGATCGACGACGATCTGGGCGGAGGCACCGTCCGAAAGCTGGCTGGCATTGCCGGCGGTGATGTGGCGGCCTTCCTGGATGATCTCGCCATTCTTGAAGACGGGCTTCAGGTTGGCGAGCGCTTCCACCGTGGTATCGCCGCGAATGCCCTCGTCGCGGTCGAGCGTCACCTCCTGCTTGCCGGTCTCGTTGCCTTCCTTGTCGAACAGCGCCTTCTGGACGGTGATCGGCACGATCTCGTCGGCGAAGCGGCCGGCGGCCGTCGCCGCACCGGCGCGCTGCTGGCTGCGGGCGGAAAATTCGTCCTGCGCCTCGCGGCTGATGCCGTAGCGGTCGGCGACGATCTCGGCCGTCTCGATCATCGCCATATAGGCGTGCGGCTCGGCGGCGATCACCGCCTGGCTGCGGTTGCGATAGGTCATCGCATGCTTGTTGAGGGTGAGCGAGATCGATTCCATGCCGGCGGCGACCGCCGCGTCGATATCGCCCGCGATGATCGATCGCGCCGCCAGCGCCACCGCCGTCAGCCCCGATCCGCATTTCCGATCCAGCGCGAAGCCGGCGACGCTCTGGCCCAGGCCGGCGGTGGCCGCCGTCAACCGGCCCAGATTGTAGCTCTGCGTGCCGCTCTGCGTGCCCACGCCCATGAAGATGTCGTCGATGCGCTTGGGGTCCAGCCCCGAACGATCGAGCGCCGCCTTCACCACATGGCCGGAAAGGACGGGCGCCTCCGTGTCGTTGAAGGCGCCGCGATAGGCTTTGCCCACGCCGGTGCGGGCGGTGGATACGATGACGGCTTCACGCATGATCGATTACATTCCCTGCATGTTGTTCGGGCCGAAATAGGCGTGCATCTCCACGACCTTGCCGTCCTCATTGAAGCGGAAAGTATCGATCACGTCGATCCGTGCCGTATCCTTGAAGGCCAGCGACACGGAAAAGGCGAAGGCGGCATAGTCGCCGGCGGTGCGCACGGGGCCTTCCAGCTTCAGCTTCGCGCCCGTCTTCATCGATTCGGTGTAGAAGGCCAGGATCGCGTCATGGCCGACATGCGCGCCGGTGCCGACGGGGTCCTCGACGGACGCGCCCGGCGCGAACAATGCGGCGACGGCGGCGGGATCGCCCTTGGCGAACGCATCGATATAGGCCTGGACGACGGCATCCTTCTGTTCGTGGCTGGGCATCTCTCTCACTCCGGGAAATAGCGGCCGATTGTGTCGACGACGCAGGCCGGCTTGTCACCGCCGTCGATCTCTATGGTGATGCGCACGACCAGCTGGATCGCGCCCTTGATCTCCTCGACATGCACGATCTCGCCCACGCCCCGGATGCGCGATCCTTCGGGCACGGGAGCGAGGAAGCGCGTCTTGTCGGTGCCCACGTTCACCGCATGGGCGAAGCCCTGCACCTCGATAAGCTGGGGCAGGAAGAAGTTGGCGAGGCTGAGCGTGAGGTAGCCGTGGGCGATGGTGCGCCCGAACGGCCCGGTCTTCGCGCGCTCGACATCGACATGGATCCACTGGTGATCGCCCGTCACCTCGGCAAAGCCGTCGATGCGCTTCTGGTCGATCGTCAGCCAGTCGGTGGGGCCGAGCTTCGTGCCCTCCTGGCCGATCAGGTCCTGGGGCCTGGCATAGACCTTCGCCGTCATCGTCAGGCCCTCTGGCTGGAAACGCTGACGACCTCGCCGGTCATGTAGCTGGCGAGATCGGAGGCGAGGAACAGCATGACGTTGGAGATTTCCCACACCTCGGCGGCGCGGCCGAAGGCTTCCCGCTCGGTCAGCTTGGCCAGCAGCTCGTCCGTCGTCACCTTGGCGAGGAAGGCGTGCATCGCGATCGAGGGCGATACGGCGTTGATCCGCACGCCATGTTCGGCGGCTTCCACGGCGGAGCAGCGGGTGAAGGCCATCACGCCGGCCTTGGCGGCGGCATAATGGGCCTGGCCCTTCTGCGCGCGCCAGCCGAGCACCGAGGCGTTGTTCACCACCGCGCCGGTCTTGCGTTCATACATGTGGGGCAGGAAGGCGCGGCTCATGCGGAACACGCTGGTCAGCGTCACGTCCAGCACGCGGTTCCACTGGTCGTCGGTCATGTCGACCACGTCGACCTCGCCGCCCAGCCCGGCATTGTTGATGAGCACGTCGACATGGCCGAGCTCAGCCACCGCCGCATCGCGCAGCGCCTGCACCTGCTCCTCTTTCGTCACGTCGCAGATCTGGGTGAAGGGGCGGGTGCCCACTTCCGCGGCGATCCGATCGGCGGCTTCGTTGAGGCGGCGCTCGTGGAAGTCGCTGATGAGGACGGTGGCCCCTTCCTCGGCCGCGCGCTTGGCGGTGGCGAAGCCGATGCCGGTGCCGGCGGCGGCGGTGACGACCACCGTCTTGCCCTTCAGCAGGCCGAGCGGGGTGGGGTAGGCGGGAATGCTGGTCATGCGGCTTGTTCCGTATCGATGATGGCGCGGGCGATAAGCTCGCGATGATGCGCGGGCGAATCCAGCAGCGTGGCCGTTCCGCGCGCGCGCTTGAAGAAGAGGTGGGCGTGGTGTTCCCAGGTGAAGCCGATCCCGCCGTGAAGCTGGATGCCGTCCGCCGCGATGCGGAGATAGGCGTCCGAGCAGTAGGAGCGGGCGGCGGCCGAGAGCGTCTCCATGTCGCCTGCGTCGCGGGCGATGGCGTCGGCGGCCATGGCGGCGGCGGACCGGGCCGCTTCCAGCCATAGCTTCATGTCGGCCATGCGGTGCTTCATCGCCTGGAAGGAACCGATCACCCGGCCGAACTGCACACGCTGCTTGGAATATTCGACCGTCTCGTCGAGCGTGCGCTGCATGCCGCCCACCTGTTCGGAGGCAAGGATGCCCGATGCGATGGCGAGGGTGCGGCGAAGCGCCGGGCCCGCGGCGCCCACGGCGCCCAGGATCGCTTCCGCGCCGATCGTGACGTCGAGATCGACATGGGCGAGCGGACGGGTGAGATCGAGCGAGGTGAGCGCCTCGCGCTCGAGGCCGGCGGCGGGAAGCGCGATCAGGCTGATGCCGTCCCAGCCGGCGGAGCCGGGCTCACGCGCGGCGACGATCAGCAGATCGGCATCCGCGCCGAAAGGCACGAAATGCGCGCGGCCGCTGAGGCGATAGCCGCCGCCGTCCTTTTCCAGCACCGGGCCGATGCCTTCGGGGATCGGCCCGCCGGCCGCATCGCGCATCGCCAGCGTGGCGATGGTCTCGCCGCGGGCGATGGGGCCGAGCAAGGCCGCCTGCTGCGCCTCGCCGCCGGCTTCCGCGATCGCGGTCGCGGCCAGCACGGCGGTTTCGAACCAGGGGATGGGCGCCAGCGTGCGGCCAAGCTCCTCGGCGATCAGCGCCAGCTCCACCGGGCCCAGCCCCGCGCCGCCATGGGCTTCCGCCACGCCGATCCCGGCAAAGCCCAGTTCCCCGGCGAAGCTGTCCCACAGGGCGCGATCCCAGCCGGCGCCGTCCACGGCCTTGCGCAGCGCATCGAAATCCGCGCGGTCGCGCAGGAAATCCCGCGCGCTGTCGCGGATGAATATCTGGTCGTCGGTCAGGCCGGCGGACATGGATCAGGCGGTCCCGTAGACGGGCTTGGCGGGCTCGCGCGTCGCCACCAGCTTCTCGACGATCGGGGCAAGCTCGCTCGCCTCGAAGCGGGCGCCCTTGTCGTAGGCGGGGCTGTCCGTCCAGCCCTGCGACAGGAAGATGCGGCCGCCCTTCAGCTCGAACACCTGGCCCGTCACCTTGCGGGATTGCTCGCTGACCAGATAGGCGACCAGCGGCGCCATATTCTCCGGCGCGAACACGTCGAACTCGCCTTCCGCCACGCTCATGTCGAAGGCGGTGGCCGTCATGCGGGTGCGGGCGTTGGGCGCCAGCGCGTTGGCGGTGATGCCGTAACGGGCAAGCTCGGCCGCCTGCACCAGCGTCAGCGTGGCGATGCCGGCCTTGGCGGCCGAATAGGCGCTCTGGCCGATCGAACCCTGCAGGCCCGCGCCGGAGGTGGTGTTGATGATCCGCGCGTCGATCGGGTTGCCCGCCTTCTGCTGCGCGCGCCAGTAATCGACCGCGTGGCGGCTGGTGCAGAAATGGCCGCGCAGGTGGACGCGGGTGACGGCGTCCCATTCCTCGGGCGTGCAGGAAACGAACATGCGATCGCGCACGAAACCGGCATTGTTCACCACCGCATCCAGCCGGCCGAAGGTGGAGACCGCAAGGTCCACCATACGCTTGCCGGCATCCCAATCGGCGACGTCGCCGGTATCGGCCACCGCCTCGCCGCCCATGGCGCGGATCTCATCGACGACCTGTTCGGCGGCGCCCTTGGTGAGGCCGTCCTCGCCATGCGTGCCGACGCCCAGGTCGTTCACCACCACCTTGGCGCCTTCGGCCGCCAGGCCCAGCGCATAGGCCTTGCCGAGGCCGTTGCCGGCCCCCGTCACGATCGCCACGCGCCCTTCGCAGATGCCCACGTCTTTCCTCCGTATCTATATCATTTGGATCGCGCGAAGCGGACCGCCCTGGCGCCGCCCGCCGGGCGCCCGCGCCCCGGCTCCATCGCGGCCAGCGGTCCGCATTCGACGAGGCCGGCCAGCGATCGGCGGGCAAGGCGGACATATTCGCCATCCTCCCCCATCCGCCAGAAAACCTTGTCCTCCGGGATTTCCTTCACGACCCTGGCGGGGTTTCCCGCGATCAGGCTGCGCGCCGGTGCCCGCATGTCCGATTTGACGAGGCTCAAGGCCCCGATCAGGCTGTCCTCGCCGATTTCCGCATCGTCCAGCACAACGCTGTTCATGCCTACCAGCACGTTGCGGCCCAGCCGGCAGCCATGGAGCACCGATCCATGGCCCACCGTGCAGCCGAACCCCACCACGCAATCGCTTTCGGACGATGTGTGGAGGGTGCAATTGTCCTGGATGCTGGCATTGCCTTCGACGACCACGCGGCCGAAATCGCCGCGCAGCGACGCGCCGGGGCCGATATAGCAGCCGGGGCCGATCACGACGTCGCCGATCGGCACCGCCGTCGGGTGCAGAAAGGTCGCCGGATCGACCACGGGCACGAGGCCCTCGAAGGCATAGACCGGCATCAGAGCCTTTCGATGATCGTCACGTTGGCGAGGCCGCCGCCTTCGCACATCGTCTGCAGGCCGTAACGGCCGCCGGTGCGCTCCAGTTCGTAGAGCAGCGTCGTCATCAGCTTGGCGCCCGTCGCGCCGAGCGGGTGGCCGAGCGCGATGGCGCCGCCATTGACGTTGACCTTCGACAGGTCGGCGTCCAGTTCCTTCGCCCAGGCGAGGACGACGCTGGCGAAAGCCTCGTTGATCTCGACCAGGTCGATGTCGGAAAGCTTGAGGCCGGTCTTTTCCAGCGCATGGCGGGTGGCCGGGATCGGCGCGGTCAGCATGAAGATCGGGCTGTCGCCACGCACCGTCAGATGATGGATGCGCGCGCGCGGCTTCAGCCCGTGGGCCTTCATCGCCTGCTCGCTGGCGACCAGCACGGCCGATGCGCCGTCCGAAATCTGGCTGGAGACGCCGGCGGTGATGAGGCCGCCCTCGCGCACGGTCTTGAGGCCCGCCAGGCCTTCCAGCGTGGTGCCGCGACGGACCGTCTCGTCCATGCGGAAATCGCCGACGGGCACGATCTGGCTGTCGAAGCGGCCTTCGTCGATGGCGCGTTCCGCCCGCGCATTGCTTTCGACCGCGAAGGCTTCCATGTCCTGCCGGCTGATGCCCCAGGTGGCGGCGATCTTCTCGGCGGCGTAGATCTGGTTCACTTCCTCGTCGCCATAGCGCGCCTTCCACGCCGGCGAGGTGGAGAAGGGCGTTTCGAAGCCCAGTGCCTGCCCGGCATACATGGCGGACGAGATCGGGATGGCGTTCATGTTCTGCACGCCGCCGGCGATCACCAGGTCCTGCGTGCCGCTCATCACGCCCTGCGCGGCGAAGTGGATCGCCTGCTGGGAGGAACCGCACTGGCGATCGATGGTGACGCCGGGAATGGCCTCGCTATAGCCGGCCGCCAGCCAGGCGCTGCGGCCGATATTGCCGGCCTGCGGGCCGACGGCGTCCACGCAGCCCCACACCACGTCGTCCACCGCGTTGGGATCGATGCCGGTGCGATCGACGATCGCCTTGATCGGGATGGCTCCCAGATCGGCCGGATGCCAGCCGGCAAGGCTGCCCTTCTTCTTGCCGGTCGGCGTGCGAATGGCATCGACAATATAGGCTTCAGGCATGGATCATCTCGCTTGCGAAGGTGCGATCGGGGCCAAGGTCGATGCCGCCGCCGATCACGGCGTCATCGATACGTTTCAGGTGGAAGGCGCGGTCGCCCCAGGCGCCGGCCAGCGCCCAGGCGCGCTTCATCCAGAAATGGAGATCGACCTCATAGGTGTAACCCATGGCGCCGTGGATCTGGATCGCGGTTTCGGCCGCGAAGATCGCGGCGTCGGTGGCGGCCAGCTTGGCGTGGCTGATATGGACGGAGCCGCGGGCATGGCCGTTCTGGAGCGCATAGGCCGCCCGCCACAGCACCGGCTTGGCGAACTCCACCTTCACCGCCACCGATGCGGCGTGGTGCTTCACCGCCTGGAACGATCCGATCGGCTGGCCGAACTGCTCGCGCTGCTTGGCATAATCGACCGCCAGCGCCAGCATGCGATCGGCCGCGCCGACCAACTGGGCGGCCGCCATCAGCGCCGCAAGGTCGAGCAGCAGCGGATCGCCGCCGCCCAGATCGCCGCGCGCGGAAAGCCGGCGCAGCGGATCGACCGAATCCAGGGCGACGGGCGAGGCGGCGACATCGGCCAGCTTGCCGTGCGAGATCACCGCGCCCGCCTGATCGAGATCGGCGACCCACGGGTTCACGTCATGGGCGAGCGCCACCTTGAGCGCGCCGCCGGCGATATCCCCCAGCCGATCGGTCTGCCCTTTGGCCGCGAGCCATGGCGCCGCGACGAAGGCGGTATCGACGATCGGCTCGCTGACATTGGCACGGCCCAGCTCGACTGCGATCAGGGTCGCCTCGATCAGGCCCATGCCCAGCCCGCCCTGGTCCTCGGGCACGAGCAGGCCGGCGAGGCCCATTTCGACGAGGCCGTTCCACACGCCGTCGTCGCGGTTGCCATGTTCGTCCAGTTTGCGCAGCAGTTCCGGCGTGTGCGTGCCTTCCAGATATTCGCGCACGCTGTCGCGCAGCGTGATCTGGTCTTCGGTGAAGCGGAAATCCATGGCGCTTACCTCGGCAGGCCGAGCAGCCGCTCGGCGATGATGTTGCGCTGGATCTCGTTCGATCCCGCATAGATCGGGCCGGAGAGCGAGAAGATATAGCCTTCCAGCCACTCGTTCATCGCGCCGTCCGCGAAGGTGCGCAGCTCCGCCGCCGCGCCGAGCAGGCTCATCGCCGTGCGGTGCATCGACCGGTCGAGTTCCGACCAGAAGATCTTGTTGAGGCTGGCCTCCGCGCCGATATGCCCGCCCGCCTGGATGGTGGAGGCGACCATATAGGTGTTGAGCGCATAGGCTTCCGCATCGGTCCAGGCCTGCGTCACCGCCTCGCGCGCGGCGGGGGAGGCATGGGCCTCATGCTGCCGATAAAGCTCCACCAGCCGCTTCGCCGTCGCCTGGAAGCGGGCGGGGGAGCGCAGCATCAGCCCGCGTTCGAAGCCCGCCGTCGCCATCGCGACGTTCCAGCCCTCGCCCTCGCCGGCGATGCGGTTTTCCACCGGCACGCGCACTTCGTCGAAGAAGATTTCGGCGAAGCCCGTCTCGCCATGGAGCTGGCGGATGGGCCGCACGGTGACGCCGGGCGAGTCGAGCGGCAGCAGGATGAAGCTCAGCCCCTTGTGGCGCTTGCTGTCCTGATCGGTGCGGAACAGGCCGAAGCACCAGTCGGCGAAGGCCGCCCGGCTGGACCAGGTCTTCTGGCCGCTGATGACATAATGGTCGCCGTCGCGCACGGCGCGGCTGCGGATCGCCGCCATGTCCGATCCGGCGTTCGGCTCGGACCAGGCCTGCGCCCACATGATCTCGCCCTTGGCCATGGGGGTGAGGAAGCGGGCCTTCTGCTCGTCCGTGCCATATTCCATGATCGTCGGGCCGAGCAGGAAGATGCCGTTCTGGTTGGCGCGCAGCGGGGCCTTGGCGCGATAATATTCCTCCTCGAAGATCAGCCAGCGGATCAGGTCGAGGTTGCGGCCGCCATAGGCTTCGGGCCACGTCACCATGCCCCAGTTGCCGGACGCCAGCGTGCGCTCCCACTCGACATGCTGGTCATAGCCTTCGCGGCCTTCCAGCGTCTTGAGCGGGGTCTTGGGAACATGGGCTTCCATCCACGCGCGGACCTCGGCGCGGAAGGCTTGCTGTTCGGGGGTGTAATTAAGATCCATCAATTCAAATCCGTTCGTGTCGAGCGAAGTCGAGACACGTTTGCGATCCGCCTGCGGCACGTCCCTCGACTTCGCTCGGGACGAACGGGGCAAGAAAGTCAGCGGGCATCAGAACTTCGCCGCCTGGCCCTTTTCATGGACGAAGGCGTCGCGCGATTTCTGGCTGTCCTCGTGCATGTACATTTCCAGCGTGAAGCCCTGTTCCCAGCGATAGCCCTGGTCGACGTCGCGCGGCTCGATGCCGTTCAGCGCCTCCTTGGCGGTGGTCAGCGCCTTGCGGCTCTTGGAGGCGATGATCGCGCAGAATTCGCGGGCCTTGGCATGCAGCTCCTCGACCGGCACGACCATCTCGACCGCGCCCAGCCGATAGGCTTCGGCCGCCGGGATGCGCCCGCCGGTGAAGAAGGCGGCGCGCACCTTCTGGATCGGGAACATGCGCTGGAGGTGGCTGGCGCCGCCCATCGCGCCGCGATCGACCTCGGGCAGGGAGAAATAGGCGTTCTCGGCGGCGATCACCACGTCGGATGCGCCGCAGATGCCGATGCCGGTGCCGATCACGAAGCCCTGCACCGCGCTCACCACGGGCACCGGGCAGGTGTGGATCGCCTTGAACGTGCGGTAATTGCCCCGGTTGAGGTTCACGATCCGCTCCGGGTTCGCCTGCATCTCCTTGATGTCGGCGCCGCCGTTGAAGCCCTTACCCACGGCGCGGATCAGGATGCAGCGCACGTCCTCGCGCTGGCCCACCTCGGCGATGATGTCCGCCAGCTCGTTCACGGTCGCGCTGTCGAGCGCATTCACCGGCGGGTGATCGACGATCACCTCGCCGATATTGTCCTCGACATGGATACGGATGGGCATTGGCTATTCTCTCCTCAGGCCGCCGCGGTCGATGCGGGGGCGGCGCCGGTCAGCGCGGCGATGCGGGCGCGGGCCTCGCTTTCGATCGATGCGATCAGCTCGGCGCAGGTCGGCAGCTTGTCGATGCGGCCGCCGACCACGCCGGTGGCGAGCAGGCCGTTCTCGATATCGCCTTCCACCACCGCCTTCTGGATCAGCGTGGGCGCGGCGGCGGCGAGCATCGCCTGCATGAAGCTCAAGCCGCCATGGCTGGTCATGCCCTTGGCCGCCGCGATCATTTCGCCCCAGCTCGCGCCGGTGCGCTTCTTCATTTCGAGCCCGCCTTCCATCGCGCGCAGCCACATGCCGATCGTGCCCGAACGCTCGATCTTGTCGAACAGGGGCGTGCGGACCATGCGCTGGGGCAGGCCGTCGATCTTCTTCGATACGATGATGTCGTCCGTGCCGGCCTTCAGATAGACGTCCTTGGCCTTCTGCGGCAGCGGGCTTTCCTGCGTCATCAGGAAGCGCGTGCCCATGGCGATGCCGACCGCGCCGAAGGCCAGCGCCGCCGCCAGCCCGCGCCCGTCCGCGAAGCCGCCGGCGGCGATCACCGGCACCTTCACCGCGTCCAGCACCTGCGGCAGCAGGATGGTGGTGGGGACAGAGCCGGTATGGCCGCCGCCTTCGCCGCCCTGCACCGTCACCATGTCGACGCCCAGCTCGACCATCTTCTGCGCATGCTTCACCGCCCCCACGGTGGGCACGCAGAGGATGCCGGCATCCTTGAAGCGCTGGATCATCTTCCGGTCCGGCCCGCGCCCGAAGCTGACGGCGCGCACCCGATCCTTGTTGGCGATGACGAGATCGACGATCTCCGCCGCGCCCGGCTGGAACATGTGGAAGTTGACGCCGAAGGGCGCGGTCGTCGCCTCGCGGACCAGCTTGATCTTCTCGGCCGCTTCCCTGGGCGTCATCACCGCGACGCCGAGGAAGCCGAACGCGCCGGCATTGGTGGAAGCGATCACGAGCGGGGGCTCGGCCACCCAGCCCATCGCCGTCTGGATTACGGGCACGCGGCAGCCGAGCCGCTCGGTCAGGACCGTGGCGAGGGGATCGTAAGCCATCAGCGCTTCACGATCACCGAGGAACCGTGGCCGAACAGGCCCTGGTTCGCGGTGATTCCCACCTTGGCGCCTTCCACCTGCCGGTCCCCGGCCTGGCCGCGCAGCTGCCACGTCAGTTCGCACACCTGCGCGATCGCCTGCGCCGGCACGGCTTCCCCGAAACAGGCGAGGCCGCCCGAGGGGTTCACCGGAATGCGCCCGCCGATCCGCGTCGCGCCCGAACGGGTGAGCGCGGCCGCCTCGCCACGGGCGCACAGGCCGCAATCCTCGATCCAGTCCAGCTCCAGCGCGGTCGAAAGGTCGTAGACCTCGGCGACGGACACGTCCTCCGGGCCGATGCCGGCCTGCTCATAGGCCTTGGCCGGCAGCGCCGAACGGAAGCTCAAGGGCGCACCCGCCACCGCGCTGTCGGTGGCGAGATCGGGCATCTCGACCAGCGCCGAGGGGAAGCTCGGCGTCACGGTCGAGATGGCGGCGATGCGCACGGCATCGGCCTTGCCGATCCTGCGGGCATAATCGAGGCTGCACACGATCAGCGCGGCGCCGCCGTCGGAGGTGGCGCACACGTCCATCAGCCGCAGCGGATCGGCCACCATCGCGGATGCCGCGACATCCTCCGCCGTGAACTTCTTCCGATAGCGCGCATTGGGATTGGTGAAGCCATGCTCGGCATTCTTCACCTTCACGGCCGCGAAATCGTCCTGCGTGTCGCCGTAGATTTCCATGCGGCGGCGGGCATAGAGCGCGAAATAGGTGGGGTTGGTGATGCCCACCCGGAAACGCACCCAATCGGGATCGTCGGGGCGCTCGCCCTTGGCCGGGGCCAGGAAGCCCTTGGGCGTGGTGTCCGCGCCCACCACCAGCGCGACCTCGCAATCGCCCGACAATATCTTGGTGCGCGCGGCGGCCAGCGCCTGCGAGCCGGAGGCGCAGGCGGCGTAGGAGGTGTTCACCTCCGCCCCCTGCCAGCCCAGCGCCTGCGCGATGGTGGCGCCGGCGACATAGCCCGGATAGCCGTTGCGCACGGTGCCGCCGCCGGAAATGAAGCGCACGTCGCGCCAGTGGATGCCGGCATCCTTGATGGCGGCCTGCGCCGCCGCCACGCCATATTCGGCGAAGTTGCGGCCCCATTTGCCCCAGGGGTGCATGCCGACGCCGATGATCGCGATCTCGCCGCTCATTGGCCGGCTCCTTCGACGGGCTTCCATTTCCAGGTGAGCTTGCCCTCGGGCAGGTTCGCATCGGCTATGGTGCCCAACACCAGCTCCATCTCGATGCCGGCCTTCAGGTCCTCGACGCCGACGCCGTCGACCACCTGGCCCAGCACGACCATCTTCTCGCGATCCAGCTCCACCGCGGCGATGGCATAGGGCACGAACGGATCGGCCGCGATATAGGGCTCCGGCGGCTTGTAGCAGGCGTTGGTGAAGGACCAGAGCCTGCCCCGGCGCGACAGTTCCACCGTCTCGAACTGCGAGCTTTCGCAGTCCGGGTTGCGGCAGAAGGTTTCCAGCTTGGGGAAATAATAGGTGCCGCAGGCGGCGCAGCGCGTGCCGATCAGGTGCGGGGCCGCACCATCCAGCGTGAACCAGCCGTCGAGAACGGGAACCGTCGCTTCCGTCATCAGTCGCGCCTTCCGGGGGGATTGTCCTTCAGCATCTTGGACCGCACGTCGTTCGGATCGAGCCGCGCGATTTCCGCGAGCACCGCCGCCGACGGGCCTTCCGTCTCCGGGATCGCGCCTTCGGGGCGGACGATGTCGAAGCCGGTATTGTCCTGCACCTCATCGAAGGTGACGCCGGGGTGCAGCGAAACGATGCGGATCGCGTGGTCCGGCCCGCCGAAGTCCATCACGCACAGATTGGTGATGATGACGCGCAGGTCGAGGCCGGGCGGATAGCGGCCGTTCATCTGGCGGGCCGGATTGTAGCCGGCCATGCAGACATAATCGACCTCGCCGCCCATCAGCGCCCGCTTGTTGTGCACGGGGAAGAAGAAGCTGTTGGCGTGGCTGATCGAGTTGCCGGGGAAGCCGCGCGCGCCGAGCAGCGCCGCCTTGGGCTTCGCATGATCGCCGATCACGCTGATATTGGCCTGGCCGAACCGGTCCATCTGCACCGGGGCGACCATCGCGTGGCGCTTGCCGCTCCAGAGGTTGTTGAAGGTGCGGTCGTAAGGCGCCCAGCCTTCGATCACATAATCCTTGCCGTTGCGCGGGCCGGGCGGGATCGGCGCGTCGGCGAACCAGTTTTCGCCGTCCG
Organism: Edaphosphingomonas fennica; assembly: GCF_003034225.1. Lineage (GTDB taxonomy): Bacteria > Pseudomonadota > Alphaproteobacteria > Sphingomonadales > Sphingomonadaceae > Sphingomonas_E > Sphingomonas_E fennica. The sequence goes on from NZ_PHHF01000049.1 coordinate 87,375, forward strand.
AGACGATCAGGCGCGGGTTGAGCGTGGTCTTGGCCAGGCTGGCGCCCAGGCGCGGCAGGGGCGTGATGCCGGAAGCGAGGATCTCGCCGTCATTGGCCCAGGCCTTGGAGGCGGTGTGGATGATGAGTTCCGCGAGCGTATAGGTCATGGTCCCGCCTCCCTCAATAAACCGGACGGGGCGAAGCGAGCACGGCATCCGCGCCGCCGACCGCCGCCAGATAGGCATCGGCATCGACCGCAACGAACTGCTGGCGATAGGCCTCCCATGCCTCCGGCGTCTCCGCCGAGGCGACGTAGGTCTTCAGATGCTTCATATCGATCTCATAGTCGGGCTGGGCGCTCGTCGGATGGGCGCCGAACGGGGCCTCCGCCACGCCGGTCAGCACCGAACGTTCGAACAGGTTGAACCGCGCGTTGGCGCGCATGTCGAGCTCGGCTGTGGAGACGATCTTCTCCGCCGTCGCGTAGACTTCATCGGCGGCGCGGGCGAGCAGCTCGTCGAAGAAGGGGTCCGGCGAAAGCACCAGCACATTGCCCTTCTCGTCCGAACGATGGACGTGGATCAGCGCGATATCGAGCTTCAGCGGCGGCACCGCCACCAGCTCCTCGCCATCCTCGAACGGGCTCTTCACCGTGGCGAAGCCCGGCTGCTCGATGATCGAGGTGCCGATGCCGACGCGGGTGGGCAGGAAGGGCAGCTTCATCGCCGCGCAGCGCAGCATCCAGTGCGCCATGCCCTCGTCCAGCTCCAGCACCGACAGGCCGGCCTGGCGGGCATTCTTGAAATGCGGCTCGATCGGGATCTGGTCCATCGATGCGAAGGCGAACACCAGCTTCTTGAGCTTGCCCGAAGCGGCCAGGATGCCGATCTCGGGGCCGCCATAGGGCGCCACCAGCGTCAGGTCCTTCAGGTCCGACCGCGCGATTGCGCGGGCCAGCGCCATGGGCTTGCGGCGGGTGGCCCAGCCGCCCATGCCGATCGTCATGCCGTCCTTGATCCGGCCGACGATGTCGTCGACCGTCATACGCTTGTCGAAACTCAGATCACTCACTGGCCGAAATCCCATACATGACCCCACAGATCCTCCTTGATGGTGAAGGTGGGGGTGAAATTGCTCCAGTCGGGGCGGATGCCGCCGCAGCCATATTCGATGTCGAACCCGCCCGGCGTGCGCATGTAGAAGCTCACCATCTTGTCGTTGGTGTGCTTGCCCAGCGTCGAGGAGATGTGCGTGCCGGCGGCGAGCGCGCGATCGAGCGCGATGCCCACCTCGTCCAGCGTCGCCACCTCGACCATCGTGTGCACCAGACCCGAAGGATTGGGGAACTGGGCCAGGCCGATCACATGGTGACGCGGGCTGCCGGCATGGAGGAAATGCATGCCGATGCCGGGATCGTCCGGGCCGCCCTGCAGATAGACGCGCATCTCGTCCGAATTGGCGAAGCCGAGCAGGTCGACATAGAAAGCGCGGGTCTCGTCGATGTTCGGCGCCGGCAGAACGGCATGGCCGAAGCCCATGTCGTTGTCGCCGTCCAGCGTGATGAATCCGTCGACCGCCTGGGGCGAGATGAAGGGCGTGCCGGAAACGATGTGTCCCCAGCCGATCTCCAATGGATTGCCCGCCGGATCGACGCAGCGGAACAGGTCGTGGAAGCCGCGCGCCTTGGCTTCGGCGGCGCTCGCCACCTCGACGGCGACGCCCGCATTCTTGAGCGAGGACAGGGACTTGTCCCAATCCGCGCGCGATGCGCATTCCAGCCCGGTGGCGATCAGCTTGTCCGCCTCGCCTGCTTCGATGCGGAAGCGGAAGCTGCGGTGATCCATGCGGTAGTGGAGCACGTTCTCCTGGCCCGAATCCCCCCGCATCAGCCCGACGACCGATTCGGCGTAACTCGTCCAGGCAGCGAGATCGCGGGCGCCTATGACCAGATAGGCGAGCGAATGTACCGACATGCCCCCATCACTCCTCTCTCGTCGCCGCGCTGCGGGCGACGTTCATGCCATCGGCTCTATCGGCCGTTATCGGGCATTTCAAGCGTTAGTCGTTGTCGAAAGCACGATATGATTGCGCATATGGTCATCTCAAATGCGGAATTGGCGCCTTGTGCGGAGTGATGATGGCCATTTGCGCGGCATTCGGCATTGACTGTTGACAGCTTGATCCATTCAAGGTGAATGTGATTCACGTTGGCGGCAAGAGGATTCCGTCAGCGCTCGCCGCGGGACATGCGCGGTGGCAGGATCCGCCTACCGCGAAAACGCGGGGGCATCAGGAGGAGAGGTTATGGCCGGCGTTCTCGACGGACTGAAAGTGCTCGATCTTTCCTGGGGCGTGGCGGGGCCGATGACGGCCATGCTGCTCGCCGACCATGGCGCCGAGGTCACCCGGATCGAACGCCCCCAGGGCGATCCCTTCGGCCAGCTCCTCGGCTACAAGGTATGGAATCGCGGCAAGCGCAGCGCCGTGTTCGATCTGAAGGACGTGGACGATCACGCGCTGTTCCTGAAGCTGGCGGCCAATGCCGACGTGCTGATCGAAAGCTTCGCGCCCGGCGTCACGAAGCGGCTGGGCATCGATCACGAGGCGCTCGCCGCCATCAATCCCCGGCTGATCTACTGCTCGATCACCGCTTATGGCGAAGGCACGCCCGATCAGGACCGCAAGGGCTATGACGCGCTGGTCGCCGCCCGCGTCGGCCTGCAATATGAACAGCGCGGCCATCCCGAAGGCGCCGTCTGGCACATGACGGGCCGGGAAAACCCCTTCATCGACGCGGCCGAGATCGATCCCGAATGGCTGCAGGGCGCCAATCGCGAAGGCCCGCTGTTCGTGGCATCGCCCTGGCCGTCGCTGGGCGCCTTCTTCTCCGCCTCCACCGGCATCGCCGCCGCCCTGTTCGCGCGCACCCGCACCGGGCGCGGCCAGAAGGTCAGCACCTCGCTGCAGCAGGGTGCGATGGCCTGCGCCTCGGGCGTGTGGCAGCGCATGGAGGAGCCGGACGCCCCCGGCTTCAACACCTGGATCCTCAGCTCCAAGTCGCCCAAGGGGCATTTCCGGTGCAAGGACGGGCGCTGGGTGCATAATTGGGTGCCCAACCCGCGCTTCATCCTGAGCGCATCGGCCGGCGAAACGCTGAACGCCACGCCCGATCTCACCGTGCAGAACGATCCCGACCGCTTCGGCATCGGGCCGGAGGAATTGCTGGTGATGGCGCATTATCAGCCGCTGCTGCAGGATGCGATTGCCAAGTTCAGCGCGGCCGAATGGGTGGAGGCCGCCCGCATCGCCGAAATGACGATGCAGGAATGCCGCCCGCTCGAGGAATCGCTCACCGATCCGCTGCTGATCGACGATCGCTGCGTCACCACCGTGAACGATCCCGATCTCGGGCCGATCAACCAGGTCGGCATCACCTATCGCCTGTCGAACAGCCAGGGCGAGGTGAAGGGGCCGGCCCATGCCCGCGGCGCGGACACCAAGGCGGTCAAGGACGAGGCGGCGGCGCTGCCCGATCCGGTTCGCCAGCCGGTCGATACCACGCCGGGCGATCCGCCGCTCAAGGGCATCCGCGTGCTCGATCTCGGCCTAGCCATCGCCGGGCCGTTCGGCTGCCAGCTCCTTGCCGATCTCGGCGCGGAGGTCATCAAGATCAATGCCTTGTGGGATACCTACTGGCATCGCAACCACATCGCCTACATGGCCAATCGCGGCAAAAGTTCGATCGCGCTGATGCTGAAGCATCCGAAGGCGATGGCGATCCTCAAGGATCTGATCGCCAGCGCGGACGTGGTGCAGCACAATATGCGCTACGACGCCGCCCAGCGGCTGGGCCTCGATTATGAGACGCTGTCGAAGGAATTTCCGCGCCTCATCTATTGCCACACGCGCGGGTTCGAGAAGGGGCCGCGCATGGGCCTTCCCGGCAACGACCAGACCGGCGCCTGCCTGTCCGGCATCCAGCATGAGGACGGGGCCGTCGCCGCCGGCGGCCGCCCGATCTGGAGCCTCACCTCGCTGGGCGATACCGGCAACGGCTTCCTCTCCGCGATCGGCATCCTCAATGCGCTGATGGAGCGGGAGAAGACCGGCCGGGGCCAGTTCGTCGATACCTCGATCGTCAACGCCTGCCTGCTCAACACCAGCTATGCGGTGGCGAAGCCCGACGGCGCGGCGGTTCCCCGCCTGCGGCTCGACAAGGACCAGACCGGCTATTCGGCGCATTACCGCCTCTATCAGGCCGCCGACGGCTGGGTGCAGGTGGCGGCGATCACGGATACGGAAAAGCAGGCGTTCGATGGTCTTGCCGGCAGCGATCCGGTTGCTTTCTTCGCGGGCAGGGCGGTGGCCGATGCGCTGGCCGCGCTGGCGGCCGCCGGCGTGCCCGCCGAGCTTTCGGACGACACGGCATCGCTGCGCCTGTTCGACGATCCGGTGCTGCGCCAGCGCAAATGGACGACCGACTATCACGATCCGGCCGTCGGCAAGCTGGAGCAGATCGGCCTGACCTACGAGCTTTCGGGCACGCCGGGCGTGATCCAGGGGCCGCCGCTGATCGTCGGCCGCGATACGGCCAATATACTCGAAACGCTCGGCTATGACGATGCCGGGATCGATGCGCTGGCGGCCGAGGGCGCGATCGCCTGCGATCCGCCCCGCGCCACCCAGCAGCAGATGCGGAGCCCTTGGCAATGAATGCGGAGCCCCTGGCGATGAGCGGCGATACCAATCCCAACCCCCACCGTCCCGATCCGATCATGACGGTGGATGGCGCGCCTTTCTGGCGGGCCGCCAACGAAGGGCGCTTCGTCGCGCAGAAATGCGGCGGCTGCGGCCGGCTGTGGCACCCGCCGCGCGCGATCTGCCCCGATTGCCTCAGCAAGGACCGGCAGGAGCAGGAGCTTTCCGGCCGCGGCACGGTGGTGAGCTGGGTGATGCCCGTCCACCCGGCGGCGTTCGGCTTCAACGAGCCGCCGATCGTGGCGCTGGTGGAGGTGGAGGAGGGGCTCCGCTTCGTCACCAATGTCGAAGGCGTGCCGGCGGACCAGATGCGGATCGGCATGAAGGTGGAGGTCGGCTTCGCCACCACCAGCGGCGGCAATCGCATCCCCGTCTTCCATCCCGCGAAGGAGGCCTGATGATGGTCGATCGCAATGCCCAGGCCGCGATCGTCGGCATCGGCCAGACGGAATTTTCCCGTAATTCGGGCCGTTCGGAACAGCAGTTGATGGCGGAGGCGGTGCTCGCCGCGCTCGACGATGCCGGCCTTTCGCCCAAGGATGTGGACGGCTGCCTGACCTTCGATCTCGACAATTCGGACGAGGTCGATCTGATGCGCAACCTCGGCGTGGAGGAGATCAAATATACGCTCCGCACGCCGCAGGGCGGGGCATCCTCCGTCACCACGCTGGTCCATGCCAAGAAGGCGGTGGAATCGGGTTTCTGCGACGTGATGGTCGTGTGGCGCGCGATGAACGAGCGTTCGGCCTATCGCTTCGGCCAGCCCAACCTCAACATCCAGCCCAGCGGCCGCAGCAGCACCTTCATCGAATGGTGCTTCCCTTATGGCGCGCAGACGCCGGCGGTGTGGGAAGCGCTGTCGTGCGCACCCTATATGAACCGCTACGGCGTCACGTCCGAGGATCTCGGCCGCATCGCGGTGCTGTTGCGCAGCAATGCCGCGACCAACCCGATCGCCTGGTTCCACGGCAAGCCGATCACGCTGGAGGATCACCAGAATTCCAAGTGGATCGTGGCGCCCTGGCTCCACCTGCTCGATTGCTGCCAGGAATCGGATGGCGGCGTGGCGCTGGTGATCGCGCGGGCCGATCGCGCGCGGGATACGAAGAACAAGCCGGCGCGCATCCTGGGCGCGGAATATGCCTTCCTCAAGAATCACGAGATCATATCGGATTATTATGAGGGCGACCTGACCGAGCTTGCCGTGTCGCAGCGGGTGACGGAGCGGCTGACCAGGGCCGCCGGCATCGCGCCGCGCGAAACCAACGTCGCGATGATCTACGACAATTTCACGCCGCAGATCCTGCGCCAGACCGAGGGCTTCGGCTTTTGCGGGCGGGGCGAGGCCAAGGATTATATCCGCGACGGCCATATGAACCTCGACGGCCGCACGCCGCTCAGCCCCAATGGCGGACTGATGGGCGAGGCCTATATCCACGGCATGAACAACATCACCGAAGGCGTCCGCCAGCTGCGCGGCACGGCCGCCAACCAGGTGAAGAATGTGGAGACGGTGTTCTGCGCCTCCGGCGTCGCGGGCGCGATCCTGGGGCTATGACGGCGGTGGCCGCCTCCCGCGCCGCACCGCGCCACGCCGTGCATGTGCTCAGGGTGGACGTGGGAGAGATCGCGCCGGGTGCGGGGGCGATCGAGCTGGCGCTCGACCTCCATGTCCCCTCCCGGCTGGCGGATCGGCCGCTGCTCTTCTGGTGCGTGCCGGGCGGCGGGGTCGCGCGCGGCTATTATGATCTCCACGATCCGCAGAATCCGGATGACGAGGCGTTCAGCCTCGCCGCCGCCCTGGTCGCGGCCGGGCATGTCGTCGTGGCGATCGATCCCGTGGGCGTGGGGGACAGCACCCGGCCGGAGGATGGCTATGCGCTGACCACCGAGGCGGTGGCGCAGGGGAATATCCGCGCGCTGGCCGATATCCGCGGCCGGCTGGCGGAAGGCGGGCTGGGCGGGCTGCCGCCGCTGCCCGGCCTGCCGGTGATCGGCACCGGCCATTCGGCGGGCGCGATGATCAGCGCGGTGCATCAGGTGGCGTCCCCCGATTTCACGGCGATGCTGCTCTTCTGCTTCGGCACCACAGGCCTGCCCGAATATCTGGATGACGATCTGCGCGCCGCCCTGGAAACGCCCGATGGCGGCCGTTCCCGCGTGGTCGAATTCGCGCGGGTCCGCTTCGGTGCGCAGCCCTATCTGCCGGCCCCCCGGTATGAGAAGGATACGCCCGCCGGCCGCGCGCTGCGCGAGGTGATGAACAATGTGCTCGCCAATATCGGCATGCACGCGATGATGCCCGGCAATGTCCGCGAGGAATTGGGCGCGATCGGCGTGCCGGTGTTCCTTTCGGTGGGCGAGCGGGACATGACCGGCCCGCCGCACCTGCTGCCGGCGGATTATGCCCGCTGCCCCGATTTCACGCTGCATGTGGTGCCGACATCCGGCCATCACGTGTTCGTGGCGCCGGAGACGGACCGCCTGTATCGCCGCATCCTCAACTGGGTGGACGGGGTGGTCCCGTCCTGACGCCTTGGCGGGCGACGGAGAAGGCGCAAATCCGGGCTGGCTCCGGCGCACGGGCGGCGGCATGATCCATTGGTGACGATGCCGCCTTCTCCCGCCGATCTCGCCCGCCGGCTGCTCGTCGATTGCGATTGTCCCCTGCCGGTGCCGGACGGGGGCGGGGACCATCCCGCGCTTGCCTGGCGCCGTGCCGGGCTGATGGCGGTGACGGGGCGGGAAGACGGTCCTGCGTTGATGTGCCCGGCGGCGTTGACGCTTTCGGCCGACGCGGCCCTGCTGGCGCTCGCCGCGCTGGCGCCGCCCGATGCGCTGCTCCCCCCCCATGGCGCGCTGCTGCTCGGCGAGCGGGCGCGGCTGATGGGGTTGCAGCGGGGCGGCGCGATGTCCGCCAACCGTTCCTGCCGGCTGATCTCGGCCGCCGACGGGCATTTCGCCCTCAATCTCGCGCGGGAGGAGGATCGGGATCTGTTGCCGGCGTGGCTGGAGGCGGATGCCGATGGCTGGGATGGCGTCGCGCGCGAGGCGCGGCTTCGGCCCGCCGCCGATCTCGTCGCACGCGGGATCGAGATGGGCCTGCCGATCGCGCTCGCCGCCGCGCCCGCACCTGTGCCGCAGCCCTGGTTCCGCAGGAGGGGGGCCGGCCCGATCAGGGCAGCCGGGGGAAATCGCCCCTTTGTCGTCGATCTCGCGCCGCTCTGGGCCGGGCCGCTCGCCGGATCGCTGCTGGCGATGCTCGGCGCCGATGTGGTGAAGGTGGAAAGCCTTGCCCGGCCGGACGGCGCGCGGCTGGGCCATGCCGGTTTCTTCGATCTGCTGAATGGCGGCAAGCGTAGCGTGGCCCTCGATTTCCGATCCGGGGAGGGGCGGGCCGCGCTGCGCCGGCTGGTCGCGCGGGCCGATATCGTCATCGAAGGATCGCGGCCGCGCGCGCTGGCGCAACTGGGCGTGGACGCGGACGAGGCCGTGGCGAATGGCGCCATCTGGGTTTCGATCACGGCCTATGGGCGCGAAGGGGCGGCCGCCGATCGCGTCGGCTTCGGTGACGATGCGGCGGTGGCGGCGGGCCTCGCGCAGGCGATGGCGGCCGGCTGGGGCGAGCCGATGTTCGCGGGCGATGCCATTGCCGATCCGCTGACGGGGCTGCACGCGGCGCTGGCCGCCTGGGCCGCCTGGTGCCGGGGTGAGGCCGGGCTGATCGCCCTGTCGCTTGCCGGGACCACCGCGCACGCGATGGGGGCCGGTATCGCGCAAGGCGATCTACTGGCGGAATGGCAGGCGATGGCGGAGCGGGACGGCGCGCCGCTCTATCCGCCGCGCGCGCCCTTCGCGCCGGCGGGCGCGCTGGGGGCGGATACGGCGGCGGTGCTGGCATCATGCTGATCCGGGGCGCGGAGCTGGACGGCGCGAGGGTCGACCTGCGGCTGGCCGGCGGCCGGATCGCGGCGATCGCCGCGTCTCTCGCGCCCGCGCCGGAGGAGGCCGTGATGGAGGCCGGCGGCGCGGCGATCCTGCCGGGGCTCCACGATCATCATATCCACCTGAACGCCGCCGCCGCCGCGCTGGCCTCGCTGCGCTGCGGGCCGCCCGACATCGCTTCGCTGGACGATCTGGCCGCTCGCTTGCGGGCCGCGCCCGGCACCGGCTGGCTGCGCGGCATCGGCTATCATGACAGCATCGGCCGGATAGACCGCGCCTGGCTCGACGATCATGGGCCGGACCGGCCGATCCGGATCCAGCATCGCGGCGGGCGGATGTGGGTGCTGAACAGCCGGGCGATGGACCTGCTCGATGGCGGGCCGGCAGATGGCCGCCTGGTGGATGGCGATGCCTGGCTCGCCGCGCGGCTGCCCCGGAACCCGCCGGACCTGCGGCCGCTGGGCGATCTGCTCGCCAGCTACGGCGTGACCGGCGTGACCGAGGTGACGCCGCGCAACGATGCCCGCGATTGGGCGCGCTATCGCGGGGCCGGTCTGCGGCAGCGGCTGCTGGTGATGGGCACGCGCGCGCTGGACGGGCTGGAAGGCGCAGGAGCGCTGAAGCTCCATTATCACGATCATGACCTGCCGGGGCTGGACGCGCTGGCCGCCGAGATCGCCGGCGCGCACGGCGCCGGCCGGCCGGTCGCCGCGCATTGCGTGACGCTGGCGGAACTGATGCTGACGCTCGCGGCGATCGAGGCGGCGGGGCCGATGCGCGGCGACCGGATCGAGCATTGCGGCGTGGCTCCGCCCGAGGCGATCGACTGGATCGCGCGGCTGGGGCTGACGGTGGTGACGCAGCCTCACTTCGTGGCGGAAAGGCAGGCGGCCTACCGCGCCGAAGTGGCGGCGGCGGACCGGCCGTTCCTCTATCCGCTGCGATCGCTGCTGGTCGCCGGCATCCGCGTGGCGGCGGGCAGCGACGCGCCGTTCGGCGGCATCGACCCCTGGGCGGCGATGGCGGCGGCGGTCGCGCGGCCCGAGGGGCTGGGGCCACAGGAAGCGGTGACGCCGGAACAGGCGCTGGCGCTGTTCACCGGCCGTCCTGCCGATCCCGGCGGCCCGGCGCGGCGGGTGGCGGTGGGCGAACCGGCGGACCTTTGCCTGATCGATCGGCCATGGGCGGCGGCGCGCGCCGGTCTGGCGGCGGTGCGGGCGCGGGCGACCTGGGTGGGGGGCGCGGTGGCCTATTCCACGATCGCGTCCACCAGCCCCCAGTCGCGCGCGGCCGCGGCGGAAAGGCGGCGCATCGACAGCGCGAGATAGGCGGTGCGCTGCCGGCCGATGCGGCGCGGCAGGCTGGCGGTGCCGCCGGCGCCGGGGATCAGGCCATATTTCAGCTCGGGAAGCTGGAACCAGGCATCGGGCGTCGCGGTCAGATGCCGGGCGAAGGCGGCGATCTCCAGCCCGGCGCCGATCGCGGCGCCATGGACGTGGACGGAGAGGCGATCGGCCAGCCGGGCGATGCGGCGGGCGGGCAGGCGGAGCGAGCGGACCCAATGCGCTGTGGCGGGATCGGCGGCCAGCCCGAATTCGGCCACCTCGCCGCCCGTCGAAAAGGCGCGGCCTGCGGCGGTGAGGCGAACGGCGGGCGCATCGGGATCGAGCAGGGCGATATCCAGCGCCTCGCACAGGGCGTCGCGCATTTCGGCGTCGATGGCGTTGAGGGTCGCGGGGCGGTTGAGGCGCAGGCCCATGCCGGTTCCGGTATATGAAATTTCGACCGGGGCGGGCTGGTTGGCGGGCTTCCGTTCTATGCGGGGGAAGCTCAAGCGCTTGAATTCGGGGCCTTGCTGAAGGGTGGCATAAGCGAAGCTTTCCGCCGTGAGCGCGGATTCCAGCGGGAGGCCGGCGCTGGCGCGCAGATGCTGGACGAGGACCATCGCCGCGATCGGCGCGGCGGCGACGTTGCGGGCGATGGGGCCGAGCTGGTCGGCATCGTCCAGCACGACATCGCAGGCGAGGTCGAGCGGACCGGCGCCGATGCCGATCACCGGGCAGGGCAGGTGCGCGAGCCACGGGCCGAGCGCGGGATCGGCATCGGCGAGCGCGAAGGCGATCAGCGGGCGGGGGCTGTCCGGCCCAAATTCCTCCGGCATCGGCTGGCGCGCGGCGAGGGCCGCGAGATCGGCCGGTGAGAGGATATCGGCCGGGGCGGGCACGGAACCTAGCCGGCCTTGGCGAAGAAGGCGTCGAGCGCGGCCTGCACCGCCGGCTGGCCGGCCGCGCGCGCGATGCCGCCGGCCTCGATCGCAAGCTGATCGGCCAGGCCGTTGCCGGGGCTGGCGTGAAGCTGGCGCTTGAGCACGGCGAGCGCATCGCCCGGCAGCGCCGCGAGCGTGGCGGCGACGCGATCCGCCTCGGCCGCCAGCGCGTCATCGGCGACGACGCGTGCGACGAGGCCCAGCGCCAGCGCCTCCTCCGCAGACAGCACAGGGCTCAGCGCCATGATCTCGAACGCCTTCTGCCGGCCGACGAGGCGGGGGAGGAACCAGCTTGCGCCGCCATCGGGGGTGAGGCCGGACTTGAGATAGGCGGAGACGAGCTTCGCGGAGCGCCCGGCGATGGCGAGATCGGCGCCAAGCACGAGGCTGAAGCCGCCGCCCGCCGCCGTGCCGCCCAGCGCCACCACCAGCGGCGCGGCGGCCGCCTGCAACCGTTCGATGCCGAGATGGAAGGTGGAAGCCATTTCAAGAACATGGCGTTCGGCGCGATGCCGTTCGGCCACCATTTCGGCAAGGTCGCCGCCGACCGAGAAGACCGGGCCGTCGGCGCGCATCAGGGTGACGCGGACGGACGGATCGGACTGGATGTCGAGCGCGGCGGCGGCGAATTCACGCAGGAAGGCGATGTCGATCGCGTTGCGGCGCTCGGGCGCGGAGAAGCTCAGCCGGGCGATGCCATCGGCGATGGCGAGCGAGATGCGGGCGGTCATGACGGGCGATGCTCCGGTGCGAGATGATCGGGCTTGGCGATGGCGACGCGGGCGATGGTGCGATCGAGCACATGGGCGAACACGGCATCCCAATCGCCGTCGCGATCGCCCCGGCGGATCGCGGCGGCCAGCGCCGCCTCATCCTCGTCCGCCAGCGGCTTGCCGCGCAGCTCGCGCTCGACCATGGCGAGGATGTGGGTGCAGACGAGCGCCTGATAGCGATCGCCGCCATCCAGCCTGGGGCCGATGCCCTTCAGGAAATCGGCGACGACATCGACGAGATCGGCGGTGGAAGGGCGATAGTGGCGCATCAGTCATATTTTCCCGAAAGCGTCATCAGCAGATCATATTCCATCATCGCCGTGTTGCGGCCGCAGACGGCATAGGCCGGGGATCGGCGGCCGCGTTCGAAGCCGTGGGCCTGGAGGATGTTGTACATGGCCCAGCGCACCAGCCCATAACGTTCCCACCAGCGCAGCTCCTCCGCATCGAGGCGCGGGCCGCCGGCATCGGCATAAGCGGCGATCAGCTCGTCGCGCGTGCCGAAGCCGCCGGCATGGCGGGCCGGCTGGCCGAAGCGCCAGGATCGGGTGCAGAGCCAGCCCAGATCCTCCACGCCCGATCCGAAATGGGTGCATTCCCAATCGAGCAGCGCCGCCAGCCCGGCATCGCCGACCATGAAGTTGCCGTTGCGGAAATCGCCGTGGACGAGCGCGCGGGGGCGTTCCGGCGGGCGATGGGTTTCCAGCCAGCGCAGGCCCAGCTCCAGCGCCGGATGCGGCTCCCCGAGCGCGTCGATGCGCAGCCGCATGGCGGCGACGGGATCGCCGCTTTCGGGAATATCGCCCAGGAAGGCGAGCGGATGGCCGGCGGCCGCTCCTCCCGCGGCGGGCACCGGCAGCGCGTGCAGCCGGGCGGCGGCGGCGGCGATCTGGCGGAGCAGGCCCGCCGGATCGGGGCGCTCCAGCAGGCGGCGCGGCATGGTTTCGCCCGATACGAAGGCGGTGACGAAGCCGGGGCCGAGCGCGTCGGCGGCGTCATATTCGAAGACGGGCTCCGGCACCGGCACGCCGGCGGCATGGACATGGGCCATGATCGCGAACTGCCGCGCGGGCGACAGGAAGGGGTTGGCCTCCCCGCCGAAGGTTTCCTCCCGCGAGACGAGCCGGCGGCGCGCGTTGCCGTCCACCAGATCGAACAGCAGGGTGCGGTTCGATCCGCCGAGCGTGGCCTGGACGATATTGTCCACCCCCGCGCCCGCGCCGAAGCGGCGGCGGACGGCGGCGGTCAGCGCCTCGGCTGGATCGGCGGGGGCGGGATCAGAGAGGGTAGCCGGCAAGGGAGCCGTCCTCCGCCACGCGCTCGATATATTCGGTCATGCCGTATCCGGTCACGCCATCCCAGGTGAAGCGGCTATGGCCCTCGGCGATGCGGCTCAGCAGCGTGCGGCCGCCTTCTTCCCGCCGATTGCGCAGCGGCGCCATCGATAGCACCTCCACCCGGATATCCGCCGTCAGGCCGGTCTCCGTGCGCACGACGATGCGCGCGGCGGCGGGATCGCGATTGGCATCCCATTCGGTGATCGCGTCGAAATCGGTGATCTCGTGATAGGCGCCGTCGACCAGCAGCACGCCCGATCGGCGGGTGCGGCCGCTTTCATCGGCGATGCGGTGGATCATCAGGCCCCGGCCATCGGGGAAGGCCGCCAGGAACAGCCGATACCAGACGATGTTGGTCCACCAGCGCGGCCCCCAGCTATGGTCGCGCCAGCCATGGCCGGAAATGGCGAAACGTTCGCCGCCGATGGTGATGTGGCCGGTCGCGCGCGTATGCTGGTTGAAATGGCCGAGCGAGAAATCGCGGCCATACATGGTCGGCACGTCGTCGCGCACCGGCTCCCCGCCATGCTGGGGGGATATGGTTTCGAGCTGCCATTCCACCGTGCAGGGGAAGCGCGGGGCCGAGGTGAACAGCCTTTGCGGTTCGCGCAGATCATCGGGATCGGTGACGATCATCACCTCGCCCGCATAATGCGCGTCGAGCCTGCGCATCGGCTCCACCACGTCGAAGCGGAGGCCGCCGGCATCGAAGGCGTCATTGCCGGCGATGCGCGGGCGGGCGAACTGCACGGCGATGCGGCCGTCGGGAAGGTAGAGGCAGACGGAAAGCTCGGCCCGCCCCTCATTCACCCGGTTGCCCAGCCGCATCCAGCCGCCGATGCCGGTGCCGTCGTCGAAGGCGTTCACATAGACGCTCTCGTTGAAATTGGGCTCCGGCCCTGCGGGGTGGGGATATTCGTCGGCCGGGTCGAGCCGGAAATCGGCGGGGTTCATGAGGCTTCCTCGGGTAATTATGTTCTGTCTCCGCCATGTCCGCGACGGCGGCCATGATGAATCATATTCATCTTAGACGCGGCCCGGCATGTCCGCCAAGCCCGGATCATGCCTCGAGCGGCTGATAAAGCTCCACCCGGAAGCCATCGGGATCGATCAGATAGGTCACGCGGCCCCAGAAGAGCGGGTTGGGCGATGTGGTGATCGGCGGCGAGACGAAGCGGTGGCCGCGCGCCGAAAGATCGGCGTAGAGCGCGTCCACATCCTCCACCACCACCGCGAAATGGGCGGCGCCGGCATTGCCGTTGGCCGGGTCCACCACCGTGCCGCCATTGGTATATTCCAGCAGCTCGATCAGCTGGTCCCGCCGGCCGAAATCGAGGAAGGCCTGCCGCACCGAGCAGCCGGGATAGCCCGTGACCTTGCCGAGGCCGGGGCCGGTGCGGTCCCAGGGGCCGTGCACCGCCACGTCGAAGATCGATGTGTAGAAGGCGATCGAGCGATCCAGATCGGCGACGGTGAGGCCGACATGGTTGAGCGCGGCGATGCGGGCGCGGGGGCCGGCCGGCCTGTTGGCCTCGGACTTTGCCTCAGACAAGGCCGTTGGCCTTGAGGATCGAGAAGAAGGGCGGCACCTCGCCCCCGCCGTCCACTTCCCACGCGGCGCCGTTGACATAGCCGGCATGGTCGGACGCCATGAACAGGCAGGCGGATGCGATATCCTCCCCGGTGCCCAGCCGGCCGATCGGCTGGTTGGCGATGATCGCCTGCTGGATATCGTCCGATCCGTAGGTGGCGGCGGCATCCTCCGTGCCGATCAGCCCGGCGATGATCGCGTTCACCCGGATCTTGGGCGCCCATTCCTGCGCCAGGCTGCGGGTGAGGCCGATCAGGCCGGTCTTGGCGGCGGCATAGGCGGCGGTGCCGGGCGAGGGGCGGATGGCCGAGACGCTGGCGATGTTGATGATGGATGCCTGGCCGGGCGCCTTGACCAGCCAGTCATAGGCGGCGCGGCTCACATGCAGCGGCGCCAACAGATTGAGCGCGATGATCGATTCGGAAAAGCGCGGGCTGGCCTTCGCGGCATCCACCTGCGGCGATCCGCCGGCATTGTTGACGACGATGTCGACATGGCCATGCTCGGCCCCGATCGCGTCCAGCATCGCCTGCACCTGATCGGCCTTGCGCACGTCGCAGGCGTGGAAGGCGGCGGGAATCGGCTCTTCCGGCGGATTGCGGCCGCAGGTGACGACCTTCGCGCCTACATCCGCGAAGGCCTGCACGATATCGCGGCCGATGCCGCGGCTGCCGCCCGTTACCAGCACCACCTTGTCGTCGAAGCGCAGACGCCGCTCGGCCAATTTCTTCTCCCCCCACCTTACCGGGTTTCGTTGACAATGGAATCACGATAGATGAAGCGAAGCGGCAAGCAACAGGCAATATGCGTAGAGAATGTCGTAAGGGGCTACGCATATCGAAGAAGAGGGTGGAAGAGGTGCTGATGGAGACGATACCCGGCGTCGCGCGCGAGGCCGCGGCCCGATTCGGCGACAAGGCCGGCGTGGTCGATGGCGAGCGGACGATTAGCTTCGCCGCCCTCTGGGAAGCGATCCGCAAGGCGGCGGCCGGCTTCATCGTCGCCGGGCTGGAAAAGGGCGATCGCGTCGCCATCTGGGCGCCCAACCGGCTCGACTGGATCGTGGGCGCGGTGGGCGCGCAGGCGGCGGGCTGCGTGGTCGTGCCGCTCAACACCCGGCTGAAGGGCGGCGAGGCGGCCTTCATCCTCAACCGCGCGCGGGCGCGCTGGGTGCTGACCGTCGATAATTTCATCGGCAACGATTACCGCGCGATGCTGGCGGCGGAGGACCTGCCGCACCTGGAGCGCGTCATCACCTTCGGCCCCGAATGGGATGCCTTCCTGGCCGCCGCCACCCCCGATGCCGGCACGGATGCCCGCATCGACGCGGTGACGCCCGAAGACCCCAGCGACATCATGTTCACATCCGGCACGACCGGCGATCCCAAGGGCGTTATCAGCGGCCACGGGCAGACGTGCCGCACCTTCCGCATCTGGACCCAGTCGGTGGGGCTGCGGGACGATGACCGCTACCTGATCGTCAATCCCTTCTTCCACAGCTTCGGCTACAAGGCGGGGTGGCTGCCCTGCCTGATGACGGGCGCGACCATCTATCCGCTGGCTACGCTGGACGTGCCGAAGCTGGTGGACCTGGTTTCCGCCCACCGCATCACCATGCTGCCGGGGCCGCCCGCCATCTTCCAGACGATCCTCGCGACCGACATCGGCGGGGCGGACCTGTCCTCGCTGCGCCTCTCCATCACCGGCGCCGCATCGATCCCGCCGGCGCTGATCGAACGGATGCGCAAGGATATCGGCATCGAGACGGTGCTGACCGGATATGGCCTGACGGAAACCTGCGGCACCGTCTCCCTTTCCGACGCGCATGATCCGGCGGATGTCGTCGCGCGGACGTGCGGCAAGCCGATCCCCGGCATCGAGGTGCGCATCGCCGACGGCGATGGCAGCATCCTGCCCGCCGGGGAGGAGGGCGAGGTGCAGGTGCGCGGCTTCAACGTGATGATCGGCTATTTCGAGGACCCGGAGGGCACGGCCGAGGCGATCGACGCCGAGGGCTGGCTCCACACCGGCGACGTCGGCCGCTTCGACGAGGACGGGCGGCTGATGATCACCGACCGGATGAAGGACATGTATATCTCCGGCGGGTTCAACTGCTATCCGGCGGAGATCGAGAAGATCCTGCAGAAGCACCCCGATATCGCGCTCGCCGCCGTGATCGGCGTGCCGGACGAGCGGATGGGCGAGGTGGGCAAGGCCTTCGTCATCCCCGTCGCCGGCGCGCACCCCGATCCGGCGGAGATCTGCGCCTGGGCCAAGGCCAACATGGCCAATTACAAGGCGCCCAGGAGCGTGGAGGTGGTGGAAAGCCTGCCGCTCAACGCATCGGGCAAGGTGCAGAAGTTCGCGCTGAAGGACCGGGTGAAGGCGGAGGCGGCCCCGGCCGGGGGCGTGGCCGCGGGCGCCTGAGCGGCGATGGCCGGCTTCTTCACCCTCGTGCCCGGCGACGGCCCCCGGCGCTGGCGGCTGGCGATCGATCCGTGGCTGACGGTGGGGCCGCCCGAAACCTCCTTCATGTTCGGCGGCGTCGGGCTGGGGGCGACGGTGGAGGCGGCCGAGCGGACCACCGGCCGCGCCGTGGTGTGGGCGAGCGCGCAATATCTCGCTTATGCGCCGCGCGGCACGGAGGTGGAGTTCCACGTCGTGCCGATGGTGGAGGGCCATTATACCAGCCAGGCGCAGGTGATGGCCGAAGGCCGGGACGGCCAGGTGCTGCGCGCCGGCCTTTCGCTGGGCGCCCGGCCCGATGCGCCGCGCGTGCAGTTCGTGAAGCCGGCGCGCGTGCCCCGGCCGGAGGATTGCCCGCGCATGCCGCTGCGCTGGGGCTATGCGCCCGACGACATGTATTCGCGCCTCGACGTGCGCATCGCCAAGGGGTGGGATGCCGCGGTCGAGGAGGCGGGGCATCTCGTCTTCTGGATCAGGCCCGCCGGCGCGGCGGCGGACGCGGCGATCGACCGGCCGATGCTGGCGATCATGGCCGATTTCGTGCCGGCTTCGATCGGCAACGCCCTGTCAGACGGCACCGCCGATTTCGGCGCCAACAGCCTGGATAACGGCATACGCTTCCTCCAGATCGTGCCGACCGGCTGGGTGCAGTGCGAAATCCGCGTCCACGGCGCCGCCGATGGCTTCGGCCATGGCGAGATGCTGCTGTTCGCCGAGGACGGCACGCTGATGGCGACGGCGAGCCAGTCGGTGATCCTGCGCGGGCTGATGCATCCGCGCGATCCGCGCGGGCGGTGAAGCGATTGCCCGGATCCGTCAGCCTCCATGGCTGACGCGGGCCGGAAAGGGACGGCACAAGAATGACGATCCCGGCACGACCGGGACGCACAGGACAGGAGAGCATGATGGCCGAAGCCAGTTCCAGCGATTTCATCCAGGCGCCGACCGAGGGGCCGGGCCCCGATCATATCCGCAACGTGATGCGCACCTATGGCGAGCGGATGGGCGCCGCCGATCTGCCGGGCGTGCTGGCGCTGTTCCACCCGGACGCGGTGATCGAAGACCCGATCGGCACCGGCGAGAAGCACGGCCATGCAGGGATCGGCGCCTTCTTCCAGGCGGGATTCGATGCGATGCAGGGCGGCATATTGCTGACGCTGGATGGCGCGGTGCGCGTGGTTGGACGTTATGGCGCGGCCGCCTATATTGCCAGGCCGGTAAACTATCCCGTCAAGGTCGAGATCGAGACGCTGGACGTGATGGAATTCGACGATGACGGGCTGATCGTGCGGATGACCGCCTATTGGGGCGAGACCAACCGCAAGGTCGTCGACTGAGGAGAGCGATGGCGGTGGACGCCGACTGGAAGATCGCAGCCCATGCGGATACGGCGACCGCCGCGATCGACCTGTGCCGCATCCACTGGCCGACGCCCTTCGAGCTGACATTGTGCGAGGCGGCGCCGACGATCAGCCTGAACCTCGCGCCGCCGCACGGCCACAAGGAAGGGCGTTACGCCGCGCCCCGCGCCGATTTCCTGCCGATGGGCGACATATTGTTCCATCCCGCCGGGACCCGGCTGGAAACGCGCGGGCTGGGCGGCGACCAGAGCTTCCTGCGCGTGATGTTCCGGGATCGCGCGCCCGGCGGCGGCGAGGGGCCGGACCTGGATATCGATCCCGCCGATCCGCATGTGCAGCGCGCGCTGCTGGACGTGCGCCAGCCCGAGGTGGCGGGCGCGATGCGCCGCATCGCCGACGAGCTGGCGCGGCCGGGCATGGCGAGCGCCTTCCTGCTGGACGGCCTGACGACGCTGCTGGCGGTGGACCTGGCGCGCGGCCTCGGCCGGCTGGGCGAGGAGGATGAGCCGGCGCGCGGCGGGCTGGCGGGCTGGCAGCTCAACCGCGTGCGCGAGCGCATCGCCGAGGCGGATATCCAGCCGCCGACGGTGAGCGAGCTTGCCACGCTGGTGCGATTGAGCCCGCGCCACCTTTCGCGCGCATGGCGGGCCTCGACCGGCACCACCCTGTCCGATGCGGTGGAGGATGCGCGGCAGGCGCGTGCCGAGGCGATGATCCGCGCCGGCGACCGGCAGCTCAAGGAGATCGCCTATCTGCTGGGCTTTTCCAGCCCGAGCAGCTTTTCCACCGCCTTCCGCCGCCGCACCGGCATGTCGCCGCAGGAATTCGCGCGGCGATAGCCTGCCGATCCTGATTCCGGCCGCCGCGCCTTTTTCAGAAGATCATATAGCAGGGAGAGCATGGGATGGCGGATCTGGCGGGGCGCGTCGCGCTGGTGACGGGCGGCGGCGATGGCGTGGGGCGGGGGATCGTGAACCGGCTGGCGGCGGCCGGTGCCGCCGTGGTGATCGCGGAATTCGATGCCGAAAAGGGCCGCGCGGCCGAGGCGGAAGTGCGTGCCGCCGGCGGGACGGCCGCATTCGTCCGCTGCGACGTGACCCGCCGGGAGGAAATGGAAGGCGCGGTGGCGGA
Source organism: Edaphosphingomonas fennica (assembly GCF_003034225.1). Lineage (GTDB taxonomy): Bacteria > Pseudomonadota > Alphaproteobacteria > Sphingomonadales > Sphingomonadaceae > Sphingomonas_E > Sphingomonas_E fennica. Next base: position 106,984 of record NZ_PHHF01000049.1, read on the forward strand.
GGCGATCGGCCGCTTCGGCGGCATCCACATCCTCGTCAACAACGCCTATCGCGGCGGCGTGCCGGACCGCATCGAAAATCTCGACGACGATCGCTTCCGCGCCTCGCTGGACATCAACCTGATGGCGGCGAAATGGTCGATGACGGCGGCCTATCCCGCCATGCGCGAACAGGGCTGGGGCCGGATCGTCAACGTCGCGTCGCTGAACGGCGTGAACGCCCATATGGGCACGGCCGATTACAATGTCGGCAAGGAAGCGCTCCGTGCGTTGACGCGGTCGGCGGCGCGGGAATGGGCGCCCTTCGGCATCTGCGCGAACATCATCTGCCCGGCGGCGATCTCGTCCGCCTTCCGCCAGTTCGCGCAATATCAGCCGGAGGTCGCCGCCGGGGCCGCGCGCGCCAACCCGATGCACCGCATGGGTGATCCCGAACGGGACATCGGCGGCGTCGTGCTGTTCCTGGTGGGGGAGGATGCCCGCTATCTGACGGGCAACACGCTGTTCGTGGACGGCGGCGCCCATATCAACGGCGTCGCCTGGGTCCCCGACATCTTCGCCGGGGATTGATCCGGCAGGCGGCCGGGGCGGCCTCGCGTCGGTGTCAGCCGAGGATATCGGCGACGATCCGGCGCAGTTCGCGCCGGCTGAGATGGGCCGACTTGCGGGCCGCCATCCGGGGATGTTCCATCGGGAATGCGGGCGCCATCGGCTGGTTGCCGGCCGGAATGGCCGACGGGTGAATCATATCGGATTGCATAAATTCCTGGGCGCGGATCGTCCGCGCAAATTGTTCGATTGGGGGAAGGCGGCGACGGTTTCGCCGCATCATGGGTGCGCCTGCGGGCGCATGGGGCGGCGATCGGGGGATCGCGCGCGGGCGGGCCGGTCGTGGCGATGCCGCTTTCCGTCCGCCATCCCGGCGTCGACCGGGCCAGCCTTGCGGCCGGTTGCCGGTCGTCCATCGGGAAGGGCCGGTCCCCGTCCGGTCTGAACCGGATCGGGACCAGCCTGTCCTTCATCGCTCCGCGATTTGCGGGCCGGCGGGTTGATCCGTCCGGCCCGAAATCACGCAGCGTCCGTCAAGGCCGGCGGATCGCTCCGCCCGGCGTTCAGGCCGGCTGGAGGTTGACGGCCGACTGCTTGCCGCGCCGGTCGGTTTCCAGTTCGTAGCTCAGCCGCTGGTCCTTGTTGAGCGTCGCCATGCCGGCGCGCTCGACCGCGGTGATGTGGACGAAGCTGTCGCCCGAGCCGTCCTCGGGGGCGATGAAGCCATAGCCCTTGTCGGCGTTGAAGAATTTTACGGTGCCGATTGGCATGATGTTTTCCTTTCGCGAAAACACAGTGATCCCACCGGCGACATGCCGGCGGAGCCAGGTAGCGAGATAAGGAAGAATCAGCCTCTCGGGCTTCAAGTTCCGTCGCAGGCGACGTTAGCAGGACTGCATATAGGCCAAATCGGCGTCCATATCAACCAAGGCCCCCGGCCGGCCGGAACTTGCCGCCACCAGATCCATGGCCAGACGATCGTAGAAGGCGGAAATCCAGACGAGGTTTGCGGGCGTGACGACCAGCCTTTCGCCGATCGCGATGCTTCTGCCGAGGCCGCCGGCATGTTCCCCGCAGGGCCAGCCCACCGTCATCGTCCCGCCATGCCGCCTGTCGCTGCGCGTGACGATGCCGTCGCAATAGAACAGGCAATCGCGGGACCGGCCGATCGCGCGCAGGCGATCATGATCCGGGCTGGGCCGGCCCATGGCGGTATGGAGGGCGCGCAGCTTGTTGGGGGTGTTGCGCTGCCGGGCGAGGCTGCCGGTGTCGACGTGGCGCGGCGGCAGGGCGCCCGCCACCTCGTCGATCAGCACGCTCAGGAACCGGTCCAGCTCGCGCAGGCCGTTGCCGATCACCTTATGGTCGCAGCGGCCCGCCACGCCCACCGAACCGGGAGGCAAGGAAACCGGGCTCCGCGCGCCGCCGCCCTTCGCCGTGCGCAGCCCGTCCCCGAAGAAGGCCGCGCCGCGCCTTAGGGTCGCCAGGGCCGATGTCAGGCGTGAACTCTGGCTGTCGATGAACAAGCTACCCCCAGGCCCCGCGAAAGCGGGCATCGCCACGGCCCTGCCGCGACGCCCCTCGCCCCTACGCGGATTCGCGTCTTACCCCCAAAGGGTATATCAGGGATCATCGCCGGCCCGAGTCCCAGCAGGCATCCGACGACTGAGAGACAAATGCGCGCTCCCGCTTGCCCGAGGAGTCGCATCATGACCGTCCCGAGCCTGTCGGACTATCTGCTTTCGCGTGAGAAAATCTCGATCACGGCCGCCCGCGACGCTACCCATTCCAGCGCCCGCATCGCCCATGAACAGCTTGCCGCCGCCTATCATGCCCGCCGCATGGCCGAGGCCCCGTCGCCGCCGCGCAAGCAAGATTGACGCTCATGACCTGCCGGATCGACTATCGGGCCTGGGCCTCGCGCGCGGCTCGGGAAGCCCTGGCCGCCGCCCATCACGAAACGCGGATGCGGTGCAGGAACAGCGCGGCCGCCTGGGGTTCGATCGCCGACGCGATCGATGCCGGGGATAGTTGCAGGGTGGAACGCCTGACCAACAATCTCCGCTTTCTGGAGATCGGCTAGGTTTCCGGCGGCGAGGCGATCAGCCCGTGCCGCCATGCTCCGTGGCGCTGAAATCGCGGCGGGTGTCGGGCTTGGTGGGTTCGAGGGCCTTGGTGCCCTTATCCTCCACGAAGCCCCGGAAATCGCCGACCAGCGTGGTCCACCAGTCGAAGCTGTCGAGGAAGTTCGCCGCGCTGACCCCGCCGACCAGCGAGATATAATAATCGAGGACGAGATCGTCGTCGGCGTCGATCGCGGCGCGGGCCATGCGATAGCCTTCGTTCCACTCGTTCACCGCCTTGGCATCCAGCGTGGGCGGGCGGGTCAGCCAGGCGAGGAAGCGGATGCCTCGGCAGCCCTTGGCGCCCTCGCACTCGGTGAAGTTCACGGTGAAGCTCACCCCGCCGGCGGCGCTGTCGATATAGCGCTGCCCGTCCTCCCGCGTGCGGATGCGCGCCTTGTATCCCGCATCCTGCAGGACGGCGGTGAAGCCGTCGATATCGTCGCCGTGCAGCACGGCGGGGGCCGCGCCGGGATTTTCGGGAAGCCGCGCCGTGGCCGCCGCCGGAGATGTCGCCGCCGTCATCGCCGTGATGCCGGCAAGCGCCAGCGCCAGAGCAGTCGCGCTCCCGTGGGGAAAGCTGCGTTTCGCCTTCATGCCGGCCCTCTCCTATGGCCTTTTTTGGCAGAATGGACGAGTTGGCGATGGCGTCAAGATGGCCGCGACGGCGCGGTGCGGAAGGGCGGCGCGGCGGGGCCTTGGGGCGGGCGGTTCAGGCCGGCGCTTTTGCCACGCCTTTCAGCACGATATCGGCGATCGCATCCGCGGTGGACGCGCCCGGCGCCTCGGTGCTGACGAGCAGGCGGAACAGCGTGGTGCCGACGGCGATGTCGAACAGGGCGTCGGCATCCACCTCCTCGCGCACCAGATCCAGCGCCTTGCCGCGCGCGACGATGGAGCGGAGCTGGGCGCGGGCATCGGATTCGAGCGGGCTGTGCAGCTCCTCCCGGAGCGAGGGCTCGCGCTGGTAGGATACGATCATGCCGATCGCCGCCGCGCCGATGGCGGGTTCGGCATAGCGATCGTAAAGCTGGCGCACGAGGGCGCGGATCTCCGCCTCCACGCCCTGCTCGGCGATCACGTCGGGCAACCGCCCCTCGCCGCCATTGGCGATCTCGCTGGTGAGGTGCGCCTTGCTCGCCCAGCGGCGGTAGATGGAGACGCGGGAGATGCCGGTCGCCTGGGCCACTGCCTCGATGCTGAGCGCGTCGAAGCCGCGCGTGGCCAGGATGTGGCGCGCGGCCGCCAGGATCGCGGCATCCGTTTCCGGGTTGCGCGGACGGCCGCGGCGGGGCCGGCCGGGATCGGCGGCGGGGGAGGGCTGGCTCATCCGCCGCTCCCTATCGCCGCCGCCCGGCCGCCGCCACCTCGGCGCCGGTCCAGCCGGCGCTCAGGCCGCCTCGCCGGCGGTTTCGGCCGCATGCTGGGCGAACGCCTTCTGGTTTGCGGTCATGATTGTCTCGATGAAGTCGTCGCGCTTCTCGCGGCACCAGTCGAAGCTCCTGACCCGTGCCTGATTGTCGCCGTTGATTTCCGGCAGGACGTAGCGGGCGAACATCTCCAGCGACCGGCGGAGATGGTGCGGCGCGGACCAGTTCTTCTCCAGTAGCAGCAGGCAGCCGAAATCGGGCACCTTCTCCTCCAGCCGGCGGATCTGGGCGATGGCATCGTCCGGCGTGCCGACGACGATCTCCTGCCGCTCGATCAGGTCCTCCAGCGTCAGGTGCGCGGGCGAATCGGGAAGCTGCTCGGACTGGTTCTTGATATATTGCAGATAGCGTTCGTAACCGGCGCGGACCTGGTCCATCGCCTTGTCGCGGGTTTCGGCGATATGCATCTCCGTCGCGCAGCGGAGGCGCGAGGGGGACATGGTGCGGCCCAGCTTCGCCGAGCTTTCCTGCGCGATCTGCCAGTTGATCGATAGCGCGTCGAAGCCCTGATACATGGTGGAAGCGAGGCAGAGCATGCCCGCATCATATTTGGCGGCGAGCTTGCCGCCATTGGGCGAAAAGGTGCTCGCCACGCACAGCTCGAGGTCGCGATTATAGGGGAGAAGCTGGCAATGCGCGTCGCGCAGGTCATACCAGCTCGTCTTTTCCGTCACCCATTCGCCGGCCAGCAGGCGGGTGACGACGCTCAGCCCCTCGTCCAGCTTGCGGCGCGAGTCGGTGGCGTCGAGGCCCAGCATGTGCGCGTCCGACACCAGCAGGCCGGGGCCGGCGCCGAAGATCAGGCGGCCGAAGCTCAGATGATCGAGCTGGGCGATGCGGTTCGCCGTCATCAGCGGGTTGTGATAGGGCAGCGATATCACCCCGGTGCCCAGGCGGATGCGCTTGGTGCGCTGGGCCGCGGCGGCGATCATCAGCTCGGGCGAGGCCGAAAGCTCGTAGCCGCCGCTATGGTGCTCGCCATACCAGAATTCGTCGAAGCCGAGATTCTCGACATCCACCGCAAGCTGGAGGTCGCGTTCCAGCGCCAGCGTGGGATTTTCGTCCAGCGGATGGAAGGGCGCCAGGAAAATCCCCGCCCGCAGCTTCACCTTGCGCATCTCTCGTCCCCTCGATGATTCCTTTTGGTTCCTGTGGACGATATTAATTACGTTACACACTGTAAATATAATTTGCCGGCATGATCGGGATGTGAAAATCTGCCGGTCCGAGGAAGGCCGCCCGCAGAAGGCGGCGAGGGATGGAGAGAGCCCTTGAAGGCAGCCGATTTCACCGCGCCCGGCCATATCGGGATGCGGAGCGACGCGACCCCGCCCATGCCCGCGCCGGGCGAGGTGATCGTCGCGGTGGAGGCATGCGGCATCTGCGGATCGGATCTGCACATGTATCGCAACGACAGCTATCGCGACCGGCTGACCCGGCGGACGCCCGAAGGCTATACGGTGCCGGGCCACGAATTCGCCGGCCGCATCGCGGCGCTGGGCGAGGGCGTCGAGGGCTGGCAGCTCGGCCAGCGCGTGGTGGGCGTGACGGGGCTGGGCGGCGGCATGGCCGATCGGGTGGCGGTGCCGGCCAATCCCTATCAGCTCGTCGCCATGCCGGACGGCGTGAGCTTCGCCGAGGCCGCGACCACCGAGCCCATGGCCGATGGCCTGCAGATGGTGCGCAAGGCGGCGATCCGCGATGGCGAGAATGTCGCGGTGTTCGGCGTCGGCATCATCGGGCTGGGCGTGATCCAGGCGATCCGCGCGCGCGGCGTTCCGGTGGGGCGGATCGTCGCCATCGACGTGCAGCAGGCGCGGCTGGACAAGGCGCTGGAGATCGGCGCGACCGATATCGTCAACCCGCGCGACGGCGATGTCTTCGCCCAGGTCGCGGCGGTCTGCGGCACCGAGGAGGGGTATCGCGGCATTTCCGCCAATATCGGCGTGGTGTTCGACTGCGCCGGCTATATCGCCCACATGGCCGGCCCGCCGCCTCTGGAGACGGCGCTGCGCCTGATCGCGCTCCGGGACGGGCGGATCATCTGCTTCGGCGGATTCGAAGGGGCGATGACCATCGACATGGGGCCGATCATCCAGAAGGAGCCGGCGATCCTGGGATCGAACGGCTATGCGCCCGAGGAGCTGGTGGAGGCGCTGGAGCTGATGCGCAGCGGCGCCGTCGATCGCCGCACGCTGATATCGCACCGCCTGCCGCTGTCCGCGATCGGCGAGGCATTCGAAACGCAGTGCCGGCCGGATGCGGTGAAGGTGATGCTGGAGATCGGGCCGGAGGCGGCGGCGTGAGCGGGCCGGCCCCGCATTTTTCCGGCGGGCGGATGGTGGCGATCGCCTTCATCGCCCAGAATCTGGCGGTGGGGCCGACCTATGGCGCCTTCGGGCCGCTGCTCCACGAGTTCGAACGCACCTACGGCATGTCGCGGGCGATGGTCTCGCTGCCCTTGTCGCTGGTGGTGCTGGCGGGCGGGCTGATGGCGCCGATCATCGGCGCGCTGATCGGCCGGCTCACCATCCGCTACACGCTGATGCTGGGGGCGGTCCTGCTCGCCGCCGGCTATGTCGCGCTGGCGCTCGCGCCCTCGGGCATTGCCGTGCTGGCGATATACGGGCTGATGATCGGGCCGGGCATCGCCATGATGGGGATGCTGCCCAACGCCACCCTCGTCACCAACTGGTATGCCGAACGGCAGGGGGTGATGCTGGGCATCGTCAACATGCCGCTGATGGTGATGGCGGTGCCGCTCGCCACCGCCTGGGCGCTGCCTTATCTGGGCCTGAAGGGCGTGCTGATCGCGCTGGCGGCGCTGCACGCCGCGATCCTGCCGCTGCTGTGGCTGGTGATCGACCGGCCGGAAGCGATCGGCGAGCGCCCTTATGGCGCGGACGGGCCGATCGCCGCCGCGCAGGCCGCCGCCGCCCGGCCGGTGCCGATGCTGTCGCTGCTGGTGATGCCGGTATTCCTGCTGACGGTGGTGGGATCGGGCCTCGCGGTGGGCGCGGGCGTGACGAAGATGGTCCACCTCGTCCCCCTCGTCACCGAACGGGGTTGGACGCTGGAGCAGGCGGCGCTGCTTTCGGCCATATCCGGCGGCACGGGCATCGCCGGATCGCTGCTGTTCGGCTGGCTGGCGGATCGCTTCGGCGGCGGCGCGGCGCTGATCCTGAACTGCGTGGTGCAGGCGGCGGTGTGGATGATCCTGATCCTGCCGGTGGGCTATGGCGTGCTGATCCTCGACGCGGTCGTCATCGGCATGTGCGGCGGCGGCTTTATCACCGCCAAGTCGGTGCTGGTGAACCATCTGTTCGGCCGCGCCGCCTTCGCCCGCGTCATGGGCCTGTCCGGCCTGCTTACCGTGCCCTTCCTGTTCGGCATGGCGCCGCTGGCCGGCTGGCTGCGCGACGTGACGGGCAATTACGGCCTCGCCGTGGGCGCGCACATGGCTGGCTTCGCGATCGCCGCCGCCTGCTTCGCGCTCGCCGCCTTCGCCATCGGCCGCGAACGGCGCGGGGCGATGGCGGCGGAGGCCGTTTGAGGGGCGGGCAACGTCCCTTCGTCGGGCAGCCCCTCGCGCTGGTCGATGCGGAGGTTGCCCGTCCGGCGCGCCCTGGCCCCCAAAACCTCGTCATTCCCGCGAAGGCGGGAATGACGAAGAAGGGAACGAGGGGCCGCCGCCATCACCCCGCGCTTGCGCTTGCGGCCCCGGTTCCGCCCCTTACGCCTCCGCGATCATATAGCCGCCGCTGGCGACCAGGCATTCGCCGGTGATGAAGGCGGCGGCCGGGCTGGCGAGGAACAGGACCGGCCCCGCAATGTCCTGCGGATCGCCCCAGCGGCCAAGCGCCATGCGGGCGGCGGTGGCGGGGCCGTAGGCGGGGTCGTCCGCATAGCGTTCCGTCATCGGCGTGCGGACCGGGCCGGGGGCGACGGCGTTGATGCGGATGCGCCCGCCCCAGCCCTGCGCCAGCGATTTCGTCAGCAGCAGCAGTCCGGCCTTGGCGGCGCTGTAGCCGGGGAAGATCGAATTGCCGAACACCGCCATCATCGATGCGATCGACACCACCGCGCCGCCGCCGGGCATGTCGCTCGCCTCCAGCAGCGGGGCGAGGCCGGTGGTGAGGCGATGGACGCCGGTGAGGTTGGTCTGGACGGCGGCGGCGAAATCCTCGGGATGGCCGGTGACGCCGGCATTGTTGACGAGGATGTCGAGCCGGTCGATCGAGGCGATCAGCGCATCGGTGCTGGCGGCATCGCCCAGCAGGAAGCGGCGATATTCGCCGGGCGGCGGATCGGCATAATCGCCGGCCGAAGGGCGGGTGCCGGTGGCGATCACCTCGGCCCCCGCATCGGCGAAGGCCCGCGCGATCGCCGCGCCGATGCCGCTGGTGGCGCCGGTCACGAGCACGCGCCGGCAGGAAAAGTCGAAGCTGACGGCCGCCATCGCCCTTACCCCGCCGTCTGTCCGGCATCGACCGGCAGCGCGATGCCGGTGATCTTGCGCGCGTCGTCGGATGCGAGGAAGGCGACGGCCGCCGCCACGTCCTCCGGCTCGCACAGATCGCCCAGCTTGGGCGAATTGCGCATCACCAGCGCCATGTCGACGCCGTCGGGCAGGGCGACGCTGCCGTGCATCGCCGTCTTCACGCCGGTCGGGCAGATGGCGTTCACGCGCACGCCGGCGGCGGCGAATTCGATCGCCAGCGATTTGGTGAGCGCGACCACGCCGGCCTTCGCCGCGCAATAGGCCGTGGTGTAGGGGATGCCGACCAGGCCGGCGGCGGAGGACATGTTGACGATCGCCCCCCGGCTTTCGACCAGATGGGGCATGGCCGCGCGGCTCAGGTGCCACACGCCCGAAAGGTTGATGCGCAGCATCCGTTCCCAGCGATCGTCCTCGAAATCGGCCATCGGCCCCCAGTCCATGATGCCGGCGATGTTGGCGAGGATGTCGATCCGCCCGGCCGCCGCGATCGCCTGCGCCACGAGATCGCGGCAGGATTGCGCGTCGCCCGCGTCGAAGGCGATCGGGATGCCGCCGGTTTCGGCCGCCACCGGATCGAGCGCGGCGCGGTTGAGATCGGCGAGGATCAGGCTCGCGCCATCCTCCGCCAGCCGCACCGCCGTGGCCCGGCCGATCCCCGATGCCGCCCCGGTTACAAGCGCGACCTTGCCTGCAAGCCTTCCAGCCATGATCGATATCCTCCCTGTTCTTCAGATGTTGGCGGCGATTTCGGCGGCGTCCTGCATGGCGCCTTCGATATAGCCGATGCCGGTGCAGTCGCCGGCGGTGTGGACGGTGAAGCCGGTGGCGCGAAGATCGCCCGCCAGCGCGGTGTCCCCGGTGGCGCCCTTGGCGACGATCACCTGATCGGCGGCGATGGTGCGTTCCTGCCCGTTGGGATTGGCATAGCGCACGCGGCCTTCGAGGATGGCGATGTCATGCGCCTCGGGCAGCAGGGTGACGCCCAGCTCCTTCAGCTCGTCGAGCACGCGCCAGCGGCGGACGACCTGCAGGCCGGCGCCGAACTTGGCGGCGTCGTCCAGCACCGTCACCTTGCGGCCGCGCTTGGCGAGGAACTCCGCCAGCTCCAACCCGACAAGCTCGCCGCCGATGATGGCGATGCGTTCGCCGAACGGCATCCACCAGTTGCTGGCGGCGCGGATGAAGCCGGGCCGGGCGGTAAGGCCGGTCAGCGCGCCCAGCTTCATCGCGGTGCGCGTCGTCCGGTCGGTCTTGCCGGCCAGCGTGTCGAGGTCCTGCCCCAGCATCAGCCGCCGCATGTCGTCGCCGGAAAAGACGTGCGGCAGATCGGCGCCGGGGATGGCGGGCATGTCCCGCCGGGCGCCGGTGGCGACGATCACCTCCTCCACGCCCAGCGACCGCAGCAGCTCCGGCGTGGCGACGGTGTTGAGGCGGACCGTCACGGGCGATGCCGCCAGCTCATGCTTCAGCCAGGCGACGATGCGCTCGTTGGGGGCGTAGGCGATCGAGGCGAAGCGGGCGGTGCCGCCCAGCGTGGACGTCGCCTCGAACAGGGTCACGCGGTGGCCGCGCTTCGCCAGCCGGCGGGCGCTTTCCATGCCGGCCGGGCCGCCGCCGATCACGGCGATGTGGCGGGGGTTTTCCGCCGGCGTCAGCGCGCGTTCGCGTTCGAAGCCGGTTTCGGGGTTCACCGCGCACTTCACCGGGCGGCTGAAGAAGATCTGGCTGATGCAGGTGTAGCAATAGATGCAGGGGCGCACGCTCGCGGCCTTGCCGGCGGCCAGCTTGGCGGGGAGGTGCGGGTCCGCCAGCAGCTTGCGCCCCATGGTCACGAAATCGATCTTGCCTTCGACGATGAAGCGATCGGCGTCCGCGGGCTCGATCCGGCCGGGGCAGATCACCGGCACGCCGGCCGCGGCCCGGATGCGGGCGGCGGCGGGGACGAAGCCGTTGCGGATATCGGTGGCATGGCCGGTGGAATAAGTGGCGCCCCGGCCGGGATGGCCGTCGGCCGAAACATGGATCGCATCCGCGCCGGCGGCGGCGGCGAGGCGCGCGGTTTCGGCCGCGTCCTCCACGGTGATGCCGCCGTCGATCAGGAAATGCTGGCTGTCGATGCGCGGCCATACCGGCACGTCCGGCCCCACGGCGCGCTTCACGCCCCGGATGATATCGCAGAGCAGGCGGGCGCGGTTCTCGATCGATCCGCCATAATCATCGGTGCGGCGGTTGATCAGCGGGTTGAGGAAGGAGGAGATGAGATAGCCGTGGCCGGCATGCAGCTCGATCGCGTCCACGCCCGCCGATACCGCGCGAACGGCGGCGGCGGCGAACATCTGGACGAGTTCCTCGATATCCTGCGTGGTCATTACGCGATACCGTATCTCCCCCATCGCGGCCATCGGCGCGGTGAAGATGCGATATTCGTCCTCCAGGAAACCGTCCATCATGTCGCCGCTGTCCTTGCCGATCAGCGGCTCGGATGGCGTCCATAGCGGGCGGCCGTCGCGCATGTCGTTCATCGCGACGAGGCCGGCATGCTGCAGCTGCATGGCAAGCTTGGCGCCATGGGCGTGCAGCTCCTCCGCCAGCCTGGCCACGCCGGGGATGTGGCGATCGTGCGATATCGCCTCGTTGCGCCAGTTGCCCGAACCTTCGGGATAGCCGATCGATACCGATCCCATGGTGATCAGCGCCGCGCCGCCCTTGGCGCGCTCCACATAATAAGCGCGCAGGCGATCGCCGGTGATGCCGTCCTCGTCGGCCAGGTTGGAACCCATCGGCGTCATGAAGATGCGGTTGCGGAGCCGAAGCCCGCCGATCCGGCCGGGCTGGAGCAGATGGGGGAATGTTTGCGCCATAGCCGGCGATCCTCTCAGATTTTCTATTCTCTATTTTGTCGGGCGTCAGGCGGCGGGCGCGGCCTCGTCCCGCCATTGGGCGCCGGGGGCGAGCGTGCGGGCGATCACCTCCGGGTTCAGATATTCGCGCCAGCGGCTGATGCGCCCGCCCTCGAACCAGACGACCGCGACATAGGCGTTCTCATAAGGCCGGCCGGTCGGCAGATAGGTGCTGTGCGAGCTATACTCGGCGACGAGCCTGTCGGGATCGGCCATCTCGTGGATGGCGGCGATGCGATAGGCATAAGGCGCGAAATCGGCCCAGCTCGCCTCCAGATTCTCGCGGAACCAGCGGGCGCCGCGGGCCTCCGTCGGAAAACCGGCCATCGGCGGGAAGGGCCATTCCAGCAGCACGTCCTCGGCAAGGCAGGCCTGGAAGCCGTCGAAATCCTTGGTGCCGAGCGTTTCGAGCATCCGCACGAACAGCGCGCGGTTGGCGGGGCTTGTCATTCCTCTACTCCATCGGAAGGCGGGGGCGGGCCGAACAGGGCGGCCAGATGATCGTCGGCGGCGCGATCGGCCCAGTGGCGGCGCCCGGCCGGCGGCAGGCAGATGGCGCGCTCCACGATCGCGGCGGTGACGGCGACCCACAGGGCCGCATCGATCGCATCGACGCCATGGATGCCGCGCATCGCCAGCCAGCGTTCGGCCATGCCTTCGCGCAGGTGGCGGACGCTGTCGGCAAGGCCGCCGGGGCCGGCGCCGCCCAGGTCTGGATTGCGGACGAGCGCCGCGCCCACGGCGTGGATCAGCGCCAGCTCGGTGCGCAGGTCGCCCGAAGGGGTGAAGACGATCTCGCTCAGATAATGGCGGGGCGGGGCGGGGCCGAGGATCACCGCGTCGATGCCGCGCCAGCGCAGGTCGTCGAAGGCGTCGACGATCATCGCCTGCCTGTCGCCATAGGCGTTGCTCACGGTGCCCACAGCCACGCCCGCGCGCGCGGCGATGTTGCGATGGGTGAGGTTGCCGACGCCCGCCTCGCCGATCAGCGCGATCACCGCCTCGATGATGCGCTGGCGGCCGGGCGGATGATCGGGCCGGGCAGGCGGGGTGCGGGCGGGCGCGACGGCGGGGGCTGTGCGCAGCGGGCGGCGGGCGATCCTGTCGCCCGCGCGGGCGACGAGATCGACGATCAGCGCGTCGCGCACGATCGGGTCCACCTCCAGCGCGGCGATCGAGATCGCGCCCTCCAGGATCACGCTCCAGATCGGCCCCGTCTCGCCCGCGCCGTCGCCGGTGCCGGTCACGGCGGACCAGAAACGGACCACGCGGCTCCAGTCGGCCTCGCGGTCGCCCAGCGCCAGATCGCCGCGCAGTGCCGCGCGGTTCAGTTCCTGCAAGGCCACCAGCGCGGCGCGATGGTCGCGCAGGAAGGCGATGGCGATGGCGGCGGCCAGCGCTTCGGCCGAAAGGCCGTTGCCGCGCCCGTCGGCCGAAGCCGCGCGGGCATCCGCCATCCATTCCGCGATGGCCTCGGTCATCGCCGCATGGGCGGCGGCCAGCAGGCCCTCCCGATTGGCGAAATGGTAGATCACGGCGGAAGGGGCGACGCTGGCCGCCGCCGCCACGCCGCGCACGGTGACGCCGGCCGCGCCGGCCTCCGCGCAAAGGTTGGCGGCGGCGCGCGCGATGGCGCCGGCGGCATTGTGCCCCGCCGCCGTCATGGCCGGCCGGCCGGCCATCAGCGCAGGCCGGCCGTCGACAGGACCATGGCCGGCCGCGCGATCACCAGAAGGACCGCAGCGAGGCGATCCTGCCGCCCGGCGACGCCTTGTAGATGTTGATCGCGCGGGTGGCGTGGCGGCTGCCGTCCTTCATGGTGATGTGCAGGGTCAGCGACACCGCCGCCTCGTCGCCCCGCGCCACCAGGTGATGGATCTCGAAATCCAGCGATTCCTGCAGGCCCATGAACATGTCGTAGAAACGGGCGATCGCCTCGCGTCCCTTCTGTCCTTCGCCGGCCGGGTCCCAGTCGCAGGGGCCGACCGGGTCCTGCACCACGGCATCCTCCTCGAACAGGGCCAGCCAGCCCGCGCGATCCTGCGCCTTGACGGCCGAAAGCGATGCGATCGGCATATCCTCGACGTTCATGCTCTCTCTCCTACCATTGCGGCGCCCTCATTGCCCGGCCGGCGCCGACGCCGGCCGGGGGAACGGGAAGGATCAGGGCGCCATCCACTCGCCGCCGTTGATGTCGAGCACCGCGCCCGTCACCATGCGTGTATAGTCGGATACGAACATCAGCACCGAACGGGCGCATTCCTCCTCCGGCGGGATCACGCCCAGCGGGATGCGGGCGGCGACGCCCTTGACGATGTCCTCCTCCGAAATGCCCTGATGCTGGGCCATGCCCTTGATCGCGTTGCGCACCGGCTCGCCCCACAGCCAGCCCATGCGCGTGCTGTTCACCCGGATGTTGTGGCGGCCGTAATCCGCCGCGATCTGGCGGGTCAGCGTGGTGAGCGCGCCCTTGGCGACGGCGTAGGAGGGCGATCCGCCCGGCAGCGGCTTCAGGGACTGCATCGTCGCGACGTTGACGATCGCGCCGCCGCCCTGCGCCTTCATGTGCGGCAGCACCGCCTGCGCCATCCGCGCGCTGCCCATGCAGGCGACGTCGATCACCGACGCCCAGGATTCGAGGTCGCCGTCATCGAACAGGCCGTTCTCGCCCGCCGCATAGGCGCTGTTGACGAGGCCGTCGATCCTGCCGAAGGCGGCCGCCGCCGCATTGGCCAGCGCATCGCAATCGGCGCGCTTGGAAACGTCCGTCACCTGCGCCACGGCCTCGCCGCCGGCGGCGCGGATTTCCTTGGCGACCCCTTCCAGGAAGGCGCCGTTGCGCGCGCCGATCGCCACCTTCGCCCCTTCGGCGGCGGCGATGCGCGCCATCGCCTGGCCCATGCCCGGCCCCACGCCCGTGATGACGATCACCTTGTCCTTCAGCAGCATAGCCTCATCCTTTTTTCTGATCCTTGCGGAGCCGGTATGCCATCGCCCCGATTCCGCGATTAATTGAACATATGATCAGTCGATGGGCAAGCGGGCATGGCGGATGGAGCGGCGGTGCGGCCGCATGCGTGGCTCGATTTCGATAGTCCGCGCCAACGGCGCGCCGCGCGAGGTGAACGATTGATCGCTGCTCGCGGCCTGTGCCGGAGCGCGCGGCCTACGCGGGAAAGGTCAGAGCGCCTTCACCGGGATGATGCGCACGTCGCTCCACAGCGGAAGGCCCGAAAGGACATGCGCGCTCCGGCGGGCGGTGCCGAAATCGCCCGACCAGCGCAGCGCCTGCCACTTCCTGCGGCGCACCGTGCTCAGGTGGATCGGCGCCTCATCCACGTCGTTGGCGCAGCGCGGCAGGGCGCGCGCCGGCTTGCGATCCCCCGGCGAGGTGCCGTGCGGCATGGCGATGACGAGATAGGCATAGGAATGCCGCGTGCTGAACCGGCAGAATATCTGCTGATCGAACTTCGCGAGATTCGTATATGCCATTTCGCCTGTCACCATTTCCGTTTCGGTCGTGCGATGCACGATCCGGCGCCTCGCCTGGGCCTGCCCGAGCCTGCGGGAAGGCGGTGACCCGATGTCCCGTGCTTCCCGTCGCCGGAGCGAAAGCCGAAAAAGAGAGCGCCGCCGGGCGCTCCCAAGGGATCGCGTGTCCGATCGTGCCGGACGTGATCTCCTTAATCGATAAGGCGGATTTCGCTTAGTTAAATTGTGTAAAATCGATCGCGCGGAAGGTGATTTGAAAGGACATTATTCAGGAGAAGTGAAAAGCCTGTTTTATAGTTAACATGAAATCATGTGATTAATCCCGAAGTATCATCGCGATATGGTTCGCATTCGGGAAAATTCTATTTGCCGATCGTCAATCTTGGCAATGATCGGCCGCCTTCATCTTTATGTCCGGCCGGAAGTCAGCGGAGGCGCGCCCGCATCTGGCGGACGGTGCGGCCGTTAAGCGGGTGGCGCCAGCCGGGGGCCACCCGCAGCAGCGGATCGAGCACGAAGGCGCGGGCGGCGAAGGCGCGGTGCGGCACCGCCAGCCGGCCCGGTCCGGCCCGGCGCGGAAAGGGCGGCCAGCTGCCGCCAGACCAGAGGATGATGTCGAGGTCCAGCACGCGGGCGCCCCAGCGCCGGCCGGGGCGGCGGCCGAAGGCGCGCTCGATGCGCTTGAGCAGCGTCAGCAATGCGGGAGGGGCGAGGTCGCTCTCGACGATCGCGGCGGCATTGGCGAAGCCGCGCCCCGCCGGGCCGACCGCGGGGGTGGCGATGATGGGGGAGCGGGCGATCACGCGCACGCTGGCCTGCTCCAGCGCGTCGAGCGCGGCCGCGATCACGCGGGGCGGCGGCCCGTGGCGGCCGTGGCGGCGGTTCGATCCCAGGGCGATGGCATAGCTTGTGCGCGGCATCCGCCTGCGCCTATCGCAGCGCGATGACCAATCCCAGCCCAAACGAACCGCCGGCCGTGCCGGGGCATGATTGCCCGCTCTGCCCCCGCCTCGCCGCCTTCCGCGAAGCGCAGCGCGCCGAGCATCCCGACTGGTTCAACGCGCCGGTGCCGGATTTCGGCGACCGGGAAGGCCGGCTGGCCATCGTCGGGCTGGCGCCGGGCCTGTGGGGCGCCAACCGCACCGGCCGCCCCTTTACCGGCGATTATGCCGGCGGGCTGCTCTATGCGACGCTGGCGAAATATGGGCTGGCGGAGGGCGAGTTCGCCGGCCGCGCGGACGACGGGCTGGCGCTGAAGGGCGCCGTCATCGCCAACGCCGTGCGCTGCGTGCCGCCGGAAAACAAGCCGACGCCGGAGGAGATCAAGACCTGCCGGCGCTTCCTGGAACCGGACCTGAAGGCGCTACCCAACCTCCGGGTGGTGGTGGCGCTCGGCCAGATCGCCCACCAGTCCGCGATCAAGGCGCTGGGCGGCAAGCTGCCCAAATATCGTTTCGCCCACGGCGCGGAGCATCGCCTGCCGAGCGGCATGCTGCTGATCGATAGCTACCACTGCTCCCGCTACAACCAGAATACCGGGCGGCTGACGCCCGAGATGTTCGAGGCGGTGTTCGCGCGCGCGGTGGAACTGGCGGACGGCGGCGCACCGCAAACGCGCTGAAGGCGCATCCGCGGAACGCTCCAGGCCGCGCGGACGAATTCCGATGGTGATCGACTGTCGGGTTTCGGGAGGCGCCTAACGACCAGCGAATGGCAGAAAAGTCGGGGGAAGCGGACGTCAGCGCTTTTTCCTCCCCTCCCTGGAAGGGAGGGGTTGGGGGTGGGTTCCGCCGAGGCACTCGGCGGTTCTGGCGAGGATCGCCTCCACTACGCCGGCAGGATTGGCCAGCACCTCGCCATTCCAGAATCGCAGAACGACCCAGCCTTGATCCGCGAGAAACTGGTCACGTCGCGCGTCATAATCATGGGCGTCGAGATGCTGGCTGCCATCGCACTCGATCGCCAGCCCAGCCGACCGGCATGCAATATCCAGAATATAGGGTCCAACAACCAACTGCCGGGTGAAACGTGGGCGATAGCGCGACAGTCGCCGCCAGAGAAGGCGTTCAGGCTCCGTCTGGCTGTTGCGCAAGGCCCGTGCATTGGCCGTCATATGTTCGGGGACGCGCCGCATAACGCAACGTTATCGAGGCGCGCTGCGCGCGCCAACCCACCCCCAACCCCTCCCTTTCAGGGAGGGGAGGAAGGTCCGCAATGCCATCGCACCCTGACAGGCAGGATTTCGGCCGAATCCCCGGAAAGCTGCCGGTCAGGTATCGCAAGCTGAACGTGGGAAATGCGGCGGCTTTCAATGATGGCTCTGTCGAAGGAAACGGACGGCAATCAGAGCCCTCTCTCGCTTTCGCGAAAGGTTGGGCGAGGGGCTTTGCCGGCCTAATTCCCGCCAGTCCGAAATCGGGGTGTCGCCGCAGCCTAGGGAAGGACCGAAAAGTCGGGGGTTGCGGACGATATCTGGTGCGCGGCGCCGACATCATCTACCCTGCGGAAATGATCCAGAAGGCCCTCTCGGTTCGAGATGTAATCAGAGCCGCTTTTAAGGCGGGCGGAATTGGTGCAGCAATTGGAACGGCTTTGTTCACGGGCTACTTCGTGATCACCGGTTCCGGCGCCCTCCTGCTTATCGCGCCGCTGGTTTTTCTGATCGGTGCTGCTGTTACAGTGATGTGGTCAATCCTGATCACATTGCCGTCTTTGTGGATCGCGCGGAATGTTGAGCCACGCTATCCCGTCGCCACAGCATTGATAGTTGCAGTCTTCCTATACGCGGCTGGACACTTTTTCTTCACGAACCTATTTTTCGGCCCTGCGGACGGCGGTTTCGCGGGAAAGGGCATAGTCCCTATGTTCGGTCTTCCAACCGCAATCGCGTTGCCTTTTGCATTGTCGTGGGCACGTCAAACCGCTTAGTGCGGGACGTCGGCTTTGTCGGCGAGTCCCGACAGACAGCAATTGGATCGAAAACTCCAACAGCGGCCGTGATCCGAATCTGTCCGCGCCGCTTAGGCCGGGAATTCGAGCTTCAGGAACTGGTTGTGCGGGCTCGGCCGGTAATCGGCGAAGGCCTCGCAGGAAACGAAACCGGCGCTGCGGTAGAGCGCGACGGCGGGGGCGTGCAGGGGCGCCGTCCCGGTTTCCAGGCTGAGCCGGGTGTAGCCGCGTGCGCGCGCCTCGGCGATGATATGGTTCAGCATCGCGCGGCCGATGCCGGTGCCGCGCGCGGCAGGCGCGGCGCGCATCGACTTCACCTCGCCATGGGCGGCGTCGAGCTGCTTCAGTGCCCCGAAGCCGGCCAGCGCGTCGCCCCGCCAGGCGGTCCAGAAGGTGACGTCCGGCGCCGACAGGCCGGTCGCATCCAGCGCGAAGGCATGTTCGGCCATCACCCCGCGCAATTCCCGAAGATGGTGCGCCAGCAGGTCCGCGACGTGCGGCGCCGTCGGATCGTCCCGCCTGATCTCCATTGCGCCGCCGCCTGCCGCCTGCCGCCGCTCAGCGCGGGCGCTGGGTGGGGGGGCGGTGCCGTTCGGCGCGCTGGCGGATGACGCGCAGATAGGCGTCCACCAGATGCTGGTTCACCGCATCCCAGCCATAACGTTCGCTGGCGCCGCGCCCGGCGGCCCCGGCGGCCGCGCGGGCGGCGGCATCGGTGCAATAATGCTGGAGCGCATCGGCGAAGGCGGCGATCGCGCCGGGGCGGACGAGGCGGCCGGTCACGCCGTCCTCCACCAGGCTCTGGCTGCCGGTGGCGATGGCGGCGACGACCGGCAGGCCAGCGGCCATCGCCTCCAGCGTGACGTTGCCGAAGGTCTCGGTGACGGACGGGTTGAACAGCATGTCGCACGATGCCACCGCGCGGCCGAGGTCGGCGCCCTTCTGGAAGCCGACGAACACCGCCTGCGGCAGGCGCCGTTCGAACCATTCGCGCGCCGGGCCTTCGCCGATCACCAGCACGCGATGGCGCACGCCGCGCTGTTCCAGCGTGTCGATCGCATCGGAAAAGACGTCCAGCCCCTTTTCCATCACCAGCCGGCCGACGAAGCCGATCACGGGTTCGTCGTCGGCGATGCCCAGCGATCGGCGCCAGGCGGTATCGCGGACGTCGGGCGAGAAGATGTCGCGCTCCACCCCGCGCGACCATATGCCGACATCATAGTTCATCCGCTGGTCGCGCAGCAGTTGCGCCATCGATTCGGATGGCGCGAAGATCGCGTCGCAGCGGCGGTAGAAACGGCGCAGCGCGGCTTCGACCACCGGCTCCATGAAGGTGAGGCCGTAATAGCGCGGATAGGTTTCGAACCGGGTGTGCACCGATGCCACCACCGGCAGCCCCCGCCTGCGCGCCAGCGTCACGGCGCGGTGGCCGAGGATCTCGGGGCTGGCGACATGGAACAGGTTGGGCCGGAAATCGCGGATGTCGCGCTTCACGGACGGCGGGATCATGATCGGCGCGCGATATTCCGCGCGGCCGGGCAGCGGGATCGCCGGCACGCCGACCACCTTGCCCACCGACGGGAAGGCCGGGGTGTCGGTGCGCGGCGAATAGATGCGCACCGCGGCCCCCTGGCCCAGAAGATAGCCCACCAGCCGGTTGAGCGCCTGATTGGCCCCGTCGCGGACATAATTATAGTTGCCCGTGAACAGGGCGATGCGAAGATCGCTGGTTTGCATGGAGCGCGCCTTTAGTCGTTCGGCGGGCAAAGGCCAATGGCCGGCCGGCGCGGATCACGATAGGCGGACGAGTGTGGCCGCCGCGCCGCGCCCTGCCGGCGCGAAGGCGGGGGGGAGGGAGCTTGCGGCGCTTTTCCGGCCGCCGGTGATTCCACCCGGCCCGAAAATGCTCTAGCCCCCTTCCGCATCCCAGCCGGAGGCACATGATGGCGCGATCCGATTTCCGATTCTCCTACCCCAAGCGCGTCCGTTATTCGGAGATCGACGCCCAGGCGGTGGTCTTCAACGCGCGCTACCTGGATTATCTGGATATCGCGATGACCGAATATCTGCGCGCCGCCGGCGTGCCCGATCCGGGCGGGGCGGAGGGTCTGGCCCAGTTCGTGATCGCGCGCACCACGATCGACTACAAGGCGTCGATCCGGCTGGAGGAGGTGGTGGACCTGTGCGTGCGGCTGGTGCGCGCGGGGCGGACCTCGCTGACCTTCGCCTTCGAATTTCACGGCCATGGCAAGGGCGAGGACCTGCGCGCGCTGGGCGAGACGGTGCAGGTGCATATCGGCGCGGACCGGGCGCCCAGCCCGCTGCCCGACGATTATGTGGCGCTGTTCGAGCGCTACGAAGGCCGGTCGCTCCGCGCATGAGGATGGATCGGATAATCGGCCGCGCCCGCTGGCCCCGCTGGCTGGCGGCGCTGGCGCTGGGCGGGGTTTCGGCCACGGGCTTCGCGCCGCTGGGGCTGTGGCCGGTGACGTTGGCCGCCGTCGCCTTGTGGATGGCGCTGGTGCGGGCCGCGCCGGGCCTGCGCGCGGCGCTGGCGGTGGGCTGGTGGTTCGGCCTCGGCCATTTCATCATCGGCAATGACTGGATCGCCACCGCCTTCCATTATCAGGATGCGATGCCGGCCTGGCTGGGGTGGATCGCGGTCACGCTGCTCGCGCTCTATCTCGCTTTGTTTCCCGCGCTGGCGGCGGGGCTTGGCTGGGCGGGCGGGCGAAGGCGCGGCGATGCCTATCCGCTGATCCTCGCCGCCGCCTGGATATTCGCCGAATGGCTGCGGGCGACGCTGTTCACCGGCTTCGCCTGGAACCCGCTGGGGGTGATCTGGCTGGATGCGCTGGGCGTCGCCCGGCTGGCGCCCTTCATCGGCACCTACGGCCTTTCGGGCGTGGCGATCCTCGTCGCGGGCGGCCTGATGCTGCTGGGCGAGCGCCGCTGGAAGGCGGGCGCGGCGCTGGCGGCGGGGCCGATCGCGATCGGCGTCGCGCTGCTGCTGGCCGAAGGCGCGCCGGTGCCGGCCAGGGGCCATGCCGTCCGCATCGTCCAGCCCGATATCGGCCAGCAGGACAAGTGGCGCCAGGGCTTCGAGGACCGCAATTTCGCCCGTCTGGCGAGCCTGTCCGGCACGCCCGGCCCGGAACCGCGCCTGCTCCTCTGGCCCGAGGCGGCCGTGCCCGAATATCTGGAGGAAAGCCGGCCCGAGGATATCCGCGCCCGTGCGCGCATCGCCCGCCTGCTCGGCCCCAGGGATATCATGCTGACCGGCGGCACCGCGATCGAATGGGGCAAGGACAATTTCGCCGCCGGCGCGCGCAACAGCCTGTTCGCGATCGACGCGCGCGGCCGCATCCTCGCCCGCTACGACAAGGCGCATCTGGTGCCCTATGGCGAATATCTGCCGATGCGGCCGATATTGTCGGCGATCGGCCTGTCGCGGCTGGCGCCGGGCGATCTCGATTTCTGGCCGGGGCCGGGGCCGAGGAGCCTCGGCCTGCCGGGCTTCGGCAAGGTGGGCGTGCAGATCTGCTACGAGATGATCTTCTCCGGCCAGGTCGTCGATTCCGCGCACCGGCCCGATTTCATCTTCAACCCCTCCAACGATGCCTGGTTCGGCCCGTCCGGCCCGCCGCAGCATCTGGCGCAGGCGCGGCTCCGCGCGATCGAGGAAGGGCTGCCCGTCATCCGCGCGACGCCCACCGGCATCTCCGCCATCATCGATGCGCGCGGCAACCTCGCCGCCAGCCTGCCGTGGCGCACGGCGGGCGCGATCACCGGGCGGCTGCCGGCCGCCCTGCCGCCCACGCCCTTCGCCCGATACGGCAATATCCTGCCCATCCTGTTCGCGGGGCTGCTGGTGGCGCTGGCGATTGCGCACCGCCGCATCGCGCGCTAAGAGACATAAGGAATCCTTTATATCTGGCTTGCGACCGCGGGCCGGGAAACTCCGAAAGGGCATGTGTTCGATGCGCAGCGACTATCTCTTCACGTCCGAGTCGGTTTCCGAAGGCCATCCCGACAAGGTGGCGGACCAGATTTCGGACGCGGTGGTCGATCTGTTCCTTTCGCGCGATCCGGAAGCCCGCGTCGCCTGCGAAACGATGGTGACGACCCAGCGCATCGTGCTGGCGGGCGAGGTCCGCTGCCGCGAGGACGTGACGCCGAGCCAGGCGGAGATCGAGGAGGCGGTGCGCGCCACCGTGAAGCGCATCGGCTACGAACAGCATGGCTTCCACTGGCAATATGCCGATTTCGCCTGCCACCTGCACGGCCAGTCCGCCCATATCGCCATGGGCGTGGACGAAGCCGGCAACAAGGATGAGGGCGCGGGCGATCAGGGCATCATGTTCGGCTATGCGACGGATGAGACGCCCGATCTGCTGCCGGCGACCCTCTATTACTCGCACCGCATCCTGGAACGGCTGGCGCATGATCGCCACAACAACGTGGTCGATTTCCTCGAGCCCGACGCCAAGAGCCAGGTGACGCTGAAATATGAAGGCGGAAAGCCCGTGCGCGCCACCGCGCTGGTGGTCTCCACCCAGCATTCGCCGGCGCTCAGCAACGATGCCGGCCAGGCGAAGCTGCGCGATTATGTGAAGGGCGTGTTCAAGGATGTGCTGCCCGATGGCTGGATGCCGGGCGACGACGCCATCTACGTGAACCCGACCGGCCTGTTCGAGATCGGCGGCCCGGACGGCGACGCCGGCCTCACCGGCCGCAAGATCATCGTCGACACCTATGGCGGCGCGGCGCCCCATGGCGGCGGCGCGTTCAGCGGCAAGGACCCGACCAAGGTGGATCGCTCGGCCGCCTATGTCGCCCGCTACCTCGCCAAGAACGTGGTGGCGGCGGGCCTCGCCAAGCGCTGCACCATCCAGCTTTCCTACGCGATCGGCGTGGCCGAGCCGCTGTCCCTCTATGTCGACACGCACGGCACCGGCACGGTGGACGAGGCCCGGATCGAGGAGGTGCTGCCCACGCTGGTGCGCCTGACCCCCAAGGGCATCCGCACGCACCTGAAGCTGAACAAGCCGATCTACCAGCCGACCGCCGCCTACGGCCATTTCGGCCGCAAGCCGGAAGGCGATCTGTTCACCTGGGAAAAGACCGATCTGGTCGATCAGCTCAAGGCCGCCCTGGCCTGACCCCGAAAGGCCGGAACCTCGCTGGTCGGGCGAGGTTCCGGCGCGACGCCACGCGGAAGCTGGCGTCTTGCCGCCCTCCCCGGTAGAGGGCGGGCGCATGAACGACCCATCCACCATCCGCCGCCTCTATGGCCGCCGCCAGGGGCACAAGCTGCGCCAGGGCCAGGCCGCCCTTGTCGAGGATCTGCTGCCGCGCGTCGCGGTGCCGGAAGCCGGGCCGGTCGATGCCGCGACGCTGTTCGGCGATCCGGCGGGGCAGGGGCGCCCGCTGGAGCTGGAGATCGGCTTCGGCGCCGGCGAGCATCTGGCCGCGCAGGCGGCGATGCGGCCCGATCATGGCTTCATCGGCTGCGAGCCCTTCCTGAACGGCGTGGTCGGCGCGCTCGGCCATGTCGAGCGCGAGGGGCTGGAGAATGTGCGCATCCACATGGGCGATGCGCTGGACGTGCTGGAACGCCTGCCCGATGCCTCGCTGACGCGCGCCTGGCTGCTCCATCCCGATCCCTGGCCCAAGGCCCGCCATGCCAAGCGCCGTTTCATGAATCCCGGCCCGATCGCGCTGATCGCCCGCAAGATGAAGCCGGGCGGCGAATTCCGCTTCGGCACCGATCATCCCGTCTATTGCCGCTGGGGCATGATGGTGATGGGCCAGAGCCCCGATTTCGTCTGGCAGGCCGAAACCCCCCGCGATTTCCTGGAACGTCCCGCCGACTGGCCCGAAACCCGCTACGAGGCCAAGGCCCGCCGCATCGGCCACGAGGTCTGGTATTTCCGCTACATCCGCCGATAGGCGGCGGTCAGGACCCGGCTTCCGCCTGGGGCGGGGGGATGTCGGCGATCAGGCGCTTGCCCGTCGGGTCGATGCGGAAGGTCGTGCACAGAAGGTCCAGCGCCATCTCGGCCTCGCGTCCCTCGAGCGCGATCAGCGCATAGGCCGTTCCCTCGCCGGGCTGGGGGATCGGCACCGGCGCGGCGGAAATATTGTCGCGGTCGACGATCGACGCGGCGATGATGACGCCACGGGAATCGTGCACGGCATGCAGTTCCTTCGGCATTTCCGGTCTCCTGGGCCGATTTCGGGGCAGATGGCATCGTCATCCGGCCCCGGGATCGTGTTGAACAAGGGATCTGCCGGCCCTAGGCGCGCAGCGCGGCGAAGATGATCATCATGTCGTCCGACGCCCGCGTCTCCATCACCTCGGTCTGGCCGCTGCCGTCGACATAGGTGTAGAGCGTTTCCCAGCGGAGCGTGGCCGATCGCAGGACGACAGCGGGGCGCACCGTGAAGCCCCAATAGGCATCGCCGGTGCCGAGCTTCCAGAACCAGGCCACCTGGCTCGCGGCGCGCTGAAAGACCTGGGCGGTGATGAACGTAGCCATGTCTGGACTCCGTGCATGGGTGCGGGGAGAGCCTGGGCACGGCCGGGATTCATAGCACGGGCGCGCGCCATCCGATAGCGGTCGAGGCGCCCATGCCGCCACGGGGGAGGGCACCGAACCTGATCGCCGGCGATCGGCCGTGGCGAGCCATAGCTGCGACGGAAGGGCCGGCCGCGCCTTGCATCGGATCGCGAATTGCCATGCAATCCGGGGCATGAAGGCGGTTGCGCGGTTCCTCTGCATGGCGGCGCTGTTGCTCGCGCCGCTTGCCCCCGTCCCGGCGAGCGAGGGCGCGGCCCCGCCCGTCTACGAACTGCGCACCTATCGCATCCCGGCCGCCAACAAGGCGCATTTCCACGCCCGCTTCCGCGACCAGTGCATCCCGATCATGAAGAAATATGGGTTCGACATCGTCTTCACCGCCGATGGCGGAACCCCCGAAGCGCCCGAATTCGTCTATCTGCTGCGCTGGAAGGATGAAGGGACGAAGGCGGCAACATGGCGCGCCTTCCTCGCCGACCCCGACTGGATCAGGATCAAACGCGAAACGGCCGCCCGATACGGCACGCTGGTGGAGGATACCGCCAGCGAGGCGCTGGCGCTGACGGACTATTCGCCCCCGCTTCCCTGACGAACCGCACGACATGCCGGTCCGATGGCCTGTTCTCCGCATCGGCGCGCTCGACCGGACTCACGGAGCGGCGTGCCCGATGGGCCGGAATGCCAAGGAGAGCGGGCATTCCACCAGCCCCATCGTCATTCCTGCGAAGGTGGGAGCCGGAGGCCGACGCAGCTAATCCATTGTGCCGGGCGCCATCGACCCCATCGAGCCCGCCGCGCCCAAGGATGAGCCGCGCCGGCCTCCTGTGCCCCGCCTGTCGCGCGATGGACCTTGAAACAAGTCAGGGTGGCGGCCTCTCCGCCTGGCCGGAAACCCGTCGCCCTCGATGGTGATCCGTCCTAATCCCGCTCGGGCGGATCGATATGCACCCAGGCGGCGGGGTCGTCCGCGCGGCGGCCGTCGGGCAGGGGGACGTCGCCTTCCTCGTCCGGGCCTTGCCAGTCCTGTCCCGGCCGGCGGGGGCTTTCGCCGGGATAGGGCACGGCGCCGGTGCGGGCGCGCACGATCGGCAGGTGATCGCGGATCGCCGCCTCGCTCCGGCCCAGCCGGCGGGCGATCACGTCCGGCGCCATGCCGGCGGCGTCCATGCTTTGCATCAGATCGAGGTCGGTATCCGTCCATTCCAGATCGTCGCTGCCGGGCATGGCCGATCCCTCCATCCGCTTCATCGCAGGGTGCGATTGTGACGCCATGTTCCCATGACGCGCTTTGCGCTTCAACCGGGGACGATCAGGCTTTAAGGCAATGCCATGGGTCTCGCACGGGGAGACGGCCCGCGTCTTTTCGCGAGAGGCCGGCAATGATCATGCTCAGCCAGGGGGCGGCCGCGCTTGTCGCGGGGCTGGGCGCCGCCTGGCTGGCGGCGGCCGGCTGGGCCACCGTGGTCGGCCTGCGCCGCGCCGCGCGGGCGACGATCGCGGAGGCCGCGTGCGATCGCTATGCCGAGCTTGTCGCCGGGGCGCCCGCCGTTCCGGTGCTGGTGGAGCCCGATGGCCGGATCGATGCCGGCGAAAGGCTGGCCGACTGGCTGGGCCTTTCCGTGGTGCCGCGCACCGTGGAGGAATTTGGCGGCCCCGAAGGCGGGCTGGAGCCGGCCGATGCGGAGGCATTGGCGGAGGCGGTGCGGGCGACGCAGCGCAGCGGCGCGCCCTTCCACCGCACCTTCCGCGTCCGGGGATCGACCCGCGTGCTGGTGGCGCGCGGCCGGCCGGGCATGGCGGCCGGCCGGGTGGTGCTGTGGCTCTATGACAATACCGACAGCGAGGAGGAGATCGCCCGCCTGCGCGACGGCGCCGGCCGGCTGGCGCGCGCGCTGGAATCGCTTTCCGCGCTGATCGAGGCGGCGCCCTTCCCGATGTGGCATCGCGGGCCGGACCTCAGGCTGGCGCTGGTCAACGGCCGCTATGTGGAGGCGGTGGAGGGGCGCGACGCGGCCGAGGTGATATCGCGCGGGCTGGAGCTGGTGGAGGCGGCGAGCGACGGCATCGGCCCGATGGCGGCGGCGGCGGCGGCGCGCGACGGGGCCGAGCCCCGCGTGCGCACGGTGCCCGCCACCATCGCCGGCGAACGGCGGATGGTGCGCATCGTCGATGTGCCCCTGGGCGAGGCCGGGGTGGCCGGCTACGCCTTCGACGTGGGCGAGCTGGAGGAAGCGCGCGCGGACCTCGCCCGCTTCGCCCGCGCCCAGCGCGTGCTGCTGGATCATCTTTCCGCCGGTGTCGCCCGGTTCGGCGCGGACCGGCATCTGGCCTTCTGCAACCAGCCCTTCCAGCGCATGTTCGCGATGGAGCCGGAATGGCTGGCCGACCGGCCCGAATTCGATCGCGTGCTGGAACGGATGCGCGAGGCGAACCGCGCGCCGGAAAGCCGCGATTTCCCCGGCTGGAAGAAGGAACGGCGCGGCTGGTTCCAGGATGCGGGCGAGGCGGTGGAGGAAAGCTGGCTGCTGCCCGGCGGCGCCCATCTGCGCGTCGTCGCCCAGCCCATGCCCGATGGCGGCCTGCTGACCATCTTCGAGGACCGGACCGAGCAGATCCAGCTCGCCAGCGCGCGGGATACGCTGCTGCGGGTGCGCAGCGCGATGTTCGACAATCTGTTCGAGGCGATCGGCGTGTTCGCGGCGGACGGGCGGTTGCAGCTCTGGAACAACCGCTTCAAGGATGTGTGGCAGCTTTCGGAGGCGGAGCTGGCGCGCAACCCCAGGGTGGACGCGCTGGTGGAGGTCGTCGCCCGCCGGCTGGTCAACCCGGCGCGCGCCAGCCTGATCCGGGAACTGGTGCGCATCGCCACGGTGGAGCGCCAGCAGCGTTCCGGCAACGTCGCCTTCGCCGATGGCCGCAATTTCGAATTCGCCGCCGTGCCGCTGCCGGACGGCAATGCGCTGTTCACCATGCTGGACGTGACGGACAGCCGCCGCATCGAACGGATGCTGCGCGATCGCAACGAGGCGCTGGAGGAGGCGGACCGGCTGAAGAACGCCTTCGTCGCCAGCATGAGCTATGAGCTGCGCACGCCGCTGACGACGATCGGCGGCTTCGCCGAGATGCTGGCGGGCGGCTATGCCGGCGCGCTGGAGCCCGTGGCCCATGATTATGTGGCGGCGATCCTCGAATCGGTCGCGCGGCTGGGGGCGCTGATCGACGACGTGCTCGACCTCACCGATTTCGAGGCGGGCGGGCTGGAGATGGACGACGATCCCGTCGACCTCGAAGCCCTGCTGCGCGATGCCGCCGCCGCGATCGCCGATGCCGCGAAGGCGCGGCCGCTGGAATTTTCCGTGCAGGTCGATGCCGCCGTGGGCAGGGTGACGGGCGACAAGCGCCGGCTGCGGCAGGCGGTGGACCATCTGCTGCGCAACGCGGTGCTCTACACGCCGGCGGGCGGGCGCATCCTGCTGCAGGGCGGGGGCGACGCCACGAGCGCGCGGATCGTCGTTTCCGACAATGGCGAGGGGATCGCGGCCGAGGATCGCGACCGGATCTTCAGCCGCTTCCACCGCACGCCGGGCGAGCGGGCGGCGGAGGGGCGGCCGGCGGCTGGGCTGGGCCTGCCGCTCACCCGCCAGTTCGTGCAGTCCCATGGCGGCACGCTGGAGCTGGTGTCCGAACCCGGCGAGGGATCGACCTTCATCATCAACCTGCCGAGGGTGCAATGACGGGGCTGCCGCTTGCGGATGTCGCCGCCACCGAGGCGGCGGGCGCGGCGCTGGGCCGGCTGCTGCGCGCGGGCGACGTGGTGGCGCTGCACGGCGATCTCGGCGCGGGCAAGACCAGCCTCGCGCGCGGCGCGCTGGCGGCGCTGGGGCTGGCGGAGGAGGCGCCGTCGCCCAGCTTCGCGATCGTCCAGGCCTATGACCGGCCGGACGTCTCGCTGCCGGTGTGGCATGTCGATCTCTACCGGCTGGAGGATGCCGGGGAGGCGGCCGAGCTGGGGCTGGACGAGGCGCTGGAGGGCGGCGCGCTGCTGATCGAGTGGGCGGAGCGGCTGGGCGATCGCCTGTGGCCCGATACGCTCCACCTCACCCTGGAGACGACGCCGGACGGCGCGCGCCGCTTGACTTGGGCGGTGCCCGCGGCATGGGAGGGGCGTTGGCCCCCGAGCGAGTTTTCCGCCGCATGATCCCTCCCGCCGCCGCCCCCGATTTCCTCGCCCGCCATGGCTGGGGAGGGGCGGAAATCCTGCCGCTGGCCGGTGACGCCAGCTTCCGCCGCTATTTCCGCGTCGTGGCGCCGGGCCGCAGCGCGGTGCTGATGGACGCGCCGCCGGACAAGGAGGATATCGGCCCCTTCCTCGCGATCGCGACGGAGCTGGACGCGCGCGGCCTTTCCGCCCCCCAGGCGCTGGCGGTGGACCGCGATCGGGGCCTGCTGCTGCTGGAGGATTTCGGCGACCGGCTGGTCGGCCCCGTGCTCCGCGCCGATCCCGCGCCGGAGCGCGCCATCTATGCCGATGCGATCCGCGTGCTCGCGGCGCTGGCGGGGGATGCCGCGCCGGCTGGCCTGCCGGCCTATGACGCGGCGGTGATGACGCGCGAGGTGCGGCTGTTCACCGAATGGTATGCCCCCGCCGTGGGGCTGACGGTGGACGAGGCCGGCTTCGACGCCGCCTGGGAGGCGGCGTGGGGCGAGGTGCTGGTGGCGGTGGACGACGCCCCGGTGCTGGTGCTGCGCGATTATCATGCCGAAAATCTGCTGCTGCTCGATCGCCCCGGCCTGAAGCGGCTGGGCCTGCTCGATTTCCAGGACGCGCTGGCCGGCCACCCGGCCTATGATCTCGTCTCCCTCCTCCAGGATGCCCGGCGCGACGTTTCGCCCGCGCTGGAGGAGGCGATGCTGGCCGAATATCTCGCGGCCCGCCCCGGCATCGATCCCGAAGGTTTCCGCGCGCATTACGAGATATTGGGCGCGCAGCGGAACACCAAGATCCTCGGCATCTTCACCCGCCTGTGGCGGCGGGACGGCAAGGCCGGCTACCTGGCCTACCAGCCCCGCGTCTGGGGCTATCTGGAGCGCAACCTCGCCCATCCGGCGCTGGCGCCGGTGGCCCGCTGGTTCGATGCCAATGTGCCCGCGTCGGCGCGGGCGGCGCACTGGAAAGGCTGATCCATGGCCCTTTATGCCAAGCCCCTGTCGCTGCGCCCCAATGCGGGTGCCACGCATATCCGCACGGCGATGGTGATGGCCGCCGGCCTCGGCAAGCGGATGCGGCCGTTGACGGCCACCCGGCCGAAGCCGCTGGTGGAGGTGGCGGGCAAGCCGCTGCTGGATCATGTGCTGGATCATCTCCGCGCCGCCGGCATCCGGCGCGTGGTGGTGAACGTCCATTATCTCGCCGATGCGCTGGAGGCGCATCTCCGCCGCATGGCCGGCGACATGGAGATACTGATCTCCGACGAGCGGGGGCAGCTCCTCGAAACCGGCGGCGGCGTGGCAAAGGCGCTGCCCCTGATCGAGGACGATCATTTCCTGGTCGTCAACAGCGACAATCTCTGGGTGGATGGCCCGGTGGACGCGATCCGCCTGCTCGACCAGCGCTGGGATGACGCGGCGATGGACGCGCTGCTGCTGGTGGTGCCGCAGGCCCGCGCGCACTGCCATTCGGGGCTGGGCGATTTCCACATGGATGCGGCCGGGCGGCTGGCGCGGCGGCGGCCGGGCAAGGTGGCGCCCTTCGTGTTCACCGGCATCCAGCTCGTTTCCCGCCGCCTGTTCGCCGATGCGCCGGAAGGGCCTTTCTCCACCAACATCCTGTGGGATCGGGCGATCGCGGCCGGCCGCGCCTTCGGCGTCGTCCATCAGGGCCTGTGGTTCGATGTCGGCACGCCGGCCGCGATCGCGCGGACCGAAGCCCTGCTGGCGACGGGGTGAGCGGGGGCGCGATGAACGCGGGGCGGACGGGCATGGCGGCCGCGCCCGCCGTCTATACCATTCCGCCGCATCGCGCCTTCGCCGATGCGCTGGCGGCCGGGCTGATCGCCCGTTTCGGCGATAGCCCGCTGGGCCTGGCGCGCGGCATCGTGCTGCTGCCCAACAACCGCGCCGTCCGTGCCGTCACCGATGCTTTCGTGCGCCGTGCCGAAAAGGGGCTGCTGCTGCCCCGGCTGGTCGCCATCGGCGATCCGGAGCTGGACGAGCGGCTGGGCGGCCTGCTCGATCCCGCCGATGGCGATCCGCTGCCGCCGGCGGTCGATCCGCTCGATCGGCTGATGATCCTCGCCCGGCTGGTCGCCGATGCGCGCGCCGCCACGGGCGATCCCGCGCCGGCGGCCGAAGCGGTGCGGCTGGCGGCGGAGCTGGCCCGCACGCTGGATCAGCTTCTGGTCGAGGATAAGGAGCCGAAGCGGCTCGCCCGGCTGATCGATCCGGCGACCGAGCCCGATCTCGCCCACCACTGGCAGGCGGCGCTCGCCACGCTGGAGCTGGTGCTGGAACGCTGGCCGAGGGAGCTGGCCGCGCGCGGCCGGATCGACGCCGCCGATCGCCGCAACCGCCTGCTCGATCGCGCCGCGCGCCGCTGGGGGCAGGGGGTGCCGGCGGGCTTCGTCGTCGCGGCGGGCATCACCACCTCGGCTCCGGCGGTGGCGCGGCTGCTGCGCACGATCGCGCTGGCGCCCGAAGGCATGGTTGTGTTCCCCGGCCTCGATCTCGCCATGCCGGCGGACGCATGGGACATGCTCGGCCCGCACGATCCCGATCCCGAAACCGGGCGCCGGCGGCGCTCGATCGAAACCCATCCCCAATTCCATCTGAAGCTGCTGCTCGATCGCATGGGCGTGGGGCGCGGCGAGGTGCGGCTGTGGCGCCGGGGCGGCGGCCATGATGCGCCGGCCGCGCGCACCCGTGCCATCGGCCATGCGATGACGCCGGCGCCGCTCACCGGCGGATGGGCGACGCTGAAGCCCGCCGATCGCCGCCTGAGCGGGGTCCGCGCGCTGGAGCTGGACAGCCCGGCGGAGGAAGCGCAGGCCATCGCCATCGCGCTGCGCGAAGCGACCGAGACGGCGGGGCGGACGGCCGCGCTGGTGACGCCCGATCGCGATCTCGCCCGCCGCGTCTCCGCCCATCTGCGCCGCTGGGCCATCGAGGCGGACGATTCCGCCGGCCGGCCGCTCACCGCCACGCCGGCCGGCGGGCTGCTGCTCGCGCTGGCGGAGGCGGCGGCCGAACGGTTCGCGCCGGTGCCGCTGCTCGCATTGCTCAAGCATCCGCTGGTGCAGGCGGGCGACAAGCGGCTGGATTGGCTGGAAGGCGCGCGCCGGCTGGATCGCGCCCTGCGCGGGCCGCGCCCGGCGGCGGGGCTGGCCGGCATCACCCGCCACCTGGGCGAAGGCGACGCGCGCGAACGCAGGGTGCGCGCGCCCGCTTCGGATTGGTGGACGGCCGCCGCCGCCCTGCTCGCCCCGCTGGAGGCCGCCTTCGCCGATGCCGGGGCCGGCCCGCGCGCGCTGATCGCCGCGATCCGCGAGGCGGCGAGCGCGCTGGCCGGCGATGCGGCGTGGAGTGGGCCGGACGGGCGCGCCGCCGCCGATCTGGTCGCCGCGCTGGAAAGCGCGGCCGATCTCGGCCCCGCGCGCGCCGGGGCGGACGATATCCATCGCATCCTCCGTCAGCTCATGGATGGCACGGCGGTGCGGCCGCCGCAGGGCGGGCATCCGCGCATCTTCATCTGGGGCCTGCTGGAAGCGCGGCTGCAACAGGCGGATCTGATGATCCTGGGCGGGCTCAACGAAGGGGTATGGCCGGCCGCGCCCGCGCCGGACCCGTGGCTGGCGCCCGCCATGCGCGCCGCGCTGGGCCTGCCGGGGCTGGAACGGCGGATCGGCCTCGCCTCCCATGATTTCGCCTGCGCGCTCGGCGCCCGTCAGGTGCTGGTGACGCGCGCGCGGCGCGATGCCCGCGCGCCCGCCATCGCATCGCGGCTGTGGCTGCGGCTGGAAGCGATGACCGGCGGCATCACCCGCCACCCGCGCCTGAAGGGCTGGGCGCGCGCCATCGATCGGCCGGCGGGCGAACCCGCGCCCGCCGCGCGCCCCGCGCCATGCCCGCCGGTGGCGGATCGGCCGCGCCGCATCGCCGTCACCCGGCTCGATCGGCTGAAGGCCGATCCCTTCGCTTTCTATGCCGATGCCATGC
Source organism: Edaphosphingomonas fennica (assembly GCF_003034225.1). Classification (GTDB taxonomy): domain Bacteria; phylum Pseudomonadota; class Alphaproteobacteria; order Sphingomonadales; family Sphingomonadaceae; genus Sphingomonas_E; species Sphingomonas_E fennica. Next base: position 139,721 of record NZ_PHHF01000049.1, read on the forward strand.
TGGGCCTGTCGCGGCTGGATGCGGTGGATGCCGATCCCGGCCCGGCCTGGCGGGGCAGCGCCGTCCACCGCGTGTTCGATGCCTGGCTGAAGGAGGATGGCTGCGATCCCGCCAGGCTGATGCCCCGCGCCCGCGCGATGCTGGATGAAACCGCGGCCCATCCCGTGCTGCGCGCGCTCTGGACGCCCCGGCTGATGGAGGCGGTGGAATGGGTGGGCCGCACCGTCGCCGAAGGCCGCGCCGCCGGCCGCGTGCCGATCGCCTCGGAAATCTTCGGGGAGGCCGACGTGGCGGGCATCGCCCTTTACGGCACGGCCGACCGGATCGATCGCCTCGCCGACGGCGGCCTCGCCATCGTCGATTACAAGACCGGCCAGCCGCCCCGCACCGCGCAGGTGGCGGCGGGCTTCGCCATGCAGCTGGGCTTGCTCGGGCTGATCGCCGAAAAGGGCGGGTTCAAGGATGTGGAAGGCGTGCCGGCGGCGTTCGAATATTGGTCGCTCGCGGCCAAGGCGGGCGATCTCGGCCATGTCGCCAGCCCCAATAGCGGCCGTTCGGCGACGATCGCGGCGGAAGATTTCACCACGGTCGCCGCCAGCGTGTTCACGGAAGCCGCCGGCCGCTGGCTGACGGGGGAGGCGCCGTTCACCGCCAGGCTGCACCCCGAATATTCGCCTTATGCCGATTATGATCAGCTGATGCGGCTCGATGAATGGCTGGGCCGCGACGGCGGCGGCGCGGAAGGGGAGGCATAGGGGCATGGCCAATCGTCTCCGCCCTTTCGATCGGCTGCTCGGCGATCAGGCGATCGCGTCCGATCCCGAAAAGCTCGTCTGGCTGTCCGCATCGGCCGGCACCGGCAAGACGCATGTGCTGAGCGCGCGGGTGCTGCGCCTGCTGCTGGGCGGCGCGCGGCCGGAAACCATCCTCTGCCTCACCTTCACCAAGGCGGGTGCCGCGGAAATGGCGGAGCGCATCCACGCCCGCCTCGCCTGGTGGGTGCGGCTCGACGAGGCGAAGCTGCGCAAGGAATTGTTCGCGCTGGGCGCCGCGCATGATGACGATGCGGTGGCCCGCGCCCGCGCGCTCTTCGCCGGCGTGCTCGATGCGCCGGGCGGGGGCCTGCGCATCCAGACGATCCACGCCTTCTGCCAGACCTTGCTGGCGGGCTTTCCCGACGAGGCCGGGCTGGCCCCCGGCTTCCGCCCGCTGGAGGGGCGGGAGGAATCCGCGCTCGCCCGGCGCGTGCTGGGCGAGATGCTGGAACGGGCCGAGGCCGGCGGCGAGCTTGGGCTGATCGCCGATGTGCAGGCGCTCAGCCGGCGGCTGGGGGAAAGCGAGGCCGAATCCTATCTGATGGCCTGCGCCCGCGCGCCAGAGGCGATGGAGGCGCTGGGGCCGGGCGTCGCCGCGCGGGTGCGCATGGCGCTGGATGTGCCGCTGGGCGACGTGGAGGAAGCGATCGCCGCGGCCTGCGCCGATGCCGCCTTCGATGTCGCGGCGGTTCATGCCGTCTCCCGCGCCAATGCCGCCTGGGGCACGGCGACGGGGCTGAAGGCGGCGGATGCCTGCGCGGCCTTCCTCGCCGCCTCCGCCGGCGCGCGCGCGGCGATGCTCGACGATCTCGCCGCCGTGGTGCTCACCAGGACGGGGGAGCCGCGCAAGGCCAGCGCCAGGCTGCTCGCGGAGGAGCCGGCCTATGCCGATCTCGCGCAGCGGGTGGGCGATGCCTGCGCGGCGCTGATCGGCCTGCGCCTGCGCGCGCAGCTCGCCGATCTGCTGGCGGCCGGCCTGCGCGCGGGCCAGGCCTATGCGCGGGCCTATGCCGATGCCAAGCGGGTGGCCGGCGTCGTCGATTTCGATGATCTGATCCGCTCGGCCGTGCGCCTGCTCCAGACGGAGGGGATGGGCGATTGGGTGCGCTACAAGCTCGATCAGGCGATCGATCATATCCTGGTGGACGAGGCGCAGGATACCAATGTCCGCCAATGGATGATCGTCGCCGCGCTCGCGGGTGAATTTTTCGCGGGCGCGGGCGCGCGGCATCCGGCGCATCGCACCATCTTCACGGTCGGCGATTTCAAGCAGGCGATCTTCGGTTTCCAGGGCACCGATCCCGCCGCCTTCCTCGCCGCCAGCCGCGTGTTCGATCATCGCGCGCGGGAGGCGGACCGGCAGTTCCACCAGCTCTCGCTCGATCGCTCCTTCCGCTCGACCCCGCCGGTGCTGGATGTGGTCGATCGGCTGATCGCGGATCTCGGGCATGAGGCGATGGGCCTCGATCGGCCGCCGCCCCGCCATCTCAGCGCGCGCGAGGGGCGGCCCGGCGTCGTCACCCTGTGGCCGCCGGTCGCCGCCGGATCGGCGGAGGAGGAGGATGCCGAGGAAGGCTGGATCGACGATGCCGCCCGCGCCTTCGCCGCCCGGCTCGCCCGGCAGGTGCGGCAGTGGATGGACGATCCCTTCTGGGTGGACGGGCGCGGTCGCCCGTTCCGGCCGGAAGACCTGCTGATCCTCGTCCGCAAGCGGGGGGAGCTCGCCTCGCTGATCGTCGCCCGCCTCCATGCCGAAGGCGTGCCCGTGGCCGGCGTCGATCGCCTGCGGCTCACCGCTCCGCTCGCCGTGCGCGATCTGCTGGCCGCCGTCCGCTTCGTCCTCCAGCCGGAAGACGATCTGAACCTGGCGGGCCTCATGGTCTCCCCGCTGGTCGGCCTTTCGCAGGACGATCTCTACGCCGTCGCCTTCCGCCGCAAGGGCAGCCTGTGGCAGGCGCTCCGCGCCGCCGATCGCTTCGCCCCCGCGCGCGATGCGCTTTCCAACTTGTTGGGAATCGCGGACCTGACCACTCCTTACCGGTTCCTTGAGCATATCCTTTCCGGCCCCCTCGACGGCCGCCGCCGCCTGATCGCCCGCCTCGGCCACGAGGCCCGCGACCCGATCGAGGAGCTGCTGAACGCCGCCCTCCAGTTCGAAAGCGACGCCACCCCCTCCCTCCAGCGCTTCATCGACTGGTTCGATCGCGGCGATGTCGAAATCAAGCGCGATCCCTCCGCGCCGATGGATGCCGTCCGCGTGATGACCGTCCACGGCTCCAAGGGCCTCCAGGCGCCGGTGGTCGTGCTGGCGGACGCCACGGGCGATCCCTCCGCCTCGCCGGTCCGCGGGCTGGACTGGACGATGGAGGAGGGGCTTTCCGTCCCCGTCTTCCGCCCGCGCAAGGCGGAACTGGCCGGCGGCGGCATGGCCGCGGATGTCGAGCGCGCCCGGCGGCGCGACATGGAGGAACATTGGCGGCTGCTCTACGTGGCGGCGACGCGGGCCGAGGAACGGCTGGTGATCGGCGGCGCGCTGGGGCCGAAGGCGAAGGGCGCGCCGCCGCCGGCAAGCTGGTATCGCGCGCTGGCGGACGCGATGGAAGCGCTGGGCGCCGTTGCCGAGCCCGATCCCGAATGGGGCGAGGCGCGCCACCATCGCGGCGGCGCCGCGCGCGGCGGGCGGGCACGCGCGCCGCGCGCCGCCATCCCCTTCGCCCAGCCCGAATGGCTGCGCCGTCCCGCGCCGCGCGAGGCGCAGCCGCCCCGGCCGCTCGCGCCATCCTCGCTGGGGCTGGATGCGGTGGCCGATCCGCCGCCGACGCCGACGATGCAGGAAGCCGCCCGGCGCGGCACCTGGCTCCATGCCCTGTTCGAACGGCTGCCGGCCTTGCCGGCCGACCGGCGGCACGTGGCGGCGCTCGCCTGGCTGGAACATTCGGCCGGCGTAACGGACGCGGCGTTGCGCGAGCGGCTGGCAGCCGATGCCTGCGGCGTGATCGCCGATCCCGCCTTCGCCGACGTGTTCGGCCCGGATTCGCTGGCCGAGGCGCCGATCGCCGCCGTGGTGGAGGGCCGGGTGGTGGCCGGCACGGTCGATCGGCTGCTGGTGCGGGACGGGGCCGTGCGCATCGTCGATTTCAAGACGGGCCGGCGCGTGCCCGCCGGCCTGGAAGCGGTGCCGGACCACCATCTGCGGCAGATGGCGGGCTATGCCGCCGCGCTCGCCGTGGTATTCCCCCGCCACCGGATCGATGCCGCGCTCCTCTACACCGGCGGTCCGCGCATGATCGTGCTGCCGCCCGACCTGCTGGCGCGTCACAAGCCGAGCTTGACCCCCGAGGAGCAAAACCTGCCCCTTGCCCGTTGAGGAAGGCGGCGGCGCTGCCTACATCGTTCCGGAACACCAAGGAGTCTGCCAGCATGGCCACCAAGACCGTTACCGACGCTTCGTTCCACAGCGATGTCCTGAATGCCGACGGCCCCGTGCTCGTCGATTTCTGGGCGGAGTGGTGCGGGCCGTGCAAGATGATCGGCCCGGCGCTGGAGGAAATCTCCGACGAACTCGGCGAGAAGGTGACGATCGCCAAGCTCAACATCGACGACAATCCCGATGCGCCCAGCAAATATGGCGTGCGCGGCATCCCGACGATGATCCTCTTCAAGAACGGCGCCCCTGCCGCCACCAAGGTCGGCGCGGCACCCAAGAGCCACCTCAAGGGCTGGCTGGAGGGCGAGCTTTAAGATCGGGCCACCCGATCGAGCCTGCCGTAAAGACATCGACTTGCAAGCGGGGCGGAGCTGTGGCCAAAGACGGCCATGCTTCGCCCCTTGCTTTTCAGCCTTCTGATGATCCTCCCTGCGGCCGCGCCGGCGGAGGTGATCCGTCCCGTCAGCGAGAAGAGCAGCTTCCAGATCGCCCTGGAAGGGGAGCGGCCGGTGCTGGTGCTGTTCCAGGGCAAGAATTGCGCCGCCTGCCGCGCGGTCGAGCAGTGGATCGACCAGCTTTCCGGCGAACTCGACGGCAAGGTCGACATCGTAAGCCTCGATATCGACGAGAATCCCTACACCAAGGAAGCCTTCGGGGTTGAGGGCACGCCGACCCTGCTGATGTTCAAGGATGGCGAGCAGGTGGGCGGCATGGTCGGCGCCACCGCGCGGGAAGACCTGCGCGCCTTCATCGCCAAAAGCGCGCACATCCCGCTCTGACGCGGGCGGCCGTTCAGTCCGCCGCTTCAGGAGGCATTAGCGGCAGTTCGATCGTGAAGGTCGTGCCTTCGCCCGGCCGGCTTTCGCAGCGAATGGTGCCGCCGTGGCGCGCCATCACCGTGCGGACGAAGGCGAGGCCCAGGCCCACCCCGTCGATATGGGCGGCGTCCGCGCCGGGCGCGCGCTGGAAGGGTTCGAACAGCAGGGCGATCTGGTCCGGTGCGATGCCAATGCCCTGATCGCGGATGGCGCACAGGCCCACCGGCCCCGAATCGCGCTCCGCCCGATCGAGCCGGCAGAGGATGCGGCCGCCATCCGGGCTGTATTTGATGGCATTGTCGATCAGGTTGATAAGCGCGCGGGTGAGGAGCGATCGGTCCCCGGCGACGATCAGGTCGTTCCGTTCGCCCTCGATCGCGATCGCGATCGCCCGGCCGGAGGATTGCGGCCAGAGATCGTCCACCGCGTCGATCAATATCTCGGCAAGGTCGATCTCCTCCTTCACGAAGGCGAGCGTCTGCGCGCGGGCGAGCTGGACGAAGCCGTCGGCTAGATCGAGCGTGCGCTGGGCATAGCCCCTGATCCGGCGACCGATTTCTTCGCTGACTTCCCCAGGCTTGCTGTTGTCGATCACCGCCAGGATCGATGCCTGGGGCGACCGCATGTCGTGGGTGAGGAGCTGGCGGAGATCGTCCTGCTGGCGCTGCGCGGCCTTGGCGGCGCTTATGTCGATGAAGCGGGCGATCCAGCCGGCGGCAGTGCCGTCGCCCGAATATTGGCGGGCGAAGCGGATGTCGAACCAGCGTCCGTCGGGCGCGATGGCTTCCACCGGCGCATCGTCGGCCTGGGTAGCATCGGCCGGGGCGGTGGAAGGGAGCGATGGCGTCGCGCCTTCCGGCTCGCCCGCCAGACGCAGTTTCGCGAGCAGGCCGGCGATGCCCATGCCGGCGCCGCCGGGCAGGGCGAGGCTGCGCAACAGCCGTTCGGCATCGCCGTTCATCAGCAGCACGGCGCCGGTGGGATCGAGGACGAACACGGCATCGGGCATCTGGTGCAGGCGATCGGTGGCGAAGCGGCGCAGATCGCGCACGTCCGCGATCGCCCCTTCCAGAAGCTGCACCTGCCGGTCGACCACGTCCGTGGCGCGGGGCCGCGCGCGGGCATAAGGCAGGATGGCAGGCTCCCCGCCCAGCCGCTCCAGCTCGCGCACCATATAGGCGCTCACCGCCGCCAGCCGCCGCCAGCCCCAGAGCGGATAGATGATGGCCAGCGCGATCAGCGCCGAAGCCGGGGCGAACCATATCCCGCCCAAAAGCAGCCCCGCCACGACGGCGGTGACCAGCGCGACGATGCCAGCCAGCAGCAGCACGGTGCGCCGGGGGCTGAGCATGCGGAAACCCGCCAGCAGCAGCCAGAGCGGCAGCAGCGACCCGATCAGCAGGGGGATGCCTTCCACCGGTCGGATCGTCCGCCCCGCCTCCATCGAATCGAGCACGTTGGCGACGATTTCGACACCGGACATCACGCCCTTACGGCCGGCGAAGGGCGTGGGATATTGATCCCCCAGCCCATCGGCGGTGGCGCCCACCAATATGGTGCGGCCGGCGATGAAGTCCGCCGGCACCTCGCCCCGCAGCACCGCGCTGGCCGATATGGTGGGGAAATGGCCCGGCGGCCCGGCGAAGGCGATCATCTGGGGGCCATCCTCCGGCAAGGCGGGATTCCGGCCGGGTTCCGCCACGGCGGGATCGCGCCGATGGGCCAGCACCGCCAGATGCGGCCAGACATGCCGCGCGTCGCCCACCGCCGGCCAGAAACGGCGGACCAGCCCGTCCGCATCGAAGGCAAGGCTGGCATGGCCGATGCCGGCGGCGGCCGCGCGGACGGGGGCGATGGGCTGGATGTCGTCGAAGGCGGCGCCGTTGCTGCCGGGCGCGCTCAGCAGCAGCGGCACGATCACCGGCGCGGCGACGCTGGCCATCGCCCGGCCCAACGCGGCATCGTCGGCGGGTGCGCCGGGTTCCACGAACAACACGTCATAGAGGATGGCGCGGGGGCGGGCGGCGTCGATCCGCTGGAGCAGCGCAGCGTGGCGCGCGCGGGGCCAGGGCCAGGGGCCGACTTCCTTCAGGCTGCGATTGTCGATGGTGACGAGGAGGATATCGGGCTGCGGCGCCCGGCGGGTGAGGCGCAGCAGATTGTCATAGATCAGATTGTCCAGCCGGATCGCCGTCCGGTCGGCCGTCAGCAGGATCGTCAGCAGCGTGGATATCAGCGCCACCAGCCACCATTCGGCGCGGAGCCGCGAAGCGCCGGCCGGCCGGATCATCGCGCCGATGCGATGTGGAAGCGTTCCATCGCGGACCAGTCGCCCGCCGCCTTGCCGTCGCCGATCCTGAGCGACATCACCCGCCAGCAATAGGTGCCGGCGGGCAGGTTGCGCAGGGTGACGCTCTGGCTGTCGAGGCCGATCTCGTCCACCAGCGGCGGCGCATCGCCCTCGCACTGGCCGAGCTGGAAGCGGAAGCGGTGCGCGCCTTCGCCCAGCACCTGCCAGCCGAACTGGTAGTAGCGGTCGCGGCCCGCGCGCTTCTCCGTCATTGCGGTGCGCACCATGTTCAGCCGCCGTTCGAAGGCATAGGTTTCGGCAAGGCCGGCGAGGCCGTGGCCGTCGATCGCGGCGATGCGGACGAAATAGGTGCCGTCCGCCACCGGCGGCAGGATTGCATCCGGCGTCGCGCTTTCCTTCTCGCGGACGATATCGAGGAAGCCGGCATCGCGGGCGAGGGCGATGCGATAGGCGGCGGCATCCGCCTGCGGCACGATGCGGAAGGTGAGGTCGCTCTCATTCTGCACCCGGCCGGGATCGGCGAGCGCGGGCGCGGGCAGCAGCGCGATCGGCGCCGATATCCCGTCGGCTTCGGTGATGGCGCCGAAACCCGCGCCCACCAGCGTCGCGGCGGGATTGCCGGGGGCGGAAAAGCCCACCGTGCCCTCCGTCACCTCGGTCGCGGCGCGGGCGCCATCGGCGTCATAGGCCACGCGGAAGGCGGTGCCCCGCACGGCCGACACCGCGACCGGCGTGGAGATGTGGAAGCTGCTGCCGGGGTCCTTCATGGGCGCGACCACGGCATCCGCCCGGCCGCGCCGGATTTCGAAGCTCCGCGTCACCGTGCCGGTCAGCGCGGTGCGCCGCAGCCTTTCTATGCGCACCCGGCTCTGCGACGGGATGGCGACGGTCGATCCGTCCGCAAGCCGGAGGCTGAGGAAGGCATCGGCCCCGGTCTCGATCTCGGCGCCCTCGTTCACCGGCAGGCCGGGGGTGATCTTCACCGGCCGGCCGGCGACCGCGATCGTCACCGGGCCGCTGAAGGCGCGCACGCTGGCGGACACCAGCTCCTCGCGCAGCAGGGCCACGGGGATGCGGATCGTCCGGCCGATCGGGATGCGATAGGGATCGGCGATCCGGTTCAGGCGCTGCACCACGGCAAAGTCCCGCTGCCGGGTCAGATAGCGTTCGGCGATGACGTAGAGATTGTCGCCCTTCACGGCGACATAGCTGGCCGTGGCGGCCTGCGCCGGGGCGGACGGGGAGGAAGGCGGCGCGGCCTGCGCCGTCGGGCTCCACAGCATTGCGGCGGGCCACAGCAGGGCCGCGGGGCCGATCGCCCGCCTCAGTGCATTCATCCCGATATCTCTCGCAACAGCTTTTCCAGCCGATAGCCATAGGCATAGACCGGGGCCAGCCGGTAACCATTTTCGGGGCGGAGATTCAACTTGCTGCGGATCTTGGAGACATGGGCGTCCAGCGTCCGCGTTGGCAGGTCCGGGCTGCGGCCCCACAGGGCCTCGAAGATATAGGCCCGCGAAAGCGCGCGGTGCATGTTGCGGAACAGCAGCAGCGCCAGCAGGAATTCCTTGGCCGTCATCGCCACCGGCCGGCCGGCATGCGTCACCCGTTCCTGCCCCAGATCGAAGACATAATCGTCGAACGTCTCGATATTGGCGGGCGGCGGCGCGGGATAAGCGCGGCGCAGCGCCGCCTCCACCCTGGCGACGAGGATCGCGGCCTGCACCGGCTTCACGATATAATCGTCCGCGCCGGCCCGCAGCCCGTCGACGATATCCTCCTCGGTCGATCGGCTGGTGAGCAGGATCACCGGGGGATATTTCTCGATATGCTCCTTCATCCAGCCCAGGATGTTGAGGCCGGAGAAATCGGGCACGTTCCAGTCGAGGATCAGAAGGTCGAAAGTCTCGTGGTGAAGGACGTTCAGCAGCCGGCGGCCGCTGTTGAAGATCATGCAGCTATGGCCGGCCGCCGTGAGGATTGCCTCCACATGCGATGCCAGCGTGGGTTCATCGTCCAATATCCCGATTCTCATGTCGATCCGCCACGCCCCTCCATGAAACCCGAACCCCCTCTAGGGCCGCATGAGGCGTAAAGAAGGCGTTAGCCAACGATTTTACAATCTTTCACAAGCTTGGCGCCCACCGCCATGGCATTGGCGCCGCGTGGGCGGCACCGCCCGGCGGGCGCGGACTGGCGAAAGACGATGCGGAAAAGGGGCGTCCGCCGGACGCTGGCGGCGATCTGGCCGCAACAGGATCGAGGCTTCAGGCACAGGGCCGCGCTGGTCGCGGGGCTTTACCTGCTGGTGCTGCTGATATTGATGGGGGTGGCGTGAAGGCCACCCCGCCGTCCGCTAGAATCTGCGCTGGCCGGGATCGACCTTCTCGCAGGTGCCCGAAAAGTCCTGGCCGGTGCCCTTGATGTTGATCTCGCCCGTCTCACGATCGATGCGTATCTTGGGCTTGTTCAGGCCGTTCAGCCGGTAGCTGGCCCTGATTTCGTTCTGGCCGACGATAAGATCGTCGAGCTGCCACCAATGGCGATGGTCTCCGCCGGAATTGATCGGCGGGATCAGCTTCTCGGGCAGCCGGATGCGCCCGTCATTCCCGTAAATCTGCAGCGTGACGGCAGATTCAAAGCCCCGCATGCTCGTTTCATAGCCGCTGCGCGTCCGGTATTTGTGATCGTAGCGATCCCATTCCAGGCTGCTGGTATAGCCGCTCGCCAGCTTCTCTCCCCGCCCCGTGCAGATCAGGTTGATGGCCTCGCTATCCCCGTTCCCGTCGTCGGCCGGTTGGGCAAGGGCTGGCGCGCAGATGATGAGTGCGGCGCCAAACGCCTTCAAGGCCGATCGCAAGTGCATGGATATTCCCCCTTTTTGTGACGAGACGTTAGATGATGCTGCCTCAGCGGCGATCCTTCAGCCAGAAGGCGACGGATATCGCCGCGCCGATCGCGGCGCCGGCCAGCAGGCCGGCGGAAGGCTGGCCCAGGATGCTGCCCACCGCCGCGCCGGCGAGGATGGCGAAGGCGAGGATCGATCCGGTGGCGCGTGGCGCGCGGCTATTAGGGGACTGCGACATGGCGGCTCCTTTGCCATCACTCGCCGCCGGATTCCAGCCCATGGGGATGGAAGATGCCATGGCGCGGGGCCGCGTTGCCCGTCTCGCTTTGGCTTTCGCGGTCACGAATGCTATTAGCCGCGCTTCGCGTTTGGCGCGGGAGGGGGAATGCGGCGGCGATCGGGCGGAGACAGGCCGGTGGATGACGGCACGCCGTTGGCCGATCGCGCCATGCGGCCGGCCGGCACGCCCGCGCGCTTCGCCGGGGCGGGCGAGCTGCTGCTCGCCGAGGATGATCCGCCCGAAATCGGCCCGCCGGCTGCCAATGGCGGCCTCGTCTACAGTTATTCGCGGGTCGAGGAGCAGTGGGATATCCGGCTCCGCCCCGATGGATCGGCGCGGGCTTCGGTGGTGGTGCGCCGCGAACGGCAGGTCAGCAGCGATCGGCGCTGGCGATTCGTGGCGCGGCGCGAGCTGCCGCAGCAGGCGGATATCCGCCGTTCGCGCCTCGCGATCGGCCTGTCCTGCGCGGCGGCGCTGATGGCCGGCATCGCCGCCGTCGGCGCCTGGTGGGCGGCGAACCGGCCGGTGCCGCGCGACACGCTGGTGCTGAGCCTGCCCCCCGCCCCGCCGCAGGCGCCGCCCGTTGCCATCATGCCCCCTCGGGGCGAAGCATCCTCCGCAAGGCCGATCGTCGCCGCTCCGCCGCCCCGCCGGGATGCGCAGACGGATGCCGGGCCTGCCGCGCCGCGCGCGCCGAAGCCGCTGCTATATCCCGCTGCGCCTGCGCCGGCCCGAACCGACGCGAGCAAGCCCTTCGCGCCCGATATTCCGCTGGAGCGGCGGCCGGCGGTGCGCGCGGCGATGGCCCGTGCCTTTGCGTCGGGGGAGGCGGAGGCATGGCGCGAGGACGGTCTCAGCGGCTTTGTGGTGGTCGGGCCGGCCGAGATGGAAGGCGCGGCCGCGTGCCGCAACACCGTGATCCTCGCGCGCGGCGGCGAGGATGGCGACCGCACCGTCAGCCGGCGGCGCTGCAGCCCCGATTGAAATTCCGGAGTTCAGGGGTCAGGCGGCGTCGGGCGCGGCCGTGCTGCGGGCCAGTGCCCCTGCCACGGCGCTTTCCAGCGCGCTGACCGTGAAGGGCTTGCGCAGCACGTCGCGGCCGGTGAGCTGGCCGGCCTCTCCCGCCTCGCCGACGAAGCCGGTGACGAACAGCAGCCCCAGCGCCGGATGGCGGCGGGCGATCTCCTCGGCCAGCTCCGGTCCGGTCATGCCCGGCATCACCACGTCGGTGATGACGAGCCGGATTTCCGGGTGGCCGGCCAGCAGCCCCAGCGCTTCCTCGCCGCTGCCGCAGGGAAGGGGGCGGTAGCCCAGTTCCACCAGCGCGCCGACCGTGGCGGTGCGCACGCGCGGATCGTCCTCCACGACGAGGATGGTCGCGCCGGCGGCATCGGCCGGTGCCACGGCGACGACATTGTCGCGCGTCCGATCGCGGTCGACGCCCGTGGCGCCGATGTGGCGCGGCAGATAGAGAGTGACGGTAGTGCCTTCGCCGGGGGCGGACCGGATCGCGATCTCGCCTTCGGACTGGCGGATGAAGCCGAATATCTGGCTGAGGCCCAGCCCGGTGCCCTTGCCGACGGGCTTGGTGGTGAAGAAGGGTTCGAACGCGCGGTCGCGCACTTCGGGGGACATGCCGATGCCCGTGTCCGTCACCGCGATGCGCACATAATCGCCGGCCGGCGCGTGGCCCACCTCGCCGGCGCCGAGCGTGACGTTGTCGGCCTCTATCGTTAGGTCGCCCTCGCCGTCCATCGCGTCGCGGCCATTGACTGCGAGGTTCAGGATCGCATTTTCGAACTGGCTGGGATCGCACCAGACCGGCCATACGTTCTCGGCCGGGATCAGCCGCACGCGGATGCGCTCGCCCAATGCGCGATCGAGCAGGTCGGACATGCCGGCGATCAGCCCGGCCGGGTCCAGCCCCTCGGGCAGCAGCGGCTCGGCGCGTGCGAAGGCCAGCAGCCGCTTGGTGAGCGCGGCGGCGCGATTGGCGCCTTCCATCGCATTGTCGAGATGGCGGCCGACTTCCTGCGCCTCATGATCCAGCCGGCGCCGCGCGAGATCCAGCCCGCCGACGACGACCGCCAGCATATTGTTGAAATCATGCGCGATCCCGCCGGTGAGCTGGCCCACGGCCTCCATCTTCTGCACCTGGCGGAGCTGGGCCTCGGCGGCCGCGCGTTCCATCCCTTCGCGGCGGAGCGATTCATTGGCCTCGCGCAGTTCGCGCGTGCGCTCGGCGACGGCCTGTTCCAGCGTCTCGGCGCGCTCCGCCTCGGCCAGCGCGTCGCGCCGGGCGAGCCGCCGTTCGGTGAAGGCGCCCACCGTCGCCCAGCCGAGGCCCATCGCCGCCAGCACCAGCAGCACGCCCAGCCCGGACAGCAGGGCCGCGAGATAGTTGGAGCGTTCCGCCGACATCGCCGCCAGCTGCGATCGCTGGCGCAGCACGGCGCGTTCATGATCGCTGATCTTGGTGAGGATGGCGGTGATGCGCGTGAGGCTGGCCGCCTGGCCGGCCTGGTAGAACAGGCCCACCGCTTCCCAGCCGCGCCGGTAATTGGATCGCGAGGCCGGCGCCGCCAGCTCCCGCCCACGCGCTTCGTAGAGCTGGGCCAGCTCGGTCGCCAGCGCCGCCTGTTCGGCATTGTCGCGGGTCAGCTCGCGCAGGCGGTTGAGCAGGCGCCCGGCCCGGCGCCATTCGTCATAATAGAGCGCGCCGGTCTGCTTGTCGGAGCTGACCACGTAGCGGCCGAGCGCGGCCTCCGACCGGGCGAGCGCGGCATCGAGCGCGCGGCTGACGATCACCAGTTCGTAGCTGTGCCGTTCGCGCTGCAGCGCCGCATCGCGTTCCCGATTGGAGGAGGCGACGAGAAAGACGAGCGCGATCAGCGCCGCCGCCGCGGCCAGCGCCGTGACGCTGGCCAGGCCGCGACGCCAAGCATCCCGCAGCGCCCCTTCGTCCGTGGCTTCGATGCCCTCTCTCCCCATGTCCAGGCGAGACTAGCCAGCACCCCGAAGCTTGGCAACGGCCGGTTAAGGCGGAGTTTACGAAATGCAGCCCACCGCCTGGCCGGCCGCGCGGAAGCGATCGAGAATGTCGCCCACCTGATCGTCCGAATGTTCGGCGCAGAGCGAGCAGCGCAGCAGGAAGGTGCCGGCGGGCGTGGCCGGCGGGCGCGCCATGTTCACATAGACGCCCAGTTCCAGCAGGGCCTGCCACATGCGCACGGTGGTTTCCTGATCGGGCAGCATCACCGCGATGATCGCCGATTGCGCGGTCTCGGTGCCGAGGGTGAAGCCCATTTCCCGCAGGCCGGCGTGGAGCCGCTTGGAATTCTTCCACAGATGCGCGCGCTTGTCGCCGGCATGCATCAGCTTGCGGATCGAGGTCGCGGCCGTCGCCACCACGGATGGCGGCAGCGAGGCGGTGAACACATAGGGCCGGCAGACGAGGCGCAGCACCTCGAACTTCGGATGGTTGGACACGCAGAAGCCGCCCACCGTGCCGACCGACTTGGAGAAGGTGCCGACGACGAAATCGATATCCTTCTCGACCCCCAGCTCCTCATAGACGCCGCGGCCGTTGGGGCCGAAGAAGCCCATGCCGTGGGCCTCGTCCACCAGGATCATGCAATTGGGATGCTTGCGGATCGCGGCGACCATCTCCGGCAGCGGCGCGATATCGCCGAGCATGGAATAGACGCCTTCCAGCACCACCAGCTTCTGCGCGTCGGCGGGCAGGCGGCCGAGGCGCTTGTCCAGATCCTCCACCGAATTGTGGCGGAAGCGGACGACCTCCGCATTGCCGAGGCCGCAGCCGTCGTAGATCGAAGCGTGGCTGTCGGCATCCAGCACCACATAATCGCCCTTGCCGGCGATGGTGGAGATCATGCCGAGATTGGCCTGATAGCCGGTGGAGAACACCATGGCGTGCGCGGTGCCGTAAAACTCCTTCAGCGCATCCTCGCACGCCTTGTGGCCCTGATAGGTGCCGTTCAGCACGCGGCTGCCGGTTGTGCCCGCGCCGAAATCGTCGAGCGCCTTCTTGCCGGCGGCGATCACGTCCGGGTCGAAGGTCATGCCCATATAATTGTAGGTGCCGAGCAGGATGGTCGGCCTGCCCTGGATGATCGCCAGCGTCGGCGATTTCACCTCGTCCATGACGATGGCGAAGGGATCGCGCACGCCGGTGTCGAGCAGGGCCTGTCGCTCGGCGATGAGCGCGTCGAACTTGGAGAAGAGGTCGGTCATCGCTCTATCCGATCAGCCGCGCAGCTTCTCGACCGCGTCGACAAGCTGGCCGACGGTTTCGATTTCCGCCTGCATGTTCATGGTGATGATGATGTCGAACTCGTCCTCGATCGCGGCGACGAAATCCATCACCGTCAGGCTGTCCCATTCGAGATCACCGGCGAAGCTGGTGGATTCCGCAAGGTCGATGCCCTTCTTGTTGAAGGGTTCGATGGCCTCGGCCACCTTGGCGAAGGTTTCGTCGCGATTGCTCATGGAAAGCGTCCTTAATGCTGTGCCCGGCCGCTTGCCAAGCGAATGCGGCGGCAAAGGGGCGGCAGCCGGGCAAAGCGCGAATTTTCGAACCGGCGGAAATGCACCGATCGCAGGAGAAGGGTGGCCCCGGATCAGGGCTGGCATCAATCGCAATATCCGTCGCGGCTATCCGATTGCGCGTTTGTGGCCGCAAGCCTGGGCATGATAGCAGCCCGCCAGGACCAGTCGGCCCGAACCTTTGGGGAAGGGGATGAAGCATGGGGGCCTTCGTTAAAGCCGCGATCCTGGCCGGAGCGGGTCTTTCGCTGACAAGCTTCTCCATGGAGCCGCGCCTGTCGCCTGCGATCCTTGCGGCGCTCGACCCCAGCCGTATCGCCGGCACGCTTTGCGGCGCGCAGCGCGCCGGATCGGTGCTGGCCGCCAGGCTGCTCGTCGCCGCGGCGTTCGCGGCGCCGGCAAGCGCGGCCCTGCCGATCCCGCTTTATGACGATCTGGCCGGATCGCCCTTTCCGGTGACGACGGCCAGCCTGCAGGCGCGACGCTATTTCAGCCAGGGCCTGCTGCTTTCCTATGGCTTCAACCATGCGGGCGCGGTCCGGTCCTTCCGCGAGGCCCAGCGGCTCGATCCCGATTGCGCGATGTGCTGGTGGGGGGAGGCCGTGGCGCTCGGGCCGAACATCAACGCGCCCATGGACGACCGCGACCGGGCGGCGGCGCTCGATGCGATGGACCGAGCCATGGCGCTGCGCGACCGGGCATCGCCGATGGAAAAGGCGCTGATCGAGGCGGTGGCGCTGCGCTATTCGCGTGATCCGGCGGCGGATCGCGCCGCGCTGGATGCCGCCTATGCCGATGCCATGCTGGCGGCGGCGCGGCGCTTTCCGGGCGACGACGATGTGGCGGTGCTGGCGGCCGAGGCGGCCATGGACACGACGCCGTGGAACTATTGGGAAGCCGACAAGACAACGCCGATCGGCCGGACCGGCGAGGCCGTGCGCCTCGTCGAGGCGGTGCTCGCCCGCAATCCCGCCCACCCGCAGGCCGCGCACCTCTATATCCATCTGGTCGAAGCCAGCGACGCGAAGCGGGCGGAAGCCGCCGCCGATCGCCTTTCCAGCCCGGTCGCGCCCAGCGCCGCGCATCTCGTCCACATGCCGGGCCATATCTACTACGTGCTCGGCCGCTATTCCGATTCCATCCGGGTCAACATCGCCGCCGTGCGTTCGGACGAAGCGTTCATCCGCGCGACGGACGATCGCAGCCTGGTGCGCTACGGCTATTATCCGCACAATATCCATTTCATCGTGACGTCGGCGCAGATGGCGGGCGACATGGATACGGCGATCCGCGAGGCGGCGCGGCTGAGGACCGTGCTCGATCCCGAGACATCGGCGAAGATAGCCTGGATACAGGCGATCGACGCCGCGCCTTACCAGGCGATGGCGCAGTTCGCCGCGCCGGACGAAATTCTCGCCATGCCCGCGCCGGATGCGCGGCTGCCTTATGCCGCGGCGATGCGCCATTATGCGCGCGCCGTCGCGCATGCCGGGCGCAAGGATCGCGCGGCTTTCGATGGCGAGATCAAGGCGATGGATGCGCTCCTCGCGTCGGATGCCTTTGCCGATATGGTCGCGCAGGGCATGCCGGCGCCGGACCTGATCGCGCTTGCCAAGGCGGTGGCGCAGGGGCGGCTGGCGACGGCGCAGGGGCGGTATGACGAGGCGGCCGGTTTCTATCGCGCGGCGATAACCATCGAAGGCACGCTGCCTTATATGGAACCGCCTTACTGGTATTATCCCGTCCACCAGTCCCTGGGCGCCGCGCTGTTCCTTGCCGGCCGCTATGACGAAGCCAGCCAGGCCTTCCGCACGGCGCTGGCGCGCGCGCCGCGCAACGGCTGGGTGCTCTACGGCCTGTCGCGGAGCGAGGCGGCGCAGGGACGCAAATCGGAAGCCGCGGCGGCGCGGCAGGCTTTCTCCAGGGCGTGGGCCGGGAAGGACGAATGGCTCCGGATGGAGCGGCTCTGACCGCGGCTTCGTGAAGCCAGCGGCGGTCGAAGCAAAAAGGGGAGGGACGGCCTTTTCCCGCCATCCCTCCCATGCGCTCAGGCCGGTGCCAGCATGCCGGCGATGCGGCCCTTCGCGCCATGCGCCTCGACAATGGCTCCCCCGGCGCGGCGGCGCTGGAACCATTCGGCCAGCATCTCCGCGCAGGTATGGTCGACCGAACGCAGATTCTCGCAGTTCACCCGCACCGGCTTGCCGGTGGGCACCGCATCCAGCGCGGCGGAGAGCTTGGGCAGCGAGACGAAGCTCGCCACGCCGTCCAGCCGGATCTCGCACGCATCCTCGGCTTCACGCTGGTCCACGTTCAGCTTCAGGCGCTTGAGGTTCGGCACGATCTCGATCAGCGAGAGGCCAAGGCCCACCAGCACGCCGGTCAACAGATCGGTCGCCACCACCATCACCAGCGTCGCCGCCCAGATCACGGCGGGTAGGGGCCCGTGATTGTGGAACAGGTGGCGGACATGCTGGAGGCTGACGAGGCGCCAGCCGGTGACGACGAGGATGCCGCCCAGCGCCGCCATCGGGATCTCGCGCAGCAGCCAGGGGAGGGCCGCCACGAAACCGAGGATCCAGACGCCGTGCAGCACCGCCGACATGCGCGTCACGGCGCCGGCCTGCACGTTGGCGGAGCTGCGGACGATCACGCCCGTCATCGGCAGCGCGCCGGCAAAGCCGCAGAGCAGGTTGCCCACGCCCTGGGCGCGCAGTTCCTTGTTGTAATCGGTGCGCACGCCATCGTGCATGCGATCGACGGCGGCCGCCGACAGCAACGTCTCGGCGCTGGCGATGAAGGCGATGGCGAAGGCCGTCGCCAGCAGCGCGGGCGAGAAGACGCCGAGCAGGTCGCCCGACGACGGCACCGCCACGGCGGCGACGATCGATTCCGGCACGTCGACGCGGGCGACGTCCAGCGCCAGGAAGAAGGCCGTCAAGGTCGCGATCACCACGCCGACCAGCGCGCCCGGCACCAGCCGCATCGAGGCGGGGCGCACCTTTTCCCAGATCAGGGTGGCACCGATCGACAGCAGGCCGATGGCGAGCGCCGGCACCGCCGGGTGCCCGTCCGCCGGCCACAGGCCCAGCACGCGGCCGGGGATGGCGATCAGGTTCTCAAGCCCGTTGGGCAGCGGCTTGGCATCGAACAGCACATGGAACTGGCCCACCACGATCAGCAGGCCGATGCCGGCCAGCATGCCGTGGACGACGGCGGGCGAGATTGCGCGGAACCAGCCGCCCAGGCGGAAGATGCCGGCCACGACCTGGATGGCGCCGGCCAGCACCAGGATCGGCCCCAGCGCCGAAAGACCCTGCTGCTGGACGATTTCGAACACGATCACCGCAAGGCCGGCGGCCGGGCCGCTCACCTGCAGCGGCGAACCCGCCAGCAGGCCCACGACGATGCCGCCGATGATGCCGGTGATCAGGCCCTTTTCCGGCGGCACGCCGGATGCGACGGCGATGCCCATGCAGAGCGGCATCGCCACCAGGAACACGACGATCGATGCGGTGAAATCCCGCGCGATCCAGCCGCTCTTCTTCTCAGACGCAACCATGTTGCTCACTCCGCAGCCTCAAGCTGCACCACATCGGCCGCAAGGCGGCGGGCGGCGGGCAGCGCCACGGGCAGGGGGCGGTCGTCGCGCAGCGGCATGAAGCGGCCGGTCACGCCGTCCAGCCCCAGGATGGCGCCGGCATGGATGTCGACGAACCAGCCGTGCAGCGAGATTTCGCCGCGCGCGATGCCGGCCGCGACGGACGGGTGGGTGCGCAGATGGGCGAGCTGGGCGACGATATTCTCCAGCGCCATGATCCGCACGCGGGTATTGTCATCCCCGCCTTCCGGGTAGCTTTCCGCCGCGACGCGCTGGGCGGCGGAGGAATGGCGCAGCCAGGCGGCGACGTTGGGCATGGTTTCCAGGCTGGCCGGATTGACCAGCGCCTTCATCGCGCCGCAATCCGAATGGCCGCAGACGATGATGTCGCGCACGCCCAAGGCCACCACGGCATATTCGACCGTGGAGGATACGCCGCCATTGGCGGTGGCGAAGGGCGGGACGATGTTTCCCGCATTGCGGCAGACGAACAGGTCGCCCGGCTGCGCCTGCATGATATGTTCCGGCACGACGCGGGAGTCCGCGCAGGATATCATCAGCGCCTTGGGGAATTGCCCGTCGGCGGCCAGCTTCGAATAAAGGTCGATCTGGCTTGGGAAAACCTGCTTCTCGAAATGGAAGACACGCCCGATAAGCTCGTTCATGGCGATTTCCTCGATGAATGGGGGCAGCGGGCGCGCCGCCGCCTTCATCTTCGGAAATTAAGGATCGGCTATTGCTGCGGAGCAGCGTTGGCGTAAGGAATCATTGCTGCCCGGCAGAGCGTTTCGGCAGCACGATTTCCGCCCGCAATCCCCCTTGCGCGCGGTTGGAGAGGGTGAGCGATCCCTTCTCCCGCGCCACCATCTGCTGGACGATGGCGAGGCCGAGGCCGAGCCCCTTGGTGTTGCGGCTGCGCGCGGGATCGAGCCGGGCAAAGGGCTGGAGCACCTCGGCCATCCGTTCGGGCGGGATGCCGGGGCCGTTATCCTCGACGCGGAGCACGATGGCGTCCGGCCATTCGGCCAGGCTCACCACCACGTCGTCGCCATGGTGGTGGGCATTGTCGATCAGGTTGTAGGCCGCGCGCTTGATGCCGTTGGGGCGCAGCTCCACCTCCAGATGGTCCGGCCCTTCATAGCGGGTCGCTGCGCCGGCATCGCCGAAATCGTCGACCAGCGTCGCCAGTAGCACGGCAAGGTCGGTGCGGGTGGCGGGCTCGGGATCGTTCTCGCCGCCCAGATAGGCGAGCAGCGATCCGATCATCGCCTCCATCTCGGCCACGTCCTCCTCCGCCGCATGGCGCAGATCGCGGTCGGCGGCGCCTTCGAGGCGGAGCTGGAGCCGGGCGAGCGGGGTGCGTAGGTCATGGCCCACGGCGGCCAGCGCCTGGGTGCGATCGGCGAACATCCGTTGGATCTGTTCCTGCATGCGGTTGAAGGCGCGGATCAGGTTGCGCACCTCGCGCGGGCCTTGTTCGCGCACGATCGCGCTTTCGCCGCGCCCGATCCGTTCCGCCGCCTGGCCGAGCATGTTGAGCGGGCGGAGCGTCCGCCGGACGAGCAGCCCGCCCAGCACCGCGAGCGCGATCGCCGGCACCAGCGCCAGCACGATGCGGTTGAGCTGGAGGCTCCAGCCCGAGACCAGATCGTGCATCTTGAAGTGTATCCACGTCCCGTCCTCCAGCGTGAGGGTGCCGACGACGATGTCGTGCCGGCCGGGCGAGGCGAGCTGGAGGCGCAGGTCGCTGCGGGCGAGCGCGGGTTCCCACTCCACCACCTGATCGCGCATCACGCGAAGCTCGGGCGCGAGCGGGCGGGGTTCGGGCGAGGAGCGCTGCCAGTGGACGCTGTAGCGATCGGTGGAAAGATAGCTGGCGATCGCGGGCCGCTCGGCGGGCGGGCGCTCCCCGATCAGCCGGTGGACGATCACGAGATGCTCGGCCAGCCGCCGGGCCTCATCTTCCTTGATCGAGAATTCGCTGGCGCGTTCGTAGAGCAGGGTGCTGGCGGCGAACTCGATCGTCACCGTCAGCAGGATGATCGCGACAATCCGCCCGAGCAGGCCGAGCGAGGGGCGCCCCAGCACGGCCGGTCAGTCGCGGGTGACGGGCGTGTTCAGCATGTAGCCGACGCCGCGCACCGTGATGATCGGCGCGGGCCTGCTGCCGGTGGAAAGTTTCCGGCGCAGGCGGCTGACCAGCACGTCGATGCTGCGATCGGAGGAATCGCCGATCCGGGCGCGGGACAGCTCGATCAGCCGTTCGCGCGCGATCACCCGCTGCGGATGGCTGAGGAAGCTCGCCAGCAGATCGAACTCCGCGCCGGTGAGCGAGATCAGCGCGCCGCTTTCCGAATAAAGCTCCCGCCGGGAGAAATCGACCGTCCAGCCATCGAACCGCGCCTTCTGCGAGGGCACGCCGTTGCCGCGCTGCTCCAGCCCGCCGCGGCGGAGCACGGCGCGGATGCGGGCCACCAGCTCGCGCGTGCTGAACGGCTTGGCGAGATAATCGTCGGCGCCAAGCTCCAGCCCGACCACCCGGTCGGTCTCGCTGCCCTTGGCGCTGATGAAGATGATCGGCACGTCGCTCTTGCGGCGGATCATCTGGCAGAGGTCGATGCCGCTGGTGCCGGGCAACATGATGTCCAGCAGCACCAGATCGACGGGGCCGGCATCGAAGGTCGCCCACATTTCGGCCGCTGTCGCCGCCGGGCGGACGACATAGCCGTTCTCCTGCAGCGCCCGCGTGGTCAGCGTGCGCAGCGGCGGATCATCCTCGACGAGCAGGATCGACGGCGCGGTCATGGATGCGGGACGGTCAATGGATTCATCTCGGCAAGGAAATAGGTGGCCAAATCCCCGCGTCAACGATCGCGCGGCGCTTATGCCCTTGAATTTGCCGGTGCTGGCGCATGGGCAACATTTCCTCACAAGGAAAATGCAAGCCGGAAACGATCCGGCCGTCCCGATATCGGACGATGGGGCGATTCCGGCAAGATTTTCCGTGTCAGGCACCGCCGGCCGGGCCTATCCTTTATATGCCGTTGACCATGTTCGGCGGCCTGACGATGGAGGTTGCGATGCGCGTGTCCGTTCCGGTCCTGGCTGTTCTGGCGGCTGCGCTGGCCACGGGGCCGGCGGTGGCGGGCGGCGTTTCCCCACCGGACGCGGCCGCCTTCCGCACCGCGATCACCGTCGCGGCGGACGATCTGGAACCCGACACCCTTCTTTCCACCCGCACGGCCCATGCCCGGCAGGTCCGGCTCGACGGTGGCACCTGGGGGGATGGCTATCTCGTCGCCCGGATCGACCGGCGGAGCGGTTCTACGCGCTATGAGGTGCATCAGCAGGTGCGCTATATCGGCCAGCGGCGCGATTATGCCGCCGTCCATTACCGGCTGGCGGACGGCACGCTCGCCATCCGCCCGATCGCTGGCGACAGGCGCGGCGAGGATGTCTGCTCCACCGGCGAGTTCAACGGCGCCTGCCCGCTGACGAGCGAGCTGGTCTTCCCGATCGAGGAGGGCGTGCTGGCCGCCATCGTCGACGGAGGGGCGCAGGGCTGGGACGTGAAGTTCAAGGAAGCGGACGGCGATGCCGGTGTCCGCGCCACGGTGCCGATGGCCGAGATTCGCGGGCTGATGCTGGCGGTCGCGGACTATCGCGCCGGCCGGCTTTCGCCGCGCGGCTGATCCCGCGCTGGCCTGTCCGGTTCAGCGGAAGGCCATCCTGATGGGGCCGACCTGGAAGATGCGGCGCCACCAGGCCCTGTTCGGGGGCGTTCCCCAAATCGAGCTTCGTCTGCGTCGATGGATGGATGCTGAAACGGGTTCAGCATGACGAAGGCGGGGAGGGCTTGCTTATCCTCCGCGCCCATCTCTCCAACGCCATGCCAGCGCAGGCTGGCATCGTCGGCGGCGACGATCATGCCGGAGGAGGCTCGACAGGGGCAACGCGATGCCAGCCCGCGCCGGCACGGCGTCATCATGGGGCATCATATTTGGGGATGCCCATCGGCTTTCGGGGCTCCAGGGCGGGTGGGCGCCCTGGAGGTCCGTGTCAGCCGACGAAGGCCCGCTCGATCACATAATGGCCGGGCTTGGCGTTCGATCCTTCCTCGAAGCCGATGCCGTCGAACTGGGCGGCGAGATCGCGGATCATGTCCATGCTGCCGCACAGCATGATGCGATCGGTTTCGGGATCGAGGTGGCGCGGCCCGTTCAGCCCGTCGAACAGGCGGCCGCTTTCGATCAGCGCCGGGATGCGGCCGCTGGTGTGGAACGGCTCGCGCGTCACCGTCGGCAGGTAGCTGAACTGGACCAGCGCCTGATCCTGCACCAGCGGATCATCGGCAAGCTGGGCCTCCAGCACGTCGCGGAAGGCGAGGTCGCTGACATGGCGCACGCAATGGACGAGCACGATCTGCTCGTAATATTCATACACGTCCGGATCGCGCACCAGGCTGAGGAAGGGGGCAAGGCCCGTGCCGGTGGAAAGCAGGAACAGCCGCTTGCCGGGCAGCAGCGCATCCGTCACCAGCGTGCCGGTGGGCTTGCGGCCGAGGAAGAGCTGGTCGCCCGGCTGGATCTTCTGCAGGCGCGAGGTGAGCGGACCGTCCGGCACCTTGATCGACAGGAATTCCAGCTCGTCCGAATAAGCCGGGCTCGCGATCGAATAAGCGCGCAGCAGCGGGCGGTTGTCGCCGGGCAGGCCGATCATCACGAATTCGCCCGAACGGAAGCGGAAGCTGGCCGGGCGGGTGATCGAGAAGCTGAACAGATGCTCGTTCCAGTGGCGCACGGAACGAACCTCCTCCACCGAAAGCGCGGTGGAAGGCGCGAGCGCGGGCTGCATCTCGCTCACGGCCTTGCGTTCCGCTGGGCGGCGTAAGCCCGGATGGCCAGGCGATCGGTGAACAGGTACATGATTGTCCTCAGCTTGCGGTGACGGTGGCGGTGAATGCGCGAGATCGCGTGCCTGTCCGGTCGTCCATCCTCGCCAGTTGCTCCGATACACGGGCGGCATCCGGCCCAGCCAGGCCGCCCGCCGCCCCTATGATATGCGTGTCGCGATTTTCGAAGCGCGGATTTGTTTAGCCCCGCTCACAATCGCTTTAATGCGAAAGATTCGCAATAGTGCGTATTATTGTCTTCCGCCTGACCGGTCAAGCCGGCGCGGGCGCGCCATAAGGCCCGGCGCGGCCGCCTGCAAGCCTTTCCCGCAGGCGGTCGCCATCTCCCTTATTCCATGACCGACCAGCGCTCGCTGAAGCGGCCGTGGCGGGCATCGGCACACAGGCGGGCGAACTCGCCGCCGTCCATGTGGATCAGCGAGGCATGGTCGCCGGCCTCGAAATAGATGTCGGGCTGGTCCTCCAGGCTGTCGTCGACGATGGTGACGACGCCGTAGCGCGTGCCGAAGGGCGGCACCGCGCCGATCGCGCAATCGTCGAAGATCAGGCCCACCTCGTCCTCGCCGGCCAGCCGGGGCTTCTGCCCCAGCTCGGCCCGCAGGTCGCCCAGCTGCACCTTGCAGTCCGATGGCAGCACGGCCAGCAGATAATCCCCTTCCGTATCCAGCAGCACCGCCTTGGCCAGCCGATCGGGCGGGATGTGGGCGAGGCTGGCGGTCTGCATCGCCGATTTGGTCGGCGGGTGGACCACGAGGTCGTAATCGGCATGCTCGTCGTCCAGGAACTGGCGGAGCTTGGGTGCGATGCTCATCTCATCTCTCCCCTGGCAATGGCGCCCGGAAGGCCGGGCCGGGGGCCGCGCGCGAACGATCGCCCGTGGCGGCGATCATCCCAGAACGTCCGGCCAACCCGTTCGATCCTGCGGCCCCAGGACGCCGCCCCGGCGATCCGGCGGAACCTCCGCCCTCCTCCCGGATTGAGGGGTGGGAAGGGCGCTCATGGAGGGACCGCGATGGCGGCACGGCCCAGTTGGCGCGGCCAGATCAGGCTCGCATTGGTATCGATCCCGGTGGAGATATTCCCCGCGACGAAGAGCGGCGCGACCATCGCCTTCCACCAGATCCACGAGCCTTCGGGCAAGCGCATCCGCTATGAGAAGGTCGTGCCCGGCATCGGCCCGGTGGATACGGACGAGATCATCAAGGGCTTCGAATATGAGAAGGGAGAATATGTCCTCCTCGACGAGAAGGAGATCGAAGGCGTCAAGCTGGAAAGCCGCAAGACGCTGGAGCTGACCCAGTTCGTCGACAGCGACGATATCGATCCGATCTATTTCGAAAAGCCCTATTATGTCGTCCCGGCGGACGATCTGGCCGAGGAAGCCTTCATCGTGCTGCGGGAGGCGCTGCGCCGCACCCGCAAGATTGGGCTGGGCCAGCTTGCCATGCGCGGGCGCGAATATGTCGTCAGCCTCAAGCCCTGCGGGCGCGGCATGGTGCTGGAAACGCTGCGCTATGCGGACGAGGTGAACAAGGCCGCCAGCTATTTCCGGGGCATCGGGGATGCCAGGCCCGATCCCGAACTGCTCGACATGGCCGAAACCCTGATCGACAAGAAGGCCGGCAGGTTCGACGCCGCCGAGTTCCACGATCGCTATGTCGACGCGCTGAAGGCGCTGATCGAACGCAAGAAGAAGGGCCGGGCGATCAGCATCGAGGCGGACGAGGCCCCCGCGCCGCGCGGCGGCAACGTGATCGATCTGATGGCGGCGCTCAAGCGGTCGCTGGACAATCCCCCCGGCCGGGGCGCCGCCGGCAAATCCGCCTCGACCAAGAAACCCGCCGCCAAGCCGGCCGCGCGCAAGGCGCCGGCGGCGAAGGCCAAGCCCGGCCGCGCCGCCAGCCGCAAGCGGGCCTGACCGGCCATGGCGCGCGCGAAATCCGCCGTGTCCCGCGCCGCGGGCAAACCCCGGCCGAAACCCAAAGTGAGGGCGGCGGCGAAGGGCGAGGCGGCGCTCGATCGCTATCGCGCGATGCGCGATTTCAGCCGCACGGCCGAACCTTCCGGTGCGACGCGGCCGGCATCGGGGCACGGCTTCGTCGTCCAGAAGCATGATGCCACCCGGCTCCATTATGATTTCCGGCTGGAAATGGACGGCGTGCTGAAAAGCTGGGCGGTCACGCGCGGCCCCAGCCCCGATCCGGCGGACAAGCGGCTGGCGGTGCGGACGGAGGATCATCCGCTCGATTACGCCCATTTCGAAGGCACCATCCCCAAGGGCCAATATGGCGGCGGCACGGTGATGCTGTGGGACGAGGGCACGTGGGAGCCGATGCCCGGCAAGGACCCGCGCCGCACGCTCGAGGAAGGCCATCTCCATTTCATCCTCCATGGCCGCCGGATGAAGGGGGAATGGCTGCTCGTCCGCCTCAAGCCCCGCGCCGGGGAAAAGCGCGAGAACTGGCTGCTCCGCAAGGTGGACGATGATTTCGCGGGCGGGCCGGACGATCTGGTCGGCCAATATCTCACCAGCGTGGAAAGCGGGCGCAGCATGGCCGAGATCGCCGATGGCGCGGCCCCGCCGAAGCGGGCCACCGCGAAGGCGGCGGCCGGGACGGGGAAGGCGAAGCCCGCCACGATGCGGGGCCGCGCGGATTCGCCTCCGCCCTTCCGGCCGGTGCAGCTTGCCACGCTGGTCGATCATGCGCCCGCCGGCGACCGTTGGCTGCATGAGCTGAAATATGACGGCTATCGCCTGCTGCTGGCGGTGGGCGGCAAGGCGCGGGCCTATACCCGCTCCGGCCTCGACTGGTCGGATCGCTTTCCCGCTGTCGTCGCCGAGGCCGCCGGCCTTGCCGTCCGTTCCGCGCTGATCGACGGCGAGGCGGTGGTGCTGGATGCGGAAGGGCGGTCCAGCTTCCAGGCGCTCCAGGCCGCGCTCAAGGGCGATCCGGCGGCGATCATCTTCTTCGCCTTCGATCTCCTCGCCCTCGATGGCGAGGATCTGACGGCGCTGCCGCTCCTCGAGCGCAAACAGCGGCTGGCGGCGCTGATCGGGGCGGGCGGCGATCATCTGCATTATGCCGATCACGTGGCCGGCCGGGGCGAGGCCTTTTTCCAGCAGGCGTGCAAGGCGGGGCTGGAGGGCGTTGTCTCGAAACGGGCGGACGCGGCCTATGCCGGCGGGCGATCCGGCAGCTGGGTGAAGGTGAAGTGCCTCCACCGCCAGGAATTCGTGCTGCTGGGCTGGACCTCGTCGGATAGGAACAGGGGCTTCCGATCCCTGCTCCTCGGCCTCAACGAGGAGGGCGGGTTGCGTTACGCCGGCAAGGTCGGCACCGGCTTCGACATGGCCGAGATCGATCGCCTGCTCGCCGCGATGAAGCCGCTCGAAACCGCCACGGCCCCGGTCTCTGCTCCCCGTGCCGCGACCCGCGGCGCCCATTGGATCGAACCCCGGCTGGTCGTGGAGGTCGCCTTCACGGAATTCACGGGCGACGGCGTCCTCCGCCACCCGAGCTATATCGGCCTGCGCGAGGACAAGCCCGCCGAAGCCGTCATCCGGGAGGAGGAAGTGCCCGTGGCCGAGCTTGCCGAACGATCGCCCAGCCCCGTGCGGATCACCAATCGCGATCGGGTGATCTTCCCCGATGCCGGAATCACCAAGGGCGCGCTCGCCGATTATTATGAGGCGATCGCGCCGGCGATGCTGCCCTGGGTTGCGAACCGGCCGATCAGCCTGGTCCGTTGCCCGCAGGGCCGGGCGCGAAAATGCTTCTTCCAGAAGCATGATGCCGGCAGCTTCGGCGATCATGTCCACCACATCCCCATCCGCGAAAAGGACGGGGGCGAGGAGCCCTATCTCTATATCGAGGATGCCGCCGGCCTGCTCGCCTGCGTGCAGATGGGCACGATCGAATTCCACGGCTGGGGCGCCCCGATCGCCGATATCGAGCGGCCGGACCGGCTGGTCTTCGATCTCGACCCGGACGAGGGGCTGGAATTCGGCGAGGTCACGGCCGCCGCCGCCCATATCCGCGACGAGCTTGCCGCCATCGGCCTGGCGACCTTCGCGATGGTCACGGGCGGAAAGGGCGTCCATGTCGTGGCGCCGCTCCGGCCGGAAGCGGAATGGCCGGAGGTCAAGGATTTCGCCCGCCGCTTCGCGACAGCGCTGGCGGAGACCCAGCCCCAGCGCTTCACCTCGGCCTTGGCCAAGGCGCGGCGGAAGGGGCGCATCTTCGTCGATTATCTGCGCAACGAGCGGGGTGCGACGGCGGTGATGCCCTATTCCGCCAGGGCGAGGGAGGGCGCCCTGGTCGCAGCGCCTCTGACCTGGGAGGAATTGCGCGCGCTGGACAGGCCCGCGCCCTGGCATGTCGGCGATGTGGACGATCTGGTCCGCCGCGCGGTCTCCCGCGATCTGGCGGGCTGGGGCAGGGCCGATCAGGCGCTGCCCGGCGTGTGACCCCGCTCGCGTGGCCGCCGGTCGCTCCGCGCCGAATATCCTTGAGAATCAAATCGGATGGCAAATCGCCTGAAGAACGGCTGGGGTCGTGACGAGATCGGAATGTGCCTCCAAGCAGTCAAGATTCCATAAAAAGTTGAAAATTGGTTAATAGTGTGAGAGCGTCCTTTCGGATTTCTCGATACTATTGAGGAGTATCAACATGGAGACGGGCCGATAGAAAAGGAGTGATTCAGGGTCGCACCTAATGGCATGGTTTTGGGGATTAATCATGCAGTGTACAATTAGTATAGCGATTCTCGCTCCTTATGAGCTGGTCCGTGAAGGCCTGCGCCGGGTGCTGGCGAACGGCGCCTTCAATGTCGTCGCAGCCGCCGGCGGCTGGAACGCGCTGGAGGCCGATCTTGCCCGGTCGCCGGCCGATATCCTTGTGGTGGATGGCGACGCTGCCTTCAATGCCAGCGAACTCACTGAAATCAGGAAGCGATTTCCCGAAATGCGGATTGCCATGTTCGTCGACGGGGCGGACATGGAATATGCGATGCAGGCGCTCGAGTCGGGCGTGGACGGCGTGCTCGAGAAGGAGGTTTCCTGCGAGCAGGTGGCGGCCGCGCTCAACATGGTCGCGCTTGGCCAGCGGGTGGTGCCGTCGCGCCTCGTCGAATCGCTGGCCAATCTGCATTTCGGCTATGCGTCCAGCGACTGGGAGGCGAACCGGGCGACCGCGAAGCTTTCCGATCGCGAGATCGAGATATTGAAATGCCTGGCCGTGGGCGAGGCGAACAAGGTGATTTCCCGGCGGCTGAACATCACCGAGGCGACCGTGAAGGTCCATATCAAGGCGATCCTGCGCAAGCTGCACGTGATGAACCGCACGCAGGCGGCGATCTGGGCAGTGGTGCGCGGGCTCAACGGATCGGCGCTTCCCCGTCCAGAGCCGTCCCGCTCCACGCCGGCGCACATGGAGCCCATCCGCATCGCGGCGAACGGCGCCGATATCGCCGCGACGGAGGCGATCTAGGGCGGATCGCCGCCAGCGGGAGCGTCGGCCCGCCCATCCAGCCCGCCTGCCCGGCAATATGCCGACCGAAGGTAGGATTCCGCTGCCGGCTCCGTTAGGTAGGGGGCAATGAAATGCAATTGCCCTCGCCGTTTCGGAGGCCGCCGGCTGGCGGCCGCAACGGCAGCTTCGCCTTCGCCAAAGATTGCTTTGTTCTCTACTCTGGTGATCGAGATATGAGGGCGTGTGGGAGGAAAACGGCCATCATGCCCATCAGCAGACGAAATCTGACTATCGCCATGCTTCTGGGCGCGGTTGCGCTCACCGGCTGTTCCGGCGGCAAGGCGCCGGGCGACGGTGTCGTCCTGCTCAACGTTTCCTATGATCCGACGCGCGAGCTCTACAAGGAGATCAACGCCGGCTTCGCCAACCACTGGAAGGCGGACCATGGCCAGACGGTGAGCTTCAAGATGAGCCACGGCGGATCGGGCAAGCAATCGCGCGCGATCCAGGACGGGCTGGAGGCGGATGTCGCCACGCTGGCGCTTTCCTACGACATCGATGCCATCGCCGCCGCGAAGCCGGGCCTGCTCGATCCCGCCTGGCGCCAGCGCCTGCCGGATAACAGCGCGCCCTATACCTCGACGATCGTGTTCCTCGTCCGCAAGGGCAACCCCAAGAATATCCGCGACTGGAACGACTTGGTGAAGCCGGGCGTGAAGGTGATCACCCCCAATCCCAAGACCGGCGGCGGCGCGCGCTGGAACTTCCTGGCGGCCTGGGCCTATGGCCGCAAGGCAGGCGGATCGGAAGCTGCGGCGCAGGATTATGTATCGAAGCTGCTGGCCAATGTGCCGGTGCTCGATTCGGGTGCGCGCGGTTCCACCACCACCTTCGTCGAGCGCAATATCGGCGACGTGCTGATCACCTGGGAGAATGAGGCCTTCCTCGCCCAGAAGGAGATGGGAGCTGGCAAGTTCGAGATCGTCGTGCCGTCCATCTCCATCCTGGCGGAGCCTTCGGTCGCCGTGGTCGACGGCAATGTGAAGAAGCATGGCACCGCCGAGGTCGCCAAGGCCTATCTCGAATATCTCTACACGCCCGAGGCGCAGGACGTGATCGCGCGCAACTTCTATCGCCCGCGCGATCCGCAGGTGGCCGCCCGCTATGCCGCGACCTTCCCGACGCTGAACCTCGTCACCATCGACAAGGATTTCGGCGGCTGGAAGGCGGCGCAGGCGAAATATTTCGCGGATGGCGGCGTGTTCGATACGATCTTCGCCAAGATCAAGCGCTGAGGCGAACCGCATGACTTCGCTTGCCGCCGACGGGCCGCGGGGCCGGGTGAGGCGGCGTCCGCTGTTCCGGGCGCCATCGATCATCCCCGGCTTCGGCTTGACCTTCGGCCTCAGCCTGACATGGCTGTGCCTGATCGTGCTGATCCCGCTTTCGGCCGTCTTCATCAAGACGGCGGGAATGGGGTGGCAGCATTTCGCGGACGTCGCGCTCTCCGAACGCGCCATCGCTGCCTATCGGCTGAGCTTCGGCGCGTCGCTGGGGGCGGCCTTCATCAATGCGGTGTTCGGCCTGCTGATCGCCTGGATGCTGGTGCGTTACGACTTTCCCGGCAAGCGGGTGGTGAACGCGCTGGTCGATCTGCCCTTTGCCCTGCCCACCGCCGTGGCCGGCATCGCCTTCACCACGCTCTACACCGCCAATGGCTGGATCGGGCGGGTGCTGGAGCCGCTGGGCATCCAGGTGGCCTTCACCTGGGTGGGCGTGGTCATCACCCTGATCTTCATCGGCCTGCCTTTCGTCGTCCGATCCGTGGAACCCGTGCTCGCCGATGTGAGCCGGGACGTGGAGGAGGCGGCGGCATCGCTGGGCGCGACGCGGGCGCAGACCTTCCGCCGCGTGATCCTGCCCGCCATCTTCCCGGCTTTGATGACCGGCTTTGCCATGGCCTTCGCGCGGGGCGTGGGCGAATATGGATCGGTGATCTTCATCGCCGGCAACATGCCTTATCGCACGGAAATCGCGCCGCTGCTGATCATCACCCAGCTCGAACAATATGATTATCAGGGGGCGACGGGCATCGCGACGGTGATGCTGATCGCCTCCTTCTCGCTGCTGCTCGTCATCAACCTGCTGCAGGCGTGGAGCCGGAAGCGGACGGTGGACTGATGCGCAACGGAGCCACTTCGGAATCGCGGCTGGCCCGCGCCGTCATCATGGCGATCGGCCTCGGCTTCTTCGGCCTTTTCCTGCTGATGCCGCTGCTGGTGGTGTTCGCGCAGGCGCTGGCCGGCGGCATCGGCGCCTATCTCGACGCGATTGTCGAGCCGGATGCGCTGGCGGCCATCCGCCTGACCCTGCTGGTCGCCGCGATCAGCGTGCCGGCCAATATCGTCTTCGGCATCGCCGCAGCCTGGGCCATCACCAAGTTCGATTTTCCGGGCAAGAGCATCCTCATCACCTTCATCGACCTGCCGTTTTCGGTGTCGCCGGTGGTGTCGGGCCTGATCTACGTGCTGTTGTTCGGCGCGCAGGGCTGGCTGGGGCCGTGGCTGGCGGAGCATGACATCCAGATCATCTTCGCGGTGCCGGGCATGGTGCTGGCGACGATCTTCGTCACCTTCCCCTTCGTCGCGCGCGAGCTGATCCCGCTGATGGCGGAGCAGGGCCGTGACGACGAGGAGGCGGCGCTGTCGCTGGGCGCGACCGGCTGGCAGACCTTCTGGCACGCCACCCTGCCCAACATCCGCTGGGGCCTGCTTTACGGCGTGCTGCTCTGCAATGCGCGCGCCATGGGGGAATTCGGTGCGGTTTCCGTCGTTTCCGGGCATATCCGGGGCGAGACGAACACCATGCCGCTGCATGTCGAAATTCTCTACAACGAGTATAATTTCATCGCTGCCTTCGCCGTCGCTTCGCTGTTGGCGCTGCTGGCCCTCGTCACCCTGGTGCTGAAGAGCCTGCTTGAATGGCGCTATGACTATCACGGCAAGGGGACCGGGCATTGAGCATCAGGCTCGACACTATCGGCAAGAGCTTCGGCGGGTTCACGGCGCTTGGCGACATCAATCTGGAGATCGAGCCGGGTGAGTTCCTGGCGCTGCTCGGGCCGTCCGGATCGGGCAAGACGACCTTGCTGCGTATCGTGGCGGGGCTGGAATTTCCGGATCATGGCCGCGTATTCTACGACGGCGAGGACATAACCGACCTGAAGGTGGCCGATCGCGGCGTCGGCTTCGTGTTCCAGCATTATGCGCTGTTCCGCCACATGACGGTGGCGGACAATGTCGCCTTCGGCCTCACCATCCGCAAGCGGCGCGACCGCCCCGCCAAGGCGGAGATACGCGATCGGGTGCAGAAGCTGCTTGATCTCGTCCAGCTCGGCCAGCTCGGCAACCGCTATCCGGCGCAGCTTTCGGGCGGGCAGCGGCAGCGGGTGGCGCTGGCCCGCGCGCTGGCGATCGAGCCGCGCCTGCTGCTGCTGGACGAGCCGTTCGGGGCGCTGGACGCGCGCGTCCGAAAGGATCTGCGCCGCTGGCTGCGCGAGCTGCACGACCGGATGGGACTGACCTCCATCTTCGTGACGCACGATCAGGACGAGGCGCTGGAGCTGGCCGATCGCGTGGTGGTGATGGACCATGGCGTGATCGAGCAGGTGGCGACGCCGCAGCAAATCTATGACGAGCCGGCCAGCGCCTTCGTGTTCGATTTCGTGGGGGAATCGAACCAGGTGCCGGTGACGGTGGACGGCGACCGGGTGATCGCCTTCGATAGGCTGCTGGACGTGCCGCCGGCGACGCTGGCGGGCATGGGCGGGGCGGCGCGTTTGTTCTTCCGCCCGCATGACGCGGAGATCGTGGGCGAAGGGGCGAACGGGCTTGCCGCCACCGTCACGCTCGTCCGCCCCAATAGCGGCTCGATGCGGGTGGAAGGCAAGCTGGAAGGTAGCGACCGGCTGGTGGAGATCGACGTCGCCCAGGGCGCGGCGCCGGGGCAGGGCGAACGCATCTTCGTGCGTCCCACCCGCGCGAAGCTCTATGCCGGGACGGCCGGCTGAAGGATATCGTCAGTCGAACGCGGCGTCGGTGCCGAAGCCGCGTTCCCGCGCCAGCCGGTAGAGATGCCAGCCCGCCGCCAGATCCTGCACGATCGACCCGAGCGATTTGTATAGCGTGACGTCGGCAGCTGCGATCCGGCCGGGCAGCGTGCCTGCCATCACTTCGCCGATCTCGCCCAGCACATGGCTCTCGTCGATCAGGCCGGCCTGAAGCGCGCGAAGTATCTCCGCCCCCTGCGCCAGCGCGCCGGCGCGGTGATCGGCAAAGAGGCGGCCGCGCGCCACCAGCGCGGCATCGGCCTCGGCCGGGCCTGCCCGGCTCGACCCCACCAGATTGACATGGGCGCCGTCCGGCACGTCCGCGGAAAACAGGATGGGATCGGCGGCGGCGGTGGCGGTGCAGATGATGTCGGCATCCGCCACGGCCCCGCCCGCCGTCTCGACGGCGGTGGCAGCGATCCCCAGATCGGCGCGGATGCGCGCGGCGAAAGCCTCCGCTTTCTCCCGCGATCGGCCCCAGACGGCGATGTGGGAGAGGGCACGGACATGGGGGAGGGCGGCGGCGTGATGCCAGGCCTGCTCGCCATAGCCCAGGATCGCCAGCCGCCTGGCATCGGGCCGCGCCAGCGCATCGGTGGCGGCGGCCGACGCGGCGGCCGTGCGGATCGCGGTCACCTCGCCGGCATGGACCAGCGCGACCGGCGTGCCGCTCGCCGGATCGTGGAGGACGATGATGCCCTGATGGGTCTGCTCGCCACGGGCGGCGCGCGCCGGATAGACGCTCACCAGCTTCGCGCCGAAGGTGGCGCCGTCCAGCGCGCCCGGCATCACGCCGAAGGCATTGCCGCCGTCCAGATCGACGATCTGGCGCAGCAATTGCCGGCTGTTGCCGGTCGAAAGCGCGATCATCGCATCCCGCATCAGGTCGATGCAGGCGGCCGGATCGAGATGGTGGGCCACATCCTTCCGGCCGATGACGATCATGTCCGGGTTTCCCCGGCCCAGATCTCCTCCGCATAACGGACGAAGTTGAGGCCGAGGATCTTTTCGATCCGTGCGGTGGAATAGCCCTTCTGCCGCAGCAGGCCGGCGAGCTTGCGGAACTGATCCGGCCCGCGCAGATCGACGACGAAGGGATAAGTATCGGGCCGTTCGCCGGTGGCGCTGATGCCGGCGGCGCGGCGCTCTGTAATCTCCTTCGCGAGGTCGGCCTCATAGGCCTTGAGGTCGTCGATCGGGGTGGTGCCGCCATCGGTGCCGATGCCGACATGGTCCTCCCCGCAGACGTTTACGGCATGATCGATATGAGCGACCACATCCTCCGCCCGGGCATGACCGGTGGGGTTGAGGAAAGGCATGAAATAGATGCCGACGAAGCCGCCGCGATCGGCGACGAGGCGCAGCTCCTCGTCCGTCTTGTTGCGGGGCACATCGGTGACGGCGCGACAGCCGGTATGGTTGATCGAGATCGGCTGCTTCGATGCGCGGGCCGCCTCCAGGCAGGTGCGCTGGCCGCTGTGGGAGAGATCGACCATCACCCGATTGGCGTTCAACCTTTCGATCACCTCGCGCCCGAATGGGGTGATGCCGCGATTTTCCGGGGCCATCGATCCGTCGCCAAGCTGGTTGGCGGGATTGTAGGTGAGCTGGACGATGCGGACGCCGAGATCGGCGAAGATGTCGACGCGGCTGGCATCATCGCCCATCATCGCCGCATTCTGGAAACCGAGGATCAGGCCCATCCGCCCTTCTGCCTTGGCGCGGCGGATATCGGCGGCGGTGAGGATCTTGATGAGTTCGCGCGGATTTTCGCGGATCAGCCGATCCCAGCTCGCGACATCGGCCACGCTCTGCTGGAAAGGCTCCTTCTTGCCGGAGACATAGCCGATGGTGATGTTCACCGCCGTCTGCCCCGAGGCGCGGGCATCGGCGAGGACGCGGGGCTTGAGGATTAGCGGGCTGGGGCCTTCCTTGCCCTTCGCGGCATCGTCCGACCGGTCGTTGGGATCGTCGAAACCGCCGAGCGCGTTGATGACGATCATGTTCGCGATCGGATCGGCGGCGGCTGGCGTCACCGCCAGCGCGCGTGCGGGTGCGGCGAGCGCCGGTGCGGCCAGCATGCCGGCCCCGAGCGCCAGGAAGGCGCGGCGATCCTGTTCCAGGCTCATTCCTCGTCCCCCAGCTCGTCCTTGGTCAGCGGCTTGAAATCGGTGCGCGGGAAGGCGTGGCCACGCTTCACCGTCATCACGATGCTGTCGATATTGCGGATATTCTCCAGCGGGTTCCTGGCGAGCACCACGAAATTGCCGAGCTTGCCGGCCTCGATCGAACCCATATCCTTTTCCTGCCCCGCGGCGCGTGCGCCGACGAGGGTGGCGGAGCGGATCACCTGCGCGGGTGTCATCTTCGCGCGTTCGACGAGGAAGACCAGTTCGTCGTGCAGTTCCGGCCACGGCTTGTCCGCCGCATTGGTGCCGTCGGTGCCCGTGGAGATTTCCACGCCCGCCCGCCGCGCCTGATCGATCAGGCGGGCGGCGAGATCGGCGGTGCAGAGCGGCGGCTTGGCCGGATTGGCAGCCGCCCGCTCGTCATATTCCAGATAGACGCGGCCGGTGGCGTCGAGGATCTGGCCATGCTGGGCCATCTGCCTGAACAGACCGCCGATGACCGGATTGTCGCCCTTGGCGAGGCGATCATAAGCGACGGGCACGCGCTGCTGGTAGGAAGCGGGCACGCTGTCCGACACCTGATAGGCGAGGTAGCAGACATGGCTGACGACATCGACGCCCGCGCCGATCACCTCGGCCGGGCTGGCGGGGAAGATCGCGCCATGCGCCCAGACCGGGAAATGCTGGCGATGCGCCTCCGCCACGATCGCGGCGACGGTGCGGCCGGGCATGTTGGCATAGGCCTTGATCGCGGTGGCGCCGGTGCCGCGCGACATGGCGACGGCGAGCGGCATGTCCGTATCGTCGGTGATCGCCTGCATCCACGGCACGGCGCCGGGGGTGACGCCCTTGGAGACGGCCCAGGTGCGCTTGTCGTCGAAGAAGCTGGGGCCGGCCATCAGTGCCGCGAAATAGATGTCGGGCGCGGCGATCTCGCCCAGGCGTGAGGCGCGGGTGATCTCGGCGACCGAGCGCAGATCGTCCGCCATGTCGCGGATCGCGGTGACGCCGCCATAGAGGTTGCGGCGGAGCACCGCCTCGGCGCGCACGCGGTCGGGCGGGGTAGCGATGTGGACATGGGTATCGATCAGTCCGGGCACGACATATTGGCCCTTGAGATCGACGACATCGGCGCCGGCAAGCGCGGCGGCGGGCAGATCGCGATCGGCGACGACATCGGTGATGCGATCGCCATCCATCACGATCGCCATGTCACGCCGGAGCGGACCGCCGGTGCCGTCGATCAGCGCAACGTTGCGGTAGACGGCGCGGCTGCCCCTGGCGGGCGCGGCGAAAGGGGTGGGCGTGGCGGCCGGCGCCGGTATCGCGCCGAGCGCGGCACCCGCCAGCGCCGCGCCGGCGAGCGCGCGCAATATCATTTTCATTCCAGCCATTTGCCCCTTCCCGTTTTTGCGACCTGGCCAGCTTGGTAATGACCGGATGGGGCATTGGGCAAGGGGAGATGCGGTGGGCGGCCGCGGCGGGGGCTTGCGGTGCCGCGGTCATGGTGGGGGGATGGGGAAGGGGCGAGGGCGAGCGTTCCGAATAACGTCATGCTAGCGCAGGCTGGCATCGCTGGCGGCTACAGGATGCGATCGAACAGATCCTCCCATTCAGGATTGCCCTGTTCGATCAGTCGGATTTTCCAATCCCGTTTCCAGGCCTTCAGAGCCTTTTCGCGAGCAATGGCTTCGACCATGCTGTCATGGGGTTCGGCGAAGACGAGCCGGTCGAGACCATATTTGCGGCAGAAGGCCGAGCCCGTGCCGGTGCGGTGCTGCATCATCCGCGCGGCCAGGTTGGCGGTGACGCCGATATAGAGAATGCCCTTCGGCTTGTTCGACAGAATGCAGGTCCAGCCGCCCCTGGTCATGCGGGTTGAGGTTACACCAGCCTCAAAGCGATGCCAGCCTGCGCTTGCATGACGTTAAGAGGAATGACCACCGCCGATCCGCGCAGGCCCCCCCCTATATGCCGCCCTCAGTCCGCGCCGTGGCCGGCGGCGAGATAGTCGCGGGATTGCATTTCCATGAGGCGGCTGACGGTGCGTTCGAATTCGAAGGCGCCGTCGCCCGAGGGGTAGAGCTGGGCGGGTTCGGCGTCGGCGGTGGCGATCAGCTTCACCTTATGTTCGTAGAGCGCGTCGATCAGCGTCTTGAAGCGGGCGGCCTCGTTGCGCCGTTCGGGGCCGAGGACCGGGATGCCGACGATGATGACGGTGTGATAGTTGCGCGCGATCGCCAGATAATCGGTGGCGCCGCGCGCTTCGGCGCAGAGCCGCTTGAAGGAGAAGACGGCGACGCCCTTCAGGCTTTTTGGCACGTGCATCGATCGCCCGCCATGGATGGCAAGCTCCGCGCTCGGCACATGGACCGAATCCTCCGGCGGGAAATCGGTGAGGCGGAAGAAGGCGGCGCGCACCGCTTCCGTCGATTCCGGCCCGTTGGGGACATACCAGGTGGGCGCGCCGCCCAGCCGGGCGAGGCGATAGTCGGTCGGGCCGTCCAGCGTCAGCACGTCCATCCGCGCCTCGATCAGCGCGATGAAGGGCAGGAAATGCTCGCGGTTGAGGCCGTCCTTGTAGAGGTCCTTCGGCGGCCGGTTGGACGTGGTGACGACGACCACGCCGGCATCGATCAGGCCAGTGAACAGGCGGCTCATGATCATGGCGTCGGCGGTGTTGTTGATCACCATCTCGTCGAAGGCGAGAAGGCGGGCTTCCTCCGCCAGCGCGGCGACGACGGGGGCGATGGGATCGCCTTTCTCCCGCTCGCGCTCGATGCGGAGGCGATCATGTACCTCGATCATGAATTCATGGAAGTGGACGCGCCGCTTGCGCTCCATGGCCACGCAATCGAAGAACAGGTCCATCAGCATGGACTTGCCCCGGCCGACGCTGCCCCAGATGTAGAGGCCGCGCGGCGGCGGTGGCGCCTTGCGCAGCATCCGCCACAGCACGCTGCCCTTTTCGGGCCGCACCGAAAGCTCGGCCGCCAGCGCGTTCAGCCGATCCACCACCTTGGCCTGATCGGGATCGGGGCGGAGCTGGCCGGAGGCGATGAGATCGGCGTAGCGATCCTTGACGGTGCTCATCGCTGGCCGGCCTTGCGCAGCGTGGCGGAGAAGGAGGCGACGATGCCGTGGGTCTGTTCCACCAGGCCGCGCACGAAGATCAGCCGGCCGGTCTCGCGCAGCACCTCCACCACCGCGTCCAGCGGCTCATCGAGCGTGCCGCGGCTGAGAAACTGGGCGGTGAAATCCAGGGTGACGCCGTTGCCGGCCGCCTTCGCGCCGCAGGCTTCCGCGCCCGCGAACAGCGCGATATCGACGAAGCCCATCACCGCGCCGCCATGGACGGCGTTGATCATGTTGGAATGGCGGCGTTCCGGGAACATGCGAACCCGCGCCTTGCCGCCCGGTTCGGGGCGGACAAGGACACGGCCGAGCTGATCGAGGAAGCGATCGCGATCGTTGAGCTCCCAGCGGTTCCAGCCCGGATGGTCCGGGTCCGGGGCGCTGGAGAAGAGGGGTTCCACCGTTTGTCGAAGCCTCAGATCTGGCGTTCGACTTCCATCTTCTTGATCTCCGCGATGGCGCGCGCCGGGGACAGACCCTTGGGGCACACGTTCGCGCAGTTCATGATGGTGTGGCAGCGATAGAGACGGAACGGATCTTCCAGCTCGTCCAGCCGCTCGCCGGTGAACTCGTCACGGCTGTCGGCCAGCCAGCGATAGGCCTGGAGCAGGATCGCCGGGCCCAGGAACTTGTCGCTATTCCACCAGTAGCTGGGGCACGAGGTCGAGCAGCAGGCGCACAGGATGCACTCGTAGAGGCCGTCCAGCTTGGCGCGGTCCTCCGGCGACTGGAGACGCTCCTTGCCCGAGGGGGCAGGCGTGACCGTCTTCAGCCAGGGCTGGATCGAGGCATATTGCGCATAGAAGTGCGTGAAATCGGGAACGAGGTCCTTGATCACGTCCATGTGCGGCAGGGGCGTGATGCGGACCTCGCCCTTGCAATCCTCGATCGCGGTGGTGCAGGCGAGACCGTTCTTGCCGTTCATGTTCATCGCGCACGAACCGCAAATGCCTTCGCGGCAGGAGCGGCGGAAGGTGAGCGAGGGGTCCTGCTCGCTCTTCATCTTGATGAGCGCGTCGAGCACCATCGGGCCGGTTTCGTCGAGATCCAGCTCGAACTTGTCGTAGCGCGGATTTTCGCCTGAATCCGGATCGTAGCGATAGACCTTGAAGGTCTTGACGTTGCTGGCGCCGGGCTCGGCCTTGTGGACCTTGCCGCCGGACTTGATCTTGCTGTTCTTGGGAAGCGAGAATTCAGCCATGGTCCGTCCTCAGTAAACCCGCGCCTTGGGCTTGATATATTCGATCTCGTCGGTGAGCGTGTAATCGTGCACCGGACGGTAATCGAGCGTCACCTTGCCGCCCTTGCCTGCCTCGCCCTCGAACCACGAGACGGTGTGCTTCATGAAGTTCTCGTCGTCGCGGTTGGGGAAATCCTCATGCATGTGCGCGCCGCGGCTTTCGTGCCGGTTGGCGGCGGAGTGCATGGTGACGACGGCCTGGGGCAGCATGTTGTCCAGCTCCAGCGTCTCGATCAGATCGGTGTTCCAGATCAGGCTGCGATCGGTGATGCCGACGTCGGCGAGGCTCTGATAGACCTTGTCGATCTTGCCCATGCCCTCGGTGAGCAGCTCCGTCGTGCGGAACACGGCGCAGTCGGACTGCATCGTGCGCTGCATGTTGTTGCGGATTTCCGCCGTGGGTGAGCCGCCCTTGGCGTTGCGGTAGCGATCGAGGCGGGAAAGCGCCTTGTCGTCCGCTTCCTTGTTGATCTTGCCGTGCGGGCTGTTGGGCTTGATGATGTCGGTGATGCGGTGGCCGGTGGCGCGGCCGAACACCACGAGATCGATCAGCGAGTTGGAACCCAGGCGGTTGGCGCCGTGGACCGACACGCAGGCCGCCTCGCCCACCGCGAACAGGCCGGGGACGACCGTGTCCGGATTGCCGTCCTTCAGCGTCACGACCTCGCCGTGATAATTGGTCGGGATGCCGCCCATATTGTAGTGGACGGTCGGCACCACCGGCAGCGGCTGGCGGGTGAGATCGACGCCCGCGAACACCTTGCCGGTCTCGGTGATGCCGGGAAGGCGCTCCGCCAGCACCGCCGGATCGATATGATCGAGGTGCAGGTAGATGTGATCCTTGTTCTTGCCGACGCCGCGGCCCTCACGGATCTCCATCGCCATCGATCGCGAGACGACGTCGCGCGAGGCGAGGTCCTTCGCGGAGGGGGCGTAACGCTCCATGAAGCGTTCGCCCTCGGAATTGGTGAGGTAGCCGCCTTCGCCGCGCGCGCCCTCGGTGATCAGCACGCCCGCGCCGTAGATGCCGGTCGGGTGGAATTGCACGAACTCCATGTCCTGCAGCGGCAGGCCCGCGCGCAGCACCATGCCGCCGCCGTCGCCCGTGCAGGTGTGGGCCGAGGTGGCGGAGAAATAGCAGCGGCCGTAGCCGCCGGTGGCGAGCACGGTCGCATGGCTGCGGAAGCGGTGGATGCTGCCATCTTCCATGCAGATGGCGAGCACGCCCTTGCACTCGCCATCCTCCATGATGAGGTCGAGCGCGAAATATTCGATGAAGAAGTCCGCGTCATACTTCAGGCTCTGCTGGTAGAGCGTGTGGAGCATGGCGTGGCCGGTGCGGTCGGCCGCGGCGCAGGTGCGCTGCGCGGGCGGGCCGGCGCCCATATTCTGCATCATGCCGCCGAACGGGCGCTGGTAGATCTTGCCCTCGTTGGTGCGGCTGAACGGCACGCCGGCATGTTCCAGCTCGTAAACGGCGGCCGGTGCCTCGCGGCAGAGATATTCGATCGCGTCCTGGTCGCCCAGCCAGTCCGATCCCTTGACGGTATCGTACATGTGCCAGGTCCAGTGATCCGGACCCATGTTGCCGAGGCTCGCCGCGATGCCGCCCTGCGCCGCGACCGTGTGGCTGCGGGTGGGGAACACCTTGGTGATGCAGGCGGTCTTGAGACCCTTTTCCGCGACGCCCATCGTGGCGCGCAGGCCTGAGCCGCCCGCGCCGACGACGACCGCGTCGTAGATATGGTCGATGATCTTATAGGCTTCGGACATCAGCCATGAACTCCACCGAACGCGATCTTCAGGATCGAGAAGATCGCGAGCGCGGCCGAGCCGACCGCATAGAAATTGAGGGCGAGGAGAGCCGCGACGCGCGAGGCATCGTCATGCACATAATCCTCGATGAAGACCTGGAGGCCGAGGCGCAGGTGCCAGAATACCGATACGGTGAGCAGGACGAGCGCCACCGCCACGAAGGGCGATCCGATCCACGTCGTGACGGTTGCGTAATCGAGCACCGGCAGGCGGAAGATCGATACCACGAACCAGAGGAGGAGGATGACGTTGCCCGCGGCCGTCAGCCGCTGCTGCCACCAGTGAAGCGATCCATGCTTGGCCGAGCCAAGCCCGCGGACGCGGCCGATGCCGGTTCCCGTTCCCATCCGATCAGCCCCTAGCCAGAAGGATGCAGCCCCAGATCAGGGCGGTGAAGGTGATCGAGCCCACGATGGTGAGGATCGACCACATGCGATTGGTCTTCAGCTCATAGCCCGCGCCCGTATCGAGCACGAAATGGCGAAGGCCGGAAAAGAGGTGCTGGAAGAAGCTCCACGTCAGCCCGATCGCGACAATGCGCGCGAGGACGTTGACGATGCAGCCCAGCGTGTCGCCCGCTTCCGCCTGGACGGCATAATAACGGAACGATTCGTAATAGTCCGGCCCGCTGGCGGCGGCGGCCAGCCACCAGGCGAACAGGATGCCCCCGCCGATGGCGAGCGCTGTGCCCGTCGCGCGATGCAGGATGGAAACCAGCATGTGCGGCCCCCACCGCCAGATGGTGAGGTGAGGAGAGAGCGGGCGTGCGGCGTTTCGAGACATGGAAGTCCCCCTAATCGATATGCGGGGCTCCTTTAGCCGAACCTCGTCGTCATGCAACCTTACGCGGACGTTCGCCGGAATAACCCTGCATTTACCACCGCGCCTTAAGATGGCCCCGAAACCGGATTTGTGCGTGGGGAGACAAGGGTTGAGCGGCCAATATATGCGACAGACCTCTGCCGAGATCCATGTGCCCCTGCCGGACGAGGAAGTGGCCGAGCGGCTGGCGCTATACAATCGCGACGGGCGGCTGAGCGAGGATCTGCGCTTCCTGTGGGAACATGGCGCCGACGCCATAAGCGATGCATCGCGCGCCTTCTGGGAAGGGATGACGCCGCGCAGCCCGCTGCCGGTGGAGGAATTCATCGCGCATGCGACCGGCAAATATCGCCAGCCGGTGGATGCGGACTGGATCGCGCTCGTCGCGCGGCCCGCGGCCGACATCTACCATAGCGACGTGCCGCCGCCCGTGTTCATCGAGGCGGTGATCACCGCTTCCGAGATGATGTGCGATCAGCTCCGCCTGGCGATCGGGGATCCGGACACGCGCCGCCGCGCGATCCGCATCGTCCATCGCCTGGCCTGCATCGAGACCGAGATCATCCTGGCCCAGATCAACAATCTGAAGCGCAACGCGGCGGGCGTGCAGCGCGCCGACGCGAGCA
Organism: Edaphosphingomonas fennica; assembly: GCF_003034225.1. Classification (GTDB taxonomy): domain Bacteria; phylum Pseudomonadota; class Alphaproteobacteria; order Sphingomonadales; family Sphingomonadaceae; genus Sphingomonas_E; species Sphingomonas_E fennica. The sequence goes on from NZ_PHHF01000049.1 coordinate 182,645, forward strand.
GCCGGTTCAAGGGTACAGTTGTGGCCATCCTCGCCGATACGGTCGCGAATGCGCGCGACCTGAAAGGAAAGACGGTGAACACCGCCGCCGCCGCGCGCGGCATGCTGGGCAAGGCATCCGAGGTGGCCGCCGCCGCCGAGCAATCGGCCACCGCCATGCGCGAGGCGGCGCATACCGCCGCCGGCCTGATCCGCGCCATCGAGGAAGCGCGCGGCGAGGTGGAATCGGCGGCCCTGGTGGCGACCAAGGCGGCGACCCAGTCGGCCGAGGCCGTGGCGGTGACGGAGGCGCTTTCCGACCACGCCAAGGCGATCGAATCCATCCTCGGCCTGATCCGCGACATTGCCGGGCAGACCAACCTCTTGGCGCTCAACGCCACGATCGAGGCGGCGCGCGCCGGCGATGCCGGCCGGGGCTTCGCCGTGGTGGCGCAGGAGGTGAAGAGCCTCGCCTCGCAGACCGCGCGGGCGACCGACGACATCGCCGCCAAGATCGCCGCGATCCAGGCGGCGACGCACCAGACTCTGGAAGCCAACGGATCGATCCGCGACACGGTGGGCGAGGTGCAGACATCGGCCCGGCGCATCCAGCAGGCCATGGAGGTGCAGGCGCAGACGGTGACCTCGATCACCGCCGCCGTCGACGAAACGGCCCTGGCGGCCGACTCGATGTCCGGCACCATCGCCGCGATCCGATCCGACACGGTATCCGTGGCCGGCGAGATCGACCGGCTGGAAACCGGCTTCCAGACCGTGGACGCCCGCCTTTCCGACCTGGAAGCGGCAACGAGCGAGTTCGTTTCCCGGATCGCGGCTTGAAAGGAGCGCGGCGGGCATTCCCGATCTGATCCGGGATGCCCGGCTAGGTAGTCGCAATCGACTTGAGTTGGCCGAGATACGAGCCCCAAAAAGAAAAGGCGCCGCCCCGGTGGACCGGAGCGGCGCCTTTTTTGGTGCCGATGGCGGGAAGATTACTTCCAGTTGGCCATTTCGGCTTCGAGGTTGACGCGGATCGCCTCGAAGAACTGCTCGGTCGTCATCCAGGGCTGATCCGGGCCGATCAGGATGGCGAGGTCCTTGGTCATCTGGCCCTTTTCGACCGTCTCGATGCAGACGCGCTCCAGCGTTTCGGCGAAGCGGGTGACGTCCGGCGTGCCGTCGAACTTGCCGCGGAAGGAGAGGCCCTGCGTCCAGGCGAAGATCGAGGCGATCGGGTTGGTCGACGTCGCCTTGCCCTGCTGGTGCATGCGATAGTGGCGGGTGACGGTGCCGTGGGCGGCTTCCGCCTCGATCGTCTTGCCGTCCGGCGACATCAGCACCGAGGTCATGAGACCCAGCGAGCCGAAGCCCTGCGCGACGGTATCCGACTGCACGTCGCCGTCGTAATTCTTGCAGGCCCAGACGAACTTGCCGCTCCACTTGAGCGCCGAGGCGACCATGTCGTCGATCAGGCGATGTTCGTAGACGATGCCCTTTTCCTTGAACTGGGCGGCGAATTCGGCGTCGAACACCTCCTGGAACAGATCCTTGAAGCGGCCGTCATAGGCCTTGAGGATCGTGTTCTTGGTGGAGAGGTAGAGCGGCCAGCCGCGGCCCAGCGCATAGTTCATGCTGGCGCGGGCGAAATCGCGGATCGAATCGTCGAGATTATACATGCCCATGGCGACGCCGGACGACGGGAACTGGAACACTTCCTCGTCGATCACGTCGCCATTGTCGCCTTCCCAGACGAGGCGGAGCTTGCCGGGGCCGGGCACCCTGAAATCGGTGGCGCGATACTGGTCGCCGAAGGCGTGACGGCCGACGACGATCGGGTCCGTCCAGCCCGGAACCAGCCGGGGAACGTTCTTGATGACGATCGGTTCGCGGAACACGACGCCGCCCAGGATGTTGCGGATCGTGCCGTTCGGCGACTTCCACATCTTCTTGAGGCCGAATTCCTCGACGCGGGCCTCATCCGGGGTGATCGTGGCGCACTTCACGCCGACGCCGTACTTCTGGATCGCGCGGGCGGAATCGATGGTGATCTGGTCCGCCGTCTCGTCGCGCTTCTGCACGGAGAGGTCGTAATATTCGAGCTTGAGATCGAGATAGGGCAGGATCAGCCGCTCGCGGATCCATTGCCAGATGATCCGGGTCATTTCATCGCCGTCGAGCTCGACGACGGGGGTCTTCACGGTGATCTTGGCCATGGGGGTCCGCTTTCTCCAGGGAGTGGGTTTCGCGCCCGTCTAGGCAATGCCGGGGCGAGGATCAACCTTGCGGGCGGCGGAAGGCGCGGCGGGCAAAAGGAATGGCGCGCGGGAAAAAGCGACGCCCCCGGAGCGCGGAGCCCCAGGGGCGTGGGACGGCCGGGCAGGGCCGGCCGTCACCGCATCAGAAGGCGGCCGTGACGGAGAAGACCACCCGCCCGCTGGCGATCGACGAACCGTTCTTGGTCGACGAGAAATTGGGCTGGATATAGGCCGAATCCGCCTTGCTGATATCGGTATCGACATAGGCGATGCCGAGCGTGACCGGCCCGACGACCGCATCGGCGCCCACCAGCCAATCCCAATATTTGCCCGTGGGCGCGATGCTGGTGCCGTTGGGGCCGAGGCCGGGATTGCCGTCCGAATAGCCGATATGGGCCTTCACGCTGAGGGGGGTGGAGGGAATGCCGGCGCTGGCATCGCCCCAGAGATAGAGATTGTCCTGCTTCTGCCCCCGGCTCTGCGGCGTGTTGGAATAATTGCCGAGCGCTTGCTGCTTGGGCGCATAGGCGACGCCGCCGAGCAGCGAGACCGGCCCCACCGTGCCGCTGACCTTCACATAAGGCTCGGCGAAGTCGGTATCGTCCGCGCCGCCCGGATACATATACCAGGTGAGGCCGACATCGATCGTCGCGCCGCCGACCGGCAGCTTGTAGCCGGCATAGAGATCGAGCTCGATATTGCCGCCGCCGAAGGTGCCCCAACCCGAGAGGCTCGACGCCCAGGTGCCGGCATAGAGGCCGCTTTCGTGTGAGACGCCGATGCCGCCCTGCACGGCCATCTCCTTGTCCGACTGCGAGACGCCGCGGAACCGGTAATCGGAAACGAGGCCGGCGCTGCCGGAGATGGTGAAGGGGCCGGACGCCTCTTCCTGCGCCAGCGCCGGCGTCGCGAACAGGGCTGCCGCAACCGCGGCGACCAGACGATAAGACATGGAACATTCCCCTTTTATGGTTGGAATGTTCCTCCTGCATCCCGCGGGCGCGGCCTCTTGCGGCTGGCGGGCCGCCGTGCGCGCGTCCCCCAGGATGGAGGACAGCCTAAAGGGCGCCTGTGATCCGCCTGTTTCCCGCGCGTAACGAAATGTTGCGCTGCCGCATCGCATGGGCCGAAGGGGGCGCGGGGAGGGCGATTGCAACATTGTTGCCCACTGCGCCGTTGTCAGCCGCCATGGCCGATCGTAAGAACGCGGACATGACATCATTGGAAAAGCCGGACGTCGGCACCACCACCGTCCGCTGGCGCTGGCCCTCGGTTCATCCCGAAGGCCGCAAGTTCGCCCTGATCGGCGCGGCCATCACGCTCATCTTCGCGTTGATGGCCTGGGAAACGCTTGCCTGGCCAATGGCGGGCGTGACGATATGGATCCTCGCCTTCTTCCGCGATCCGATCCGCACCTTCCCGAGGGGGGAGGGGGTGATCGTGTCGCCGGCCGACGGGCTGGTGACGATGATCGCCACCGTGCCGCCGCCGCGCGAGCTGGCAGGCCCCGACGGGCTGGGCGACGAGCCGATGACGCGGGTTTCGATCTTCATGAGCGTGTTCGACGTGCACATCAACCGCACGCCGATCGCCGGTACGATCCGTCGGGTCGTCTACATCTCCGGCAAGTTCCTGAATGCGGACCTCGACAAGGCGAGCGAGGAGAATGAGCGCCAGCACATCCTGGTCGAAGGCGATGACGGCACCCGCATCGGCTTCACCCAGATCGCCGGGCTGGTGGCGCGGCGCATCGTGCCGTTCGTGAAGCCGGGCGACATCGTCGCCGGCGGGCAGCGCATCGGCCTGATCCGCTTCGGCAGCCGGGTGGACGTGTATCTGCCGGCCGGCACCCAGCCGCGCATCGCGCTGGGCCAGCGGGCCATTGCCGGCGAGACCGTGATCGCGAGGATCGGCGAGGCGGAACGGGTATACGGAACCGCGCTCTGATGGCGCCGCGCCCCGACAATGCCCGCATCCAGCGCCCGTTGAAGGGCATTCCGCTGCGCGCGCTCGCGCCCAACGCGGTGACGGCGCTGGCGCTGTGTTCGGGGCTGACCGGCGTGCGCTTCGCTATCGGCGCGATCGGGCGCGTGCCGGGATCGGAACGCTGGTGGCTCGAATGGCAGATGGCGGCCGCGCTCATCATCCTGGCGGGCGTGCTCGACGGGCTGGACGGGCGGATCGCCCGGCTGCTGAAGGGCGAGAGCCGGTTCGGTGCGGAGCTCGATTCGCTTTCCGACGTGATCGCCTTCGGCGTGTCGCCGGCGATCATCATGTTCCTCTGGTCGCTGCAGGCGCTGCCGCGCTACGGCTGGCTGTTCGCGCTGGGCCATGCGGTATGCTGCGCGCTGCGGCTCGCCCGCTTCAACGCCCAGATCGACGCGAGCGAGCAGCCGCACAAGTCGGCCGGCTTCCTGACCGGCGTGCCGGCGCCCGCGGGCGCGGGGCTCCTGATGCTCCCGCTCTACCTCTGGCTGTGCACCGGCCTGGACATCTTCCGCGAAACCTATGTCGTGGCGCCGTGGGCGGCGTTCGTCGGATTCCTGCTGATCTCCAACGTCGCCACCTATTCCTGGTCGTCCCTCCGCCTGCGCAGCGGCATCCGGCTGTGGCTGCTGCTGGCCGTGGCGTTGCTGGGCGCGGCGCTGATCGTGGCGACGTGGGAAACGCTGGCCATCGCCAGCATCGCCTATGTGCTGTCCATCCCCTTCGGGATGCGCAGCTATGCCCGAGTCAGGCGGCAGCGCGCAGCGGCGGCTGCGCGATCCGCGCAGGAACGGCCCGCGGCTGAAGCCTGACGCGCGCCGCCGGCAGCGGCGGCAGGGCCGGCGATGCGGCCGGGCGGGCGCCGAGCGCCATCGCGATCCGATCGGCATATTCCATCACCATCCCCGCGATGATGCCGAGCGCCGTGCCGCCCATGGCGAGGAAGAAAAGGATCGTCGCAAGCTGTGCCATAACCGCCTCCCGCTTCGCCCTGCCCGATGGGGCATTTCCGCGAATCCCGTGTTGCGGCCTTTATGTTCCTGTTTTGTTCCTGTCGTCAAGGGTTGATTTCCGGCGCCCGAATGGCTAGGTGCGCCGCCATTCCACATCCGGGGTTCATAAACCGGTGCCGCTGATGGGCGTTCCGCCCGTCCGGTCACTGCCCCGGAGAGGTTCAACCGGAAGGAGACTATCCCATGGCGGTTCCCACCGTCTCGATGCAGGCGCTTCTCGACGCCGGCGCCCACTTCGGCCACCAGACCCACCGCTGGAACCCGAAGATGAAGCCCTACATCTTCGGCGAGCGCAACGGCGTCCACATCATCGATCTGTCGCAGACCGTGCCGCTCTTCGCGCGCGCGCTCGACTTCGTGAGCCAGACCGTCGCCCATGGCGGCAAGGTGCTGTTCGTCGGCACCAAGCGCCAGGCGCAGGAGCCGATCGCCGAGGCCGCCCGCCGTTCGGGCCAGCATTATGTCAACCACCGCTGGCTGGGCGGCATGCTCACCAACTGGAAGACCATCTCGGGCTCGATCAAGCGTTACAAGACGCTGGAAGAGCAGCTTTCGGGCGACACGCACGGCCTGACCAAGAAGGAAGTGCTGCAGCTGACCCGCGAGCGCGACAAGCTGGAGCTTTCGCTGGGCGGCATCCGCGACATGGGCGGCATCCCGGACGTGATGTTCGTGATCGACGCCAACAAGGAAGAGCTGGCGATCAAGGAAGCCAACACGCTGGGCATCCCCGTCGTCGCGATCCTCGATTCGAACGTGTCGCCGGACGGCATCGCCTTCCCGATCCCGGCCAATGACGACGCCGCCCGCGCCATCCGCCTCTATTGCGACGCCGTCGCCGCCGCCGCGACCCGTGGCGAGCAGGGTGGCCGCGCCGCCCGTGGCGAGGACCTGGGCGCCGCCGCCGAGCCGGTCGCCGAGGAAGCGCTGAGCGCCTGATCGCGCTCCACGCGCCCTCCCTGGAGCGCGTACGTCATAACAAGATCACGGGGCGGGCCTATCGGCTCGCCCCGACCCGTTCATAACGAAAGGACAAGGACATGGCGGAAGTCACTGCCAAGACCGTCAAGGAACTGCGCGACCGCACCGGCGCCGGCATGATGGACTGCAAGAAGGCGCTCGCCGAGACCAATGGCGACATGGAAGCCGCCGTCGACTGGCTGCGCACCAAGGGCCTCGCCGCCGCCGCCAAGAAGGCCGGCCGCCAGGCGGCCGAGGGCCTCGTGGGCGTGACCGTGAAGGGCACCAAGGGTGCCGTGGTCGAGGTGAATTCGGAAACCGACTTCGTCGCCAAGAACGATCAGTTCCAGTCGTTCGTGAAGACCGTGACCGAGCTGGCGCTCGACACCGGCGATTCGATCGAGGCGCTGGCCGCCGCGACCTATCCGGGCGAAGGCACCGTTGCCGAGAAGCTGACCAGCAACATCGCCACCATCGGCGAGCAGCAGGCGCTGCGCCGCGCGGCGACCCTCACGGTCGATCAGGGCGCGATCGTCTCCTACGTCCACAATGCCGCGGCCCCCGGCCTCGGCAAGATCGGCGTGCTCGTCGCGCTTGAGAGCACCGCGCCGGCCGACAAGCTGGAAGCGCTGGGCAAGCAGCTGGCCATGCACATCGCCGCCGCTGCCCCGCTGGCGCTGACCGCCGATGGCCTGGACGCCGAGACGATCGAGCGCGAGCGCGCGATCGCGACCGAGAAGGCCGCCGAATCGGGCAAGCCCGCCAACATCGTCGAGAAGATGGTGGAAGGCGCGATCGCCAAGTATCGCAAGGAGAACGCGCTGGTGAGCCAGGCGTTCGTGATCGACGGCAAGACCCCGGTGGCCGACGTCGTCGCCGCCGCCGGCAAGGAAGCCGGTTCGCCGATCGTGCTGAAGGGCTATGTGCGCTTCCAGCTCGGCGAAGGCATCGAGAAGAAGGAAAGCGACTTCGCCGCCGAAGTCGCCGCCGCCGCCGGCGTCTGATCCTTCTGCCTCCCTTCCGCTTGCGGAAGGGATCGGGGGCGGGCGCCTCGGTCGCGGCATTCGGGCCTGCGGCGGACGCCCGCCCCCCCAATCCCCTCCCTGATCCGGGAGGGGAAGCAAATTGCGCCCCTGGCACTAGGCGTGCGCCCGCACGGAACCTCGATCGGGCCGGGCCATTCGCCCCGCCGGTGAATCGCGATCCCGCATAAGGGATCGGAGCCTGATGATGTGGGCGCCCCCGCACTGACCGGCACTGCTATGGTGGTGGTCTCAGCATGTGGGATGAGGAGCGTTCGAGA
>NZ_PHHF01000004.1 GCF_003034225.1 Edaphosphingomonas fennica
CTACGATCAGACCAGACAACCGATCCTACCGGCCATCATAGTCGCCGCTCAACCGGCCATCGTAGTTGTCGCCGCGCACGCGAGGGCGATGCCAACGTGCGGGCGGTCTGGCTGTTCAGCCGCAACGACGCCGTCGCCAATGTCGCGGTGATCGGGGCTGCTGGGCTAGTCGCCTGGACGGGCAGCGCTTGGCCCGATCTGGCAGTGGCGGCCGTTATCGCGCTCCTCTTCCTCCATTCCGCCTACGAGATCCTTCGTGGAGCACGCGCCGAGTTGCGCGAGCATTCACTGGCGGCCTGATTTTTGGAGTTTCCCTGCGTGGCCAGCCTTTTCCGTCTTCCTTTCCTCCTGATTCTATTCGTCGCCCTCAGCGGCTCCATTCCGTATCCCGCGTCTGCGCGCGCGGATACCGGAGAGGTCCAGACCGTTTGGCGGCTTCTCGACTATGTAGCTGTCGACTATGCCGGTGCAGTTTCGAATGGCCGGGTGACCAGCGCCGCGGAATATGCCGAGATGACCGAGTTCTCGGCTACGGTCCAGAGCAGCATCGCGGCCCTGCCGGCAAAGCCCGAGCGTGCCCGGCTGGTTGCCGAGGCGAAGGAACTCCAGGCGGCTATCGCATCCAAGGCAGCACCTGAAGCAGTGGCCCAGAAAGCGCGTGGACTCGCAGGCGACCTGCTCGCCGCTTATCCCGTGCCGCTCGCACCCGCGAAAGCCCCCGATCCGGTGCGCGGCGCCGCGCTCTATGCGGAAAATTGCGCGAGCTGCCACGGGATGAAGGGCGATGGTCACGGCCCTCAGGCAACGAGACTGAACCCGCCGCCGATCGCCTTCACTGATGTCGAGCGCGCGCGCAAGCGCAGCCTGTTCGCGCTCTATCAGGTGATCGGTCAGGGGCTAGATGGCACGGCGATGCAAAGCTTCGCTCAACTGCCTTCCGATGACCGCTGGGCGCTGGCGGCACATGTCGGCGGCTTCGCTTTCAAGGACGTTTCGGCCGGTGAGTGGATCTGGAAGGATGATCCGGCGCTACGTCAGCGCGTCCCTGACCTTCAGGCATTCACCAGCATGACACCCGAGACCCTCGGCCGTGCAATCGGGCAGGACAAGGCGGATGCCGTCTTCGCCTATCTACGTGCGAACCCGCAAGCGCTCGGCGCACCAAGGCCTGCGTCGCTGTCGGTCGCCCGCGAGAAGCTCGTGCAAAGTCTCGCGGCCTATCGCGCGGGAGACCAGCGTAACGCCGAACGGCTTGCGCTCTCGGCCTATCTCGACGGGTTCGAACCGTTAGAGCCGATCCTGACCGCCCGCGACGCGACGCTCATGGCGCGCATCGAGGGCGCGATGGGCGAATTCCGGACCGCCATCGGGCGCGGGGTGTCCGTGGAGGCGCTCGCCCAGAAGGCGGCCGTACTCGAAAGCCTGTTCTCAGATGCCGAAACGGCGCTCTCGCCCGATGCGGCAAGCGACGCCTCGACCTTCATCGGCGCGCTCACCATCCTGCTGCGCGAAGGACTTGAGGCATTGCTTATTGTCGTTGCGATGATCGCGTTTCTGCGCAAGGCGGACCGCCCCGAGGTTCTGCCTTATGTCCATGGCGGGTGGATCGCGGCGCTCATCGCTGGCGGCGCGACCTGGGCTGTCGCGACCTATGCAATCTCGATCAGCGGTGCCAGCCGCGAGCTGACCGAAGGGTTCGGTTCGCTTTTCGCCGCCGTGGTGCTGGTCTCGGTCGGCATCTGGATGCATGGCAAGTCGCATGCCGAAAGCTGGCAGCGCTATATCCGCGAAGCGCTGGGCAAGGCGTTGTCGCGCCGGTCAGCCTGGTTCCTATTCGGCCTCGCGTTTCTCGTCGTCTATCGGGAGGCGTTCGAAACGATCCTCTTCTTCGCCGCGCTCGCGGCACAAGGGAGCGGCAGCATCATCGCAGCAGGCGCCGGGACCGCGGTGGTACTGCTCGGGGTGATTGCCTGGACGATGCTGCGCTACAGCCGCTCGCTGCCGATCGGCAAATTCTTCGCCTATAGCTCAGTGCTCATCGCTGTTCTCGCGGTGGTGCTCGCCGGGAAAGGGACGGCAGCGCTTCAGGAAGCCGGTCTCATCGACATCACGCCGGTCGCGCATATACCAAGGCTTTCGATGCTGGGCATCTTCCCGTCGCTACAGCCTCTACTGCTCCAAATTCTTGCGCTGGCGGTCCTCTGGATCGGGTTCCGTTACAATGATCGGAAGCATGCGTCGAATACGGCTGCCGCCGAGTAAAGCGCGCTGCTATGGCAATCCCGAGGTTCAGCTACCATTTGCTGAAAGCGTCTCGATCAGGGGGCAGCCGGAGCTATCGCCCCCGTCACATGCCCGCACGGTTTCGTCGAGAACCCGCTCCATGCGCTGCAGATCGGCGAGGCGCGCACGGACGCTCTCCAGATGCGCAGCGGCAATCTCACGGGCTTCCGCACAGGACACTTGGCCTTCGGCGGCAATCCCGAGCAGCGCACGGATTTCGTCGAGCGTAAAGCCGAGTTCACGGGCACGACGAACGAAGCGAAGACGGTGGACATCCGTCACGCCGTAACAGCGATAGCAGCCGCGGCGGCCTGCCTTGGGCGTAAGGCCGATCCGCTCATAATAGCGGATCGTCTCGATGTTGCAGCCTGTCTGCCGTGACAGGTCGCCAATCGTGATCACCCCACTGGCCGTCATGCGTCACTCCACAAAAAAGAGCTTGAGTCTGTAGTTGCTACAGACGGTAAGACCGGGACATGACCGGTTCAAGGAGTCGCTGATGTCGATCGATCCGCGTGATGCTGCGCGTCTCGTGCGCGCGCGTGGCGCCGCTGCATTGACGCTGGGCGGTATCGCCGCCGCCTTCAGCGTGGCGTCTTGCTGTGCGTTGCCAGTCGTGCTCATGACGGCGGGTCTCAGCGCTGCATGGCTCGGCGGGATCGCGATGGTGGCCGCGCCATACCGGGTTCTTCTGTTGTGGTTAAGTACGCTCAGCCTCGCTGGCGGCGCGCTGTTGCTCTGGCGGACGCAGCGCTCGGCCATTGCCCGCGCCTCCGACAGAGTCTGCACACCTGGATGGCTGCGTCTCGTCTTGCTGATCGGGCTGATCTCAGGGGCGATCCTGCTGTGGCTGGGCTATTCCTATGTCTGAGCGCCCTCCTCAACTCCAATCGACGCTCACTTGCCCGCGTTGCGGGTTCGTGAAGACCGAAACCATGCCGACCGATGCGTGCCAATATTTCTACGACTGCACTGGCTGCGGCGCGATCCTGCGACCCAGGCGCGGTGATTGCTGCGTCTTCTGTTCCTATGGCAGCTTGCCGTGCCCGCCAATTCAGATCGAGGGCGAAGATGCGGGTTGCTGCGGCGACGGCTAGGCCAGCGTGCTTGTCAAACGTCCCTGGCGATCCCCGGGCGCTTGGGTGATGCCGACTGATGCCACACTGGCCAGGCGCTGCGCAGGACCTTGACGGCCGAGCGTAGGAAAATGGCGGCAATAGCCGCGCCCACGATGACGTCCGGCCAGGGCGACGCAAATAGGCCGACCAGCGCGGCGGCGACCAGTACTCCGACATTCGACGCGACGTCGTTGCGCGAGCATTCGAAAGTGCTGCTCATGTTCACATTGGCTGTGCGGAAACGCCATAGAAGCGCCAGACAGCTGAGATTCGCGACGAGTGCGACCGATCCCACCTCCAGCATCAGACTGCTCGAAGGCGGCACGCCATGGATGATCTTTATCGCCAGCTCGGCCAATACGGCGATCCCAAACCCGAGGATGATGAAGCCCTTCGCCAAGGCTGCTCCAGCCTCCCAGCGCGGCCCCCGCGAAAGCGCGAACAGGCTCAGCGCATAGACGAAGGCGTCGCCAAGCATATCGACGGAGTCCGCCATCAGCGCCGACGAGCCGGCAATGAGTCCGCCCCCAAACTCGAAAAGGAACATCATGGCGTTGATGATGAGAACGATGATGAGCACGCGCCGCTGATCGCGCCTGGCCGCAAGCCTCGCGAGTTCACTTCCCTTCTTTGAGCAGCAATCGTCCACTTGATGCGTCCTCGACTCGATCAGTGGATTGGGATTATCCACCCTGTATCCACTAGAGGGTCAAGCGGTCGTTGCTTCTCGGCGCGTATGTAACGTGTCGCGTCAACGGCCATAGTAGAGGCGGTTCGGTCATGTTGCTGATCGGTGAACTAGCCCGACGGACGGGAACGAAGGTGGAGACGGTTCGCTTTTACGAGCGTGAGGGGTTGCTGCCGCCCCCCAAGCGTACCGCTGGAAACTATCGGGCTTATTCCAATCGGCATCTCAACCGGCTTTCGTTCATCCGCCGTGCGCGCGATCTCGGTTTTACGCTGGACCAGGTGCGCGAGCTTCTTGACCTCGCCGATGATGCGAACCGATCTTGCGCGGCCGTGGATGCGATCGCGAGCACGCATGTGGCGGAAATCGACCGCAAGATTGCGGATCTGAATGCTCTTCGCGAGGAACTGGTTCGTCTGCTCGATCAATGCGAGCAGGGCACGATCGCCCACTGCCTTATCCTCGATGCGCTCGCGCCGGCTGGGCTTGAGGGGACAGCGCACCGACGCGACGTCTCAGCACCGGACCCCGGACGAGAGTAAATGACGATTCAATTGGACAAGGTTGGATGCACCGGCCCGGGGCTCCAATGCGCTGCTCTTAGCGACGCTTTTCGGCGCGAGGACTTCGCTTGCCAAGCTATTGCTCAGCGATGGCATCAAGCCTTGGATACTAAGCGGCTTGCTTTACCTTGAATCCGGCTTTGGTTTTTCAGCCATCATCTGATCCGGCGCTTCTTGCCGAGCGAATCGAAGCGCCGCTTCATCGCGGCGATTTGCCCTGGCTCATGCTCCCGACCCAGTTCGTCGTACATTTTTGCCCCTTTCTGGTCATGTTTGGACGTGCATCATCGACACGCTCACGCAGAAGCATCGATCCGGAAGGCAACCTCAAGGAGTACATTGTCTGTGCTGCCTCGGCATCACGCTCGATGATAAGAGTTCACAATTTTGAGACCCTTGCCATTTCTCTATAAATAACCAAGTTTTTGGTAGTTAATGATAGATGGCGATCTGCATGAGTAAAGAGATTACGAGAGTTCAAAGATAACTGCATGCATATTTACACATTTGTTTTGAAATATTCGGAGTGTTTTCGCCAAAATCGATCAATGATACACCATTACATCTATGATGCAAGATGACATACGGCGTCGCGGATTGATCGATATCGCAATTTTCTCTTTCCTTCCGGTAACAATGGCGATAGGGCCTGGAAATATGAAGGGGCTGTTCGCGCTCATTATAGGTCTTTTTGTCGCCACCGGCATGGTGGCGGGATCGATGGCGCATGCGGCGGAAATGGGTGGAGGCCGCGCTGCTATCGCTTCGGTGAGCAGCTGCTTCAATTCGCCCAACGAAGCCAAGGATGGCGCCGAGCAGGGTAAAAGCTCCCCATCGGAAGACGGCAAATCTCTGGTGAAATTCCATGCTTGCCATGGTCATCATATCAGTGTGCCGGTCGAGCCTGCGGGCGACGAGGTGATGTTGACGAAAGTCGAAATTCTGCCTGCGGAACCAAGCTCGGGCCTTGCGCCGCCAACATTCATCGGCACCTTCCGCCCTCCAATCGCCTGACAGCCCAATTGGCTGCGCCTGACTGCAAACAGGTGCGCACCTTTGGATTGTCAGGAGTTCCTTCTTCATGCATCGCAAAACTGCCGCCGCCACGGCCGCGGCGCTCGTGGCCGCATTTGCAGCCGCGCCCGCTGCCGCGCAGGCGACAACGTCCGAAATGGCCGGGCCGCCTGCGCCATCGATGGCACCATCGGTCCGAACGGGACCGCTTCCTGCAAAGCTGACGCTTAGCAAGGCACTGGAGGAGGCAGAAGCGCGCTCCCCTGCGCTTGCCGCCGCAAGAGCTGAGGTTGATGCCGCGCGCGGCCGGCTGCGCCAGGCGAAATTTCGCTTCAATCCGGTCCTGAACGTCGAGGTCGAGAACTTCGCCGGCACGGGTCCTTATTCGGGCTTTAACGGAACCGAGACGACGGTCTCAGTCAATCAGCGGCTCGATATCGGTGGGCGGCGCAAGGCGCGCATGACGCTTGCCGAAGCCGAACTCGCAGCCCAGGAATACCGCTTCGCGATCGCCCGCGCTGATCTCGGACAGCAGGTCCGTAATCTGTTTGCGTTGGGTGTATCGGCGCGTGACAATCTGGCGCTTGCGAGGGAAAATGAGGCACGGGCGCGTGAGTTGACGCGCATCGCACGCGAACTCGTCGATGCGGGAAAGGAGCCGCCACTTCGGGGGCTCAGAGCAGAGGCGGCACTGGCCCAGGCGACCGCGGCTCTGCGCACGGCCGAAGCCGATGAGGTCACCGCCCGGCGTTCGCTCGCGGCGATTTTCGGTGTCGATATTCCGCCGACAGAACTGGTTGGCGGTGACATGCTGCCGCCGCCCAGATCAGTTGATGCCATGGCCACGCTCGATGTGCGGCTTGCCGAAGCCGAACGCGTAATTGCTGAGGCACAATTGCGCCAGGCACGCGCCGAGGGCCGCCTTGATCCTTCGGTTGGAGTGGGCGTACGCCAGCTGCGCGAGACTGGTGATCGGGCACTGATCGCAAGTTTATCCGTCCCTCTCCCAGTGTTCGATCGCAACCAGGGCAATGTGGCGGCGGCACGGTCAGGTACGCAGGCGGCGGAAGCACGCCGAAACAACGTTCTCGCCAACACCCAAGCCCAAATCGCCAACGCCCGTTCCGTGCTTGCCGCTGCCGAAGCTCGTGTAACGGCCCTCGAAGGCAGCGGCATTGGCCAGGCACGCGAGGCGTTGCGGCTTGCCCAACTCTCCTATCGGGCCGGCAAGTCATCGTTGCTCGAGCTGCTCGACGCTCAGCAGGCCTATGCCTCGACACAAGCCGAACTCATCGCGGCACGACGTGCTCGCGCAGAAGCCCAGGCAACTCTGGAGCGTCAGGCAGCGACCGCCAACGATGTGGAGACCAGTCAATGAGCGAACTTGTCTCGATAGATACCAGCCCCTTGGTGTCACCTTTGGCCGTCGCTCGTGCAGCTGAGTCCATCGAAGGATTTGGTGCTGCATCCGATCGCAATAACGCAAAGCCCGTTGTGACCCTTGCGACGTATTCCGCAGCGCGCTCTTGCAATGTCCTTCCCTTACGGCTCGCGGCAACGCGCGACCCAGCGCAGCCGGCCCAGATGAAATTCGGAGATGCTAAATGATCACTCAGAATAGACGCCTCCTCGGCGGGGTGGGTGGCGCCGTCCTGCTTGCGGCCGTCGGCGGCTTCACGGTTGCTCGCTGCACCGCAGACCCGGCCGCAGAAGCGCAGAAGTCCAGTATCGGTGAGGACAGTGCGGAAGCCCCGCCGAGCAGCCTCGCGATGACGGACGAGGCGATCCGCGCCGCCGACATCGCCGTTGAGGCGGTCCGTTCGGGCGGCCTTGGCTCTGAAATTCCCGCCCAAGCTACCGTCACGGCCGCGCCAAACGGCGAGGCGATCGTCACGGCGCGCGCGGGCGGCGCGGTCACTCGCGTGTTCAAGCGGCTCGGCGATCCTGTAAAGGCCGGCGAGGGGCTCGCGGTCGTGCAGAGCCGGGATGCTGCCCAGATCGCGGCCGATCGGACGGCGGCAGACGCGCGTGCAGTCCTTGCCCAGCGCAATCTTGCCCGGGAACGCCAACTCTACGAGCAGAAGGTATCAGCTCGCGTCGATTATGAGCGGGCGCAGGCGGAAGCTGCGGCTGCCTCGGCCGAAGCCCGGCGCGCCCAGGTCGCAGCAAGCGCCGCGAACGTCACCCGCGACGGCAGCGGCGTGATTGTCGCCAGCCCGATCTCCGGCCGCGTCACGGCGGCAAGCATCAGCGTGGGAGCGTTCGTGCAACCCGAAACCGAGCTGTTCAGGGTGGCCGACCCGCGGCAAATCCAGGTTGAGGCGGCCGTTGGCCCGCTCGATGCGCAGCGCCTCGCTGCCGGCGACACGGCAATCGTCGAGCTTCCCGACGGCCGGACGATCGATGCGCGCGTGCGATCGATTACGCCCACGCTGAGTGGCGAGACTCGCGCCGCCACGGCGGTGCTCGATGTGCGTGACTCCGCCCTCGTGCCGGGCCTTGCGGTCCGGGTGCGGCTGAGGCCGAGCCGCGGCGATGTTTCCGGCGCGATCGTTGTGCCCGAGGAAGGTCTTCAGTCGCTGGAAGGCCGCGACGTGGTGTTCGTGCGAACCAAGCAGGGGTTTCGTGCACAGTCCGTCACGATCGGGCAGCGCAGCGCCGGCAGGGTTGAAGTCACGTCGGGCCTGAAGCCCGGCCAGATGATCGCAACCAGGAACGCATTCCTGCTCAAGGCCGAGCTCGGCAAGGGCGCGGGCGAGGAGGAATAAGCCGTGATTGCAAGTCTCATTGCGCTTGCCGTTCGCCAACGCTGGGCGGTTCTGTTTTTCTTCCTCATCGTCGCCGGGCTCGGCGTCTGGCAGTTGACCAAGCTGCCGATTGATGCGGTGCCCGACATCACCAATAAACAGGTGCAGATCAACACCGTCGATCCGCGACTTTCGCCGGTCGAGATCGAGAAGCTCGTAACCTATCCCGTCGAGATCTCGCTCGCCGGTATTCCCGGGCTCGAAACGACACGCTCGATTTCGCGTAACGGGTTCAGTCAGGTCACGGCGATCTTCACCGACTCGACCGACCTCTATTTTGCCCGTCAACAGGTTGGCGAGCGTTTGCGCCAGGCAACCGAGAATCTTCCCGACGGTGTTCAGCCGCAGATTGGCCCCGTGACGACCGGACTTGGCGAAGTCGTCATGTATACCGTCGGTTACAAAAATCCCGATGGCAAGGGCGCCAAGAAAGTCGCCGGACAGCCTGGCTGGCAGCCGGACGGTAGCTACCTCACAGCCGAAGGCGACCTGCTTACCGACGAGATCGCCAAAGCCGGCTATCTGCGCACCGTGCAGGACTGGATCATCAGCCCGCAATTGAAGGCCGTGTCCGGCGTCGCGGGCGTGGACTCGATCGGCGGCTACGCAAAAACTTTCGTGGTCGAGCCCGATCCAACCAAGCTCACGAGCTTCGGTATCTCCTATAGCGAGCTTGGCGAAGCGCTGGAGAAGGCCAACCTCGCGGTCGGAGCAAATTACTATAATCGCGCAGGCGAGGCCTATCTCGTCCGCGTCGACGCCCGAGTGCGCTCGGTCGACGAAATCAGGAATGCCGTCGTGGCAACGCGCGGCGGTGTTCCAATCACCGTCGGGCAGATCGCCAATGTCAGGATTGGCGGCGACCTACGCACAGGCGCCGGCAGTATGAACGGTGAAGAAGCCGTGATCGGCACCGTGCTCATGCTCATCGGCGAGAACAGCCGAACCGTCGCGCAGGACGTCTCGGCCAAGCTGAACGAGGTATCGAAGACACTGCCCCCCGGCGTTGAGGTGAAGATCGTTCTCGACCGCGCCAGTTTGGTCAACGCGACGGTGGGAACGGTCGAGCGCAACCTGACCGAAGGCGCGTTGCTTGTTGCGGCTTCGCTGTTCCTGCTGCTCGGCAACTGGCGCGCGGCGATCATCGCCGCCCTCGTCATTCCTTTCTCCTTCCTGATGATGGCGATGGGGATGAATGTCTTTCGAGTGCCTGGGAACCTGATGAGTCTTGGCGCCCTGGACTTCGGCCTGATCGTCGATGGCGCGGTGATCATCATCGAGAACTGTCTGGCGCGCCTCGCGCACCGACAGGAGCATGAAGGGCGGCTGATGACACTTCGGGAGCGGCTCGAGGAAACGATGCATGCCGCGCAGGAGATGATCAAGCCGACCGTGTTCGGGCAGGCGATCATCCTTCTCGCCTTCTCGCCGCTGCTGATGTTCACGGGCGTCGAGGGCAAGACCTTCTCGCCGATGGCGATCACGATCATGCTGGCGCTGGTCGCCGCGTTCATCCTGACGCTTACGCTGGTGCCGGCACTCGTGGCGTTGCTCATCCGTGGACGGGTTGCCGAAAAGGAAGTGTGGCTGATCCGCAAGACCAAGGATCGCTATTTGCCGCTCCTCGACAAGGCGATCGCGCGTCCTTGGCCGTTCATCGTTGGCGGGCTGGCCTTCTTTCTCGCGGCGGTTCCGGCTTTCGGGCTGCTCGGCTCGGAGTTCATCCCGCAGCTCGATGAGAAGAATATGGCGCTTGCCTCCACGCGAGTTCCATCTGTCAGCCTTGAGCAGTCGCTGGTGATGCAGCGCAAAGTCGAAGAGGCGGTCAAGAAGCTGCCTGAGGTCGAGTTGATGTTCTCCAAGACCGGCACCGCCGAGGTCGCGACCGACCCGATGCCGCCCAATATTTCCGATGGCTTCGTCATCCTGAAGCCGCAGGATCAATGGCCGGCGGGCGTCGAGACGAAGGCCGACGTGATTGAGCGCGTCGAGAAGGCGGCAGGCGGCCAACTCGGCCAACTCTACGAAGTCAGTCAGCCGATCGAACTGCGCTTCAATGAACTGATCGCTGGCGTGCGCGGCGACGTGGCCGTCATGCTCTATGGTGACGATCTCGACAAGATGTCGCAGGTGGCCAACGAGATGGTCCGCGTGCTGCAATCGATCCCAGGTGCGGCCAGCGTGAAGGCGGACCAGGTCGGCGGTGCGCCAATGCTCGACGTGAAGCTCGATCGCGCGATGATCGCGCGCTATGGGCTGACCGTACAGGAGGTCGCCGATACTGTTGCGGCGGCGCTCGGCGGGCGAGAATCGGGACTGCTCTACGAAGGCGACCGGCGCTTCGACATCACGGTCCGCGTACCGGACGCGACGCGGGTCAATCTCGATGACATCCGTTCTCTTCCGGTACTGCTGCCGCAGGACGGCGCAGATGCGCGGAAGCAGGTGCCGCTCGCGCAGGTCGCGCGGATTCAACTCACCGAAGGTCTGAACGAAGTCAGACGGGAGAACGGCAAACGGAGGATTGCGGTGCAGGTCAACCTCGAAGGTCGTGATGCGGGATCGTTTGTCCAGGAGGCGCAAGCCAAGATCGCGCAGGTGAAGCTGCCCGCCGGTTACTACCTCACGTGGGGCGGCCAGTTCGAGAGCCTCCAAGCAGCGTCTCAGCGACTGTCGATTGTAGTGCCTCTGTGTTTCGCCGTGATCTTCGTGCTGCTCTACATGGCCTTGGGCGGTATCGGCCGGGCACTGGCGGTCTATCTGGCGATACCGCTCGGGCTTGCCGGCGGCGTGTTCACGCTCGCAATGACAGGCATCAACTTCTCAGTCTCGGCAGCCGTTGGCTTCATCGTCTTGGCCGGTGTGGCAGTGTTGAACGGCCTGGTTGTGATGACCGCGATCCGCGAACGGCTCGAAAGCGGTCGGCCGCTGGCGGAAGCAATCCGCGAGGGTATGGCCGAGAAGATGCGAGCGGTGGTGATGACCGGGTTCGTGCCGGCGATCGGCTTCGTGCCAATGGCGCTCGCGCACGGCACCGGCGCCGAAGTCCAAAAGCCCCTGGCGACGACCGTCATTGGCGGACTCATCGCCGCGACCGTCCTGACGCTGCTCGTGCTCCCAGCGATCACCAAGGTGGTGCTGGGCATCAAGTGGAACTGGCGCCGCAAGGACCGCCAGCCCGAAGGCCTTGACGTCCCAGCAACGGAATGAAGGAGAGGAATATGGGCAAGTCGATCAAATTGCTGCGAATATACACCGACGAAGCCGCCTATATGGGGGATCGCAACGTCTACGAGTATATCGCCTCGCTGGCGCGCGAAAAGCAGCTGGCAGGGGTGACCGTGCTCGAGGCACTGATCGGCTTTGGCCATTCGCCTCGCCTTCATCGAGGCCATGTTCTGGAAAGCCGCCGGGCCATCGTCATCGAGATCGTCGACGAGGAAGCCAAGCTGAGAGACTTCGTCGCGGCGCTCGATGACGTTCCTGACGTCGGGCTCATGACGCTCGAAAAGGTCGAAATTTTGGGCGGGAAGGCCGAACAGGCCATCCCGAAAACAGACGAATGACCTACGCCGGGTCCCGAGGCGAAGCGCTTGGTTCGCCAAGGGCAGTTTGGGCGCGACATGCTTGCAGGCCGCCCCAAGCCTCCTCCCGACGGGCGCGAACACCCGGCGAGACGCTTGGGATAACGACACATGTTTACGGTCGAAAACTCGATTTTGTTACCCACACCCCTGGCGCGGGTCTGGCGGCTGATTGTCGATGTGGACCGCTATTGCGATTGGCATCCTTTCATAACGCTCCAGAGCGACCCGGTGGATCCCAGGAAGGTCACCTGTACCTATTGGAAGCCAGGCAACGCAGCCCCGCTTTTTTCGGCCACTGGAACAATTGTTCACCTCGACCGGCCGTCCGATTTTGCCTGGCGAACGGGGATCCGAGGCGTGATCGAGGTCGAGGAGGGCTATCATTTGGAAAAGTTAGCTCAGGGCACCCAACTCACCCATCGTCTGTCCTGTTCGGGACTGGGTTCGTGGCTCGGACTTGTGATCTTGAAGCGGGGCTTCCGACGCTCCCTCGTGAGGGCCGACGAATTGCTGACGACCCATCTGCGGCGGGGGACCACGATCTCCCGCTATTCGCATCGGGTCGGTCGACATCATTAAGACGCTGCTCCGCGAACAGCCGCCAGGTTACCGCAGGAGGCAAGTGCAGGCGTCCACCTTACTCCACAAGCTCTCCGGCTTGGCGACATCGGCATCGCCGATGCCGTCATCATGAGGTGCGGGCGTTCGATCTCGCCCGCACCTCACCAATGAACATGGGCTGAGCGGTCGTGGGGCGAGCACGCAACGAATGGCGCCAGCGGGCTTAGGGAAGGAAGCATGAAAGATCATCTGCGTCTCGATATTCCGCTCCTCCTTCCGGATGTTCCGGACGAGGCTGATCAGTGTCTTGACCGGCTTACCTCCGACCTAAAAGGCCGGCAGGGGATCGATGAAGCGCACATCATTGCCGCTAACGCCGACAACCCCGCGCAACTCTGCATCCATTATGATCCGGACGTGCTGCCGCTGGAACGCGTGCGACAGGTCGCAAGATCTGCCGGAGCCTCGCTGACGGAGCAGTACCAGCACCTGCTTTGGTCGGTCGATGGCCTGGGCCATCCCCGGCGCGCGCGCACCGTAAGCGATCGCCTTCGGCAGCTACCCGGCGTCGTCGAATCCGAAGCCAGTGCCGCAGGGACAATCCGCGTCGAACTCAGCCGCGCCGAAATCACCGCCAATGATATCAGTAGTGCGCTCGCCGAAATGGGCGTCCGCCGGCGGACGGGCGCGTCCGCCGAGCGCGCACTGCCACGGGAACCGCACGATCATGCCGGCCATGATCATGGCAATCATGCGGCTGCGGAAAGTAACAGCGACGACCATGAGCATATCCATGGCGGCATCTTCGGCCCCAATACCGAACTGATCTTCGCACTTCTCTGCGGCGCTATCCTTGCTACCGGATTTGCGATCGAGAAACTGACGACCTTTCCCGCTTGGATTTCTCTCGTCTGTTACCTCGCTGCCTATGTGTTAGGCGGTTGGTTCACCCTGCGGGAAGCGATCGAGAACCTACGGCTTAAGCGGTTTGAGATCGACACACTGATGCTTGTCGCCGCGGCTGGAGCGGGTGCGCTCGGCGCCTGGGCAGAGGGCGCGCTTCTGCTCTTCCTGTTCAGTCTAGGCCATGCGCTTGAGCATTATGCCATGGGGCGGGCCAAGCGCGCCATTGAGGCGCTCGCCGAGCTGGCGCCACAAACCGCCATGGTGCGCCGTGACGGCAGCGTCAGCGAGGTGCCGGTAGAGGATCTGGTCGTCGGCGATACCGTGGTGGTAAAACCGAACGAGCGTTTGCCTGCGGACGGGTTCGTTGTTGTCGGCCGCTCCAGTGTCGATCAGTCACCCGTGACCGGCGAAAGCGTGCCGGTCGACAAGGAGCCTGTCCCGGACCGATCGCAAGCAGCTGCGCGACCGGACAAATTGCCCGCGCAGCACCGGGTGTTCGCCGGGACAATCAATGGGCCGGGCGCGATTGAGATCGCCGTGACTCGCCTTTCCACCGACACTACGCTTGCCAAAGTAGTGAAGATGGTGAGCGAGGCGGAAACGCAAAAATCGCCCACGCAACGCTTCACCGACCGGTTCGAGCGCGTGTTCGTACCGTCCGTTCTCGGCGGCGTCGTGGTTCTCCTGTTCGCCTGGGTGGTCATTGATGAACCAGTCCGGGACAGCTTCTATCGCGCAATGGCGGTGCTGGTGGCGGCGAGTCCCTGTGCGCTTGCCATCGCCACGCCGAGCGCGGTGTTGTCCGGCGTGGCGCGCGCTGCACGCGGCGGAGTTCTGATCAAAGGCGGCGGACCACTTGAAAGCCTTGGTTCGCTCACCGCGCTCGCGTTCGACAAAACGGGAACGCTCACCGAAGGCCGGCCGCGCATCACCGACATTGTTTCGGCCAAAGGCGTCGAGGATGACGAGCTCATGACGGTTGCCGTGGCGGTCGAGAATCTGAGCGACCATCCGCTCGCCGCTGCTATCGTACGCGACGGGCGCCAGTTTCTCGACGAGGAACCCATTCCTGCCGCCCATGATCTTAACAGTCTTACCGGCCGTGGCGTTCGGGCACGGGTCAATGGCGAAGCCGTCCTCATCGGCAAGGCTGAAATGTTCGGGAGCGACGGGATCGCTCCGCTCTCCAGCGAGATGGCGAAGGCAATCGAACGCCTGCGTGAGCAGGGACGAACCACGATGGTGGTGCGAATGGGCGACCGCGACCTGGGTGTGATCGGGCTGATGGATACGCCGCGGGTTGCGGCCAAAGCCGCCATCGATCGGCTGAAGTCTTTGGGGATCAGTCGAATGATTATGATCTCGGGCGACAACCAGCGCGTTGCCGCCGCTATCGCTGCAGATGTCGGGGTCAACGAGGCTTGGGGCGACCTGATGCCCGAGGACAAGGTCGATGCGATCGAAAAGCTTCGGAAGGAAATGCCCGTCGCGATGGTTGGAGATGGCGTTAACGACGCGCCTGCCATAGCCAATGCGACCGTCGGCATCGCCATGGGCGCCGCGGGCTCGGATGTCGCGCTGGAGACGGCAGATGTGGCGTTGATGGCGGACGATCTGGCGCATCTGCCGTTCGCAGTGGGACTGAGCCGCCAGACTCGCTGGATCATTCGGCAAAATCTCGTCGTCAGCTTGGGTGTGGTTGCGCTGCTAGTTCCGGCAACCATCCTCGGATTGGGCATTGGACCCGCGGTCATGGTTCACGAGGGATCGACGCTCCTGGTGGTCTTCAACGCGCTGCGTCTCCTCGCCTACCGCGACAACGCGGAGGCGGCATGATGGCTGGGCAAGCTCTTCGATTGACGATCGCGGCACTACCGCTGTTGTTCGCGACGGCGGCATCTGCTGAAACCCTCCGCCAGGCACTGATCACGGCCTATCGAACCAATCCCAGCCTGACCGGCGCGCGCGCCGGTCTTCGGGCAACCGATGAAGGTGTGCCGATCGCAAAGGCGGCCGGTCGGCCTAATCTCAGTGCCACCGCCGATTATCAGGAGTTCGTCGTTCGGTCTGCGAACAGCTTCTCTGCGCCCTTGCGAGCGGCGAATGCCAGCGCGAACCTGTCCTTTCCTCTCTACCAGGGCGGCCGTGTCAAGAATTCGATCCGCGCGGCCGATGCACGTGTCGAATCCGGCCGCGCGGGTCTGCGCGCGACGGAGGCGGACGTCTTCACCGCAGTCGTCTCGGTTTACATGGACGTTATGCGCGACAGTGCGATTGTGAAGCTGAACGCGCGCAATGTCGACGTGCTCGAGACCAATCTGCAAGCCTCGCGCGACCGCTTTGAGGTTGGCGACCTCACGAGGACTGATGTCGCCCAGTCGGAAGCGCGGCTGTCCGTCGCTCGGGGACAGTTGGAGCTGGCGCAAGCGCAGCTCGATGCAAGCCTCGAAAACTATCTTCGCTTTGTCGGCGTGCCGGCGCGGGACCTGGAACAACCACCCGTCCTGCCCGGCCTTCCCGCAACATCGAAGAGCGCAGTTAACATTGCCATCAAGAACAACCCCCAGCTCCTGGCCGCGAAGGCTGACGCCAGTGCGGCTCGCTATGACGTTCGCGTCGCGGCCTCTTCGCGGCTTCCCAGCCTATCTGTGGTGGCCAGCACCGGTTACAACAATTACCTCGGGTCATTGACCAGCACGTCGCCGGGTCGGGTCTTCCGGCAAGCGCAGACCACGGCGATGGTCGGCCTCTCCGCGACGATCCCGCTCTACCAGGGCGGCCTGCCTGCGGCCGAAGTCCGACGGGCAAACGCCCTTTCAGGTCAGGCACTCGAGCAGATCGTTTTCGTTGAGCGCCGCGTCGTCGCGGACACCCGCGCCGCCTTTTCGCGTTATCGGGCAACGCTGGTGGTGATCGAAGCCTCGAAATCCGCTGTCACCGCCAACGAGCTCGCTCTCGAAGGCGTTCGTGCGGAAAACACCGTGGGCACGCGCAATGTGCTCGACGTACTGAACGCCGAGCAGGAACTCCTAAACAGCCGCGTCCAACTCGTCACCGCAGAACGCGACGCCTACGTGGCCGGATTCACGCTTCTGGCTGCCATGGGGCGCGCCGAAGCCCGTGATCTCAATCTCTTCGGAGGAACATTGTTCGAACCTGGTTTCAGTCGCCCGGCGCTGCCGGGTCCGTTTGCTCCGTCCGGGTCAACGGGCTCCAGCGAAATACCGGGCACGCCTTTCGGAGAGACACCAGAAGGGGCCAGCCCCGGTTCGGTCAATCGCCCTATCGTTTCCGAGGCTCGTGTACTTGCGGTTCGGCAGGATCGGCCATGATGCACAGATCGGTGGTTCCTGGGCGTCGCAGCCTCGATCAGGACAATTCTGATCCGCGGGAAAGGAGCAAACCGTGCCGAAGCCCATGACTGAACAGGCGAACGTCAAACCGAATGTTGCCGCCAATCCCTCGCACGATCATGCCACGACCGCCAACAGCAGGATATTGCTGATCGCGCTTCTTCTAACCGGCACATTCTTGATTGCCGAAGTCGTCGGCTCCTTCGTCTTCAACAGCCTCGCTCTGCTGTCCGACGCCGGCCATATGCTGACGGACGTTGCAGCGTTGACCATTGCACTGCTGGCGATCCGGATTGGAGCCCGGCCCGCAGATGACCAGCGAACCTTCGGCTATCGCCGGTTCGAGATCCTCGCAGCTGCCTTCAATGCCCTCCTGTTGTTCGCCGTCGCCATCTATGTCCTGTTCGAAGCGGTAAACCGCTTCCGCGATCCTGAGCCCGTCCAGTCGACGGGGATGCTGGTCGTCGCCGTCATCGGCCTAGTCATAAACCTTGTGTCGATGCGCCTGCTCATGTCGGGCAAGGACCGGAGCCTCAACCTTAAAGGCGCCTATCTCGAAGTCTGGGCGGACATGCTCGGCTCCATCGGCGTGATCGCTGGTGCGCTCGTCATTCGCTTCACCGGCATCAGCTGGATCGATCCGATTGTGGCCGTAGGCATCGGCCTCTGGGTTCTGCCGAGAACCTGGATCCTGCTTCGCGACACCGCGAATGTCCTGCTCGAAGGCGTGCCGCGGGGCCTTTCGCTGGCTGACGTGCGGGCTACGATTCTTAGGGTGGATGGGGTTCGCGGCGCTCATGACCTCCATGTCTGGTCGATCACAAGCGACAGCATGAGCTGCTCGGTTCACATTATGGTGGATGGTGACGCAAACGCCGAGGCCATCAGAGGCCAGGTGGCGGCCAAGCTCGCGCAGGCGTTCGCCATCGAGCACGCCACGATCCAGACCGAAACCAGCCCCTGTTCCGAGGTCGAGCCTCTCCATCTCTAGCAGTGAAGCAAAATAACCAGCTGAAAAGGAGAATGATGATGAATGTCCCGACGTCTTCAACACCAAGCATGCTATGCCCAGTTTGTCGTGTGGCCCTTTCCATGTCCGAGCGACAGGGCGTTGAGATCGATTTCTGTCCGCAATGCCGCGGCGTGTGGCTCGACCGCGGCGAACTCGACAAGATCATAGAGCGATCGGAAAGCGCAGCACCCTCGCGATCCGATGTTGGTCCCAGGCCACGACATGAACAACCGGATTACGACTATGGCGGCCATGGGCGCTCGGGTCATCATGGCCACAAGCGCCGGCGCGGTTTCCTCTCCGACTTGTTCGACTAAGCCAGCTTAGGGGAGAGGCGCGTGTTCGAGCTAAGTAACGAAACGATACTCCTTGCGTCGCCACCAAGGGTCTGGACGGTGCTAACCAGATTTGAGGACTACAGATTCTGGCATCCCTATACGCGCCCGGCTGGGATGGCGGCAGCAGATAGCGTCATCCAATATTCGTTTAGAATAAATCCCCGAAAGGACCGATTTTGGGCCCTTGAGGCGCGGCTGACGGGCTGCAC
Source organism: Edaphosphingomonas fennica (assembly GCF_003034225.1). GTDB lineage: Bacteria > Pseudomonadota > Alphaproteobacteria > Sphingomonadales > Sphingomonadaceae > Sphingomonas_E > Sphingomonas_E fennica. The sequence continues at coordinate 18,440 of NZ_PHHF01000004.1, forward strand.
TGAAAATGTTCATCTGGCGTTCCAGGTTGAGCTCGGTTGGCTGTTGACGCTCGAGGAGCGCTTCATGATTGCCCATGAACCTGTCGGTTCGAAATTGATCCACAGCTACCGGTGTTCCGGACTCTTATCAGTTCTACGACCCAAGGGCTTGCGGCGAAATTTCGAGGGGATGCTTAAGGCTACAGACCGCCTCATACAAAGGCGGCTGACTCGCACGCAATCCAAGCCACCCGGACGGCCACGGGTTCGCAAGGGATTTCGTCCGGATCAATCATGAAACGTATCGCAATAATGGAGTGCCCGACTTTTACACGTCGAATGACTGGAGGTTGGCGGTCAAAAACCGGATCGGTTCCATCATTCCATTCCGAAATACCCGTCAGATTTATTTGGGGCTCGGTCCCCAAGACTCGACAGAGCCGAAATCCGGTTTGGTTCCGCGCAAGCATCCCCCCCTGGAGGAGAACCTCCCTCAAGATGAGGTTACTCCGCTTGCGACGGGACCACGCCGTGGGTGCGTGGGTTCACGCGCCCACGGCGGAACGGGGACAACCAAGCAGATTATCAAGAGGGTGGTTTATATGATCAGCTATTATGTCGGCGGGCAGGCCCGTTCGGGCAGACTGTCGATAAGGCATATCGTGCTTCCGTTGGCATTTGTCGGTCTTCTCCTCGGTTGCTCAGAAGAAAAGCCTAAAGATCGAAGCATGACGGGAAATATGTCTTCCTCAACCGTCGCGCCGCCGCCTGCAATTGTTGCAAGCCATTCCTATCGATGCAGCGATGATCAGGTGATCTACATCGATTTCTTGGCAAATGATTTGTCGATTATCATTCGCAAATCGCCGACTGGTCCGATGCTCCGGCTTTCCGCATACGCGCAGGGAGTTTCGTATGTTGGAGATGACGGGACGAACCTGACCCTCGATGGGAAAGACATAAAACTGGACGAGCCCACGCGAGAGCCCGTCACGTGCAAGCGCCTATGAGCGGCCATAGTCTCACAGGCGTTCATTCGAGGGGGCAATATGCTGCTCGTCTTTGGAGTTCGGTGTCGTTGACCGATTTCAGTTTTCACTCTTCCAACACATGGCCTCGGTGAATGTATTGCCAGAAGGGAAGGACAAGTCGCCTCCGACGCTCATAGATTTCGCGCACCCGGTCCACACGAACGAGTTTCGGTTGGATGCTCGCCTCAGCCACGGCGGCGTCCATTTGGTGCAGGGAACCTTGGCTCCACATGAAAGCGGGCTGATCGGCTCACCACGACTTACCATCGTCGTTCACAACGATAAGCCCTTCGATATGGAATGGAGATTGCCGGGAAGCGATCGTCTCCAGTCCGCCCGGATCGAATATGGTGCCGTTCATATCGATCCTGGAGATAATCCCTTTTTCCAGCGATGGATCGTATGCCCCAACATTGTCGGCATCGCACTCGACCGTAAGCTGGTCGATCGCGTTGGGCATGAGACGTTCGGGCGAGATGGAGCCAGTTTGCGTCCCGGTGTCGCGGTAACGGACAACTTCCTCGCGGACGCTGCAAAGATGCTGTCCCTTGAATTGCGCGAACAAAGCGCTGGCGGAAAGCTTTTTGCAGAGCATTTCGGTATCCTTATCGCAGTCCATATGTTTCGTCATTACAGCGATGGCGCATGGCATCCAGCGCCCGCCAGAGGCGGACTCGGAACACAGCGGCTCCGGCTGGTGATCGACTATATCGAGGCCAATCTCGGCGATGACTTGAGCATCGCCATGCTTGCCCGGATCGCGGATCGAAGCCTGCACCATTTCAGCGAGGCCTTCCGGCAGTCCACTGGCACGCCGCCGCACCGCTACATCATAATTCGTCGAATCGAGCGGGCGAAGATACTGCTGCTCTCGACAGATTTGCCTATCGCCCAAATCGCCTTGGCAGTTGGTTTCGCCAGCCAAAGCCATTTCGGCGCCACGTTTCGCGCAATGACCGGCGTGACGCCGCTTCGTTTTCGCCTCGATCGGCTCTGATAAACGGAGTGATATGCCTATCCTGACGCCACTGGTGGCGCAGTGACAAAAAAGGAGCGAGAGGATGACCGATTTACAGGTAACGCAGCACCGGGCTGCACGGATCAAGATCGCGCTTGCCGCCATAAGCGGCTTGTCGTTGACACTGATGGGATGCAGCGATCCCAAGGCGGCGAGCAAGGCGAATTTTCGCACGGCTTTACAGGGTTGGTTCGACGCGCATCCCGAGTGCGTCAATATCGGACAGATGCCCGCCACGGTCCGCGCCGACGGATCTCCGGCCGATCGGCGCGGTTATGAAGCGCTGACCGCCGCCGGGCTCTTGTCAGTCCAGAAGCGCCGTGAGAACCGGCCGCCCGTCATGGGGCAGGACATGAGTTATGACGCGCTGGTCTATCAACCTACCGATGCGGGCGCGAAGGTCATCCGAAAATCCGACAATACGCTGCTGGGCGGGTCCGACCTTTGCTTCGCCCGCCGCGTCGTCGGCGAGGTCACGTCCTTTACCGAACCGGCCGACGTAATGGGCGTGCGCGTATCGCAGGTTCGCTACACCTATAGACTGGAGGATATGGAACCTTGGGCCGGGGACACGGCCGTGCGCGCTGCACTGCCTTCGCTCGCCAAGGCAGCAGGCACCGAACAGGGCGAGGACAAGGCGGCGCTGGTTCTCACCAGCGAGGGATGGCAGCATGAACGCAGCCTTAGCCGATAGCGCCACATCGTAAATTCACCCCTGATTTCCATTATTTGTCGGTATTTTCCGACATACGGCCGGTTCTTATTCCGGCATTCCTCAAACTGCGCCGGTTCCGCCTCATTCCCAAGCGCCTCCGGCAGCGGGCGTCCTGAACGCCTGGCAGGCTGCGCCTGGTCGCTTTGCGACCCCCGTGCGCCAACAGGGAGAGGATCACATGGCAAGAGCCATCCGGGCGGATACTGCATCCGCATGGCGCGATCGCGCGCGCTACGATCGTCTGCTGGGATTCGACCGGGCGACTTGGGCATGGGAATGTCTGCGTCGCGCGATCGGCCACAATCTACGAATGCCGTGTCGGGCATCATGGACCCTGTTGCGCGCGCGGCCGCCACTCTGCGTCCTGACCATCCGCCGCTGCAATTTCGTCTGCAATCGCGTCCTGCCGCTTGCGGCGCTCGGCAGCCTGGACGATTTTACCGGGCATGTATTTTGGTGTGCCGAACGACAAGCCCCTACGTTGACCGTCGATGCGCGCTCCGCTTTGCCGGGCGAGGTCGATCTGTTTGATCTCCACGCACTTGACCATCCCATCGTCGTCCTGCGCCATCCCGTCGACGGTGAGCATGTGCTGATCGCCGATGGGCCGCGCTGTATCCGTATCGCGGTGCGATCGGGCACATTGCTCGCTGGCCCCGTCCATCTCGATTTTCATGTGACGGGCGACGCTGTAGCGCGACGATTACGGAGTCCGGTCGGCGTCAATTTTGATGGCCGATAGGTGGCCGCGCCGGTTGGTGAATTCTGGCTACCATTTGCTGTTGCGAGGAGCAACCGTCGAGCGACAATTACGACGCTGGGTAANGTTCCCACCCGAACGGCGGGCACGGCGTTGGGCCCTGGCATTGCAGGCATGGGATGGCCGGCAGGCCGGGGCCAGCCACCGCGAAATCGCCCGCGTCATTCATGGTGACGCAACCGTGCGCGATGAATGGCTCGGCACGTCCGACTATCTGCGGACCCATATCAAGCGTTTGCTCAGGACTGCCGATACGTTGATCGGCGGCGGATGGCGGCATCTGCTGCGGTAGAAGGCCCGGATGATTAAGTGGGCATTGGGGCGTCTCGCCCGCCCCGGCGGGCGACCGCGCTCTACTGTGCTAGGCGCCTTCGGCGCCAGGCTTCGCTGGGCCACCTGCGGCGTCCCGGCCGTTCCGGTCAGGATCGCATGACGCGGGGGGGCATCGCCGATCCCCTGGCCCTCCCAACCAAGAGGGGCCCTCGCCATGAGGAAGGACACGACCGCGCGACGGGCGCGCGACGATTGAATGCGAATATCTTTCGCAATGCTGGCTGACCTTCAAAGAGGCATACGCGCCGATGGTGATCATGCGATCCGCTTCTCCGCCGCCAACGTATCGAGCAGCGGACAGCCTGGGTTCTGTCCGGCATCGCAGGCCCGCACTGAGTCCGAGAGCACCCGTTCCATTCGCTTGAGGTCCGTGATCCGTGCACGCACGTCCTTAAGATGCGATGCCGCCAGCTCGCGCGCTTCGGCGCACGACGTCGGTCCTCCAGCCGCGAGCCTCACCAGGGCGCGCACCTCGTCGAGGGTAAACCCAAGCTCCCGCGCACGGCGCACGAAGCTTAGCCGTGCCACGTCCTCTGTCCCATAGCTACGATAGCGACCTTGCCGCGGCGGCGTGGGTAGCAGCCCGATCCGCTCGTAATAGCGAATCGTTTCGATGTTGCAGCCGGTGCGGCGCGAGAGTTCGCCGATCTGGATCGTCTTGGCAGCCATGGGCGCAGCTTTCGATTGGGGCTTGAGTCTGTAGTAGCTACAGATGCTAAGGCGGTTGCATGACTGCCACAAGGAATCGTTCGTGACCGAAACGCCACACTCGCCCAAGGGCATCGGCACCGTCACGCTTACGCTGACGGGTATTGCCGCCGCATTCGGCGTCGCCGCCTGTTGCGCATTGCCGATCCTGCTCGCCTCCGCCGGGATTGGCGCGACTTGGCTCGGCGGTGTGGCCTTCGTCGCCGCGCCCTATCGCACGCCGCTCCTACTGATCGGTGCCCTGTGCCTTGTCACCGGTGCCGCGCTGTTGCTGCGCCAGCAGGTGGTCGCTGCGCGCTGCGGGCCCAACGGCGTGTGCACGCCGCGCTGGATGCGCCTGCTAACGCTCGTCGGACTGCTGTTGGGCGTCGCCTTGCTCTGGGCAGGGTATCGTTATGTCTGAGGAGGTTCTCAAACTGCGCTCAACGCTGACCTGTCCACACTGCGGCCACCGGGCGACCGAGACGATGCCAACCAACGCCTGCCAATTCTTCTACGACTGCAAGGACTGCGGTGCCGTCCTCAGGCCTAAGTCGGGCGACTGCTGCGTTTACTGCTCCTATGGCGACGTGCCCTGTCCCCCGATCCAGCAAGATGGCGGCAAGGCCCGCTGCGGCTGATTCCCGTGGCCACCGCATCCACGCCAGCGTCATTCACGGCGACGCAACGGTGCGCGATGACTGTCTCGACACATCCGATTATCTGCGGACCCATATCAAACGTCTGCTCAGGACCGTTAATACGCTGATCGGCGGCGGATGGCGGCATCTGCTGCGGTAGAAAGCAAGGCATAAGGGCGTCTCGCCCGCCCCGGCGGGCGACCGCGCTCTACTGCGCCAGGCGCCTTCGGCGCCAGGCTTCGCGGGGCCACCTGCGGCGTCCCGGCCGTTCCGGTCACGATCGCATGACGCTGGCCGGGGGCTTCGCCCCCGGTTGGTTGCCCGGCGCTCCTCCCGTCGCGCCGGCGTCTGTTTGTTGGCAACCCCTTGGGCGCGGAGGGTGGTCGGCGCGCCCTGCTAGGCCCGCCGCGCCGGGCGGCAAGCCTCCGCTTCGCTCCGGCTGCTTCATTGCATTGCGCCCCTGCGGGTGCCGCCCGCCGCTCTTGCGGGCCTCTCCGGTCGCCCCTGCCGCCCACCCCCCACGCCCGGCGGGTTTGCGGTCGGTTTTTTGGTTGTGACAGGAGGCTAGGCATGGGCTTTTCCCGCAAGCGTCGCGCGTCGGGGCAAGGTCGCGAGGCAGGGGCGCAGCCCCGCGCGAATCTGTATGACGAGGTAACGCGCAAGATCATCAGCGAACTGGAAGCGGGCCGCTTCCCTTGGGTGCAACCTTGGGATGCCAGCGCGGCAAGCGGCCCCGGCCTGCCGCGCAACGCGCTGACCGGGCGGCGCTATTCCGGCGTCAATGTGCTCTTGCTTTGGGGCGCGGCGATCGAGGGCGGCCATGCCTCGCAGCATTGGCTAACCTTTCGGCAGGCGCTGGAAGCGGGCGGCAATGTCCGCAAGGGCGAGAAGGGCACCACCGTCGTCTATGCCGACCGCTTCATTCCCGAAGCGGAAAAGGCCCGTGCCGTCGAAAGCGGCGAGGATGCCCGCGCCATTCCGTTCCTCAAGAAATTCACCGTCTTCAATGTCGCGCAATGCGAAGGTTTGCGGCCCGGTCTCGCCACCGATCCCGCGCCGCTGCCCGAACGCGAGATCATCCCCCACGCCGAAGCCCTGATAGAAGCCACCGGCGCAGATATTCGCATCGGTGGCGATAAGGCGTTCTATGCGCCGTCCGGCGATTATATTCAGGTGCCGCCGCAACCGGCGTTCCGCGACCAGATCAATTATTATCGGACGGTTTTTCACGAACTGTCCCATCATTCGGGGGCAAGGCACCGGTTGAACCGCGACCTGTCCGGGCGGTTCGGCTCCAAGCCTTACGCCCGCGAGGAACTGTGCGCGGAAATTAGCGCCGCGTTCATTTGCGCCGCGCTAGGCATCGTCCCGACCGTGCGCCATGCCGATTATGTCGGCTCATGGCTGGAGGTGTTGCGCGAGGATAATCGCGCGATCTTCCGCGCCGCCAGTCAGGCGAGCAAGGCGGCGGATTATATTCTCGCCTTTGGCGAGGGCGACGAAGGGAGGATTGCGGCATGACGCTCCTCACCCCCGAATTGTGCGCCGCCTTGCGCGCCAACGCCATCGCCCATCGCGCCGCGCAGGAGGAAGGCCGACGCGAACCCGACCCGCTTCCCATCCTCAAATTGTTCAATCCGATGGGCGCGGCGACATGGCTGGCGACCGAACTGGACGAGGATGGCGACACCCTGTTCGGCTTGGCCGACCTTGGTTTCGGATGCCCCGAACTCGGCTCTTTCAGCCTGTCGGAGATCGCATCCGTCCGCTTGCCGGGCGGACTCAGCATCGAGCGCGACCTGTATTTCACGGGCCGCTTTCCGCTGTCTGCCTATGCCGACGCGGCCCGGATCGCGGGCCGCATCACCGAAGCCGAGGCGCTGTTAGCCACCGCCGCGCGGGCGCGCGAGCTTGCCCGCCGTTCCGAGATTCCGCCCACACCGGACGGATGAGCCGCGCCGCTATTTCGGCGCTAACCCGGCCCGTCCGTCCATCTTGGCAGATCACACGAACGGGCCGGTCCACCCCAAGCAGGAGTGAACCACCATGCAACTCGCAAATATCGACGCTGGCAAGCTGTTTGTCAGCAAGACCAATATGCGCCACGGGGAGAAGAACCCGGATGTGTCCGATATTCTTCCGTCCATCCGCGCGCGCGGCGTCATCGTGCCGCTCGTCGTGCGCCCCGGCGAGCTTGAGGACAGGCCGGAGATGTTCGGTATCGTCGCCGGACGCCGCCGCCATCATGCCAATGGCATCGCCCTGTCCGAAGGGATCGACCACGGCCCCGTGCCGTGCGCGATCATGGAGGATGGCGACGACGCCGCCGCGCTGGAAGCCTCGTTGATCGAGAATATCCAGCGGCTCGACCCCGATGAAGTCACCCAATGGGAAACCTTCACCCGGCTTATCCAGAAGGAAAAGCGCAGCGTGGAGCAGATCGGCCAGACCTTCGGCCTGACCGAACTCTATATCCGCCGCATCCTCGCGCTCGGCAATCTGTCGCCGCGCATCCGGGGGCTCTACCGCAAGGGCGAGATCGACACGCGGACCATCCGTCATCTGACGCTCGCCAGCAAGGCGCAGCAAAAGGACTGGCTGGCGCTGCTTGATGACCCGGACCAATATGCGCCGACCGGCGACCGGCTGAAAGCATGGCTGCTGGGCGGCGAGTCCATTTCGGTCAAGGCCGCGATCTTCCCGCTGGGCGATTATGGCGGCAGGATCGTCGGCGACCTGTTCGAGCAGGACGGCTTTTTCGCGGACGCCGAACAATTCTGGATCGCGCAGAACGAGGCTATCGCCGCGAAGCGCGACGCCCTCATTGAAGCCGGATGGGCCGAAGTCGAGATCATGGAACCGGGCAGCTATTTCTATAGCTACGAGCATGAAAAGATGCCCAAGGCCAAGGGCGGCAAGGTCTATATTTCCATCCGCCACAATGGCGAGGTGGAAGTGCATGAGGGCTGGCTGTCGGGCAAGGACGCCCGGAAAGCGCGGGCAGCGGAGGCGAAGGCGGGAACCACCGAAGCCGACCGGCAGGCCGCGCGCAATGCCCGCGCCGAAACCACCAGCGCCTTGCAGACCTATATCGACCTCCACCGTCACGCCGCAACGCGCGCCGTGCTGGCCGATTATCCCGCCGTCGCGCTGCGCCTGATGCTGGCCCATGCCATCACCAGCCCGGCGCATTGGACTGTCCGCGTCGAGCCGCAGACCGCCCGCAACGACGCCATCACGGAGAGCGTCGAGACGAGCACCGCCGAAACCCGGTTCGACGAAAAACGGCGGACGGCGCTCGCGCTTCTCGGCTTTGATGCCGACGAGCCGACCGTGACCGGCGGCTATGGCGACAAGGACGGAGCCGCGACCATCTTCGCCCGCCTGCTCACCTTGTCCGACGCCGATGTCATGGCGATCATCGCTATCGTCATGGGCGAGACGATGGAGGCAGGCAGCGCCGTGGTCGAGGCCGTGGGCAGCTATCTCGCCGTCGATATGGCGAGCCTGTGGACGGCGGACGATGCGTTTTTCGATCTTGTCCGCGACCGCCAGATGGTCAACGCCATGCTCCGCGATGTCGGCGGCAAGAAAGTCGCGGACGGCAATATCACCGAGAAGGTCAAGACGCAGAAAGCCATCATCCGCGATCACCTGACCGGCGAGAACCAGCGCCCCAAGGTCGACGGATGGGTGCCGAAATGGCTGCGTTTCCCTGCCGCCAGCTATTCGGCGCGGCCCTTTGTCACGCTCTCCCGGTGGAAATCGGTCGAGCGGTCTTTCAGGAATGTGCCGCAGCCGTTCGAGATCGAGCAGCCCGATCCTTATGCCATCGCGGCGGAATGACGATGGGAGTGGCGGCGTTGCCGCCCCTCCATTTTCCTTCGCAAGCCCCCGCGCCGGAGTGGACGCGGGGGCTTTTTCGTGGCGCCGATGACGGCGTTTGAGGATCGCGGCGCACGGGCGCGGCGGTCCCGTTCCGGTGGTTTGCCGCATCGGCGGAATGAGCCACGCCGATCATCGGACAGGCGGGCGGGCAAGACAGCGTGGCCGTCGCGGTCGCACCTGATCCAGCCCGCGCCGAGGCCGCTGGTCGCTGTCCGATGGCGGGCAAGGCGGCTCCCTTTCCCGCTTGTCGCGGCGCAGGATCGACGCGCGGGGATGCGCCCGATCCATCCTCTGCACCCTCGCATCGCCGGTTCCGGGAGCGATCCGTCAGGCCGTGACACAGGCAATCGGCATCCTGTCCGTATCGCCAGACGCGCGACCCTGGCTGTTGCTGCTGGACCTATGGGCGGCCCTGAACGCCCGCAACCGGGATTGCTGCCGCTATTTTCCCCGCCTTCGCTGCGCTTCGGCTCCTCGCGGTCGCTTCGCTTCAAAATAGCCGCGCATCCCGGTCCTCCGCTGCCGCTCCGGCCCTTCGGGTGCGGGCGTCCCGGTCAGCCCATCACGGTCCGCGCATCGCCGGGGATCGGCTCTGGCGAGCAACGAAAGGAATGCATCATGTCCACTCTCGGTATCGTCTCGCGCAACCCGGAAACCAACGAAATGCGCGGGCAGATCGGCCTTCTCGGTCGCCGCAATCCGCTCGGCATCGAGATCACGCCCAACACCGAAAAGCGCGGCGAGAAGCAGCCCGATTTCCGCATCTGGAGCGGTCCCAACGACATCGGCGCGGGCTGGATCAAGCCCAATCGCGAGACCGGCAAGCCCTATGTCTCGCTCCGCATCTTCCATCCGCAGATCGCGCCGTGGCCGATTTACGCCAATCTCGGCCGCGCCGCCGGACAGGACGATGACGACGTGCTGGCGCTGATCGTCAACGCCGCCTGACCGGCCCGGCAAGCCCCCGCGTCCACTCCGGCGCGGGGGCTTTTGCCGTTTCGGGCCAGTCGGGTCGAAAACCGGCAGCCGCGTTTTCGACCCTGCCGCGCCGTCTCCCCGTCCCGCACGGTCCCTGCCTGTCGCGGATGGTCCTTCGCCGTCCGCACTCATCAGGAGGATCACGCAGATGGATGACGACGATCATATCCGGGCCAGTCAGGCGCGGAAAGGAAGCCCGTTTCTGACCGCCAAGCAGGCCGCTTTTTTCCTCGGCTTGCAGGTCAAGACGCTGACCAACATGCGCTGGAAAGGCAAGGGTCCGGCCTATCGGCGGCACGGCGGGCAGGTCCGCTACCATATCGCCGATCTTGAGCAATGGTCCCGCGACAACGGGCGCGGCCCGCGCAGGGGGAAGCGCGATGCGTAAGCCGCTCTCCCGCAATCCGGCCAGACCCAGGCCCGCGCCGCTGCTCGAATGGCACCCGCCGCTGGCCCGCCAGCTTCGCGCCCGCCGCCGTCCGCTCCTTATCGCGGGCGGCATCGGCCTCGCCTTGCTCGCCGCTGCCGCCACGCTCGATGTCATGGGGCCGCCCGCGCCGCGCATCATCTGGAACGCCTCGGCCAGCGCGCCGATCGGTCTTTGGCGCATCCATCCCGGCGCACCCGTCCGCACCGGCGACATGGTGCTGGCCCGCACGCCGGAGAGCGTTCGCCAGCTCGCCGCGCGTCGCCATTATCTGCCCGCCAACGTGCCGCTGCTCAAACGGATCGCGGCGCGCGATGGCGACAAGGTTTGCGCGCTGGGATATGCAATTTTCGTCAATGGGCGCAGGATCGCCGAGCGCCGCGCGACCGACCGGCAAGACCGCCCGCTGCCGTGGTGGAGCGGCTGCGAGCATCTGCGCGACGGTCGCGTATTCCTGATGATGGACGCCGCCGAGTCGTTCGACGGGCGCTATTTCGGGCCGATCAGCGAAACCGCGATCATCGGGAAAGCGACGCCGTTATGGCTACGCTGACCTCCATCGCCGCGCCCGTGGCATGGGCGTCGCTGGCGCTCGCCGTGCCGGTGGCCGTGCCTGCGAGCGATGCGCCATCGGCATCGCCACCGGCGTTCCGCACATCACCAGCGGTCGAACGATGGCGACCCTATATCGCCGAAGCCGCGCAGCGCTTCGCCATTCCGCAGGCATGGATTGCTGCCGTCATGCAGGCCGAAAGCGCCGGATTGACCCACTTGAACGGGCGTCCGATCACCAGTCCCGCAGGTGCAATGGGCCTCATGCAACTCATGCCCGGCACATGGGCGGCAATGCGGCGGCGGCACGGTCTCGGCGCCGATCCGTACGACCCGCACGACAATATCATGGCGGGCGCGGCCTATCTGCGCGCCATGTATGATCGCTTCGGTTATCCCGGCCTGTTCGCCGCCTATAACGCCGGTCCGGCCCGCTACGGTGAGCATTTGCGAACCGGAAGGCCGCTACCGGGCGAGACGCGCTCCTATATCGCGCAGCTTGCCCGCACGCCTGCAACGCCGTCCATGCCGCCCGCCATGCTGTCGGGAACGCGCTTGTTTTTCTCGCTGGGCAACACGACGGAACCGGCATCCGGTCATGCGGATTCCACGCCTGAACGACCCGCATCCGGCACGCTGTTCATCCCCCTGAACGACCCGCCCGGAGGCCAGCCATGACGGGCGTTGCGCGTGGCGAGAGGGAAATATCCGCTCAACATTGCCCAGTATCCGGCATGGATCGAGCCGCCTCAAGGACGACGCCGGACACGATTTTTTTCGGCCTGGCGAGGCCGGTTCTTCACCCCCTGACATGGCGCGCGGCCGAAAAAAATCGCGCCCGGCATCGCCGCTGGCGCGGCCGCTTCGCGGTCCTTGACCCGGCTCGATCCATACCGGGCGCAGCCTCCTGTCTTTCGAAGATCAGGAGGAAATCATGTCTGTCGAACAGCATATCGAAGAACTGCGCGCCGAGCTTCGCAGCCTCACGGACGAGAACGAATTGCGGCAGGTCGAAGCCGAACTGGAAGCAGCGCTGGCGGAACGGGATCGGCTCTGGCGGGAGGACGGCTGACAGGCCGCATGGACAGCAGGAGCGCGGCGGCAGGCGCGGCGCTCCTGCTTCTCTGCCGTTCGCGATGGCGGGTTTCGGCGGCTTGGGGGCGGTTGAAGCGGGTAGGACTCGAAGGGCAAGATTAAAGGTCGATCCCGCAAGCGGGATCAACATATTGTCTGCACATCATTATTTCACGAGACAGGTTATAGGGATCGAGAGACAGGAAACCCATAAGTCATTGATAATAATATCCCACCCGCGAGACTCGTTGATTGTCCCGGTTACTTTGGATCAACCTCATCAATCCTCAAGAAGTTCGCAAGGTGATGGGACGCTGCCATGAGCGATGACGACGATTTTACGCCCGACCTTGGCAAGCCGCGCGCAGGCGGAAGCCGGATGCGCCGCAGCTATCTTCAGCGCGTGCTTCAGGCGCGGACGCTTGCCGGTGGCGTGCGACGCACAGGCCGCGCCTTTACCGGCAGCAGGATCGGGCGTGGTCGCGTCGCGGGGCGACAGCTTGCCAGCCGGGACCGTCTGGCGGGCTATCGCCAGCGCCGCGTCATGGTCAAATACCGGATCGCCAAATTCAACAAGGCGAACAGCCTTGGGGCGGCGCGCGCGCATCTGCGCTATATCCAGCGCGACGGCGTGACCCGCGATGGCGAGCCGGGGCGGCTTTATTCGGCCGGGCAGGAGCAGGCCGACGGCAAGGCGTTTCTCGAACGGGCCGACGGCGACCGGCACCAGTTCCGCTTCATCGTCTCGCCGGAGGATGGAGATCATTATGATGATCTCCGCTCGCTGACCCGCCGCCTGATGGTGCAGATGGAACGGGATTTGGGGACGAAGCTCGACTGGGTGGCGGTCGATCATTTCAACACCGGCCATCCGCACACCCATATCGTCGTGCGCGGCGTCGATGATCGCGGGCAGGATCTGGTGATCGGCGGCGAATATCTGACGCACGGTATTCGCGAGCGCGCAGCCGAGCTGGTGTCGCTCGACCTGGGACCGCGCACGGACATCGAGATCGAGGACCGGCTGACCCGCGAGATCGAGCAGGAACGGCTGACCAGCATCGACCGGCGCTTGTTGCGCGACATGGATCATCGGCGGATCGTCGAAGCCACCGACCGCGATCCCTTCTATCAATCACTCCGCGCGGGGCGCTTGCAAAAGCTCGGCCACTTGGGGCTGGCCACCGAGATCGAACCGGGACGCTGGCAACTGGCCGACGGCATCGATGACACGCTGAAGCGCATGGGCGAGCGCGGTGACATCATCCGCACCATGCAGCGCGCCTTTACTGAGCATGGAATGGAGCGCGCCGCAGGAGACTATGCCATCGCCGATCCGGCGAGCATGAAGCCGATCGTCGGCCGCGTCGTCGAGCGTGGTCTGTCGGACGAGGCGAACGATCGCCATTATCTGATCGTAGATGGCACCGATGGGCGCAGCCACTATGTCGATATCGGCCGGGGTGATGCGACGGCCTACATCCCCGAAGGCGCGGTGGTGCGGATCGCGCCCAAGCCGGTCGAGGCCCGCGCCGTCGATCGCACCGTGGCCGAGATCGCCGCCGCCCATGACGGGCGCTATTCGATCGATATTCATTTGCGTCACGATTCCACCGCGCGCGAATCTTTTGCCGAAACCCATGTGCGTCGGCTTGAGGCGATACGCCGGGTGATGACCAAGGGCGGTAGCATAATCGAGCGCGAGGCGGACGGAACATGGCTCATCGCCCCCGATCATGTCGATGTCGCCGCCGCCTATGAAGCACAACGCGCCAAAGCCGCGCCGGTCATCGTGGATACGCTCTCTACGCTTCCCTTGGACCGACAAACCGGGGTGGATGGCGCGACCTGGCTAGACCGGGAATTGATTGCGGCCGATCCCGAGCCGTTGCGCGATGCCGGGTTCGGCCGGGAAACCCGCGCAGCGCTCGTCCAGCGGCGGCAATGGCTGATCGCCGAAGGGCTGGCACAAGAAGAACAGGGCCGCATCATCTATCGCGAAAACCTGCTGGCCATGCTGCGACGGCGCGAATTGAACCGGGTCGCGGGCCAGCTCTCCGACGAACTGGGTATCGTCTATGCCGAAGCCAAACCCGGCGAGCGGATCGATGGCATCTATCGCCGTCCGGTGGAACTGGCGTCAGGCCGTTATGCGCTGATCGAAAAGAGCCGCGAATTTACCCTGGTGCCGTGGCGCCCGGTGCTCGATCGCCATCTGGAGAAGCAGGTGTCCGGCATCATGCGCGGCGACACGATCAACTGGACGATCGGTCGTCAGCGCGGCCCGTCGATTTCGTGAAGGCGCGCAATGCTCAGAAATTACTCGGAGGTCGGATTTGCCCAATCCGGCAGTGCATCCAGATAGGCAAGCTCCTCCCGCAACACCGGGTCGAGGGCTTCCGGCAACAGCTTTCGTAACAGAATCCATTCAGGGGATTCGTTCGTGGCCTGTATCGCGTCTCGATAGCGGCGGAGGTGATCGTGAACGGATGCCTTGATTATGCTGCTGCTTCGCGTGTTCTCGATAATCTGCTTCAGTAGGTCCGAGTAGGGCGAAAGAACTTTGGTGCTCAGATAGGTATTGAGCATCGCAGAAATGTTTGAATGTTCACTCGCATAATTTCGCCCCTTCCCGTTCGTGGCGGCAACGATCGAGAAGGCAGCCGCGAGAAGCAGACTTTGCGGACGCGCCAGATCGCGAAGGGGTTTGTAGCGATCCTCCCATTGAGCAAGCGCGTTGAACCAAGGCCGACGCACTTTTTCGATCTCTGCTAGTCGCGAGCCAACGATTCTGTCTTCGTGATAGGGAATCTTTGAGCGCGGAACCGTAAGCGCGTCGAACCGAACCAGCTTGGGCGCGTCCAGTCGTCCATCGGGCTTGCGAAGGTAACAGGACAGCACAAGGGTTTTCTGCTCCCGCGATGCGGCTACCGCTGCTTGATCGAGAACGAAGGCGTTGCCGCGGTGACGGCGGATAACATCGATGAAGCTCTGCGGAAGCGCGGTGGCGGTATCAAGCCCGAACAGAATCCATAGCAGAGGTATGCCTTCACGTTCGTAGTGCTTGCAGCGCGCCGAGATTTCCGTCTGGAACGTGCCGGACATCTGGAACTCAACGACGAACGGGCCGAAGTCGTCCCACTCGACATAGGTATCGGGATAGCGACCATGCTCATTCTCAGTTGGGGAACGATACTGGCCGACGGTATGCTTGATGTAACGAGAATCGAGTGCGGCAAGCTCTCCCACCAACTCGCACATCAGACGATGAAAGTTTGATTCCTGCTTCCCCTGATATTGTGCGGCCCGAGCGGCATCGGGTTTGATATTCCGTCCCTGAAACCAGGGGCAGTCCGGATCGCTCCCGTTATAATGCTGAAACAGAGGGCGAGCGATGCCGCGCGTCTTGGACGTGCGGATATACACTTCGCATTCACACGCTAGGCATCGGGCGACGAGACCGTCTTTTCCGTTGCGACGATCCGTAATCTGATCGCGGATCAAGCCCCAGCTATCGTCCGACATCGCCATCAGATCTTGCGCCGTCACCGGACCGATCCGTTCGATGATAGCTGCTTCGACAATCCGTTGTAGTTTCCGCCCCATGAGCCGACTGTATCCTCGATTGGGAACGGATCAAGAACCTTGCTCCCCGAGGCACGCTGGCCAGGCATTGCCAGGTAATGAGAGTGTATATATCTTGTCAGTATGAACTTGAATGGAGTCGTCCATGTCCAAGGATGCCGTTTTCACGATGAAACTGGAACCCGATTTGCGGGATGCGTTCATGGCCGAAGCCGAGGCTACCCATCGCCCGGCCTCCCAGATCGTGCGGGATTTCATGCGCGAATATGTCCAGCGACAGCGCGAAGCGCGGGATTATGACGAGTTCCTGCGCCGAAAGGTCGAAGCTGCCCGTGTGTCGGTTCGTGCTGGTCGTGGCCGCCCAAACGAGGACGTCGAAGCCGACTTTGCGGCCCGTCGGGCAGAATTGCGCCGCAGGGCCGATGAGGCAGAGGCGTGAGCGTCAAGTGGACGCCGGAAGCTGAACAGGACCGTATCGAGATCATCGCATACATCGCTGGCGATAATCCGCGTGCTGCGTTGCGGATGGATGAACTTTTCGGAGATGCGGCGGCGCGTCTGGCCGATTTTCCACACATGGGCCGGACAGGCAAGATCGCGGGAACGCGCGAGTTGATTCCCCATGAGAATTATCGGCTGGTGTATCAGATCGAAGATGGGACGGTCTGGATTCTCACGCTGGTCCACACGTCGAGGCAATGGCCGCCATTGGTTTCGGAGGAAGGATGAACGACAGGACAGACATGGTCGAGCGGGAGCATTGCAACAAATGCTTGCAATGGAACAACCATGCGATCGTTCATACGGAAAAGACTTCGTGGCAGGAAGAGTTGGACGATCAGCGGGGTATCTATATCGAGGGTGGAGACAGTTGGGCGCTGATGCGCTGTCTCGGTTGCGATTCCGTCAGGCTACGCCATAGGCACTGGTTCTCCGAAGACTCGGACGAACACGGGCAGCCGGCGATTTACACCGAGTTCTTTCCGCCGTCGATCACGCGCCAGAAACCGCAATGGCGCCGCCAAGCCTTCCCGTTCAATGCCTATCTTCAATCCTATAACGGCCTTTGCGACGAGATATATGGGGCCATGGCGATAGGGGCGCACCGGCTCGCCACGATGGGAATCAGGGCGCTGGTGGAGCGCTTGATGATCGACCAAGTGGGAGATCAGGGAAGGTTCGAGAAGAACATCGAAAAGTTCTTCGACGCAGGACACGTCGCCCCCAACCAGCAGGCCATGTTCAAGGATACGCTGATCGAAGCTGGCCATGCCGCCATGCACCGGGATTTCGAACCTAGCGCTGATACGGTGAACACTCTGCTCGATACAGTCGAGGGTATCCTTCACGCTATTTACTACGCGCCGATGTTGGCGGACAAAGTGCGAAAAACTATCCCGCCACGCGTTCGCTGACTGTGAGCATATGATGTTGCCTCTCTACGACAGGCTTTCCAAATAAGGCCGCATGACATTGTGCATCCGGCAGATGGCGCCATAGCGCCGAAGGTCGGCACGGGTTACCTTCCGCTGGCGCAGCCCGTCGCGCAGGGCTTCAATCGCTACATCGAGGCCGACCCGGCTGCGATATTTGAAACAATCGACAATGGTTTTGGCGGGGTCGTAGATCGATACAGCAACCCCTTCGATTTCAACCGTCATGCGCCCGGCCGTGAAGGCGTCGCCTGATGCACGCACCGCCTCGACACGGAAAGGCAGCGTGCGCGGAATCCGCGCCTTGTGGTGGAAGCAAATCCATACCGCATGGGGAAGCTGCGAGGTCAGCCCATGATATTGCAGGGCGGACAGGAGCACGATGACACCATGCGGTGCGAGCCGTGCGGCTTCGGCGAGGCTATGGGCTGCGTCGATGTCATCAGCATCGGCGAGTTGATACAGTCCTCGCGCAAGCCGCACGAGTTGTCCCTGCTCGCAAAGCCGCGCGATGATTGCCGGGGGTATGCCTGCCTCGCGAAAGTCCCGCGCGCGCGCGATCCCACGCCAACGCGCAAAGGCAATGGCCTGATCCGATAGGGTTCCAGCGAGTTCCATATAGCTTGATGTTATCAAATGTCGGTATTTGTCAATAAGTGCCGACATTTTGAATGGATCATGCAGAGCGATGGAGCCTGTCCGGTAGCAACGCGCCTTCCCCAGCAGTCCAAGCGCTTTGCCGCTCTTGTTACCTTGGCGGCATCCGGCCCGCCTGCTAAGCAGTCAACCGCGCTGCGAAGTGGCAGCGCCGGGCTTCACAACCCGACGAAACGAAAACGTCTCGGAAACTTCGGTTTCCGGGGTGCCGTCGTATATGTCCAAGTCCTCGGACTAAAAACGGCGGCGCATGTCGTTTCGTCATGTTGTGAAGCCCCGGCGGCTCCCGCGTCCAGTGCGCGGGAGTTCGGTGCTGATGACAGTATAGATCGTCCCGACTGAACCTATCGACTGCAACTATTCGATCGGGACGCGCTGTGAACGAGCAATCGGATTTTTCGAACGATATTTACGACCCTATCGCCATGATGGCGCGTGTCGGGCATCTTCCGGTTCAGGCGCAGCAGGAAATTGAGCAAATCAGCCGGATTGTCCGCGCCGCTTTTGGCTATGGAGAGGGCGGAATGCCCGAACAAGGCCGGATCGTCCTTATCGCATTGACCAACCCGTATGCCATCTGCCCATCCAGCGGTGACATCGCAGGCTATGATTTTCATATTACGGTCAACCTGTCGGAATGTGTTGATGACGCGCATTGGTGCCTCGTGCGCCGATTGATTGCCGCCGAAATCCCGCATCGCACGGTCACGCTGACCGTGACCGTAGAGGACTGCCCGTCCGGTATCGTCCTCTATGATGCGGAGGCAGATTTGCCGCTTAACATGCGGGAGCTGTCTGTGCGACCTTAGCCTTCACTTCCCTGCTCCCAAGACAGCGGGGACGCCCAAGGACATTCCGGGACCACTGGGGGTATCACGCTGCCTTCCTGACCTGACGCAGCTTGAGTTCCGTTCGCGCCGCACTCCGCGGCCGGCGAGTCGGAACCAGGAACATGACCCCCACAAAGCTGCTTCTCGGACAGATTTTCGTTGTCTTCGCTATCGTCATCCTCGGCCTTTGGGCAGCGACCCAATGGGCCGCATCAATGCTCGGCTATCAGGCGCAGCTTGGCGCGCCGTGGGCTACCCCGTTCGGCGTGCCGGTCTATCGGCCGTGGCAGCTTTTCGGCTGGTGGTATCATTATGATGCCTATGCCCCGCAAGTCTTCGACAAGGCGGGGATGCTGGCGGGCGCGAGCGGATTCCTCGGCTGCGCTTCCGCCATTATCGGCTCGCTCTGGCGCGCCAGGCAGAACCGGAACGTCACCACCTATGGTTCCTCCCGCTGGGCGGAACGCGGCGAGATCGCGAAGGCCGGGCTGTTCGACAATGCCGGCGTGTTTCTTGGCCGCTATCGCGGTAATTATCTGCGCCATGACGGTCCCGAGCATGTCATGGCCTTCGCGCCGACCCGTTCGGGTAAGGGCGTCGGCCTCGTCGTGCCGTCGCTATTGTCCTGGACCGGCAGCGTGGTGGTCCATGACATCAAAGGGGAGAACTGGACCCTGACTGCCGGCTGGCGGTCGCGCTTTTCGCATTGCCTGCTGTTCAACCCGACCGATCCCCGTTCGGCGCGTTACAATCCGCTGCTGGAGGTCCGCAAAGGGCCGGATGAGGTCCGCGACGTTCAGAACATCGCGGATATTCTTGTTGACCCCGAAGGCGCGCTGGAACGCCGCTCGCATTGGGAAAAGACTTCGCACTCGCTGCTAGTCGGCGCGATCCTGCACGTCCTCTATGCGGAGGAAGAAAAGACCCTCGCGCGCGTCGCGACCTTCCTCTCCGATCCGCAGCGGTCGTTCGCCCACACGCTGCGGCGGATGATGGCGACCAACCATCTCGGCACCAAGGAGCATCCGCAGGTCCACCCCGTCGTCGCATCGGCCGCGCGCGAGGTGTTGAACAAGAGCGAGAACGAACGCAGCGGCGTCTTGTCGACCGCCATGTCGTTTCTTGGCCTCTATCGCGACCCGATTATCGCGCGGAACACGGCGGCGTGCGACTGGCGCATCGCCGATCTTGTCGACGCCAAATCGCCGGTGTCGCTCTATCTGGTCATTCCGCCCAGCGACATTTCCCGCACGAAACCGCTGGTTCGTCTGGTGCTGAACCAGATCGGCCGCCGGCTTACCGAACGGCTCGAAGGCGACCCCAAAAAGAGCCGCAAGCATCAACTGCTGATGATGCTGGACGAGTTTCCGGCGCTGGGACGGCTCGACTTCTTTGAGACCGCGCTCGCCTTCATGGCCGGCTACGGCATCCGCGCCTATCTGATCGCGCAATCCCTCAACCAGATCAGCAAAGCCTATGGCGAGAACAATGCCATATTGGACAATTGCCACGTCCGCATCGCGTTTTCGTCCAACGACGAGCGCACTGCCAAGCGGATCAGCGACGCGCTCGGCACCGCGACGGAATTGCGTGCCCAGCGCAACTATGCCGGCCATCGCCTCGCGCCCTGGCTCAGCCATGTCATGGTGTCGCGGCAGGAGACCGCCCGTCCGCTGCTGACGCCCGGCGAGGTGATGCAGCTTCCGCCTGCCGACGAACTTGTGCTGGTATCCGGCCTGCCACCGATCCGGGCGAAGAAGCTTCGCTATTATCAGGACCGCAATTTCACATCGCGGGTGCTGCCGCCGCCCGATCTTGATGGCGGCGGCAGTGGGGGAGCCGGCAGCGGCGATGGGAATGATGGTGGGAATGGCGGCGTCGGCGGTGCGGCATATCACGACCGGCCCGCTCCGCGCCCCGATGACTGGGGTGGTGAGGTGCGCGGCCTCCATGACGGGTTGATCCCCGCCGCCGAGGACGAAGGCGCCGCGCTCGATGAAGATTCCGAAGGCGGCTTGCAGCAGCAGCGGCATCCCGGCCTCGAAGAACAGGCGGAGACGCCGTCCGAGCGCGAACCAGAGCTGACGCCGGGAGATGACGATGATGGCGATCCCGTCGCCGACCAACGCGCAATGACCGGCCTTGGCACTGTCGCTCGTGCCGTCGCCATCAATGAAGGGAAGTCGCGCGGCGACGATCTTCTCCCCGGCTTCGACGGGGACGAATGATGCGGAACCGAGACAAGGTGCGTTATCAGCTTTTCCTCGAACCGCGCCTCGCGGAGCGGCTGGAGGAGATCGCCGCCAAGCCCGGCGTGGCGCGCTCCGACATATTGGTGGCTGCTCTCGATGCCTGGCTGACCCGGCAAGGCAGTCACGAACTGGACGATCGCTTTGGCGGCCGGCTCGACCGGATGAGCCTTCAGATCGGCCGCGTCGGGCGTGACGTTCAGGTGCTTCTGGAAAGCCTCTCGCTTTTCATCCACCAGCAATATTGCCTCAATGCCCAGCTTCCCGAACCCGATGCCGCTGCCCGCGCCATCGGCCGGGACCGCTTCGACCGCTTCATCGCGCAAGTCGGCCGCCAGATGGCGACCGGTGCGAAACCACTCGCACCTGCAAGCGAGGCGGCACGGTGACTGCTTCCGCCAATATGACGGCGCAGGGCCGCCGCCGCGCCATGCTCCGCACGGCGATGGGGCCGGCGATTTCCGCGGCGCTCGGCGATCCTCGTGTGATCGAGATCATGGTCAACCCCGATGGCACGCTCCGGCTCGACCTGCTCGGCGAAGGCCGCGTGGATACCGAACTGCGGGTCGAGCCTGCCGAAGCCGAACGCATCATTCGCTTGGTCGCCTCGCATATTCGGGCGGAGGTTCATGCCGGCGCGCCGATCGTCAGCGCCGAGCTGCCTGAAGGTGGCGAACGCTTCGAGGGGCTGTTGCCTCCGGTCTCGGCCGCGCCCTGCTTCTCGATCCGCAAGCCCGCCGCCCGCATCCATCGGCTGATGGACTATGTTGCCGACGGCATCATGCGCGCAGAGGTCGCGCTGGCGCTGTCGATGGCCGTGGTCGAGCGCAAGAATATCCTGGTTGCCGGCGGCACCTCATCGGGTAAGACGACGCTGGCGAATGCGCTTCTCAACGAAATGGCGACGCTCGACGAGCGGGTCATCATCATCGAAGACACGCGCGAACTGCAATGTGCCGCGCCCGATACCGTGGCGCTGCGCACCAAGGCCGGCACCGTGTCGATGGCCGATCTGGTGCGCTCGACGCTGCGCTTGCGCCCGGACCGGATCATCGTCGGCGAAGTCCGGGGCGGCGAAGCCCTCGACATGCTCAAGGCGTGGAATACCGGCCACCCCGGCGGCATCGCCACCGTCCACGCCAATAGCGCTCGCTCCGCGCTCTACCGGATCGAGCAGCTTGTCGCCGAGAGCGTCATCACCGTTCCGCGCCGCCTGATCGCTGACGCGATCGACCTTGTGGTGTTCATCTCCGGCCGGGGCACCGGCCGCAGAATCGAGACCGTTACCGAGGTCAGCGGTCTCGACGCCGACGGCGATTACGCCGTCACCGACCTTGCCATCCCCCATTGCTCTGGAGATTGAAATGCATATCACACCTCTGCCCGCATTCGCGCGCCTGCCGCACCGGCTTACGCTTGCCGCGAGTGCCGTCCTCATCCTCCCCGCCGCCGCGATGGCGGCCGGATCGGGAATGCCCTGGGAAGAACCGCTTCAGCAAGTGCTGGAATCGGTCCAGGGTCCGGTCGCCAAGATCGTCGCCGTTATCATAATCATCACCACCGGGCTGGCACTGGCCTTCGGCGAAACCAGCGGCGGCTTTCGCAAGCTGATCCAGATCGTATTTGGCCTGTCGATCGCCTTCGCCGCCAGTTCCTTCTTCTTGTCCTTCTTCAGTTTCGGCGGCGGGGCGCTGGTCTGATGGTGGTGGCCGCTTCCATCGCGCCCGCCACCTCCATCGAGGGCTTCGAGGTGCCGCTGCATCGCGCACTTACCGAACCGATCCTGCTCGGTGGTGCTCCCCGAGGGATCGCGATCCTCAACGGCACACTGGCGGCCGCGATGGGACTTGGCCTCCAGCAATGGATCGGGGGCCTGCTGCTCTGGCTGGTCGGGCACAGCCTCGCCGTCTTCGCGGCCAAGCGCGACCCCGATTTTGCGCCCGTCCTTGCCCGCCACCTCCGGCAAAAGGCGTATCTCTCATGCTGAACCTGAAGGAATATCGTGGACTATCCGACCGACTGGCCGATCATTTGCCGTGGGCTGCGTTGGTGGCGCCTGGCGTGGTGCTCAACAAGGATGGGAGCTTCCAGCGGACGTTCCGTTTTCGCGGTCCCGATCTGGAATCCGCTACCGAAGCCGAACTGGTCTCGGTCTGCGCGCGGGCGAACAACGCGCTGCGCCGGCTGGGGTCGGGCTGGGCCTTGTTCTTCGACGCCGAGCGCGCGCCCGCATTGGGTTATCCCGACAGCCAGTTTCCTGATGCGGCCTCCTGGCTGGTCGACGAGGAACGGCGTGGACATTTTGACGGCCGCAAGGGCGAGCATTTCGAGAGCCGCTATCACCTGACCCTCTGCTACCTGCCGCCCGCCGATCAGATCAGCCGGGCCGAACGGGCATTGCTGGAGCGCGAGCAGCCGCAACAGGATCGCGACTGGCGCACCGAACTGCGCGCCTTCATCGCCGAGAGTGATCGGCTATCCGACCTCCTGACCGGCATCATGCCGGAGGTTCGCGCGCTGGACGACAGCGAGACGCTGACCTTCCTGCACGGCTGCATTTCACCCAAAAGGCATCCCGTCGCGGCCCCTGAGACGCCGATGTATCTCGACGGGCTGCTGGTCGATACGCCGCTGTCCGGCGGCATCGAGCCGATGCTGGGGAACGGACACCTTCGCACGGTGACGGTGCTGGGATTTCCGAACGTAACTCGACCCGGCATCCTCGACGCACTCAATCGTCAGGGGTTCGCTTATCGCTGGGCGACACGCTTCATTGCGCTCGACAAGACGCAGGCCAACAAGGCGCTGACCCGCATCCGGCGGCAATGGTTCAATAAACGCAAGTCGATCGCGCAGATCATGCGCGAGGTAATGATGAACGAGCCGGTGCCGCTGACCGACAGCGATGCCGATAATAAGGTGGTCGATGCCGATCTCGCCTTGCAGGCGCTGGGCGGCGATCATGTCGCGTTCGGTTATTACACGGCGACGATCACCGTGTCCGATGAGGATAGCGCGGCGGCTGACGAAAAGCTCCGCATCGTCGAGCGGATCGTCAATGGCATCGGTTTCACCTGCATCCGGGAAACGGTGAACGCCGTGGAAGCCTGGCTCGGCAGTCTGCCCGGCCACGTTTATGCGAATGTCCGCCAACCGCTGGTCCACACGCTGAACCTCGCGCATCTGATGCCGCTGTCGTCAGTATGGGCAGGGCCGTCGCGCAACGATCATCTGGATGGGCCGCCGCTGCTCTATGCGGAGACCTGGGGTTCGACGCCGTTCCGCCTTTCCACCCATGTCGGCGACGTTGGCCATATGCTGGTTGTCGGCCCGACCGGAGCGGGCAAATCGGTGCTGCTGGCACTGCTCGCCTTGCAGTTCCGGCGCTATCCCGGCGCTCAGGTCTATATCTTCGACAAGGGGCTGTCTGCGCGCGCCACCGTGCTGGCGATGGGCGGCGAACATCATGCTCTGGGCGAGAGCGACGCACTGGCATTCCAGCCCTTGCGCAACATTCACGATGACGGCGAGCGGGCATGGGCGGCCGACTGGATCGCGGCCTTGCTCGCCCATGAGCGGGTCGATGTGACGCCGGAGGTCAAGGAAGCGCTTTGGTCGGCGCTCACCAGCCTTGCCAGCGCGCCGCCCGAACAGCGCACGCTCACCGGCCTTGCGGTTCTACTCCAGTCCAACGCGCTCAAGGCCGCGCTCATGCCCTATACGCTCGAAGGGCCATTCGGGCGGCTGCTCGATGCGGCGGAAAACGCCCTGGACCTGTCGGATGTTCAGTGCTTCGAGACCGAAGCGCTGATGAACTCAGGCAGCGTCGTGCTGCCGGTGCTAACCTATTTGTTCCACCGGCTCGAAGAACGCTTCGACGGGCGGCCGACGCTGCTCATTCTCGATGAAGCCTGGGTATTTCTCGACAATCCACTGTTCGCCCAGCGCATCCGCGAATGGCTGAAGGTTCTGCGCAAGAAGAATGTCAGCGTCATCTTCGCCACGCAGAGCCTCGCGGACATTGCCGACAGCAGCATCGCGCCCGCGATCATCGAAAGCTGCCCGCAACGCATCCTGCTTCCCAATGACCGGGCGATCGAGCCGCAGGCCCGCACCACCTATGAGCGGTTCGGCCTCAACGACACGCAGATCGAACTGATCGCCCGCGCCACGCCGAAGCGGCATTATTATCTGCAATCCCGGCGCGGCAATCGCCTGTTCGAGCTGACGCTGGGGCCGATCGCCGTGGCGCTGTGCGGCGCCTCCGATCCCGACACGCAAAGCCTGATCGATCGTCTGCTCGCGGAACAGGGCGAGGTCGGGTTCGCCGCTGCCTTTCTTGAAGCGCGCCGCCTCGGCTGGGCGGCCGGTCTTCTCCGAGACTTCCCCGGCGCGAACAGCGCCGGGGGAGACCCCTTCATCCCCCAGCAGAAGGAGCTACCCTCATGAAAACCAATATCCTTGCCGCGTGCTGTGCTGCGACCGCCATGATCGGCACCGCCATCGTGCCGACCGCACCCGCGCACGCGCAATTTGGCGGCGTGGTGTTCGATCCGTCGAACTACGCACAGAATGTCCTGACCGCGGCGCGCACCCTCCAGCAGATCAACAATCAGATCCGGGCGCTCCAGAACCAGGCGACGATGCTCACCAATATGGCGAAGCACCTCCAACGCCTCGACTTCTCATCGTTGGCGCAGATCACCCACTCAATGCAGCGCATCGACACGCTGATGATGCAGGCGGAGGGCATCGCGTTCGATCTCGGATCGACCGATAACGCGCTGCGGACACAATTTCCCGCCGACTTCGATCAAACGCTGTCGACCAGCGACATCATCGCCCAGGCGCGCGCGCGGTTGCAGGCGTCGATGAAAGCCTACCGGCAGACCATGCGCGTTCAGGCGCAGGTCGTGGAGAATGTCCAGGGCGACGCCGCACTGCTCTCGGAACTGGTATCGCAAAGCCAATCAGCGACTGGCGACTTGCAGGCGCAACAGGCGACCAACCAGCTCATTGCGCTGTCCACCAAGCAGCAGCTCCAAATCCAGAACATGATGGCGGCCCAGTATCGTGCCGATGCGATCGAGCGCGCCCGCCAGCAACAGGCGCTCGAAGCCGCGCGTGAGACCACGCGGCGCTTCATCGGCGAACGCGACATCTACACGCGCAACTGACGGCGACCGGAAAGGCGGCACACGGCCATGAACCCCGATCTCAACATCATCGACAACTTCCTGGCCGTCTTCACGACCTACATCGACAGCGGCTTTGGCCTCCTGTCCGGGGATGTCGCCTTTCTTACCACCGTCCTGATCGGCATCGACGTGACTCTGGCCGCGCTCTGGTGGGCGATGGACAATGATTCTGACGTGCTTGGCCGCCTTATCAAGAAGACACTCTATGTCGGTGCCTTCGCCTTCATTATCGGCAATTTCAACACGCTTGCCGACATCATCTTTCGCAGCTTTTCCGGGCTTGGCATCACCGCGTCGGGAGGCGGTATGTCGGCCGCCGACCTGCTCCGTCCGGGCGCGATCGGGGGCACGGGGTTCAAAGCAGCGTGGCCGCTTCTGGTTAAGGTCGGGACGCTTTCCGGCTTTCCCGAGTTCTTCGGCAACTTCCTCACCATCGCCGTTCTGCTCGTGTGCTGGTTTCTGGTGGTGCTGGCCTTCCTGGGCATGGCCGTGCAGGTCTTCATCACCATCATTGAGTTCAAGCTGACGACGCTCGCCGGGTTCGTGCTGGTGCCGTTCGCACTGTGGAATAAGACCAGCTTCCTCGCCGAGCGGGTGCTGGGCGGTGTCATATCGTCAGGCATCAAGATCATGGTGCTGGCGGTCATTATCGGCATCGGCACCAACTTCTTCGCGCAGCTCAACAGCCTGGTCGGAGCCGATCCCGGTATCGCGGAAGCCTTGAGCCTGTTGATGGGCGCGCTGACGCTGGTCGGCCTCGCCATCTTCGGTCCCTCAATTGCCTCCGGTCTCGTTACGGGCGCACCGCAACTCGGCGCGGGTGCGGCCGTCGGCACGGTGGCGGGCGCAGCGCTGGCCACTGGCGGCGCGGCGATGCTCGGCACTCGCGCTGCGATGGCTGGCGCCTCTGGCGGCATGGCTGCGATCCGGGCCGGAACCGCGATGGGCTCCGCCGGCGCCACCGCTTATCGGCTCGGGCAGGAAACTTCCGGCAGCAGCACGATGCGCGCCGGTATGGGTGGCATCGGCACCGCAATCGGTGGCGCGACATCGCAAGGATTGAAGGCAGCGGCCGCGCGCGTCACGGCACCATTCAGGGACGCTGCCGGTCGCGGGCAGCAGGCTGCATGGCATGCCGGCCGCACGTCTTCGCCGTCTAGCGCATCGCCCGGCGCTTCGGTTGCGGGCGCGGCCGCCGGAGCAGCCGGTGGCGCTCCGGCCTGGGCGCGCAATCTGCGCTCCGAACAGGCTGCACGTCATCGCCGCCACATGGCGATGCAGACGGTCAAGGACGGCGATCGTCCCGGTGGCTCGGCCAATCCCGACCTTAGCGACAAGGAGTGATTTTTCATGATCTTCAAGCGATCCATCCAGCGTTACGGGCGCACGCCCGAACCGGAAACCCCATATCAGCGTGCCGGCCAGCTCTGGGACGAGCGCATCGGCTCGGCGCGCGTGCAGGCGAAGAACTGGCGGCTCGTCGCCTTCGGATGTCTTGGTCTGACCGGCATCCTGATCGGCTCGAACGTCTGGCAATCGATGCAGAGCCGCGTCGCCCCCTACGTCGTTGAGGTGGATCGGCTCGGTGAAGCCCGCAGTGTAGCGCCGGCGATCCAGAACTATCAGCCCACCGACGGGCAGATCGCCTGGTTCCTGAGCCGGTTCATATCGAACGTGCGGTCGGTCTCCACCGACCCGGTATTGGTCAAGCGCAACTGGCTTGATGCATACGACTTCGCTACCGACCGCGCGGCGATTTTCCTCAACGAATATGCCCGTAGCAACGATCCGTTCGCGGGTATCGGCCAGCGCAGCGTATCGGTGCAGGTGACGAGTGTGGTCCGCGCCTCCGACACCAGCTTTCAGGTTAAGTGGACCGAAAGCATCTACGAGCGTGGCAGCTTGGCCAGAACCGAACGCTGGACCGCCATGCTGACGGTGAAGATGCAGCCGCCCAAAACTGCCGATGCGCTCCGCAAGAATCCACTCGGCCTGTTCGTCAACGCTATCGACTGGGCACGGGAACTCGAAGGCCCGCCGGCGACGGCGGACCAGCAGCCTCCGCAGCAGCCCATCGTTCCGGCTCCAACAACGCCGACCGCAATGCCCGTGCAGGATAGCGCGCCGGTTCAGGCCGCGTCGGCCAGTCCCGCCAATGAAGGAGATTCCGCCCCATGACCCGGATCATTGTCCTGTCCGTCTCGGCACTGGCGTTGTCCGCCTGTGCCGGCAAGACGACACCGCCGGCGATCAGCTATGACACCGCTGACTTCCAGCCCGCGCACCAAGAAGCCGAACCGCCCAGGCCGGTCGAGATCGTCGAACAGCCAGTGCCGCTTCCCTTGCCGGGGCAGCTATTGCCGCCGCCATCGGTGAAGGCCGACAACAGCCCTCCCACCGCACGGGTGGAAGCCGCGAACCGCGCCGCCACGCGCGAGCCGTCGAGAGCGGGTTATATTAATGCCGTGCAGGTCTATCCCTGGACCGAAGGAGCACTTTACCGGCTCTATGCCGCACCCGAACGGGTGAGCGACATCGCGTTGCAGCCTGGCGAGAAGCTGGTGGCGGTTTCGGCCGGTGACACGGTGCGTTGGGTTATCGGTGACACTGCAAGCGGCGCTGGAGATCAGGCCCGCGTGCATGTGCTGGTCAAGCCGTTTGCGCCGGGGTTGGCGACCAACATGGTCATCACCACCGATCGCCGCGCCTATCATCTGGCGCTCGAAAGCACCGACAGGACGGCGATGGCCGCTATAAGCTGGACCTATCCGCAAGACCGGCTTGTGGCGCTTCAGCGCCAGAACCAACAGGCCGAGCAGGCGCAGCCGGTGGCCGATGGCATATCGCTCACCAACCTGCGCTTCCGCTACGAGATCACGGGTGACAGCCCGCCGTGGCGGCCGGTTCGCGCCTGGGATGACGGGAATAAGGTCTATATCGAGTTTCCCGCGCGACTCGATCAGGGGGAAGCGCCGCCGTTGTTCGTGGTCGGCCCGCTCGGTGACAGCCAGCTCGTCAACTACCGCGTCAGCGGCAACCATTACATCGTCGACCGCCTGTTCGCGGCGGCTGAATTGCGTCTCGGCGAAAACCCGCAAGCCGTCGTGCGGATCAGCCGAACTGACGGTCAGGCCGGGAGGACGCGGAAATGAGCGAGCCGCCCGTTGATCCGATCGCGCCGGAGCCGGAAGCGCAAGCCGCGTCGCCCGCGCCGCCCTCAAAAGCCGCGCCCGACACCTTGGTTCTGCGCGCCAGCCCCCGCCGTGTGGTGCGCTTCCGGCGGGGCGTCATCATCGGCGGCGCGGCCGTCGGTTCGCTCGCCATTGCCGGCGTCGCCTGGATGGCGCTGGGGCCGAAGACGCTCCAGATCGTCGCGGCCGGCGAGGACAAGGCCATCACCGACCGGCATACTC
The DNA here is from genome assembly GCF_003034225.1 of Edaphosphingomonas fennica. GTDB lineage: Bacteria > Pseudomonadota > Alphaproteobacteria > Sphingomonadales > Sphingomonadaceae > Sphingomonas_E > Sphingomonas_E fennica. The sequence goes on from NZ_PHHF01000004.1 coordinate 47,888, forward strand.
CCGCCGATCAGGTGATGAACCTGCCGGGCAGCTATGGCGAGGTCGCGCGCGGCGTCCCGGTGCTGGGAGCGCCGCTCCCCGGAGACCTGGGTAAGCCGATCCTTGATCGCCAGCGCCAGCTTGCAGGCGATGACCCCACACCGGCGATGACCCCTGAGGAACAGGCCGCAGAAGCCGAACGCCAGCGTCTCGCTGGGCAAGCCGCGCAGGCCCGCGAGGCCGGCGTCATGGTGCAGTCGTCGGGCCGTTCGACGGGCACTGCCATGGCCTTCAGCCAGAGCGCCGCTGACGTCCCTATCGCTCCGGAGCCACCGGCCGCGAGCGATCGCCTCGCGCTCGACCCGGAGCACGATCAGAACAACCAGCAGCGCAAGCTGGATTTTGTCGGGCGGCAGGCGTCGGGCGGGATCTATAACGCCCATGTGCTGGAGACACCGGCATCGCCCTATCAGGTGATGGCGGGGAGCGTCATCGCCGCCAGTCTGCTCACCGGGCTTAATTCCGACCTGCCGGGCATGGTCATCGCGCAGGTGACGGAGAATGTATTCGACACCGTGACGGGGCGGACCCTGCTCATTCCCCAGGGCGCCCGTCTGATCGGTAGCTATGATAGCGTCGTGGCGTTTGGACAGAGCCGTGCGCTGCTCGTCTGGCAGCGGATCATACTGCCCGATGGCTCCTCCATCCAGATCGACAATCTGCCTGCTACCGATGCGGCGGGCTATGCCGGCCTTGAGGACAAGGTGGATTTCCACACCTGGCGCCTGCTCAAAGGTGTGGCGCTCTCGACGCTGCTCGGCGTCGGCACCGAAGTGTCGATCGGCGACGATGAAAGCGATCTTGTCCGCGCCGTCCGTCAGTCGACCCAGCAGTCCGCCAATCAGGCAGGGCAGCAGATCGTCACCAGGAATCTCAACATCCAGCCCACGATAACCGTCCGCCCCGGATGGCCGCTCCGCGTGATCGTTCACAAGGATTTGCAATTGCGGCCCTGGGGTGGCGCTCGCTGACAGGAGAACGCCCCATGCTCAAACTCGCCAAACTTCCAGACCGCACGCCGGTCAAGATCGCGATCACGGTGACACCGGACCTAGCGCACACCCTTGCCGACTACGCCGCGATCTACAATCGGGCCTATGCCGACAAGGCGGCGGTGGCCGACCTGATACCGGCGATGCTCGAAACCTTCCTCGCCAGCGACCGCGCATTTGCGAAAGCGCGCCGTGATGTGGAGAGCGGGACGTGAGGCGCCGCAGAGTCATCGGCCGTTTCAAGCGGTCGAAGCAAGGCGGTTGGGAGGGCGAAATCACCACGCTCACCATCCAGCGAAAAATCCGTCTCGTCCCCAACGACAATCGGGTCAGCGACAACGCGCCCGCGTTTCGTGTGATGCTGGGGTGGCAGACGGTTGGCGATGCCTGGGAGAAGGAATCGCGGAGCGATCCACCGCGCGATTATCTACGCGTCGAAATTGACGACCCATTTTATCCGCTCAAAGTCATGCTGTTCCCGGACGCGGAAGGCATGACCGCGCAGATGGTGTTGCCCTTTGCCCATGCATCCGCCGTTCCCCCGAATATGGGTTAGATATGACGGAGTTTTCCGAGCCTCCCGAACGCCTCCTGAAACTGGAAGAAGTCACGCGGCGCGTTGGTCTTGGAAAGTCGATGATCTACCGGCTTATCACCCAGGGACGTTTCCCCGCCCCCTACAAAATATCGCCTTATGCTTCCCGTTGGAGCGAGCATGAGATTGTCGCATGGATCGACAAGGTGAAAGATGGCTTTGAAGGGAAACGCCGCAAGTTCTGGTAGGGGCGTCGATCATGCTACCGCTTGCAAACCGCGATGCTTGAGATGTCGCGCGCCGGGTCAATGACAATATCGGCGGATTTGCGTTCGGAATAGCGATCTACGAGTTGATCGGCATGCGGCCGTAACAGGATAGTGAACCGTATCAATTCCTCCATCACATCCACGATGCGATCATAATAGCCTGACGGTTTCATTCGACCCGTTTCGTCAAACTCCTGAAACGCCTTGGCTACGCTCGACTGATTGGGGATCGTGAACATCCGCATCCAGCGGCCGAGCAGGCGCAGCGTATTGACCGCATTGAATGACTGCGAGCCGCCGGACACTTGCATCACCGCGAGAGTGCGTCCTTGCGTGGGGCGCATACCTTTCATTTCGAGCGGTAGATGGTCGATTTGCGCTTTCATGATGCTGCTTATCTGGCCGTGACGCTCCGGGCTGCACCACACCATGCCTTCCGACCACATGGCATGGTCGCGCAATTCGTGAACGGCGGGATGATCGTCCCCCTTCACCTGATCGGGCAATGGCAGATCAGCCGGATCGAAAATCCGCGTTTCCGCGCCGAACAATTGGAGCAGCCTTGCGGCTTCCTCGACAGCGTGGCGCGAGAAGGACCGTTCGCGCAAGCTACCATACAGGAGCAGGATGCGCGGCGGCGGATCGCCCGCACCAAGACCAACGGCGGGCCGCTCACGGATATAGCGGAGATCGAGGGCGGGCAGATGACGCGGATCGGAAAGCGCGCGGAGACGGGTCAAGCGATGGCTCCTTTCTCATACCAGCCGCGAGTCCGCTTCACGATGGCGACCACGGAGAGCATGACCGGAACCTCGACCAGCACCCCGACCACGGTTGCGAGCGCCGCCCCCGACTTGAGGCCGAACAGGCTGATTGCGGCGGCCACGGCCAGCTCGAAGAAATTGGATGCGCCGATGAGCGCGGAGGGCGCGGCGACGCACCACGCGACGCCAAAGCGGCGGCTTAGCCAATAGGCCAGCCCGGCGTTGAAATAGACTTGGATCAGAATGGGGACGGCCAGCAGGCCGATGACCAATGGCTGTTCAATGATCGCCTCGCCCTGAAAGCCGAACAGCAACACCAGCGTTGCCAGCAAGGCGACCAGCGACACAGGCCCAAGGCGAGCCAGCAGGCCGTCTAGGGCGGATTGCCCGCCTGCCGCCAACACAGCGCGCCGGACGAGCTGCGCGACGACCACCGGCACCACGATATAGAGGCCGACCGAAAGCAACAGCGTATCCCACGGCACCGTCACCGAAGCCACGCCGAGCAACAGCCCGACCAGCGGCGCGAACGCAAAGACCATGATGAGGTCATTCAAGGCGACCTGACTCAATGTGTAAGTCGGCTCACCGTCACACAGGTTGGACCAGACGAACACCATTGCCGTGCAGGGTGCGGCGGCAAGCAGGATCAGCCCGGCAATATATGACGATGCTTCGCCCGCTGGCAGTAGCGGCGCGAACAGCCAGCCGATGAACAGAGTGCCGAGCAGTGCCATCGAGAAGGGCTTGACCGCCCAGTTGATGAACAGGGTGACACCGACACCCTTCCAATGCTGCCTGACGCTTCCAAGCGCCCCAAAGTCGATTTTGAGCAGCATTGGCACGATCATCAGCCAGATCAGCACCGCGACCACGAGATTAACGCGGGCGACTTCGGCCGCTGCGATCACGCTGAACAGACCGGGTAGCGCATGGCCGAGCGCAATGCCCGCCACGATGCACAGCGCCACCCACAGGCTTAGATACCGCTCGAAAAAGGAAATGCCGGGACGAGACGGCACCGTGGCCGCAAGGGGAGCCGTTGACATATTCGCCTCAGATGACCCGTTGGCCTTGTTCATCCACGACCCGTTCGCCATCTTCCTTGGCGAACGCGCCCTGTTGCGGCACAGGCAACAGGTCCAGCACCGCTTCCGAAGGGCGGCACAATTTCACACCGAGCGGCGAGACGACCAGCGGCCGGTTGATAAGGATTGGATGCACCATCATCGCGTCTAACAAGGCGTCGTCGGTTAGGCTTTCGTCGCCCAAGCCAAGTTCAGCGTATGGTGTGCCTTTCTCGCGCAAGAGGTCGCGCGGCGCGATTCCCGCGCGTTCGATAAGCTGGACGAGCAAGGCGCGCGCAGGCGGCGTTTTCAGATACTCGATAATGTGCGGCTCGATCCCGGCATTGCGGATCAGGCCCAACACGTTCCGCGAGGTGCCGCACTCCGGGTTGTGATACACGATAATGTCAATCGGCATTGTTGCTTGCTTTCGGATGGGTAGTGCCTTCGGCTTGGCCGATTTCGCGGAGCTTGGCGGCGAGCGTCATGCGGTCGATGCTGTCATGGGGCAGCGCGAGGAACAGCGTGATACGATTCAGCATGTAGCGAAGGGCGCGGACAAAGGCTTCCCGCTGGCCTTCCCCTTCGACCTTGGCAGGATCTTCGATCCCCCAATGGGCCGTGATCGGCCGCCCCGGCCAAACCGGGCAGGTTTCGCCCGCAGCGTCGTCGCAGACAGTGATAATGAGGTCGATCTTCGGCGCACCCGAAGCCGCAAACTCATCCCAACTTTTGGAACGCAGCCCATCGGTCGGATAGCCGAGCGAGGCCAGCACGTTCAATGTCATCGGATGCACGTCGCCTTTCGGGAAGCTGCCCGCCGAGAAGGCCCGGAAGCGGCCTTCTCCCAGCTTGTTGAGCGCGCTTTCCGCCAAGATCGAACGGGCCGAATTGCCGGTGCAAAGGAACAGGACGTTGTAAACCTGATTGCTCATGCACAACCCTCCTGTCCGCACCGGCTGTCCAGCGCGACCTTGACGAGAGGCGCGCAGATTTCAGGATGCCCGGCGCAGCAATCCTGCATCAGATATTCGAGCAACGCGGTCATGTTCTCATATCGTGCGGTGTAGATAATCGACCGCCCATCCCGCCGACTTTCGATAAGGCCCGCGTGGGACAAGATGCTCAGGTTTGACGAAAGCGTGTTCGGCGGCACGTCGAGGCGACGGGCTATTTCGCCCGCCGCCATGCCTTCGTGGCCCGCTTGAACCAACATGCGGAAAGCAGCGAGACGCCCTTCATGGGCGAGAGCGGCGAGCGCGGAGAGGGCGTTCTTAAGTTCCATATTTCGACTATATAGGAAATTTCGATTCGAGCAACCTTCGGATGGCGTCGTAAATTGGCGCAAGTCCCGCTACCGAATATCAAATGCCCTGCGGCACCTCCGAGAATGTCTGCTCACATTGCGCCGTCGCAGGAGTTGCAGCCCAATTCAGGGACGCAGAACAAGCGATCGGTTAGTTGCTCAAAGGAGCCGGATTCATTATAGAAAGGGAGCCGATGATTTGATCGCCATGCGTTCGGATCAAGTGGAAGAACGGCAAAACTGCCCTGCGTGGTTTCCAGCGTGGCTTTCTGGATTTGGCGAGTAAATTAGGGTTCGTAAAACAGCAACATATCGCCTGAGTTCGAATCCCTCCCGCTCCGCCAAAAACCATTGATTTCGCTAGGAAAATTTCGGATATCTGATTGGCAACCCGGTTTGCAACCCGGTTTCATCGCTGGAATATTGCGTTCAACCGTGGCCCACGGCGGACGAAACGAAGCCGATTGATTTGCTTATCGAAAGCGATGCCGACCGTTGCGCTATGCCCTCCAGGAGATTGTCTCTCCTTTGAAAGGCACGGGCAGATCGTTTCCAACCAGCTGATCCGGGCCGAGTTGGTTGATCGGCGGATTGCCCACGATTCGACCTACGACTTGGCCATAGATTTCCAGATGGCCTTCGTTGCGAATATTCCTGGATACCTGTCCGTGAATGATCGCGCTGCCGCCCGGCTCGATAATCAGGCCGCCGGCAAGCTGACCATGCGCGATCAGCCTTCCACCGGACCGCACGTAGGTTGTTCCGGTCACTTGGCCACGCGTCTCGCGACGGCCGTTCACCACAAGGTCACCCAGATGCTGCACGATCGATCCTCTTGGAATGTTGCCTAGGACTTCTTTTTCCCCACGCGCTGCGTCAGTGCGGAGCCAACGGCGCTCTTGGCGGCCTTGCTCGCCTTGGGATCACGCAGAACCTTAGCTGCATTTGAGGCCGCCTTCTTGCCCGTAACCTCACCCTTTCCCTTAGCCATTGCTCATCCTTTCACCACGTTGTTCATCCTGTGCGTTCCGACCAGAGCTGGTTCAGACGATCGCGCTCATTCTCATAGAGGCCAGGCCAAAACATCGGGGCGCCCTCCACGGCCGAATTATAGTCCGACAAGATCATCAAGAGATCGACGGTACGGTTGCCCGATGCCCGAACGGCTTCAATCCTCGGTAAGATCGTTGAGAGCGCCTGAGACGCATCGCCATAGGCCAAAGCCGCGCCTACGACCTCTGTGGACACCAAGAAGGTCAGCAGCACGCAGAACAGGCGCGCCGCTGACTGGAGCCGATCGCCATCGAAAACTAGGACAGAGAGCAGAAAGAGTAGCAGTCCGGTCACTACGAAACCGATGAATGCGAACCAGGATCGCCGGGCGCTGCCTTTCAGTAGATGGCAAGACCAGAAGCACGTCTCTTCGAGCATCTCTACAAGGCGGGGCAAGCCCGGCGCGGCCTGAGCTGCATAGTAGTTGGCGTCCTCGCAAGCCCGGCCCTGCTCAGTCGTAACCGAAAAATCGAGCTTGAGCTTGCGCAGTTCCCCATCGGAGATCGTCTCGTCCAAGCCCTGCATCAGCAGCGTTGCCCGTCTCGCGCGTTCAGCCTGTCCCCGGCTCGCCCGGTATTGCCATCCTATGAGCGCCCAGATCCCGGCGAACCCGAGCGCGACAGTCGCTACACCATAGCTTACCAGCGGCGCCTCGAAGAACACGCTAACGGCGGCCAGCGCTGCGATCACGCACTGAATATGGAGGATACGCTGCTGCAGACGTGCTGCCTTCGCGAACTCTGCCCGCTGCAATCCTACCAACTGCGTAATCGAGATCGTCGTCGCCATGGGCTAGGTGCTCGGGAAATATCGGCCGAAGATCTGCTTCCAGAGCGCGAGTGCTTCGCCCCGGCGGCCCTGCTGTTCGGCGCGATAGGCCCGGGTAGCAAGCACCTCGGCACTGCCGAGCGCGCTCCTTGCCGTACCTGCGAGCGCTGGTGTCATCTCGTCCGAAACCGCTGGCCCGAGACCGGCCGGGTCAGGCCAATCATCGCCGATGGTCGCCGCCGCCGCTGAAAAAAAGCGCCGGCTTTCATCCGGAAAGGTGTTGAACGGGCCGTCGACCAGTTCGAGCGCCATGACCTCGACCAGAAAGGACGGGCGGATCGGCTTGCCCGCATGGCGGTTCCAGCTCTTGAGCATCTTGACGAGCGGCACCCAGTTGCCGCCCAGCTCCTTGTTCTTGGCCGTCGCCTTCTCCCCATGAACCGAGGGGTTCGTGGCGATCCAGGTTCCCAACGTGTCGTCGGGAATCTCATAATCGTCGCCATTCTCGAAGGCAGGCACGACATCGAGGCTGAGCACCTTGCCGTCTTCATCTTGGGTCTGGTTACGCTTCTCGAACCACACGGTCACGCAGCGCCGATCACGCTCGACCTGGTCTCTGCCATATTTGTCGACCAGACATTTCTCTAGGTCGTCCAGTATGAACTTTGGGTGCTCTTTGCGACGATGCTCTTCGTCCGCACCCAGCACCACGAAGATGTCGACATCCTTGAGAGGCTTGGTCTTGGTGTGGCGCCCGTAGGAGCCGGTAAGGAAATCATACTCGACATCGAACGATGCTTGCACGGTCGCGCGCACGTCCTTCTGGCGGCGGCTCGCGTCATCCTGCTCAGTCTGGGTGATCTCGAGCCGGCTCTTATACGTAGCAAATGCTTCTTTGACGCTGATCACGCTGCCCTCCAGTAACGGATCCCCGCCATGATATCTTGGGTGGCAATGGCAGTGCCCGACGACCGGCTGATAAGGCCATCTGTGGACTTGAACTCCGTGCTCGACATTCCGGGAAAGTTGGGCCGTCCAGGCAGGCAAGTCAGGATCACGCGATAGATGCACCCGGCCGGCGGCTTGCCGGCCTTGGCGATGGTGCGCTGTATATGATCGCGGTCGACCCACATGTCGTCGTCGACGCCGCTGCCGGCGTAGGAAATATCGAAATCCCAGCGATGCTGGGCCCGGCTGGCGCCCGGGTAGAAGAATTCGATCGTCACGCCGGTGAGGTAGCCGGTTTCCATCCAATATTTGGCGGCCGGGCCGAGCACGCCCCAATCATCAATCAGCTCAGTAGGATCCAGACCGGCTGCCTTGATGAGCTCGCGCAGCTGATTGCGGATATTGTCCGCCACGAACGTCGCCGTGTGCGTCCGGGTGAAGGTGAAAGTCGAGGTGCCCATCAGCTCAGCGCTCCCCAGTCAATGTCAAAGCTCTTGGCCGAGGCCGACGTTGCTTCCTCACCGCCCGACGGCATCGCACCCGGCTTGTGCAGGACAATCCTCGGCGCCCGGGCGCTGAGCGTCTCGCTCGCCCAAGCAAGATCGCTCTCGGGGCAAGGCACATAAAGCGTCCATTCCCCACCGGTGGGATTCATCGGAAGCGGATCGATCTCGTCGCCCATGATCAGCGCATCGCTACCGAAGGTGCAGTAGAGAACGACGCGCGCGCTACCGCCGACGAGCGTCAGCGGCTCCACCGAATGAATCTCGTCTGATATGAGCATGGCCATGATCGAAGCCGCCGCAGTCAGCTGCCCACCATCGACCGTGTCAGGTCCAGTGATCAGCCCAGTGATCGCCGCCCAGCTCGCCTCCCCGCTGCGCAGCGGTACTGAGGCAATGTCTCTACGCAACTTCACGACGGCCTCCCTTGTCCTTGGCTACTCCGCGCAGCGCCTCGAGGATCTGGTTGCTGGTCAACATGCCAGGATCACGCGCGCTCTCGATCGACAAAGCAGCCGCGCCGACGATCGCCTTGCGGAGGCGACGTCCATCGAGCCCGTCCGAAGCCGTCACGAAGCGACCGACATCACGCTTGAGTTGGCCGACGGCCGGCCAAGTCTTGGCGAGGCCGTTCAGCGTGTCGGCGATGATTTCAGCCCGAGCTTCAGCCCCGGGCAAGGCGAATGTCTCCAGCAGGTCAGCGCGCGAAAGAAAGGCGGCATCGACCGCTTCGGGGTAGTTGGTCGTCGCCACCAGCAGGATGTGCGGGTGTTCGCGCGTGAGTTGGTCGATGCCGGAGAGCACGGCGTCGGTCGCGCGGTGGACATCGACGGGGTTGGCCTCAAGGCTCATACGCCGACGATCGGCGGCGAGCGTCTCGACTTCGTCGAGCAGCACGATGGCCGGCCCCTTGAGCCCGGCTTCAGGAATGGTGCGATTGAACAGCGTGGTGACCTGCTGCTGGCTCTTGCCGAGAGCGGCGCTGGCGAGGCCGTGCGGGTCAATCTGGAGAAACGTGACCGTCTCCCCCTTGAGCGCCCCAGCGACCTTACTCGCAAGTCCGCGCGCGATCGTCGTCTTTCCGGTGCCCGGTGGGCCGGCCAGAGCGATGATACCGTGCAGCGGAGCGATCTCAAATGCGACCTTGCGGCGCATCGTCAGACTGAGAATCGCTTGGGCAATCAGCCTCTGCTTAATCGCCGTCGGAAGCTTGATCGCTTCCCATGCCGCGTCGAAGGTCGGGTCGGGCAGCGTGGTCTTGAAGGCAATGCCGTTGCTCATGTCGCGTGGAACCCACTGTTGGTGCCCCCGCCGACTCGGTCGGCGAGCATTGGTGGAGGCTCAATCAAGGCTTGCGAAGAGTCAACCATTAGTGTTACCCATCAGGTAACAATTTTGGATTGCCGATGAAGATCGGGTTCCAAGACAGCCGCACCCAGCAGCTGTTCAACGATCACGTCCGATTGGAGGCGCACTATGGGTCGAATGTCGCGGACAAGATCGCGTCCCGCATGGCCTTGCTGAGCATCGCCCCTAATCTCGCGAAATTGCCGGTCCGTCCGCCTATCCGGTTTCGTCCTGACGACCGCACGTCAGGGCTGTTTACGCTCGACGTGGGCGCGCAGCACCGCTTGCGGTTCAGAGGCGTTGGTGAAAAAGCGAAGAGCGGAAAAAAGGCGCCGGCACTGGAAGCGATCGAGGAGATTCAAGTGATCGGTATTGAAGATGTCTAGAAACCGCCTCGCGACGTCTGCCGTTATCCGCTGATGACAGACCTGTCTTATCATCCTAGCCGCGGCATCCGACCCGGCAAGCTGCTCGAAGAGTTTCTTGAGGCGCGCGACATGTCGGCTCGCGAGCTTGCGAGACGGTGCGGTCGGTCGGGCAAGCTCATCGTCGAGATCCTCGCCGGTAAAGCGCCGATAGAGCCGGAGACAGCCCTCCAGTTCGAACGCGTGCTCGATATGGACGCCGACCTCTGGCTAGGACTTGAGGCCCATTACCGGCTGCAGCTCGCTAAGGCGAAGGAGGTGGAGCGGCTTGCCTCCGACAGTGTCTGGGCTGCCCGGTTTCCTGTTAAGGAACTCGAGAAGCGCGGTCTGTTCGCGCCCGCGCAGGGAGGAAACCGCGTTCGGCAACTGCTCGAATTCTTCGGAGTTGGGAGTGTGGACGCGTGCCGCGAGCGTTTCGATGAGCTCGCCGCAGTATCCTATCGACACTCACCGTCGTTCGAAAGCCATGAAGAGGCGCTTATCGTCTGGCTACGTCTCGGTGAGCGAGAAGCCGAGGCGCTGGATTGCGCTGAGTATGGCAAGGCGCGGTTCCTACAGGAACTTCGCGGTATCCGGGAGTTGACGGTTCTTTCGGTCGAAGACTTCCTGCCCGAGGTCCGCAAGCGTTGCGCGCGCGCAGGCGTGGCCTTCGCGCTCGTCAAGCCTTTGAAAGGCGTCGCGCTAAGCGGCATCTCGCGTTGGCTCAGTCCCCGCAAGGCGCTGATCCAGCAATCCTTGCGGCACAAAGCCAACGACCATTTCTGGTTCACCTTCTTCCACGAAGCGGCCCATCTGCTGCTCCATAGCCGCAAGGCGGTCTTCCTCGATGGCAATGGCTACAGCAATGCCGATCCTGCCCAGGAGGAAGAGGCCAATGAATGGGCTGCCAACTTCCTGGTCCCTCAGGCCGAGCTGCGCAAATTCATCGCCAGGTTTGACGGGACGGCAGAGGAAGTGCGCGCGTTCGCGGCCGAGCAGGGCATTGCTCCGGGGATTGTCGTTGGCCAGCTGCAGAAACGCGGGGTTCTCGCCTATAGCCAGATGAACAGCCTGAAGGACCACTACCAATGGTCCGAGTGATCGACATGGCAGCTTGACTGGGAGGCTATCCAAGAGGCGGCCGGCGGGGCGCCAAGCTCTCCTGTTCAAGAACGAGGCCGGTCGCGAGCAATGCACCCCACAGGGCTCCCATTGCACTGTCCGAGGACGGCGCGTCAGCGGGGCGAAGTCGTTTTTCTCCGACGACGCCGTGTTGTTCGAGCAGGGTCGGATTCATCATATGCGGCAACAAGGCCAAACCGCGGTTGGCAAGCGTACGTTCGAGGTGACAGAAAATTCTGATGCCACCACCATCTATGTCACCCCAATGATATAGCGGTGCGCCGGCCAGCTCCGCGAGCCGGACAATCTGCCGCAGATGCGCGCGGGCCGGGAAACCCGCCGTATATATGACGAGGGCAGATTTATCTTCGTTCAGCTCACGGACGTGGCGGACGAATGACGTATAGTTTTCGATCGTGAGGACGTGGTCGACGGGGGCAGCGATGCTGAGCATGTCTCCCTGCTCCGGCGGCACTCCATAGAATCGCAGCTGGGGGAGCCGCTGTCCGTCGATCGAAATGGGGCCGCTAAGCGTGAGGGCTTGCGGCGTGCGCACGATGCCGAAGGTCGCAAGGAGATCGTCGGCGTCGAGTCCGATCGGTGTCTCGACCTCGGGATAGAGGCGCCGAAACAATCTGGCGACAGGCGATGATAGCCGCTCGAGCGCCTTGCTGTCGGTGCCTGCCGCGCGCGAGAATGTGCGAAAATCGGTCGGGAGGGCGCCGGCGTCGGCGGCACGCTGATACAACGTTCGGGCCAAGTTCAACGCAGCCGCAAGTCCGGTATCGTCGTGCGGCGCGAGCCCGAGACGGGTGACAGTGAAGCCTGCGCAGCTCAACCACGCATTGTCGACACCAACACCGCCTGCGGCATCAAAGCGAAACCGGCCGGCGAGATGCTCGGCGATCGCGTTCCCGCTGCCGTCCTCCTCGGCTGCAAGGATCGACAGGCGCAAGGTCTCGAAGGCAAGAAAGTCGTCGACGCTGTCGATCCAGAAGCTGCTGGCATCACTCGTAGCCAGCGGCGGCACGCGCCGCTCCAGGAACCGGCTCACTTGCTCCGGTGTGACCGTCAGCCGATCGAGATATTCGCGCTCGAGGCGCTTGCGCAGTTCGCGCAGCGGATCGGGCGGCGGAAGGACGAGAATGCCGCCGCTGATGACGGTGCGGAACATGCGCGGGCGTGCGAGCAGGAACGGCGACCAGGGTGTCCGGCGCGGTTCGAGCAACCCCGAGAGTTCGACGTTCGGCTTTGGAGCGGCCAACATGCGATCGAGCTTGAGCAGGATCGGTTCGCTGCGCTGAAGGAACGTTCCGCCGCGGCGGCCAGCATAGCGCACCGTGTTGCGCAGGCGCGTTTCCAGCCGAGCGCGGTGTTGCTGGATGCGATCGAACGCCTCCTCAATCTGGTCGAAGACGCGGCGCACCTTGTGAAGATCGTCATAGACCAGATCCCGGGCACTCGCGATATCGGGCGCCAATCGCGCTTCGCGATACGCCTCGGCGATCGCGCCGATGTCCGCCACGGAATCCTCGATCGCGTCCAGCGCGGCAAAAATTCGGTGGCGGAAGCGATAGGGGTGTGAGGTCGTGGAGATCGCCGCGTAATCCTGAAGCAACAGACGCTCGACGAAATCCTCGAAATAGTGGCGCAGCCTGCGACCGACGCTGTCGCTGTCGAGTACCTGCTTGTCGATATCACGCAAGGCACTGAGCACGCTGCGCAGATACCGCCCGAAGGTCGCCGCATCGCGCGCAGCCTTGTGCAGGCCTGGCGCGTTCTCCCGCGCGTTGCGCTGGAGCGCCTCAAGCTCGTTCTTGACCTGAATGACGAGGCCGCCGAGCTGCTCCGACAGACCTTCGCGCAAATTGCACAGGAACTCCGCCAGCCGCATCGCGCCCGCGGGCATGTCCACGGTAATCTTGAGCCCGTAAGGGCTCTCTTCAATCCAGCCAGTCGCCTTGAGCCGATTATAGATATGGCGCGCTCGGATCATCGCCTCGCTGGTCGCTTGCGCGTCGGCGGTCTCGCGATTGCGGCGCCGTATTCGGCGACCACGCCGCGGCGCGAGCTGGTCAAGCACCACCGGTGCCTCGTCCTCCCGCCACAGCTCTGCATTGTTGCCGAGATCGTCGTAAATGCGTCGAAGCACCTCTGCTTGCGAGGGGAAATGCAGATCGGAACGGTAAAAGCCTTCGTACAGGCCGATCAGGATGCGCTCGTAGAGAAAGCGATTCGAGCCCGCGAACAACGCGAAGATGTCAGGGTTGAGCTGACCGAACAGCATCAGTCGAAGTTTGCTGGCAACTGCGGGGTGCGCTCAAACGCAGCAAATCCGCTGCGATACATCTGCTCCATGACCAATGGCATGCCGACGCCCTCCCGATGGCCTCGCGGATCATCTGGACCAAGGCGCGGCTCGTCGTCGAACTATCGAATAAAATTCAAGGAGGAGCAAGGTCGCTGTGCGATTGCCAATAGGTCCATTTAAGAGACTTCGCCGGGGGCCCTATCACTCGACCAGTCAGCCAATCGTGGGGCCCGTCCGGCCGCGACCAAACTGCCAGCTGATCCCGTCCGTCCGCATGATCCCGGACGCCGCCTTGCCGATATTGCGTTCGAGCACATCGCGCCACGGCACCAGGGTAAAATCCCGCGATCGTTCGACCATCGCGAAGCTGCCGCTTTCGAGGTCGACCCGGCGGGCGATCACGCCCTCTATTTGTTCGCCGGCGCGGGCGGATTCAAACCGCTTGCCCAGGTCACCCGACAGGCGCTCACCTGCCTGCCGGAGCTCGCGCTGGCGAAGCGTGTCCAGCGCGCCATCGCGATACCGAAATACGGTCCCTTCGCCGTCCGCCAATTGCCGCTCGATCAGCCATTGCCGACGGGCAGCAAGGGCGGTCCGCACTTCGCGGCCAAAGCCGGCATCGCGAACAGCGCCATGACCGCCCTCGACGAGCTCGCGATCAAGCCAGGTCGGCGCGTCCTTGACGGCGAGATCGGCAACCGGCGACCGCGACAGCACCGACAGCATCACGGGCCGGTCGCGCTGCTGGCGCTGCGCATAGACCTCGGCACGCGCGATATGGTCGTCTGGAATCGTCCAGCTGCCGTCCGCCTGTCGCTCCGGACCAGCGCCCGCGCGGCGCATCGCTTCCAATCGCCGGACATGGCTGGTCGCGAACGCCTCGCTGGCGGTCGGATCATGGCGAAGATGCAGGTCGACCGAATAGCGCCCGCCATAGGCGCGCGCGACCGCATCGATGGTGCGGTCGGCTTGGGTCGCCTCGAGACGCGACGGTGCGATCCGCACGGTCGCGCCTTCCGGTACCGATGGTGTGGCATCGCCCCGACCGATGTCGATATAGTGGACCAGGCCATCGATGCCATCGACCATCACATAGTGCCGATCGCGATGCTCGTCGGAAAAGCCCCGCTGGATCAGCCGCCCGATGATGGGTTCGCGCAGGTCGGTCGCGACCACCTGCTCCACCCCGGCGCGGTAGAGCCGACGCGCGGTCAGCTCGCGTTGCATAAGACGGATAATGTCGCCGCGCTCGCCCATACGACGGAGCGCATCCTCCATTCCCTCGGCGAGGCGGTAGCGGCCGCCGCCGATGTCCTCGGCCAGGTCCATCGTCTTCAATTTACGCAGCCGTCCGGCCGCGATCGATTGCTGGAACGGATCATTGTCGGCCGGCGAGACGGTGCGGTCGGCGTCCATCCGCCGCAGCAACCGCCGGTCGATCGCGGTTAGCCGTTCTTGGTCGACATCGTGGCGCAAGCGCGCCTCGATCTCGCGATCGGTGCGCGGCCCTAGGTCGAGCGTCACCAACTCGGACGCGCGCTCGCGAAGCCCGTGCGCAATATACTCGCGGGCGATGATGAGATTGCCGCCCTGGTCGTCGACCCCGCGCAGAACGATATGGGTGTGCGGGCGCTCGGTGTTGAAGTGGTCGACCGCCACCCAGTCGAGCTTCGTGCCGAGGTCTTGCTCGACCTGTGACATGAAGCGCCGGACATAGGGTTTGAGGTCGGGATATTCGGCGCCATCCTCGGCGGAGACGATGAAGCGGAACTGGTGCCGGTCGCCGGCTGTGCGCTTCACGAAATCGTCGCCGTCCGCGCGGTCGGTTTCCGGACCGTAGAGTTCGCCGGGTAGCCCCTCGCGCGTGACCCCGTCGCGCTGGATATAGCGCATGTGCGCGCGGGCGACCTGGCCGGCCTTGCCCTGCAGCCGGATCAGGCTCGCTTTCACCACCGCCCGGCGTCCGCGAAACCCGGCGGGCCGGTCGCGGCTGGAAAGCAGCCGCCCCATGCTAGCGCCGCGCCCGATCCGGCTGCCGTCGAACCGGTGCGATCGCACTCTGGTCTTGGTGCCCGCAAGCCGGGCCGCCGCGAGGATGCGGCCGCCATACTTGACGGTGCGCTTGCCGTCCTTGCCGCGCTTCCGGCCGAGCTTGGGTGTGAAGTCGTCTTCAGGCACGGACTAGGCCCGAATCTCGCGATTTTGGGCCAGAAATGGCGGAAAACCGCGCTTTCCGGAAAGCTTGTCTCCAATGCCGTGAGAGACAGTCTCGCGAAAAAAGGATGTGCAGACAATGGCTTGGCATGTCTCGGTAGAGACTGCCTTTATCTTGTTTCCCCTCTCTTCCTTCCTCTCCACCCTCCCAGCTCAAAAAAGGGGGAGAGGCGGCATGCCCGCCTCCCGCGTCGGCGATGACAAGGTAGACTGCCCCCGCCGTATCGAACTCGTCCATCTCATATTGCCCGTCGACGACAGGCACGTCCCAGCCGAAAAGGTCGACGAAGAGGCGCTTGCGATCGGCGAACATGGATTGCAGCAGCGGCCGTTTGTCGGCCGCCAAGTGATTCTCGATGATGTGGATCATGGATAGCTCCGCACGTGGATTCACGCACGAGAGGAGCAGTCGTGATGGCGGCATGATAGGCTGAGTGATTGCTCGGGTTGCATGTCTTCTGCGCCCCCTCCGGGACAGCATCGACCGCTGTCTTGCTCGGTCTCATCTATTTCCTTCGGCACGACGTAAGTCAGGCAAAAGGAACAGATGGCAGCGAGACGACGGCCGGATCCCGTCACACCAGGTCGCGGGCACGAGCGAGATCGCGGCTCCTGGCTACCACCATGACTGGCATTCCGCCGTCCATGTCCTCATCCAGGCCAATCCGCTCATCACCAGCGACGAGCTTGGCCTGCTCTCGCAGCATGGGCTGGAGTATATCTATCCCGACGCGATCCTTTCCACGGTGTTCGACGATGGCGACTTCATCGTCAGCTACAAGGACATCGACAAGACCTGCGAGTCGATCGCTCGCATCTGCCCTGACGATGCCGAGGCATATCGTCGCTTCGCCCAGCAGGCCGCCGCGCTGATCCCGCTGATGGTGCAAGGCATGTTCGTCCCACCCCCGCCCCAGGGCATGTTCTGGTCGCTGCTTGACCAAAGCACCGAGGGGCGGACGCTCATGCACATCATGCAGAAGAGCATGCTCGACATCGTCAACGAGCATTTCACCCACGACAAGACGAAGATCCACCTCATGCGCAGTGCCGCGGAGCTTCTCGTCAACCCGGACGACAAGGGAAGCCGGCGCCGAGGCTCTGGCCGATGCCGGTATCGACGGTAGCCAGGTCGATGCCGTCTGGCTCGGCCATTTCAACTCGGGCCTTGTACCCGACGGTTTCTGCTCGTCCATGGCAATCGGCATTGACGAGGCATTGCGCTTCAAGCCCGCGATCCGATGCGAGAATGCCTGTGCTTCCGGCGCGGCGGCAGTGTATTCGGCGCTCGACGCCGTCCGCTCGGGCCGGGTGCGCACGGCGCTTGTGATCGGTGCAGAGAAGATGAGTTCGCGGGACACGGTCGGCGTGGCCCAAGCGCTGTCGGGCGCCGCCTATCAGCCCGAAGAGGCACAGATGTCGTTTCCGGACATCTTCGCCCGCTTTGCCCAGGCTTATGGCGAGCGCTTTGGGAGTCCCGTCGAGGCAATGGCGCGGATCGCCGTCAAGAACCATGGGAACGCCTTGTCCAATCCGCTTGCGCAACTCCACAAGCCGCTGGATCTGGATTTCTGCCTCGAGCCATCGGAACGAAACCCGATGATCTCACCGCCGCTGAAAGTCACGGATTGCTCTCTCATCAGCGACGGGGCCGCTGCCATCGTGATTACGCGTGCCGACATGGTCGGTGACTTCCGCAGGGCGGTCCGCTTCCTCGCCGCCGAGCAGGTCAACGACGTCCTGCCACTTTCGCGCAAGGAGCTTGCGGACTTCGCCGGACCCCGACTGGCGTTCCGCAAGGCCTATGCCGCCGCTGGCGTGCGCCTGGAAGACATAGATTTCGCCGAGGTCCACGACTGCTTCACCATAGCCGAGCTCCTGACGGTCGAGGCCATGGGCTTGGCGGAACAGGGACAAGGCGCCCATGTCATTCGCGAGGGCCAGACCGAGCGAGGCGGCCGCCTTCCTGTCAACCTTTCGGGAGGACTGAAGGCCAAGGGCCATCCTGTCGGGGCGACCGGGGTCTCCATGCACGCCCTTGTGACCCGGCAACTGACCGGGCGTGCCGGCGACATCCAGCTGCCGGACGCCCGCCTGGGTCTATGTTTCAACATGGGCGGCGGCGCCGTGGTGAGTTGCGTCTCGATCCTAGAGACACTGAAGCTCTGACCGCGACAATCCCCCCAGATCAACGGAGACTGCCATGCCAGTAGACAAGCCAATCCTCGTCATGGGCGCTGGCGGCCACTTTGGCCGATTCATAGCTCCGCAGCTTATCAAGAGAGGCGCCACCGTCCGGGGCATGGTGCATCATGACCAAGCAGAGGCGATCGCCCGTTCTACCGGGGTCAAGGACATCGCCCGTGCCGACCTGCGTGACGAGAGCGCGGTTCGCCGGGCGCTGAACGGTGTGGGCGGCGTGTTCTACATTCCGCCCAAGTTCCTCCCCGACGAGGCAGAGATCGGGGTCCGGTTCGTCCAGCTGGCTGCCGAGGCGGGGGTCGATCGCTTTGTGCTGTCTGGTGTCATGTATCCTTTCATTACGGACATGCGCAACCATCGCTCGAAACTCCCTGTCGAGTTGGCGCTCGTGAAATCCGGAATGGATTTCACGATCCTGCAGCCTACCAACATCATGCAATCGACCGGCGCCTTCTTCTGGGACAGGGTCCTGGAGACAGGCGAGTATGTCGAGCCCTGGGCGCAGGACAAGAAGAGTTGCTACGTTGACTACCGGGATGTCGCCGAGGTCGCAGCAAAGGCCCTCACCGAAGATGGCCTCCAGAACGGCACCTTTGAGCTGACGGCCGCGGGGACGATCTCGCGAAACGACATAGTCGCCATGATGAGCGAGGCACTTGGCCGGACGATTACCACGCGCACAATGCGAATCGCCGACTGGAATGCCCAGAACATGCCCAGCGACCCACCGTTCCTGCGGGAGGCCTTCATCGACATCGACCTGTTCTACAGCCGATACGGCTTTCCTGGGGGCAACGATCTCGTCCTTCGCACGATCCTGGGACGGGAGCCCCGGACCATGCGGGACTATATTCGCGAACTCGCCACAACATCGGCCGGCATCTGAGCAGGCGTGACCGAGGACGAATAGTGCCTAGAATCGAACTCTAAGCAGCTATTCGTCCTCCCTAAGCTCATGCACACTCTCCTCGAGAACATCAAAGACCGCCTCGGCTTCCCGTCCTTTCGACGCAGCGCTGAGTGCCGGCGTAGAGAAGAGGCATCCAAGGCATGACATTCCCAAACCCTACATGTCTCTCGAACTGGGGGCATCTGCGCACACCGCACGGCCACCAGCCATTTTCTCCACCAAGCCTGACCAGCGGGAGCTAAAGCAATGTCTCGCAGCGTCATAGCAGGCGTCGACATGACGAAATTCGTCAAGCCCGGCACGCAAGAACCATATCGAGTGATGGCGTCACGCGCGATTCGAGGGGCGGTCAAAGACGCCGGCATCCATCCTTCGCTGATCCAGCAAGTCTATGGTGGCTACGTCTACGGGGATTCCGGCGGCGCACAGCATGCCCTGTACGACAATTTCATGAGCGGCGTACCGGTCATAAACGTGAATAACAATTGCTCATCGGGCTCGACGGCCCTGTTCCTGGCGCGGCAGGCCGTCGAGTCAGGTGCAGGGGAGTGTGCCCTTGCCTTCGGTTTCGAGGAGATGCAGCCTGGCGCCCTCGGTACCCATTGGCCTGACCGGGAATATCCCTCTGGTCATTATGCTGATGCACTCGGCAAGCTGGGATATCCAGAAGCACCCGTGGGTCTTCGCATGTTCGGCGCCGCGGGCCAGCACTATATGGACCAACATGGCGTCGGCCCCGAGCTCTTCGCGAAGGTGGCAGTAAAGACGCGCAGTCACGCAGCCCGCAATCCCATGGCGTTGCTGACCACGCCTCTTACCGTCGAGGAAGTGCTCGGGGCGAAGGTCGTCTACCTTGACTATCTGACACGCCTCATGTGCTGTCCTCCTTCTTGCGGCGCAGCTGCGGCGATCGTCTGCAGCAAGGCTTTCGCGGCCAGGCACGGCATTGCCGGCACGGTCGAGATCATCGGGCAGGCGATGGCCACCGACACCGCCAGTATCTGGGACAGTCCCGTCGAACTCGTCGGTGCCGGAGCTACGCGCCGGGCGGCGGCGGCGGCATTCGAGCAGGCAGGCGTCGCCCCGACCGACGTGCAGGTCGTCGAACTGCACGACTGTTTCACCCCTAACGAGGTGATCAATTACGAGGCGCTTGGGCTTTGCGAGGAAGGTGGGGCGTCTCGCCTCGTGGAAGATGGCGACAACAGCTATGGCGGGAAGTTCGTCGTGAACCCCTCTGGCGGGCTGATGTCAAAGGGGCATCCACTCGGAGCCACGGGGCTGGCCCAGGCCTATGAGCTGTCCAACCAGCTACGTGGGCGCGCGGGGCCCCGCCAGGTCGAAGGCGCGAGAATCGCGCTTCAGCATAACATCGGTGTTCCGGGCGCCGCCGTCGTCACGATCTACCGCGCATCTTGAACAACTGCATCCAAGGACAAAGGCAGCCATGAAACTAGGGCCGGGACTCATAACCACCATGTGATGGCGGCGGCGAGGTGGATGCTGCCGAGGAAGACATCGGCGCGGCGGTC
>NZ_PHHF01000030.1 GCF_003034225.1 Edaphosphingomonas fennica
CAGAATTCACCAACCGGCGCGGCCACCTATCGGCCATCAAAATTGACGCCGACCGGACTCCGTAATCGTCGCGCTACAACCGACGCAAACGAATGTTTTTGAAGGATGAACGCAAAGATTTTGTGCTCATAGCGCCCGTGCTACTGCGCGCCGCGCCGCCGATATCACTGCCTCTCAGAAATAGTCTTGGAGAACGAGGGAGATTTCCCGGCCGCGTTCCAGCGTCAGCGCCATCTTCGTGCCAACGCTCTGCCCGCCAAGGCGTCGGCCGGGGGCGGGGTAGGAGGGATCGACCGGCACGCCATCGATGGCGATGATCCGGTCCCCCTCGACCAGGCCCTGCCGGTCGGCCGGACTGAGCGGCGAGACATGGCGGACCAGCAGGTGATCGCCGAAGCGTTGCGCCCGATCCCCGAACGATCCCGCGGCAAGGGTGCCCCCAGCAAGGTCTCATCGGCGCGGATCCGAAGCTCGCGATCGAACACGAACGCGAGGTCAAAGGCTCCGAAAGCCGGCCAGCCCAAATTCACAGGCGCGTCGAGCGACCAGTTGGGAATGACGCACGCCGGCACGTCGCACAGGACATGATCTCCGATCCTGAGCGCGCGCAGGGTGATCTGCATGCCGACCGCCCTTCCTTCGAGCCCCGCCGACATGGTCGTCGAGCTCGGCCGGCAAAGCAGCCCTGCATCCCGCGCATAGCGCTCCGACATTGTGCAAACGAGGTTGCTCCCGAGATCGACGACAGCCCGCTCCGCCTCCAACCCTTCGATCTGTGCCGCGATCATCGGCAAACCATGAAAACTGCGGCCGAGCTCGAGCCTGGTATAACCGGCGGGATTTTCCGGCACGAAATCTGCCACGATACGGAATCGGCTCTGGCTGAACTGGCATTCGAGTACCGAGCGGGTCAGGAAATCCCTTCCGATGACCATCGCGCCCTCGCCGGGAAAGGCAGCTTCGACCATCGCCAGATCGTGACACGCGACATCGAGCCCGGTGGCCGCGATGCCTCCCGCTTCCAGTCGTCCGATTCTGTACAGAGGAAGCGAGTATCGCGCCGTGAACATCGTCGCCAATGTGCTTCCGGCCGGCTGCGCGCCAATCTGTCCAAGCAGTTTCGCGCTGAGGACGCTGCGCGATGCGCCGGTGTCGACGACGCCGCGAACCGGAAGGCCGTTCAGCCTGGCGGGAACGGACAGGTAACTCGCCGTCCCGGGGTCGAATGCGATCCATTCGGGTCGTGGCTGCGGCGCGCCGACCGAGAGTCCCCCAAAGCTCACATGAACATTCTGCCTGTAGTGCATCGCAGCCAAACCGTTGATCCCCCTGACATGCCCAGGTCGCAAAGCCCTCCGACGGCCCTCGCGCGGCGGAATTCAGAGGTTTCGAGGACGATGACAAATGAAAGATATTGCTGTTTTCCAGCAGACTATTTGATGGCAACCGCGTCTCGTGGCGTCGCAGAAAAGCCTGCGGCCGAACTCTCCTGTTCCGGTCTCGCCGCTACTGGCCGGACTCCATCGACGCCCAGGTGGCCGGGAATTTGGACTTGCTTCCGGCTCTAGATAATCGATCTGGCGTCGTCATAGGCAACGGTGTCGGCCTCGCCTTCACCATCCCAGGCGTCGACCAGAATGGCGAATTTCGCGCCCGCGAAATACACGTCCGGCCGATGCCAGGCGCGTCTGACGGTGATCAGCTTTCCTTCGATCTCGATCTCCTCGCCGACAACGGGGCTGCGAGAAAAGTAGAAGTTTCCGCTCGATCTTGCCGCGGCCTCGTGCGGCCCGGCCAGCACTTCAACCAACATGGGCGGCCTCCTTTCATGCATTTTCCGGTTTGGGATAGCGCCACGGCTCACCCTGGCCGAGGGCAGCGGCATATTGCCGGCCAGCAAACTCCCAGTTCGCAAGTCGCTCGAACCAGCCCGAAAGCCACTTGGCCCGATCCTGCCGGTAATCGATATAATAGGCGTGCTCCCAGACGTCGCAGGTGAGGATCGGCGTCACGCCCTCATCGACAAGCGGACTGGCCGCGTCATGGGTCGATACGACTTCCAGCCTGCCACCTCTTGCGATCAGCCAGACCCATCCGGAGCCAAAGTGCCCAGTCCCCTCGGCGATGAACCGCTTGCCCAAGCTCTCGACGTCCCCGAATGCCGCGACAATCGCATCCGCGAGCGCTTCGGTTGGAAGGGCAACGCTTGGCGTCATGCTCTCCCAGAAGAAGCCGTGGTTCCAGGCCTGAGCGGCATTGTTGAACAGCCCTTTGGCGCCGCTGCCATCCGCGATGCGGACGATCTCCTCGAGCGTGTGCGCCGAGAAATTCTGCTCGGCGAGTAGCCGGTTGAGCGCCTCGACATAGCGCGCATGGTGGCGGCCGTGATGGATCTCCAGCGTCTCTGCCGAGAGCACCGGCGACAGATCGCTCGCGCCATAGGTCAGGGGCGGCAGAAGAAAAGTCGGCGCCACGGCATCGACATGTGATGGGCTGATGCCCGGGCTAGTCAGGGTCAAGGTTCGCCTCCCCGATACGGGCGCCGAGCGCCGCGATGCAGACCGCGATCGCCCGCATTTCATGTGTTCCATCCCAGTCGCCATGCGGCCCGCAGACACGCGGCCCGTGCGAGCCAGCCTCGATCCAGCACCCGGCCGGAACGATCGATGCGGCCGCTTGCCAGGATTCCGAATAACGCAGCGCCCGCACGTGGCTGCCATCCTCCTGCCGCCAGATGCCGGCCTCGACAGGAACCAGGTCTCGCAGGGACGGGAACAGCGCGAGCGCGATCTCCGCGTCGAGGCCCCTCGCCGGGCGCTCGGCTTGCCTGCAGGACGCCATCGCAGTCTCGAGCGCTGCATGGGATGCGCGCGCGGAAAGAGGCAGCACGCCCGCCATCATGGGAACCACACCCCGGAAGCTTGGGCGCCGACCGAAGCTTGCGTCATAGGGGTGCACGCGGCGCGCAACAAACCATCCCCGATGCCATAGACCCATCCGTGGAGCGTGATCGGTGCGCCTCGCTCCCAGGCGTCCCGGATGACGGGGTTACCGGCCAGCGCTCTCACCTGGGCGGCGACATTGCGTTCGCACAGATCGTGCGGATCCTCTTCGCGACCGGCGGCGCAAGCCGATCCGCCGCGATGCAGCGCGCGCACGGGATCGAGCCATTGCCCGATCGCATCGTCCGTCCGGGACTCCATGGCGGCCTGGATGCCGCCACAGCCATAATGGCCGACTACGATGACGTGCTCGACCTCGAGCGCCTCCACGGCGAACTGCAGCGCCGCCGCGAAATTGGGGTCGGACGTGCTCGCGATATTGGCGACATTGCGGTGGACGAACATCTCGCCGGGATCGAGGTCGACGATCTCCGTCGCGGGCACCCGGCTGTCCGAACAACCGATCCAGAAATAGCGAGGACGCTGCTGTCCCACGAGACGGCTGAAGAAGCTCGGGTCCGCCTTGGTCTTCGCGCTGGCCCAGGCGCGGTTGCGGGCGAACAGGGCGGACAGATCGTCGCCACCGCGGCGGGCGGTGACGGCCAACTCCTCCTCGCTCGCCCGCTCCCCGCTCATTGCCCCGCCATCTGCAGGTCGACGATCCGTAAGTAGGGCTTCAGCGTCTTGTACCCCTGCGGGAAGAGCCGCGAAGCCTCTTCGTCGGACAATTTGGGCGAGATCACGACCGGCTCGCCCGGTGACCAGTTCACGGGGGTCGCGACAGTGCGGGCATCGGTCAGCTGAAGACTGTCGATCGCGCGCAGCACTTCGGCAAAATTGCGTCCGGTGGAGGGCGGATAGGTCAGGATGAGCCGGACCTTTCGGGAGGGATCGATGACGAACACCGATCGGACCGTCACCGTCGGATCGCTCTCCGGATGGATCATGTCGTAGAGCTTGGACACGCGGCCGTCGGCGTCGGCGATCATCGGGAAATCAAGCTTCGTGCCCTGCGTCTCCTCGATATCGACTTCCCACTTATGGTGGGCTTCGACCGGGTCCACCGACAGTCCGATCGGCTTCACGTTCCGTTTGTCCCATTCGCCTCGCAGCTTCGCTACCTCGCCCAGTTCGGTCGTGCAGACGGGGGTGAAGTTCTTCGGATGGCTGAACAGGATGCCCCAGCTCGGACCCAGCCAATCGTGGAAGCTGATACGGCCGTGCGTGCTGTCCTGTTCGAAGTCGGGGGCGATCTGCCCAAGCTGAATGGTCATAAAGGTGAATCCTCGCTGCGGTGCCCGGCATTTTGGACAAGCTCGCAGCATCAAACAAACGAATGATATTCTGCCTTAACAACAAAAATGCTGGGCTTATCGCCGATCGGCTCGTGATGGGGCCATCTTACCGATCGTCAGGAGTGCGATAGGAACCGCGACTACGAGCATCAGATTGGCATCGTTCTCGGCGATGAGACCGGCCCTGGCGAGAAACCAGAGGCACAGGCGGTTCGAAACGAGCGCAATGGCGATCGCGATGACCCAATAGAGTGCCCTCGAGGCTCGGGTCCGCCGAGGAGGCGGCGCCCCGAACGCCGGTTGGTCGACGTCACGGTTCATCGCCGTCTCCCTTCGGGGGATCACGATCGTTGGCGGCGCTGGCTTGTGGCCTGCGGGCTTGAGCCAGCCCTTCTGGCGGCGGCCAGACCCGGTAGATGTCGAACGGCGGCGGAACCTCGCCTTGCCTCGCAGCCCTGTCGCGCCGCGCCTGACGGTCTGCGTCGAGGACGATGAACGCGCCGCCCGCGACGGCGATCAGCACGACAAGAATGATAAGCAGGGTCTGGCTCCCGATGACGCCGGCATCGCGGAGGCAGAAGGCCGTCAGGGCGAAACCGATCTCCGCGGCCGCGATCGACAGCATGATGGGGATAAAATCCGACTTTTCAGTCGGCGGCGGCTCGCGCCGCAAGGGTCCTGGATATCTCATGGCCTACTCGGCCAGGCGGGCTGGCCGCTCTTCGTTTCTTGGAGAGACGCAATGCCGTCTTTCCTTGTGCCGCCATCTTCCACCCGTTACCATCCATCAAGCAAATGAATATTATTGAGCATTGAGCGTAAGGAATTTGATGGATGGACATCGGCATCGCGCGCACTTTCCTGGAGGTGGTCAAGACCGGCAGCTTCGTCAGCGCCGCGAGCAACCTCAATCTGACCCAGACGGCGGTCAGCGCGCGCATTCGGGTGCTCGAGGACCAGCTCGACCGCCCCGTCTTCATCCGGAACAAGGCCGGTGCCAAGCTGACGCCCGCCGGCGAGCAGTTCCTGCGCTTCGCCACGACCCTGGTTCAGGTCTGGGCCCGCGCCCAGCGTGCGGTGGCGCTGCCGCCGGGCCGCGAGACCGTCGTGACTATTGGCGCCGAGCTCAGTCTGTGGAGTCCGCTGCTCCGGCACTGGCTGCTCTGGATGCGCCAGGAGTGTCCGGAAATTGCGGTCAGCACGACGATCGACACCTCCGAGCGCCTCATGGAGCAGATCCAGGACGGTTCACTCGACGTCGCGATCCTCTATGCGGCGCCCAGCCGTCCCGGGGTCATCGCCGAGCTGCTGTTCGAAGAAAAACTCGTGCTTGTGCGGACCACTCCCGTGACGACCCCGCTTGCGCCCGAGGATCATGTCCAGATCGACTGGGGCGAGGACTTTGCCGCCAGCTATCAGGCGGCCTTCCCCGACCAGCCCAATGCCGTGGTTTCCATCAGTTATGGCCCGCTCGCGCTCGACTATATCCTGGCGACTGGCGGATCCGGCTATTTCCGCAAGGGCTTCATCCGCTCCTATCTCGACGAAGGCCGCCTCGCGCTGGTCCCCGACAGCCCGGAATTCTCCTACTCCGCCTATGTCGTCCACTCGACGAAGGCCGACCCGGGGTTGATGGATCGCATTCGGGCCGGCCTGCGCTCGGCCGCCGCGGTGTCGGCATGACCGCGGAGCCTGCCTCGCCCGTCTGCTACGCCGCTGAGGCCGACGACGTCTATATGGGCTATGCCGGCCGCGAGGAGATCGTGACGGCGCTCAACGAACTTCTCGAAGCCGAGCGCGCCGGAGCGAAAGTGGCGCTGGCGAGCAGCAGATCCGAAGGGCCAGCAAGCTATCTCACGCTCATGCGGCAGGTGCGGGCCGACGAGGCCAAATGGTGCGCGATGCTGTCCCGCCAGATCAAGCGCCTCGGCGCCACGCCTTCGCGCAAGACCGGCGCGTTCAAGGAAAAAGCCCTCGCGATCAGCGATCCCGCCGAGCGTCTCGCCTTCCTCAACCGCGGCCAATCCTGGGTCGTCCGCAAGCTCGAAGCCCTCCAGCCCCGCATCCGCGACGACGGCCTGCATAGGGACTTGCGGGAGATGCTCGACAGCCACCAGGCCAATATCGCGCAAGCCGAAAGCGAGCTTGCGTCCCACGAGCCCCAGCCCTGATCGCTTGCCTGTCGCTACGCGCCAATTCCGATAGGCGATTGGCCGCTCGCCAGCCGGAGCATTGTCGCCTTGTCGGTCAGGAGATCGGCGATCGTGTAGGAATCGAACACCGCGAGCATCGCTTGCGCGCCCTTTTGCAGAACGCCGGTCAGCCCGCAGGCCGGCGCCAGGGCGCATCCTGAGCAATCGGCAAGCTGGAAGCCATCCTCCGTCCGCCGCACGACCTCCCCCACCGTGATGTCCTTCGCTGCGCGCGCGAGCCGCATGCCGCCGGCGCGGCCGCGCAGGGTCTCGACGAAGCCGTCATGGGCGAGCGCGTTGACCACCTTCATCAGGTGATTCTGCGATATGTCGTAGGTGCGGGAGATCTCGCCGATCGAACAGATGCGATCCTCGTGCAGCGCGAGGTGGATCAGCACCCTCAACGAATAATCGGTGTATCGAGTAAGCCGCACGAACCTCTCCTGGGAGGAAGGCTGTCTTATACCTGTATTCAAGGCGCATGTTAAGCGTGCGACCAGGCTCCAGACAAAGCGACGTCCCTTCGCGCGCGGATGAGGGATGCGCGCGAAGGAACGTCGAGCCCCGCACCTGGCGGCGGTGCGAGGAAGCAGTGATCAGGCGGCCTCGAGCATACGGCCGAGGTCTTCCTGGGCGTCGCCGGCCGGACGGATGTCGAACTTGTCGACGAGCACGCCCAGCACTTCGGGGGTCAGGAACTGCGGCAGCGTCGGCCCCAGGTGAATGCGGCGCAAGCCCAGATGCAGCATCGTCAGGAGGACGGCGGTCGCCTTCTGTTCGAACCAGCTGATCGCATAGTGCAGCGGCAGGTCATTGACCCCGACACCCAGCGCGTCGGCCACCGCGACCGCCACCTTGATCGCGGAATAGGCGTCGTTGCACTGGCCCATGTCGAGAACGCGCGGCACGCCGTTGATGTCGCCGAGATCCTCGCGGTTGAACCGGAACTTGCCGCAGCCGAGCGTCAGCACGAGGCTGTCCCTGGGCGTCGCCATGGCGAGGTCATGGAAATAGTTGCGGCCAGGGCGCGCGCCGTCGCAGCCGCCGATGAGGAACAGGTTCTTCACGTCGCCGCGGCCAATCATGCCGAGCAAGGTATCGGCGACTCCCATGACAGTGTTGTGCCCGAAGCCGATCGTGATCGTCTGCTCGCCGGCGTCCTCGCTGAACCCAGGCTGCGCCAGAGCGCAGGCGATCGCCGGCGAGAAATCATGGTCGGTCAGATGCGGCACGCCGTTCCACCCCACCGGCCCGGCGGTGAAAATCCGGTCCGCATAGCCCTTGATCTCGGGGTTGATGAGGCAGTTCGAGGTCATCACGATCGCGCCTGGGAAAGCCGCGAAATCACGCTGCTGATCCTGCCAGGCGCCGCCATAATTGCCCACGAGGTGCGGGTATTTCTTGAAGCCGGGATAGGCATTCGCCGGCAGCAGCTCGCCATGGGTATAGACGTTGACGCCATTGCCCTCGGTCTGCTGGAGGATCGCCTCCAGATCGCCCATGTCGTGCCCCGACACGAGCAGGCACTTGCCAGCCTTCGGCGTCATGCGCACCTCGGTCGGCTCGGGGTGCCCGAAACGTCCGGTGTTGGCGGCATCGAGCAGTTCCATGACCTTGAGGTTGAGTGCGCCGATCGCGAGCGATTCCGCGACGAGCGCGTCGACGTCGACCGGATCCTGCGCAAGGAATGCCGAGATGCGGTGGAATTCGGCGCTGACGGCATCTTCCTCGGTGCCCAGGACACGGGCATGCTCGCTATAGGCGGCGGTTCCCTTCAACCCATAGAGGATGAGGTTGCGCAGGCCGACGACACTGGGGCCGTCCCGGTCCATGAACCGCTGGATCGCCGCGAACGGCGCCGCGGCCGCGAGTTCGGACGGGGTCGTGCCGGGGTTCCAGGTCGCGGGCTCGGGAAGCGCGGAGAGATCGGCGCCGGCCTTCTCGGCGAGCAGCCGGGCATCATCGCGCGTCTCGATCGCCTTGGCGATCAGCGCGTGGAACCGGCTTTCATCGAAATTCACGTTGGTGAGCGTGGTGAACCAGGCGTGCGGCGTGAAGGCATCGATCGCCGCGTCGCGAGCCCCGGCCCGCGCGGCGCGATCGGCATAGACCGAGATGCCCTGCATCAGGCGAAGCAGCACATCCTGAAGATCGGCGACCGTGGCGGACTTACCGCAAGAGCCGACCTTGGTGGCGCATCCGCCCTTGTTCGATTGTTCGCACTGCACGCAATACATCAGGAAATTCCTCTTCCAAAGATGAAGACGGAATTCCACTTATCGGCGGCTTCCAATGATTCATTTGACATGAATCAGGCTTCGCCCCTCCCTCGATTATAAAGGCTGGGCGCCGGCAAGGAGGGCCGGCCCCGATGCAGCTCACCCGTCACACCGATTATGCGCTTCGCCTGCTGATCTACCTTGCAGGGATCGGGGACCAGCGCGCGCAGATCGCGGCGGTCGCTGAAGCCCAGGCAATTTCGCGCACCCATCTCATGAAGATCGCCAACGAGCTCGCGCGCGCGGGCTTCATCGATGCCACGCGCGGGCGCGGGGGCGGAATCCGGCTCGCGCGTCCGCCTGGCGAGATCAATCTCGGCGCGGTCATTCGCGCGATGGAGCCGCCATGCCCGATGGTGGATTGCACCTCCTGCCGTCTCGTGCGCCGCTGCTCGCTTCCCGGCGTCCTCGACCAGGCGTCCTCGGCGTTCCGGGCCGTGCTCGAACGATACTCGCTGGCCGACATCGTCCGCGAGCGGGGCACCCGTCTCGCGGCCTGACGCTGCAGACTCCAAAACGCGCTCAGGCGTCCAGCAGACTCTCGAGGCCCCGGGCGACACAATGCGCAGGCTTGTCGGCGACCACGACCTTCAAGCCGGTGCCTTGCGCGATTATGTCGCGCATGAGCGGAACAAGCGCGCCGCCCCCGGTCAGCATGATACCCGCATCATGGATGTCCTGACTGAGATCCGGCGCGGTCCGAGCCAGCACGTCGCGCACGACCTTTACGACTTGCGCGACATGCTTTTCGACGATGAGGTCAAGATCGTGCATCGCGACCGAAATGGTCTTCGGCATGCCGGTTCGCAGGCATCGTCCGCTCACCGGAAGGTCGGACGGAGCCGCAGGGCCCGCTTCTCTCTGCGATACATAGTCGAGCTTGAGCTGCTCGGCCGAGCGCTCCCCGATCAGGAATTTGTGGCGAAGATGAACCCGGTCGGCGAGCGCCCGGTTCAGCGTGTCGCCCCCGATCCGGACTGAACCGCTTCCACAAGGCCCGCCGAGCGAGAAGATCGCGACCTCGGTCGTTCCGGCGCCGCACTCGACCACCATCGCACCGCTGGGCCTATCTACAACGATACCGGCACCGATCGCGGCGGCGAAGGGCTCGGTCAGCAAGGTGACAGGGCCAAGCCCCGCATCCCTGCCGGCGGTGAGCATCGCGCTCCGCTCGGCCTGCGTCGCATCTGCGGGAATGCCGATGATCGCCGCTGGCGCGCGCCACCGGCGCCGGCCGGTCGATTTCGCCAAAGCGTAACGCAGCATGCGCTTTGCCGCGTCGATATCCTGCAGGACGCCGCGGCAAAGCGGCCGCGCGATCCGCAGGTTCGCCGGCGTGCGGTCGACCATGGCATAGGCCTCGCTGCCCGCCGCAAGAAGACTTGTCATGCCATGCCTGCCGCGGACGCAGCACAGCGAGGGCTCGTCGAACACGAGCCCATCGCCGCGCCGCAGGACACGCATGTTCGCGGTGCCGAAATCGATCGCGATCTCGGGCCGCCGCCGGGGCAGGAAGGAACTCATGGCATCATGCCTACCTTCCCGCGGCGCGATTGTCTTCCTCCCTGCAACGCGCTTCAGCTCATAGGCTCGCTTCCTGGGCGCGGATCGCCCGCCAGAAGCCGTCGATGCACCTGGCGAGGAAGGGTGGATCGGCCGCTTCTCCCAGCACATCCCTGAGAACGGCCGTGAGAGCATCACCGAATTGCGTCTGGTAGTGCCGATCTGCCCCCCTATGATCCACGCTTGGCGTACCGCCCTCGCTCCCGGCGACGTCGATCAGAAGGCCGACCAGTTCGGCGGAGGCCTGTAGATCGGCCGGCGAAGCGTCGACCGATTGCGGCCCGGCGAAATGCTGCGCCATCGCCGCCTCGATTTCCGGGCGATGCGCAGCAAGCAGCTGCTCGGGATGACATCCCGTGGTTTCCTGTTCCATGTTTGTAATTCCAGTCCTGCGGCGCGCCCGCGACGACGCGCGCCGTGAAAAGCGAAGGGGCTCGACCATGGGCGAACCCGGCTATCGGACCTCGGACGCGGCGCTCCTAGGAGGTGGCCCGCACCGAGGGGTGCAGGCGTGTCATCAGGCTACCGCCGTGCGTCTGCAGCCGAAGGAAGGCGGGGGTGCCACTCATCCCTGAGAGATAGGGCGCATCACTCAGAAAGCAACAAACCCCTGCCGTGCCGCACGCTTTTAGCGCAATAACTTTGCGTTAAATGCTCAATAATACTCATTTGCCTTATGGAAACCGCCGTCGCACAGTGCGGCTCCTGAGTGGAAATGATGCTCGCGACAACAGTGCCCCGGAGGATCCTGAAGTCTTCAGGCCGGAGCACGGGAAGGAGCTGAACGCCGAGGAACCACACGCATGACGGCAGCGGATCTGCCAGGGAATCCCCTGACCCTGGAACAATGGCGACAGGTCGACGCCCTGACCCGGTCGCTGGATCCGTTGCAGGTGCGCTGGCTCAGCGGCTATTTCGCCGGGTTAGACGCCGGCTTGCGGCAGCCCCACCCGCTGCCGGCGTCGCCATCGGCCGGGAACGCCCGATCTCTGACCATCCTTTACGGCACCGAGACGGGCAACGCCGCCGATCTCGCGCGCAACCTGCAATCGGCCATCGTCGACACGGGCATGACCTGCACGCTCGCCGACATGGCGGATTACAAGCCCCGCAATCTGGCGCAGGAGCAGGATCTTCTCGTCATCGTCAGCACCTATGGCGAAGGCGATCCGCCGCAGCCGGCGACGGGCTTTTTCGAATTCGTCGAAGGGCGCAAGGCGCCGAAGCTCGATCAGCTCCGCTTCGCTGTCCTGGCGCTCGGCGATTCGACCTACGAATTCTACTGCGAAGCCGGCAAGCGCCTCGACCGCCGCTTCGAGGATCTCGGCGCCGAGCGGCTTGCGCCGCGCGTCGATTGCGATGTCGATTACGAGGAACCGGCGGAGGCGTGGACGAAGGCCATCGTCGCACAGCTCGGCGCCGAACCGCGAAGCCTTCCCGCCGCGGCCGACGCGCCAGGATCGCTTCGCAATCCGGTACCGCCGGTCGCCTATGACAAGCGCAACCCGTTCCAGGCGACTGTGATCGAGAATATCCCGATCGTGGGACGCGGCTCCTCGAAAGAGACCCGCCACGTCGAGTTCTCGCTTGCCGGCTCGGGTCTCCTCTACGAACCGGGCGACGCGCTCGGTATCGGCGCCTCCAACGACCCGGTGCTCGTCGCGACCTTGCTCGAAGCCCTTGCGCTCACATCTGGCGCCGAGTTCGAACTCAAAGGTCGACACCTCACGCTCGGCGAAGCGCTGACCCATCACTATGAGATCACCGCCGCGACGCCGCGCTTCCTCGACTATTGGGCGATGCTGAGCGAAGCCGATGCGCTGAAGCAGCTCCAGGACAGCGACCGCGCCGGCGAGCGCTCCGTTTTCCTGCGCACCCACCACATCCTCGACATCGTCCTGCGCTTCCCCGTCCGGGGCGTGATGGCGCAGGGTTTCGTCTCGGCCCTACGGCCGCTCCAGCCGCGCCTCTATTCGCTCGCATCGAGCCTCGCGGCCGCGCCCGAGGAGGCCCATCTCACCGTGGCGCCGCTGCGCTACAGCCTGCACGGTTCGGAACGCAGCGGCGTCGCGTCCGGCTGTCTTGCGGATCGTGTCGAACTCGACACGACATTGCCGGTCTACATCCAGAGCAATCCGCACTTCCGTCTGCCCGGTGACGATGCGCCGATCGTCATGATCGGCGCGGGAACGGGGGTCGCGCCGTACCGCGCCTTTCTCCAGGATCGCGAGGCGCGCGGATGCGGCGGCAAGAGCTGGCTCTTCTTCGGCGAGCGCAATTTCCGGACGGACTTCCTCTATCAGACCGAGTGGCAGACCTGGCTCAAGGAGGGGAGGCTCGACCAGATCGATGTCGCCTTCTCGCGGGATCGAGCGGACAAGGTCTATGTCCAGCACCGCATGAAGGAGCGGGCGCGCGACCTCTTCGCGTGGCTGGAAGAAGGCGCCCATGTCTACGTCTGCGGAGATGCGGCCAATCTCGCCCCCGACGTCCACCAGGCGCTGATCGATATCGTCGCGAGCGAAGCGCACACCAGCCACGAAGCCGCGGAGGACTATGTCCGCTCGCTGCAGGCCGACCATCGCTACCAGCGCGACGTCTATTGAGGGATCAAGGATGACCGACAATGCCCTGATCGACCGAAGCCGCGACATTTCGCAGCCGCTCGAGCAACTCGGCGCGGACGAACGCATGAAGGAGACGAGCGACTATCTGCGCGGCACGATCGCGCTCGGCCTGCTCGACCGTATCACGGGCGCCGTGCCGTCCGCCGACGACGTGAAGCTCATGAAGTTTCATGGCATCTACCAGCAGGACGACCGCGACCTTCGCGACGAGCGCCGGCGCCAGAAGCTTGAGCCGGCTTTCCAGTTCATGATCCGCGTGCGCCTGCCGGGCGGTGTCTGCACGCCCAGGCAGTGGCTGAAGCTCGATGAACTCGCCCGCGCCCACGGCGGCGAGACGCTGCGCATCACGACGCGTCAGACCTTCCAGTTCCATTGGGTGCTGAAAGACAGCCTGCGGCCTATCATCCAGGGCCTGCACGAGACACTGCTCGATACCGTTGCGGCCTGCGGCGACGACAGCCGCGGCGTGATGTGTACGGTCGATCCTCAAAGTTCGCGATTCCACGCCGCGGTCGCGGCCATGGCGAAGCGGGTTTCCGACCATGTCATCCCTAAGACCCGCGCCTATCACGAAATCTGGCACGGCAACGAACGCGTCGCCGGCTCGGGTCCAGAAGAACCCTTCTACGGGCGCACCTACATGCCCCGGAAATTCAAGATCGGCTTCGCGCTGCCACCATCCAACGATATCGACGTCTATGCTCAGGATCTGGGCTTCATCGCCATCGCGGGCGAGGATGGCCTCGCGGGATTCAACGTCGCGATCGGCGGCGGCATGGGCCGGACCGACCAGGCGCCCGAAACCTATCCCCGGCTCGCAAGCGTTATCGGCTTCATCCCCGCGGACCAGGTCATCGCCTGCGCCGACGCGGTCATGACCGTCCAACGCGATTATGGCGATCGCAAGGACCGCCAGCACGCCCGCTTCAAATACACGATCGACGACAAGGGGCTCGACTGGATCACCGCCGAGATCGAACGCACCATGGGCTTCGCATTTGAGCCGCCGAGGGCATTCACCTTCACCTCGAACGGCGACAGCTACGGATGGAATACGACGCCCGATGGCCGGCATCACCGCACCCTGATCATCGAGAACGGGCGGCTCGACCTGGGGCTACTCGACATGATCCGCGATATCGCCCACGTCCACCGGGGTACGTTCTGGATCACGCCCAACCAGAATGTGATCGTCGCCGGCGTGAAAGAGGAGGATCGCCCCACGATCGACGCGATCCTCGCCGAGCACTGGCCGGACATCGATAATTTCTCGGTCCTGCGCCGCAATGCGATCGCCTGCGTCGCGTTGCCGACCTGCGGCCTCGCCATGGCCGAAAGCGAGCGCTATCTGCCCAGCCTGCTGGACCGCATCGAAGCGATCCTGGCGGAGAACGGTCTTTCGGACGAACCCATCACCGTGCGGATGAGCGGCTGCCCGAACGGTTGCTCGCGTCCCTATATCGCCGAGATCGGGCTTACGGGACGGGCCCCGGGCAAATATAATCTCTATCTCGGGGGCGGTTTTCATGGTGAGCGCCTCAATCGCATGGTGCGCGAGAATGTCGGCGAGCCGGTGATCCTCGAAGTGCTGGCCGACGCGTTCGGCCGCTATGCCCGCGAGCGCGAGCCGGGCGAGCATTTCGGCGATTTCATCATCCGTGCCGGGATTGTCCGCCCGGTTACCGAAGGGCGCTTTTTCAATGACTGATCGCATGAACGACGTGGATCGCCGCGACCCGCGGCCGCAAACCATTTCGGCCGCCTATGGGGTGGCGACCGACGCCGGCTTCGGAGCGGTGGCGCCGCCCATCTATCTCTCCAGCACCTACGAGTTCGCGGGCTACGACCAGCCGCGCCGCTACGATTACGGCCGCGGCGGCAACCCGACGCGCGATCTTCTCGGAGAGGCGCTCGCCAAGCTCGAGGGAGGCGCGGGCGCCGTCATCACGGCAAGCGGCATGGCGGCGCTGGACCTGCTGGTGGGTAGACGGCGGCCAGGCGATCTCATCCTCGCGCCGCACGATTGCTACGGCGGCACGATGCGCCTCCTCAAAGCCCGGGCCGACCGGGGGCACTGCTCGGTGCGGTTCGTCGACCAGGCGGACGAGGCAGCCTTCGGCGCGGCGCTTGCCGATGTGCCCGCGCTCGTCCTCATCGAAACGCCTAGCAATCCCCTGATGCGGGTGGTCGACATCGAAGCGCTTGCCGCCCGGGCGCGCAAGGCCGGAGCTGAAGTCGCGGTCGACAACACCTTTCTTTCGCCAGCAATCCAGCGGCCGATCGCGCTCGGAGCCGACTATGTCATCCATTCGACCACCAAATATCTGAACGGTCATTCCGACGTCATCGGCGGGGCCATCGTCGCAGCAGACCCCGCTGCGGTCGAGGAACTGCGCCAATGGGCCAATGTCGTGGGCTCGGCCGGCGCTCCGTTCGATGCCTGGCTCACCCTGCGAGGCCTGCGCAGCCTGTTCCCGCGCATGGAGCGGCAGCAGATCAACGCCATGGCTGTGGCCAACCACCTCCAACGCCATCCGGCGGTGGCGAACGTCTACTATCCGGGGCTCGCCTCGCATCCCGGACACCTGATCGCCTCGCGCCAGCAGCGTGGGTTTGGGGCGATGCTGAGCTTCGAGCTCGCCGGCGGCGTTCCGGCCGTTCGTCAGTTCATCGACGCGGTGGAGTTCTTCACGCTCGCTGAATCGCTTGGGGGCGTCGAAAGCCTGGTGGCTCATCCAGCGACGATGACCCACGCCGACATGGGCGAGGAGGCCCGCGCGGTCGCCGGGATCAGCGACAGCCTGCTTCGCCTATCTGTCGGCCTTGAAGCCGAGCAGGATCTGATCGCCGGACTGAACAAAGGTCTTGCCGCGTGCAGCGCGTGAACACCCACCGGCTGAGCGGTGAGAGCGGACGCTGATGCCCGCCTCCGTCGTCATCGTCGACCTATTCGGTCTCCTTCTTGCCGTGATCGGCTTTACGATGGCGTTCCGCCAGCATGTTGCGCGCCGGCTTCTCGGGCGGCCGCTTCGCCCGGCCACCCGCCGATCCGCGGACGACGACGAGGATCCGCTTACCTATGTGCTGCGTATCGCGGGCGTGATGGTCATGGTCTTCGGTGTCGTCATCGCCGGCATGGTGACGCTCATCCACCTTCGGTAGCGGAGAGCCCATGGACGTTTCGAAACCGCCCGCCACGCAAGCTCCCCCATGGCGTGTTTCGCAATGGTTCAACACGGACCGGGCGCTTGGCCTCGCCGATTTCGACGGCCGGATCGTCGCTCTCCATGCTTTCCAGATGCTGTGTCCGGGCTGCGTTCAGGCGGGGTTGCCTCAGGCGCAGCGCATCGCCCGGACTTTCGACCCCGCGCGCGTCGCGGTGGTCGGCCTCCACAGCGTCTTCGAACATCACGATGTCATGACGCCCGCGGCGCTCGCTGCCTTCATCCATGAATACCGCTTGAGCTTTCCTATCGGCTGCGACGAGGCTGGCGATCCGGGGCCGCTCCCCAGGACGATGCAGGCCTATGGCATGCGCGGAACGCCGAGCCTCATTCTGATCGACGGCAAGGGATTGATCCGCAAGCACAGCTTCGGCGTTGAAGATGACATGCAGGTCGGCGCGGACATCGCCGCTCTGCTTGCCGAACAAGGAGCGTTAGCGTGAGCATCGAACAGATTCCGCAGCAGCAGATCGAGGCGCTCGCGCAAGCGGTGGCCGAGCGGTTCAGTACGGAAAACCAAAGTCTGGAGGAACTGGCCCGCGCGGCTGCGGCGGCGCTTCTCCATCGGACCCCAGAAGCTGCATCGGGCGCCGAGGACGCCCTCGTATCCGACATCGCCGCACGGGCGCGCGTTATCCTCGCCCGGGAGCCCGCCGCAGATCCGGTCGACGAGGCCTCCATGGAATCCTTTCCGGCCAGCGATCCGCCGAGCTGGAACGGCCACGGGACACCGAAGCCGTGAAATCGGTCACTCTGCGCGTCAAGCGCATCTATGACCCGCCGTCCGACGACGACGGCCAACGCATTCTGGTCGACCGCATCTGGCCGCGCGGGGTCAAACGTGAAGCGGCGCGTCTCTCCGAGTGGCTGAAGGCGATCGCGCCGTCGGATGATCTCCGCAAATGGTTCGCGCACGACCCGGACCGCTTCGACGGCTTTCGCAGGCGGTATCGCGACGAGCTCGACCGCAATGCCGATGCCGTCGCCAGGCTGCGAGCCCTCGCCGGTCGCGGGACAGTGACGCTGCTCTATGCGGCCAAGGATGCCGTGCATAACCACGCCGTCGTCCTGGCGGAATATATCGGCCAACGGTCCCCATGATGCGTCCAGCCGACTGCGTGAAACGTCGGGGCGACCCCGCTTCACTTTTACCGCCGTTGGCATGCCGGTAAAGCTGAATGGTCCGATCAGCGCGCAAGAGGGTGGCAGGGATGACCAACTGCGTTGGCCCCTTCGACCTATTCTCCACGCGCTGATCGGGCACGCCGCGACCGATTGGCGATCCAGCCCCAAACTAAGGAACAACCCGTAACGACCCGGCCTGCGCGCCTGCCTAGGCTTCGTCAACCAACCGGGCGTTCCTGCCCTCCTGACGGCCAGGCGGCCGCCAACCACGGAGCAAAACCCTATGAGCGAAGTCGGTCACGATCTCCATGCAGCCTTTCCCCAGGATGCCGCGATCCTGCACAGCCTGAAGCTGGAAGACGCACATTATCGGGAGGTCGCAGCCCGCTATCACGACACGACCCGCGAAATCTCGCGCATCGAATCCGGGATCGAAGCGAGTTCCGACGAGCGGCTGGAGAACCTCAAGAAGGAGCGGCTCGCGATGCTCGACGAGGTCGCCGGCCTGATCGCGGCGCGTAAGGTTCAAACCGCCGAATGAAGTCTCCGGTGGCGAGGGTCGCTGGCCTTCGCCACCCCGCGGCATTCGTTGCAGTCCTTTGTCTCTTTCGAGGCGCTAATGCGCCGAAGAACCGTCCGGATTGCGGCCGGTCATCATATACCATTGCTCCAATGTACTGGGCGCGCCGATCAGCCGTTCTATGGCTTCGCAGGCACTATAGGCGGCGGCATGTTCTTCATGCTTGTCGAGAATAGTCAACGCTCGCTCGAGAAGCCTCTTGGCTTCCACCAACTCCTCGGTCAGCACGCGCTCCGTGAAGTACATGATGCGTCTCCTCCCGTGCGAATACAGGCGTATTTAGCACGAGTGACGCCGCCGGTCACCGAAGACAGTGTCCATATTGGGAGAAGTCGCCGCCGCCGTATCACCCAGTAGTATGGTGACACCCAACCGTTTCAGTGCCTGCGGACAAATTCGGCTCTGAGAACCAAGCCCTTTATCCCCTCATAGCGGCAATCGATCTCCTGGCTGTCGCCGGTCAGCCTGATCGACTTAATGACCGTGCCCTTGCGAAGTGTCTGGCCCGCGCCCTTGACCTTCAGATCCTTGATCGTGATGACGCTGTCGCCATCGGCGAGGAGATTGCCGACAGAGTCCCGCACCTCGATTTGTTGCCCGGCCTCGGCGTTGGACGCCGCCTCTGCGGCGGAGATCCACTCGCCCGATGCTTCGTCATAGACATAGTCGTCGCTCGTATCGCTCATTGGAAAACCTTTGTGATTACCGTTCAGTTCAGATGCGCTGCGCCGGAAGACGCCGCCGTGATAGCCGCCGCGGCGCGCAGGGCTGCCGGGAAGTCTTCGCACAGGACGACCCGCTCGCTTCCCGCACCGAGCCCGACGCGCTCCAGCATCGCGCGCGGTTGCGACTGGAGACCCGAAAGGATGACCCTGGTGTTCGCCGACGCCGCTTGACGGACGATCTCCTCTATCGTCGTCACCCCGCTCGCATCGAGGAGCGGAACGCGCCGCATCCGCAGGATCACCACCCTGGGAGAACGGCCGATGCGGCGCAGCGTGTCGAGCAGCTCATTGGCGACGCCGAAGAAGATCGGTCCGTCGATCCGGAAAACCTCGACCCCATCGGGCAGGGCGTCGCGCTGATCGATCTCCTCGCTTTCGCCCTCCCGCACCTCACCACTGCGACCGTTGGCGATCTCGACCGTCCTGCTCATGCGCATCATGAAGACCAGCGACGCGAGCGTCACGCCCACGCCGATCGCGACGGTCAAGTCGACAAGGACAGTGAGACCGAAGGTGAGCAGCAGCAGCGCGCGGTCGCCATTGGGCATGCGCAGGAGCTGGATGAAGCGGTGATGCTCGCTCATGCCCCATGCGACCATGAAGAGGATCGCAGCGAGCGCGGCGAGCGGCACATAGGCCATGAGGGCGGAGCCGAAGAGGACGAACAGCAGCAGGAACACGGCGTGCATCATGCCAGCCACGGGCGTGATCGCCCCGGCCCGGATATTGGTGGCCGTGCGTGCGATCGCGCCCGTCGCCGGTAAGCCGCCGAACAGCGCGGAAGCAAGGTTCGCGACGCCCTGACCGACCAGCTCCTGGTTCGAGCGATGCCGCGAGCCGATCATGCCGTCCGCGACCACCGCGGAGAGCAGAGCCTCGATCCCGGCCAGGAAGGCGATCGTGAAAGCCGACGACATGACCGCCTGCAGCTTCGCCAGCGACACGTCTGGCAGGGCAGGGGCCGGCAGCCCCGTCGGCAAATTCGGAAAGCGCGAGCCAATGGTCTCCACCGGCAAATGCAGCAGCGCCACGATCGCGGCCGCGACGACCACCGCGATCAGGAAGCCCGGCCATTTCGGCGCCCATTTGCGCAGAGCCACGATGAGCGCCAGCGACCCCACGCCGATGGCGAGCGTCACGCCCTGCACGCTGCCGAGCGCGCCGAAATAGGCCTCCCATTTTGGAATGAAGTCTGCCGGTACGGCCTT
This sequence comes from Edaphosphingomonas fennica, assembly GCF_003034225.1. Classification (GTDB taxonomy): domain Bacteria; phylum Pseudomonadota; class Alphaproteobacteria; order Sphingomonadales; family Sphingomonadaceae; genus Sphingomonas_E; species Sphingomonas_E fennica. The sequence continues at coordinate 19,761 of NZ_PHHF01000030.1, forward strand.
CATGGAGAGGCCGAGGAAATCCTTCACCTGGCTGGATGCGATGATCACCGCGATGCCAGCCGTGAATCCGGTGACCACCGGCTGGGGAATGAAGCGAACGAGACTGCCGAGACCCGAATAGCCCGCGACGATCAGCATGAGGCCGGCCATGAGGGTCGCGAGCAGCAGGCCGTCATAGCCATGCTGGGCGATGACGTTGAAGACGACGACCACGAAAGCGCCCGTCGGACCGCCCACCTGGACGCGCGACCCACCGAGCGCGGATATCAGGAATCCGGCGATGACCGCCGTGACGAGGCCTTTGTCGGGCGACGCGCCGCTGGCGATCGCGAGCGCCATGGCGAGCGGCAACGCGACAATCGCAACTGTCAGGCCGGCGACCGCGTCGCGCCGAAAGCGGCCCAGCGAATAGCCTTCGCCGAAAACCGTGACGAGCTTGGGCGTAAACGCCGTCAGCCGCGCACTATGATACATCGCTCCCGACCTCCGGCGCTTCGGCCTGGTCGAACAGGACCGAAAGCACCCGTCTCGGCTGCCGGCCCGCCGCCGTCTCCTTGAGCCGCACTCCGCGCCCGGCGCCATTACTCGGCGCGTTCTCGCCGATGATCTCGATGCCGGCCGCCTCGAGCGCATTGATGACCTTGACCAGCGTGTCGACCACGCTGCGCACCTGGCCCTCGGACGACTCCATGCGCTGGATCGTCGGCAGCGAAACGCCGGAAAGAGCGGCGAGCTGGCGCTGGTCGATACCGAGCATCGCCCGGGCAGCCCGCATCTGCTGAGAGGTGATCAATCGCGTCTCCATGATGTATGAGACATCAAATCACAATCTTACATATCATAGCTTCGATATGCTAGATGGATATTGCATGTTGCTCCGCGCGAATGGAGCACCCCCTCTATGGAGCCTTCCGCCATGCCGAACCTGTTTGCCCGAACCCTGCTTGCCGCTCTTGACGAGGATGCGAGGGTTCAGCGCAACCTGCGGACCGCCGAGCTCATCGAGCAGGCCGTCCGCAATGGCGAGGGTCTGCTCGCCGCCGATGGGCCGTTCGTCGTCGCCACGGGCAAGCACACCGGCCGCTCGGCACAGGACAAATATATCGTCCGCGACGCCGAGACCGAGAACAGCGTCTGGTGGGGCAAGACCAACGTCCCTATGACGCCCGAGCATTTCGCCAATCTCCGCGTCGATTTCATCAAGGCGCTTGAAGGCAGGGATCGCCTCTACGTCGCCGATCTGTTCGGCGGCTCGCAGGCGGAGCACCGGGTCAATGTCCGCGTCGTCACCGAGCTCGCCTGGCATAGCCTCTTCGTCCGCACGCTGCTCGTGCGCCCCTCGGCCGACGAGCTCGAAGGCTTTGCCGCCGAATATACGATCATCGACCTGCCGAGCTTCCGTGCCGACCCCGCGCGCCATGGCTGCCGCAGCGAGACGATCGTCGCGGTCAACCTTTCCGAAAAGCTGATCCTGATCGGCGGCACCGCCTATGCCGGCGAGATGAAGAAGAGCGTGTTCGGCATTCTTAACTACCTGCTGCCGACGCGCGGCGTGATGCCGATGCACTGCTCGGCAAATATCGGCCCCGCCGGCGACACGGCCGTGTTCTTCGGCCTGTCGGGGACCGGCAAGACGACGCTTTCGGCCGATGCCAGCCGCACCCTCATAGGCGACGACGAGCATGGCTGGTCGGATACCGCGGTCTTCAATTTCGAGGGCGGCTGCTATGCCAAGATGATCCGGCTCTCCCCCGACGCCGAGCCGGAGATCTACGCCACCACCAAACGCTTCGGCACGATCCTCGAGAACGTGGTGATCGATCCCGAGACCCGCCAGATCGATCTCGACGATGACAGTCTCGCCGAGAACAGCCGAGGCTCCTATCCTATCGACTTCATCCCGAATGCGAGTGCGGACAATCTCGGGCCCGTGCCGGCGAACATCATCTTCCTGACCGCTGACGCCTATGGGGTCCTGCCGCCGATCGCCAAGCTCACGCCCGACCAGGCGATGTACCACTTCCTTTCGGGCTACACCGCGCGCGTTGCTGGAACCGAGATCGGCGTGACCGAGCCTTCGGCCACCTTCTCGACCTGCTTTGGCGCACCCTTCATGCCGCGCCACCCCTCCGTCTACGGCAATCTTCTCAAGGAGCGGATCGCCAAGGGCGGGGTGAAATGCTGGCTGGTCAATACCGGATGGACGGGCGGCGCCTATGGGATGGGGCAGCGCATGCCGATCAAGGTCACCCGGGCCTTGCTGAACGCTGCGCTTTCCGGCGGCCTCGACGCCATCACATGCCGCATCGATCCCATCTTCGGATTCGCGGTCCCCGTAGCCGCGCCCGATGTCGACGACCGCATCCTCGATCCTCGCTCGACCTGGGTCGACCCCGCCGCCTATGACGCGACCGCCGAGAAGCTCGCTCGCCAGTTCGTCGAGAATTTCCGCCAGTTCGAGGACGCCGTCGATGCCGCCGTCATCGCCGCCGGCCCCCGTGTGCTCAGCGATGCCTGAACCGGACGCGTTCGACGCGCTGCGCGATCGGCTCGCCAGGACGAGCCGCCCGGCAGAGCCCGCCGGGCGGGCCGATCATGCCCGTCCGGCCTCGGTCTGGGCTGCGATCGGCCGAGGTGTTCTCGGGCGGTGTCCCTCTTGCGGAACGGGGAAACTCTTCCGGCGCTTTCTGAAGCCGATCACGCAATGCGCCTCGTGCCAGGAGGACTGGTCGCCGCAGCAGGCGGACGACTTCCCCGCCTATGTCTCGATTTTCCTCACCGGGCATATCCTGGCGCCGCTGATCATCGCACTCGTCAAGGATTCAGACCTTTCCGTCGCGGCCTTGATGGCCATCATCTTTCCCCTGGCGATCGTGATGATGATCGGGCTGCTGCAACCGGCCAAGGGCGCCATCATTGCCGTCCAATGGTGGTTCGGCATGCATGGATTTCCGCGGCGCGATCGCGCCTGACAGTCTCGGTCAGAAGCCGAGCCGTCGCAGGAATCCTGAGAATCGCTCTGCGATCGTCTCCCGCGGCGGCCAGCGGCCGTTGACCGGCTCGATCGCCGTCACCGCGAGGAGGCCCAGTCGGCCCCAAGCTGCGATTTTGGCCAAGTCGGAGAACGTTTTGGGAACGTGGCATTCGGTATTGACGATGGAAATCATAGAAGAGGACAGTTCGCTCCATCATAGGGAGTGGGTTGANGAGGAGGTCGAAACCGTCCCGGACGCCATCGACGCGAACGCGGCGGCCGACGAGGCGCCTTGCCGAGAAGGGCGCTTCCAGTCGCCATTCGCCGCCTTCATCGCGCCGCAGCACCAGAGCATGCGGCCCTTCGAGCAGCACACCGGTCTCGAGGTGCCGGCTACCGCGCGGCATCGAGAACCTGCTCGAGCAGCAGCCGCTGCTCCTCGAACTTCGCGCCATTCGCGTCCTTCAGGCGCGCAAGGTTGAGCAGCTTCCAGCGCACGGCCGGTAGATCGGCCAGCGCCGGGTCGAGATCCACGGCCTGCCAGTCGGGCTCGAGCGCCAGGAAACGTGTGAGAAAGCGGCGCGCGCCCGGCTTCGCCGCATGCGCCTGAACAAGCCCGATCAGCTGCTCGCGGGCGGCAAGGAGCGTCTCGAGACTTTCCGGCTCGACCGTCATCCCGACGAACTCGCTGTCATATTGCGCGGAGATGTCGAGACGGTTGGGGGCGAGGAGTTCGTGGACGGGGCGGGGGTGGCTGACGAGATAGATGAGGAAGGCGCGGAAGAGAGGCTCATCGATGCCGCCGTGCGCCAGGAGATGATGAATGTCGAAAAGGTCCCGGGGATGCTGCCGGTCCAGCGCCGCGGCGATCTTGCCCGCGTAGAGGTCTGGCAGCGACACCACCTGCATTTCCGCAAACCCGAACCGATCCTCGACGGCCGCGGCCACGGTTCGCGTCTCGGGCGGGTAGACCGTGCCGCGCAGGACCGGGGAAACCTCGATCTTGATCGCCGCGCCGCCCGAATGGACGATCAGGCGCTTGCCGTCCGCCAGAAGATGCCGCTCGACCTTCAGGCCCCGCGCCTCGAGACGCTCGGCAATGCGGTCCAGCCCGTCGCTCACAGCGCGCAGCGAGGCCTCGCGGTCGGCGACGGGGAGATAGACGAGATCGATGTCGACCGAGAGGCGAGGGAGGTCGCGCACGAAAAGGTTAATCGCCGTCCCGCCCTTCAAGGCGAAGTCCGCCTCCGGCGCGATCTGCGGAATCGCACGCAGCAGCAGCGCCACCTGGTCGATGTAGCGCTCCGAGGTCATGCCTCGCCTTCCCGCGCGGCGACGAAGGAGGCCGGCACCGTGATCTGGTAGTGCGGATCGAGCCGGCCGCCGGCCGCGAGCTGCCGCTTGCCCTTGCCCAGATCGACCTGGGTCCGGTCGACATGTTTGGACCAGCCGTGTCCGTGGCGATCGGCGTAGAACAGGAACAGCCGTTTCGCTCGCACGCTGCGGCAGCTTGCGAGCAACTGCGTGATGAGCCGGGGTCGCAGATTGGAGAGCCCCTGGAACATCTCGTCGGCGAGTTCGAAGGCCACGTCTTCCGGCACTTCGTCCAGCATTTCGATCGACGCGCGCTCCTCGCCGGCGACTCGCAGGAAATTGTCCCAGGGATCGGACCGCGACGGTTCCTTGACCGCGCTGCCGAGCCTGCCGGTGCCGAGCTCATAGCGCCGCCACTCGACGCCAAGCGAGACGTCCGAGAAGAGCGCGCGCGTGCGGACGAGGAGCGCCGCGTCGAGCGACAGCCGCCCGAGCCAGGGCGGCGCGCTGAACTCAGGATCGTAGAGATGAACCTTCGCGGGACCGCCGAGCTTGAGATAATGCCCCTGACCGAGAAGATCGAGCGCCGTGGGGCCGCCGACGTAGAAGCTCGACGGCCGCAGCGCCTGGGCGGAAGCGACCGCGACATCCCAGCGAAGTGCGGATGAGGAAGCGCCCGACCGCCGGTAGACCCGGGAGGCGACACGCTCGAGCCAGTGGTTCTTCACATAGGCATGGATCGAGGAGCGCGATATGCCCTGATCCTGCAGCCAGGCGCTGTCCACCAGCTGCCCGGGCGCCAGCCGGGACAGGAGCCGGTTTAGCGGAGGGCTCGTTTGTTCATCCATCACGAACATTTTGACATGGATGCAAACCGGAGGCAATGAGCTGGTTTAGAAATGTGCCAAAGCGTTCACGCTGAGTTTGCTTCTTGGGGTATTCGTAAACCAGGGAAGCCCCGTTGGCGCGACCAAATCGCACGAAAGGGAGGGGAGATGCGCGAGGTTCTCAAAATTGCGGCGGGCGTGTTCCTCGGCATGCTCGCCTTCTGGATCGTGACGACCATCCTGCCGACATTCCTGCCGCCGAGCGCCGAGGCACAGGCCGCCCAAGACCTGCTGGACCGACAGTTCGCGCCGGCACACTAAGCGGGAAATTCAGCGGGGCGAGGGGAAGTCGGCCTTAGGCCGACTTGCGCCCCCATTCCCGGTTGATGCCGAGCGCAGCCAGCGTGCACAGCGCGCCCGAGAGCAGATAGGCTCCGACCGCGATCAGCCCGAAATTGCTCGCGAGCAGCAGCGCGGCGAGCGGCGCGAAACCGGCGCCGATCAGCCATGCCGCCGTCGCCGTCGTGCCCGCGCCGGTATAGCGGTGCTTGGCCGAGAAGCTTCCGTTCACCGCGCCCGAGGATTGCCCGAACGCGAGCCCCAGCAGCAGGAAGCCCAGCATCATGTAGGTCCACTCGCCGCTATCGCCCTTGCCGAGCAGTTGCGGCGCGAACCCGCTGTAGACCGCGATGAGGGCGGCCGATACGCCGAGCACCGTGCGCCGCCCGATCCGATCCGCGATCACGCCGGACAGCATGACCGCGACGACGCCGACGACCGCGCCGACGATCTCGATGACGAGGAAGCGCGCGGGCGCCTCATCGTGAAGAATGACCCAGGAAAGCGGGAACACCGTGACGAGATGGAACAGCGCGAAGCTCGCGAGCGGCGCGAAGGCGCCGAGCACGACGGTCCGCCCTTCCTCGCGGAACATTTCCATGACGGGCGAGGGCTGAAGCTCCCGGTTCTCGTACAGGCGCTCGAAACCCGGCGTCGAAATCAGGCGCAGGCGGGCGAACAGCGCGACGACGTTGATCGCGAAGGCGACGAAGAAGGGATAGCGCCACCCCCAATCGAGGAAATCGGCCGGCGACAGCGTCGTCAGCAGGAAGGCGAAGACGGCCGCGGCCACGAGAAGCCCCAGCGGCGCTCCCAGCTGCGGGATCATCGCGAACCAGCCGCGGCGCTCGGACGGCGCGTTCAGAGACAAAAGCGAAGGAAGGCCGTCCCAGGTTCCGCCGGTTGCAAAACCCTGGCCGATGCGGAGCAGGCCCAGCATGAGAATGGCGAAAACCCCGGCCGACTGGTAGCTCGGCAGGAAGGCCATCGCCATCGTCGAGCCGCCGAGCAGGAAGAGCGCGATCGTCAGCTTGACGCCGCGCCCATGCTGCCGGTCGATCCATAGGAACAGGAACGCGCCGATCGGACGGGCGATGAACGCGAGCGCGAACATCGCAAAGGAATAGAGCGTCCCAGTCAACCGATCGACGAAGGGAAATATGACGCTCGGGAAGACCAGCACCGAGGCAATCGCATAGACGAAGAAGTCGAAGAATTCCGACGTCCGCCCAATAACGACACCGACCGCGATCTCACCCGGTTTGATGCGATGCTCGCGCGCATTTATCAGGCGCGCGTCGCGTTCCAGCGGAGTGGACGACGCCGGTTCCATGGTCGTGCTCACCATCCCCTGCTTCCCTCCTTCGACATCAAATTGTACTGTCCGTGAGCACTTTAGCACCAACGCATTGATTCGCGATCCTGTTTGATGGTGACCGATATGCGGCGGATAACAATTGACCTTCGTCAAAGTCGCGTGGGCCGCGGGAGGGCTATCGGGTCATATGCCTAGGCGAGAATCCCCCATCCGGCGCTGGATGCGCACATTGTTGGCCACGGGCGCGCTCGCGCTCCTGAGCGGCTGCGACATGGTCGTGATGAACCCCACGGGTGACATCGCGCTCCAGCAGCGCAACCTGATCCTCACCGCCGTCGGACTGATGCTGCTCATCATCGTGCCGGTGATGGTGCTGACCGTGCTGTTCGCCTGGCGGTATCGGCGCGGCAATCCCGACAAGGTCTACGATCCGACCTTCGACCACTCGACGACCCTCGAGCTCATCATCTGGTCGGGTCCGCTTCTCATCATCATCGCGCTGAGCCTCGTGACCTGGACGAGCACCCATCTGCTCGATCCCTTCCGGCCGCTCGAGCGGATCGCGCCGGGCCGGCCGGTGCCGGCGAACACGAAGCCGCTCGAGGTGCAGGTCGTGGCGCTCGACTGGAAATGGCTGTTCATCTATCCCGAACAAGGCGTCGCGTCGGTCAACGAGCTCGCCGTTCCCGTCGATGTGCCGGTCCATTTCTCGATCACCTCGACCAGCCAGTTCAACACCTTCTACGCCCCGACGCTCGCCGGCATGATCTACGCGATGCCGGGCATGAAGTCCGAGCTGAACGCGGTCCTCAACAAGCCCGGCGACAGCTGGGGCTATTCCGGCAACTATACCGGCCGCGGCTATTCCGACATGCGCTTCCAGTTGCGCGGAATGAGCCAGGCCGACTTCACGTCCTGGGTTGCGGGCGTCCGGAAAGGTGGCGGAACGCTCAATGCCGCCGACTATCTGAAGCTCGAGGTTCCGAGCGAGAAGGTGCCCGTGATCCGCTACGCGGCGGTGCAATCGCAGCTTTTCGACCGCGTCCTCAACCAGTGCGTCGCGCCCGGCAAGCCCTGCATGGTCGATGTCATGGCGCAGGACAGCGCGCGCTCGGCCGAGAGCCTGCGCCGTCTCGGCCACGCGCCCGCCGGCGACACCTCCATGCCCGCGCCGCGGCCATCCCCCGGCGACCCGCACAACCACCCCATGTCGTCTCCGGTTCGGCCGCTCGCTCCGAGCGCGTCCGCCACGACGAACCCATGATCAAGACCGCGAGACCAGCCCGATGACCAGCACCAGTCTCACCAAGACCATCTTCGGTCGCCTGACGTGGGAATCCTTCCCCATCCACGAGCCGATCCTGCTCGGCACCTTCATCGTCGTGGCCGTGCTTGGACTCGCGATCGTCGGGCTGATCACGCGCTATCGCCTCTGGGGCTATCTCTGGAAGGAGTGGTTCACCAGCGTCGACCACAAGAAGATCGGCATCATGTACATCGTGCTCGGCATCATCATGCTGCTGCGCGGCTTCTCCGACGCGATCATGATGCGGCTGCAGCAGGCAATGGCCTTCGGCGCGAACGAGGGCTACCTCAACGCTCACCATTACGACCAGATCTTCACCGCACACGGGACGATCATGATCTTCTTCGTGGCGATTCCGCTGGTCGTGGGTCTCGTGAACTTCGTCATGCCGCTGCAGATCGGCGCGCGCGACGTCGCCTTCCCCTTCCTCAACAATCTGAGTTTCTGGCTGACCGTGGCGGGCGCGGTGCTGTGCATGATCTCGCTCTTCGTCGGCGAGTTCGCGCGGACGGGCTGGCTGAGCTACGCGCCGCTTGCCGAGCTCGCCTATAGTCCGGACACAGGTGTCGACTATTACCTATGGTCGCTCCAGATAGCGGGCGTCGGTACGACGCTCTCGGCCATCAACATGGTCGCCACCATCATCAAGATGCGCGCACCGGGCATGTCGATGATGAAGATGCCGGTCTTCTGCTGGACCGCGCTCTGCTCGAACGTGCTGGCGATTGCCATCTTCCCCGCGCTCACGGCCGCCTTCTTCCTGTTGCTGCTCGACCGCTACGCCGGCACCAACTTCTTCACGAACGAGCTCGGCGGCGCGCCGATGATGTACTGGAACATGGTGTGGATCTGGGGCCATCCCGAGGTCTATGTCCTCGTGCTCCCGGCCTTCGGCATCTATTCCGAGATCACCGCGACCTTCTCGGGCAAGCCGCTCTTCGGCTATTCCTCGATGGTCTACGCGACCGTGGTCATCACGATCCTCTCCTATCTGGTCTGGCTCCATCACTTCTTCACGATGGGCGCGGGCCCCAGCGTCAACAGCTTCTTCGGCATCGCGACGATGGTCATCTCGATCCCGACCGGCGCCAAGATCTTCAACTGGCTCTTCACCATGTACCGGGGCGACATCAGGTTCGACCTGCCAATGCAATGGGTGGTGGCCTTCATGCTGACCTTCACGGTCGGCGGCATGACCGGCGTGCTGCTGGCGATCCCGCCTGCCGACTTCGTGCTCCACAACTCGCTGTTCCTCGTCGCCCACTTCCACAACACCATCATCGGCGGCGTCGTCTTCGGCCTGTTCGCCGGTATGGTCTACTGGTTCCCCAAGGCCTTCGGGTTCAAGCTCGACGAGTTCTGGGGCAAGGTCGCCTTCTGGGGCTGGGTGATCGGCTACTGGGTCGCCTGGACGCCGATCTACATCGTCGGCCTGATGGGCACGACGCGGCGCGTCCACCATTTCGACGATCCCTCGATCCAGCCCTACTTCATCGTCGCCGGCATCGGCGCGCTCATCATTCTCGTCGGCATCCTCGGCTTCGTGATGAGCATCGTCATGGGCATCGTGAAGCGCAAGCAACTCGCCGACACGACCGGCGATCCGTGGAACGGCCGGACCCTCGAATGGTCGACCTCCTCGCCGCCGCCCGCCTATAATTTCGCTTTCACGCCCGTCATTCACGACCTCGACGCCTGGTACGACATGAAGTCCAGGGGCTATGAACGGCCTGCGGGCGGCTTCCGGCCGGTCCACATGCCGCGCAACACCGGCGCTGGCGTGATCCTCTCCGCGCTCGCCCTTGCCATGGGCTTCGGGATGGTCTGGTACATGTGGTGGCTGGCGGCGCTCAGCTTTGCCGGCCTCCTCGTCGTCGCGATCGCACACACCTTCAACTACAACCGTGACTATTTCATCCCGGCCGAGGAGGTCGCAACCATAGAAAGCGGGCGCTCAGAGCTGCTTGCGGCGGGGGCCTGACATGAGCGACGCGATTACCGAAACAGCCGCAGCCGCGCCGGTCTGGCATGTGACCGAGGAGCATGCGCACGAGCATGGCGGCAGCGGTCCGACCATCCTCGGCTTCTGGATCTATCTGATGAGCGATGCGCTCATCTTCGCCTCGCTCTTCGCGATGTTCGGCGTCGTCAGCACGAGCTTTGCAGGCGGACCGCAGCCGCGCGACATCTTCGACCTGCCGCTGGTTGCGCTGAACACCGCCTTCCTCCTCGCCTCCTCGATCACCTTCGGCGCCGCGATCCCCCATATCGAGCAGGGACGCGTCGGCCCCACGCGGGCATGGCTCGCGATTACCGGGCTTCTCGGTGCGGCCTTCGTCGGCATCGAGCTCTACGAGTTCGCGCATCTCTTCGCCGAAGGCGCGACACCGCAGCGCAGCGCCTTTCTTTCGGCCTTCTATACTCTGGTCGGCACGCACGGCGCGCACGTCACCGTGGGCCTCATCTGGATCACCGTCATGCTCGTGCAGGTCGGCCAGCGCGGCCTCATTCCCGAGAACCGGCGCCGGCTGATGTGCCTCAGCATGTTCTGGCACTTCCTCGACATCATCTGGATCGGGGTCTTCACCTTCGTCTACCTGTTCGGAGTCATCCGGTGAGCAATCCCTCCCATCATACGGCCGCGCACCCCGAGCACACACAGGGATCGGCACACAACAGCCGCCACTTCTGGATCGGCTCGATCCTCGCGATCGTCCTGACGGCCGTACCCTTTTGGCTGGTGATGACCGGCGTGCTGCGGGACATGCAGACGACCGCCATCCTGATCTTCGCCCTGGCTCTGATCCAGATCGTCGTGCACGTGGTCTTCTTCCTCCATCTCGACACACGCTCCGAAGGCGGCTGGACCTTGCTCGCCTTCCTGTTCACGGCCGTCATCGTCGTGCTTACGATCGGCGGATCGATCTGGGTCATGTACCACCTCAACGCGAACATGATGCCGATGCCCGCGGATGGGGTCGCCCAGATGCATGACATGTCGGGCAACCACTGAGCGGCGCATGCGCGAAGCGCCCGGCGAAGGACCTCCCCCGCCGCGCCGGACCAGAGAGGCGCTGACCACCGGGCTGGCCATCTGCACGCTCATATTCCTGGCCCTCGGCATATGGCAGATCGAGCGCCGCGCCGGGAAGCTCGCCTTGATCGCGGCCGTCGATGCGCGTGTGCGCGCGCCCGCGACGCCCGCCCCAGGGCCGGACGGCTGGCCCCGGATCGCCGCGGCGGACGACGCCTATCGTCACGTCTCCGCCCACGGCGTCTTCGAGAATGATCGCGAGACGACGGTGCAGGCCGTCACCGAGCAAGGGCCTGGCTATTGGGTGCTGACGCCGCTCCGCACCGACGAGGGCTGGGCGGTGCTCGTCAACCGCGGGTTCGTTCCGCCCGAGAAACGCGACCGCACGGCGCGCCGCGAGGGGGAGCCCGAAGGACCCGTCACCGTCACAGGGCTTCTGCGGTTGAGCGAACCCAAGGGCGCGTTCCTGCGGCGCAACGACCCTGTGGGAGGGCGCTGGTATTCGCGCGACGTCGCCGAGATCGGGAAGGAGAGGGGGGTGCCACGCCTCGCACCCTATTTCATCGATGCCGCAGCGGGCGCGCCCGCCGGCCAGCCGATCGGCGGACTGACGATCGTCCGCTTCTACAATCATCACCTCGAATATGCCCTGACCTGGTTCGCGCTGGCGATCCTGTCGATCATCGGGATCGTCGTGGTGCGCCGCGCAGATCGCTGAGCGGCGGTCAGTCGCCCGGCCTCTCCACACTCTCGCCCTTCGCGCCGGGCACCGCCACCAGCTCGCCCTCGAGCCAGGCCAGGAACGAGCCGTCGGCGAACCGTCGCGGCGTGACGATGAAGGGCGCTGCCTGATCCTTCCTGCCGCCGCCTTTCGCGCCGTCGTCCGGGCAAAGCACGGCGTGCAAGACAAGGCGCTCGCCATTCTCGTGCTCGACGGCGATCTCGATGTCCTGACCCGGCCCCGCCGGCGACAGCGTCCGGCTGACGGTGCATTCGAGGCCGTGGGCATCGAGCTTGGCTTGCAACGCGATCAACGCCTGGAAGACATCCCGCTCGAAGCCGCTCGCGACCGGCATGAAATGCTGCCCGTTCAGGATGGGCTGCGCATAGCCGCGAAGCGCCCGGGCCTTGCCAAGTGGGTCGACCTCGCAGACGACGAGAACGAGATAGGGCCCCGGCACGTCGAAGCTGCCGAGGATTGCCTCTGCGACGACAAAGGGCTGGGCGTGCCCGAGCAATGCCGCCCGTCTTCCTGCACCCTGGGCGAACAACAAGACAGCGCCAGGCACGGCGGCGTCGCCCGCGGCCCCACGCTTGTCGAACAGGCGGTACGCAATCTCACCGTTCCAGTAAGGCGCGCTCCGCGTCCAGAGCACATCGGCCAGCGCTATGCCGGGCATGACCTCGAATTCTGCGGCGGAAGTCATGATGGCATCGAACCCGTCGGGAAGCGACGTGTCACCCCGGCGGGCGGGCGCTGGGATGCGATTGTGGCTCGCTGCCTCGAGCAGTTCCCAGAGCCGGCAGGCGAGGGCAGGGGCGTCCGCTTGGTCCGATGCGGGAGTGCCGGGGAGCGGTGGAAGGCCGGCATCCTCCGAAAGATCAAAGGAACGGCACGGCGCGACACGCGCAAGGGTCTCCTCGGTGGCCATCAGCGCCCGTTCCTCATTTGATATGGCGACACCAGCCTATGCGGCCGATGCGACCGGCGCGCGATCCAGCGTTTCCTGCACTGGGCGACCAAGACCTTCGACGTGCGACTGCCGGGGTTCCAATACCGCGAGATCCGCCACCAGAGCCAGGATTTCCCGGTTGGCCTCGACCCTCGCCCGCGCGAAGTCCGGAATGCGGCGGATGTCGAGATGGGTGAGGCCGAGGTGCAGAAGCTCGCGGTAGGCCATCCGCTCGGCGAGGCCGCTGCCGAGCCTGAACCCAGCCTGGAGTGCGAGCTTCTCCAGGGCCGTCTCGATCCGCTCCTGATTCTGGCTCGCGCCCTTGCGGGTGCGGTTCTGGACGACCACCCAATCGATCCCGGGCAATCCATTGCGGCTCCGGGCGTCGCGGATCTCGTTGAGGGCGGTCGCGAAACAGCCCGTTTCGACGACATCGAGCGACACGGGATGAAATCGCCCAAGCAGGTCAAGGTCGATGAAAGAGCTGTTCACCGGCGTGACCACGGTGTCCGCGATGGCGATGGCCCGCCTTGCGATCGGGGAATCATAGCCTGCCGCGTCGACCACCACCACGTCAGCGTTCCAGGCGACGCGGTTGATCTCCTGACAGAGCATTGATCCGCTCTGCACCTGGAGGACCTGCTGTTTTGGCAGAGGCAGACCGACGCCGAGCCGCCTGGCGGTCGCTTCGCGGTTCAGCAGCGCACGCGACAGGGTCTGCTGGCGTCTGTCCAGGTCGACGGCGGCAACCGATACACCTGCGTCCGCCAGCGCCACGCACAGATGAAAGGCGATCGTGGATTTGCCCACGCCGCCCTTTTCGTTCGCCAGCACGATGACCCGCGCGGGCGGTAGCGGGCGATGGACGACATCGGCAAGAACGACGTCCGGATGCTTGCCCTCGAGCGCGACGTTCCGCCGCCGTCCCACCTCTTCGATGATCGTTCGTGCATTCATCCGTTCGTGCTCCGCGGTCACTTTCGAGACCGCCTTACCCTGGGGATCGATAGCCTTCCGAGGCTCTACCGTGTGATCCCGCCCGGGCGCAAACCGAAGGGCGCGGGGCCGAAGCCCCACCGCCTCATTTGATCAGTTCGTTCAACTTGCGCGCGGCCACCTCGCGGCCACCCAGCCCCACAGCAAGCGCGAAGGCGATCGCCGCGCCGGCCACAATGGCGGTGAAGGCATAGTCGACGATCTGGCCACCGATGTGCATCTGCTTGAGGCCAATGAAGATGAAGAGGCCGATGGTCTCCAGCTCGGCTTGGCGCTTGACGAGTCTGTCCTTACGCCGTTCAAGCGCGCCAATCGCCTCGTTGAATGCTTGCCGATGGAGGGGCCGCTCGCCAAACCCTTGGGCTTCCTGATTATCCACGATGTCGAGCCGATCGAGATAGTAGGCGATCTCATCCTGGGTATGTGCGATGACGCGGGCGAGCCGTTCGGCCCCGGCAATGTTCTTGGCGCTGGCGACCGGCGCATCTTGGTGCCGTCGATCGGCACAATATTACCCCGCACCAAGCCCTGCTCCCGACAGAACGTGATGAAGGCTGCGCTCATCCTGACGATCGCCTCGGGGTTATCGTGGCGGAACGCGGCAATAGTGCGATAATCGGGTGTGAGGCGTCGCATGAGCCACATCGCATCGAGATCGCGCAGGCAAGCCCGTTCCAGATGCCTCGAGGAGCGCAGTTGGTTGAGATAACCCAAATATACAGACGCAGCATGTCGCCCGGATGATAGCCGGGGCGGCCAGTAGATGAGGCTATTGCTCGCCGAAATCCGAGTTCCGCCAGATCGAGGCTATGGACAAAGCCATCGACGATGCGAACCAGCGCATCTTCGCCAACATCATCGACACAGGCTGGGAGCAAACTTACCTGGTTCCTGTCATGCCCCTTGATAAAGCCGCTCATCGCCACATCCCCGATAGCACCGCCGCCGCCGTTTTAGGTGCTGCGGCCCTATCTGAACACCAACAGGCGTCAGTCCGTTCATCAGACGAGTCAGGAGGCCAAGTGACCATCGCCAGCCAGCTTTAGCACAACTTGGGGGCACGCTTTGCGTAACCCTGGAGCGAGCGTCGGTAGAACAGCGGGGCAGTCAACGGCGTAGAGTTGCGGGCCCTGCTCGGCCATCAGCTCCACATGTTCAACCGGCAACAGCCGTCCTAAATCGGCTATTTCGCATTCACGCACGACTTCCCGCGGGCGGCCATTGCTTAGAGGCATGGCGAGTGTGGATAACATTGGCTGACCGAGCTACCAGTCACCAGTGGATAATCTGTTTTCCGATCGCTCAATTCACGAGCAGGCATTGACCCGGGCCGATGTCGAGCGTCTGCTCGCGTCCCCGTCTCATCTCATCGACTGCGATCTCGAAGAGGCCGACCTCGCCAGACTGGACCTATCCCGCTGGACGTTCGAGCGATGCAATCTGCGCCGCGCCGACTTCACCGGCGCGAAGTTGGAGGGCACGGCCTGGCGGTCTTGCCGCGCCGCTTTCGCGCAATTCACCGGAGCCGACCTGAGCGACGCCACCTTCGTCGCCAGCGACTTCAATAATTGCGTCCTGCGCGAATCAACCCTTGCCGCCGCGAAATTCGAGCGATGCAAGCTGACGGGCGCGGACCTGTCGAACGCGAAAGCGCTCGATATCCGCTTTGATGAGACCCTGTTGATCCATGCCAAATTGCCGGGATTATCGTTCCGCAAGCAGACCTTAAAGAAGATCGACTTCGGGCAAGCCGATCTGCGCAGGTGCGACTTCCGCGCGACGATCTTCGAGAAGTGCAGTTTGCGCGATGCGGTCATGACGGGATCGCGTTTCGACGGCGCCGATCTGCGCGGGGCCGACCTGGGCGGCTTACGGCTTGTCGACGCCAGCCTGTTTCGCGGTGCGACGATCTCCCGCGAGCAGGCCGGCCAGCTTTTGAGCGAACTGGGACTCAATGTGCGTTGATGGGTCGGTCCTTCAGCGCTGTCGCGAGGGCCTCCGACAGCGGCGTGGTCGGCCGCCCGATGAGCCGGCTGAGCTGGCGGCTGTCATCGAACAGGCCGCCCTTGGCGATGCCGATGTCGGAGGCGATCATCCGTGCGGCGATCGGCTCCGGCAGGCCGCGCACCATGAGCGCCGCCCGGCATTCGTCCGCCGGCAGGTCGCGATAGGTGACGGTCTTGCCGGAAAGCCGGGTGATTTGCGCCGCGAGCTCGGCGAGAGTGAAGGCCGTATCGCCCGCAAGCTCATAGACTTGGCCTGCCTGATCGGCAGTGGCCGTCAGGATGGCCGCCGCCGCAGCGGCATAGTCGGCGCGCGCGGCGGCCGAGATGCGCCCGTCACCGGCGGCGCCGATAATCGATCCGCTATCGATCGCCATGCCAACGCTGCCCGTATAGTTTTCGAGATACCAGCCGTTGCGTAGCAGAACGTAGGGAACGGCGACCTCGGCCAATGCCGCCTCGGTCGCGACATGCTCCTCCCTCACCGCAAGCGGGGAGCGGTCGGAATGGAGCAGGCTGGTATAGGCCAGCAGCTTCACTTGCGCTTGCTTTGCCGCCGCGATCACCGCGCGGTGCTGCGGCACGCGCCGGCCCATCTCGTTCGACGAGATCAGCAGCAGCCGCTCGATCCCGGCAAGGGCGCTGTCGAGCGTCTCGGGCCGATCATAGTCGGCCTGCCGGACGGCGACGCCCTTCGCGGCAAGGTCCGCGGCCTTGTCGGGGCTGCGCGCCAGCGCCGTAATGTCGGATGCGGGGACCGTCTGCAAGAGCGTGTAGATGACGAGCCGGCCGAGCTTGCCGGTGGCGCCGGTGATTCCGATCATGATGCGGGTTCCTTCTGCGCTTCGTAAACGTGCGCCTTCGGAAAAGCACCAAAGGCAAGCAGGCAGGCGGCGATGCCGCTTACCGCGATCGTCAGCACCATCGGCAATGCCGTGCCGTCGGCGGTAAGCCCGACGATGAGCGAGGCGAGGGTTCCGGCGGCGAACTGGATCGTGCCCATCAGTGCTGCGGCCGTGCCCGAGATGGCGCCATAGGATTCGAGCGCCATCATGCTGTTCAGCGGCATCACGAAGGCGAGCGCGGTGATCGCCACGAACAGCAAGGCGGCCAGCGCCACGATGCCCGCGCCGCCGCCCAGTTCGAGCAGGGCGAGAAAGACCGCTGCCGCCGCATAAACGGCCAGTGCCGCGCGAACGATCGTCTGTGGGGCGAAGCGATGCATGAGACGAGGCGCGAGTTGCGCGCCGGCCGTCAGGCCGACGGCATTCATGGCGAAGATCAGGCTGTAGGCGGCCGGCGTCAGGCCGTGGACGGAGATGAACACGAAGGACGAGCCGGCGAGGTAAGCGAAGAAGCCCGCCTGTGCGACGGCCATCACACCGACATAGGCGATGTAGCGCGGGCTGACGATCAGATGCAGATAGTTGCGCGCCACGTCGGCCGGGCGGGTCGCCGTCCGCAGGGCAGGCGGCCGCGTCTCTGGCAGAACGGTGGCGACCAGTAGCGCGCAGCCAGCGCCGACGATCGCCAGCAGCACGAACAGGGCCGGCCAGGGTGCAAAGGCAAGGATGGCCGTTCCCAGCAGCGGCGCAATGACGGGCGCGACACTGAGCGCCATCATCATCAGCCCCATCAGGCGGGCAGCGGCATGGCCGGTGTAAAGGTCACGGATGATGGCCATGCTGATCGTCATGCCGACCGAGCCGCCAAGGCCCTGCGCGAAGCGCCAGGCGATCAACTGCTCGGGCGTCGCGGCGCTCGCGCAGCCGAGCGCGGCGGCGACGAACAGCGCGAGGCCCGCATAGATGGTCGGCTTGCGCCCGATCCTGTCGGAGAGCGGGCCGCAGAAGAGCTGGCCGATCATCAGGCCCGCGAAGAAGGTCATGAGGCTGAATTGAACAGAACCCTCGCCGGCGTGCAGATCGGCGGCGATCCGCGGCATGCCGGGAAGATACATGTCGATGGCCAATGGCGCGAGCGCGCCGAGGCCTCCGAGGATGGGTGCGATGCGTCTTGATGCTATGGGCTGCAATGCGAATGACCTTGCCGGATATCTTCCACTCCGCCCCGGATTTGCGCCGGCGGTTCGGAAACGGTAGCGTTTTGAAACCGCGATAGGAAACGATATCGTTCCGTAATGTCAAGAACCTCCTCGACCTTTCCCGATCATGCCGTTGCCAGGGCTGGACGACCTCCGGTCTATTCGGACAGCGAGCGGCGGCGGCGCATCCTTCAGGCCGCCGAGCAGGTATTCACAACCAGCGGCTATGGCGCTGCCACGATGGAGGACGTGGCGCGGACCGCCGGCATGTCGAAGAAGACGATCTACGCCTTCTATGCGGACAAGAGCCGGCTGTTGGCCGCGATTGTCGTCGTCGCCGACGATTGCCCCTGGGACGAGCGCGACGCTGTGCCGATCGCCGATCCATTGGCGGAGCTGCGCCGCCGCCTGACGGCGGTGATCGCGTTCGTGCTGTCGCCGCGCCAGGTCCGCCTGACGCGGCTTCTCATCTCGGAGGCGGAGCACGCGCCGGAACTGGCCGATGATTTCCATGAGCGCGTGATGGCGAAAGGGTATCGCTATCTGGTGGCCGCCGTGGAGCGCCTGAAGCTCGAACGTCCGCGCCCGAGTATCGGCGATGTCGAGCGCGTGACGGGAATGCTGTTAGGCGCGGCAATGGGCGACTTTCATCTGTGTGCCCTGTTTGGCAGGAAAGAGGGCCTCAGTCGCAAACGGATCGCCGCACAGATCGAACTGGCGCTGCGGACGTTCGGCTTCGTAGCCGAATAGCCTCGACTATCTTCAGCATCTGCCGGCACCCGGAATAATGATCGATTGGTCGGCGCGCTTCCTCACTCGTGGTCTGAGACGGGTGAAGGCTCAAACCGCACTCTCAGTCCTACCCTATCACATCACCCACGCCGCAAACGCCTTTGGGTTGATCAAGCTGCTCGCTGCGGTTTGATTTCACCCCGCGCTCTGGCATCACGCGCCGCCGGCCGGCTGAACTTGTTGACGGGTTTTGGCACAGCCTGGGTGGAAGCACTCGCTCGCTGGCCGCGCCGTCCCGATGGCCCGATCGCCCCTGACGATTTCATCGAAATCGCGGAAGTTGGCGGTTTCATCCAGCAGCTGGGGTTGTTCGTGCTTCGTCGAGCGTGCTCGGAAATGCGTGACTTTGCCGATTGCAAGCTGAGCGTGAACATCTCACCTGCGCAGTTCCGCCATCTCGGCTTTGAGACCGAGATCAAGCAGGTCCTTGAGGAAACGGGATTCCCCGCGCATCGGCTGCAGCTTGAAATCACCGAGAAGCATCTCATCGATCACCCCGATCGCGCCCGGCAGGCGATCGATACGCTAAGGGCTTTGGGCGTCAAATTCGCGCTCGACGACTTCGGAACCGGCTTCACCAGCATCGCCTACCTCCCATCCTATGGGTTCGACTGCATCAAGATCGACCGATCGCTGGTGAGCTCTCTCGGCACCGATCCCAAGGCACGGCTGCTGATCTCGGGCATGGTGCACATCGCCAATGCGCTCGATCTCCAGGTGATAGCCGAAGGCGTCGAAACCTCGGCACAGGCGACGCTACTGCGCGCCGCGGGTTGCCACGCGCTGCAGGGCTATCTGTTCGGCCGGCCAGCTCCCATCTCAGAGTTGAATCTTGACGGTCGGATGCTTGATGCCGCCTGATCGCTCTCGCACGCTCGGTTGACGACACGTGGGACGCTGACGCCTCCTCAGGTTGAAGCACGCAACGAGATTTGCGGACTAGATGTCCATATCAAGGGGAGCACACTCGTAGGTATGGGCGTGCAGATCCCAGCGCGCGATCTTCTCCAGCTCCTCAAACTCGCGGATCGCAAGTGCTATGGCTTCCTCCACATCCGCGGCTTCGAGGATCTCGATGCTTCTCTGGCAGCAATGGTGATCATGTCCGGTCGAATCCGGGATCTCGTTGAAGAAGCAGATTCGAAAGGCGGCCATCGTTCGTTCCTTCGCTTCCCCTGCTTATCCTTTGGGTCGGCGAGCGTCGCTACGTATGTCCCACATCCGTCGGCGGCCGCTTGCATCAAGAAACCGGCGCGTCGCGAGTGGCCAGAAATGGTGCTGGCTCAGGCGATAAGCCCGCGATCGTCGCAGACGACAAGCGCGCTGTCTTGGCGGGCCAGCGCCACCAGAGTCAGGCCGGCATCGGCCGCGCGCGCTACCGCGAGGCTGGTCGGGCAGAAACCGTCACGAGCATAGGGCAGCCCGCGCGGATGGTCTTCTCGACAAGCTCGTAACTGCATCGGGCCGTCAGCAGCATGAAGCCGGTATACGAAAGAAGCGCACGCCGCCCGGAGAGGCTGTCATGAGTTATGTCGACCTGATGAAAGCGCTTAGGCGCATTCTTCGCGATCATGAACCCATTCGTGAACCTCCCCATTTTTCTTGCGTTCACCGCAGGCTTCACGGTCTCCCAGCAGCGTGCCGTTGTCCTCAAGGTGACGGTCTTTTGCGGCAGGCCGGGCCCGTTCCTCCTCGACCGAATGGGCTGCATCGTGGCGGTCCTTGAGTCCGTCCAGCCGGGGATCCTCCGCGATAATGTCGGGATCTGATTCCGTATTGCTCATGGGGCAGGTCTAAAACCTGACGACAATCCTGATTCGACCGGTCGACCGGGAATCGCGCACAGGCGCGTTGAATTCGTCCGCTCTCCGGGGGCGGCGGGCGGTGCCGCCGGTGATCGTATCGACCAGCGCCTTGACGAAGAAGGCGGAGAATTTGCCGGTCATGGCATGGCTGCTTCCTGCGGTGGGGGAGGCAGTCTGTCCAGTTTGGCGAGGAAAAAGCGTTCGCTCCACAGATCGAGCGATTTGAGTTCGGCCGGGCGCAGGAAACGGCGCACGTCGTCAGCGGCCGCCTTCCAGTCGATCTTCGCGATCGTGCTCCCCAGCGCTTCGTTCAGCCACACCGTGTTGACGACGATGTGATCATCGCCCGCCCAGGGGCCGGCCTGGACAAGCGCCGTGCGCAGAAGCGGCAGATTGGGCGCTACGCCTTTGGCGACATACCAGGAGAAATCGAACCAGTCCCTGCCCTTGAGAAAGCCCCGGCAGAGGAGGGCATGGATCTTGAGCGCGAAATTGGACGGCAGATCCTGGTGGCGGACCTCGTGATCCGCTGGAAAATCGAGATAGGTCGATGCCTCGCCCGAGCCCGTGGGCGGGTTGACGTCTATCTCGAGCTTGATCCGGATCGTCTTCGGCTTGCCCGCTCCAGCGAAAGACAAGTCTAGCTGGCTCGCGATGGAATCGTTCTTGATCAGCGCCTGGCGGATCGCCGTGTCCATCTTCGTCCTGGGCAGCGCATCAAGCTTCAGCCCGAACTGGCCGAACACCTCGATCAGCGTCCTGAGATAGGGCGTCCAGTCGAACCCTGGATCAGGCTCCCGCAGCAGGAAGTCGAGATCCTCGGAGAAACGCGGCAGGCCATGGAGGATACGTAGGGACGTTCCACCCTGAAAGAGGGCGATGTCGAAGAAATCGCCGCGCCACAGCGCGTAGAGCGCGATCTCCTGGAGGATTTCCTTGACCGCGTTCTCTTCCTCGATCGCGTTGGCGGCATTATAGCGACGCAGCTTTTCTTGGATGATATCAATCATCTACCGACGGCCTCTTCCTCGCCAGCACGGCGCTCTCGAGCGCGGTGAGGAAGCCGTTCACCGCCTTGTGCTTGTAGACCGATTTCAGCTTGGCGAAATCCTTCCGTCGAAGCCCGAAGAGCATGTCCTCATCGATCCGCATGCCCTGGGTCAGCCACTCGAGGCCGGCCCACTCCTCCTTGCGCAGGGCAACGAGGTCCAACAATGCCCGCAGCGGCTGTGCGACGAAGGCCGTGAGCTTGCCCATCTGCACGCGATCAACGCCGGTCAGAAATCGGTAGTCCGCGATGGCGAGCGGATGGAAGCTAAACGCGCCGAAGTCCGGCGTTTCGAAGCGGAGCGTCTTGCGGCCGGGAGACACGCTCGCGGTCACGAAGACCGCTTCGGGGATCCAGCCATGATGGGCGAGCGCGCTTTCGAAAGAGACGTAGCTACCCGGCACCAGACCTTGCGCAATAGTGAAGGGATGGACAGTTTCGCTACGATAGCGCTTGCCTAGCACATAAGTCCCGCGCTTCATGCGAAGCAGGGAACCATCCTTGAGCGCACGGTTGACCAGACCGTAGCGCCGCGCGTCACCGCCCCCCAGCAGGTCGCCGATCTGGCGCTCGCTGAGGATATGATCGGCCAGACCCGCTGCCGTGACCTGCTGCGCCAACGATGACATGAAATTCCTGATACTTCCAATTTATGAAAGTTTCCAGAATTTTCTAATTGCTAGGCTCCGAGCGTGATCGCGTCAGGTGGCCAGTGCAAGCGCGTAGCCCGACAGTCGCGAAAACTCCCGCGCAACCGCTCAGACTTTCCCGACGGCAATGCTCATTTCCTCGACAAACTCCAGTTGCAGAACTGGGCTGACTTCCGAGAACAAGGAGAACGCGGGCGCACTGAAATCGGTCGCGCTGCTAGGATCAACAATCAGGTCGGCGAATTCGTGCGCGGAGACATTCGCGCCATGGGAGCGTTTACCGTCGCCAACACCAAGCTTGCCAGCGTTGCCATTTGATAGGTAGCATTATCCGGTCGCTCGCTTAGGCGGCGGTGATCAAGAACGATCTACGCCGCGCCGTCTGTGACGCATCGAGCAAGACGCGCGAAAAACCGCCCTCCCCACGCGATTTTCTCACTTACCATAATGAGAGGTTATGGTAAGTATAGGCGCGAAAGGGGAAGGGGTGATGGCGCTGCGTTCAGGCTGGCGACGACTAGGTACGTGGGTGATACCAAACGCCGAGAAGACGTTGAAATCGGTGATTGTGATCGGCGCCTACCTTATTGGGATTTTTGGTCTGATCGTGGGGCCGCTCAGTTTGCTCACTGCAATCGCGAAGCATGCCGGCACGACCGACGGAAGAATCGTTCACCTGACGCCCCTAGGCGACTGGCTGGTCGCGGCGTTGATGGGTGCGACATTCCTTTGGTCGATCACTGTTGGCGGCTTCGCCAAGGCCTGCCTGACGCGGCAACACCTGCAGCTGATGTGGCTTTTCCTTTTCGGACTGGGGCTGCTGGCCGGGCTTTCGATGATGTTCGATCAAATGCGCGGCGCCATGGCAGCTTTTGCGGCTGACCAGCATGGTGACAACCCGAAGTTCGCCGGCTTCATCGCGTTCTGGATTTTGATGGTCGGCTATGCCGGCAAAGCGGTCTGGGACGAGCCACGCGATCGGGTCGGAAAATGGCTTGAGCCAATCTGCGAAAGGATGGTCTCGGCTTTCGGCTCTCCGCACAAAGAAACCTCAGCCGATGAGTGAGATCGTTATCCACCGCCAGGATGCCGGCAACCTCCCCCGGAGGCGACGCGGCTCGGCCGAACCGACCGACACACGCTTGCTTCGAACCATCGCGGCCTCCCTCCCCTCCGATTACCCGCCGGTCAGTCAGCTGGAGGTCGAGACGGCGCTGGAGGCTATGGCCGACGCGACCAAGGCGGCGATCGCGGCCGACCTCGATTGCTACATTGATTGGTCGCGCCGTGATCAGCGGCCACCGCTGCCCGCCACCCCGGAGGGTCTCGTGCTGTATCTTCGTCACCTCGAGGCGGAGGGGAAGAAGCCCGCCACCCTCTCGCGACGTATGGCGAGCATGGCGAACATCCACCGTCTGATCGGTCACAGCGACAAAGACGATCTGCCAACCGATCATCCGATGGTCCGCAATGCCTTGCGGGCCAATCGGCGCCGCAAAGGCGCCGTGCAGAAACAGGCCGCCCCGTTGCGTTTCGGCGGCCCACTGAACGACGACGTGAAGGGTTTCACTATCACCGCGCTGCTCGACGCCTGTGGCGGCGACCTGCAAGGGCTAAGGGACGCGGCGCTGCTCTCACTCGGGTACGACGCAGGGCTTCGGGTCAGCGAACTCACCAGGGTTGAAGTGGAGCATATCGATCTTCAGGAAGACGGTTCGGCCACCCTTTTCATCCCCTTCTCCAAGACCGATCAGGAACAGGAAGGCGCCTGGGCGTGGCTGTCGGTCGAGACGATGAGACGGGTTGCCGCATGGCAGGACGCAAGTTCCATCAAGCAAGGACTGATGTTCCGCAGAGTGGGCGTGGATCGCCGGCGTGCTCGTCAGTCAGATCCCGAAATGGAGTTGGCGCGAACGATCTATACGATCGGCAAGACTGCTCTCACCCGGCAAGGCGTCAATGGGATCTATCGGCGCGTAGCGCTGGCCGCCTACGAAATGGGCCTCGTCATTTTGCCCGCCGGAAAGCTGCGCGATGCCGTCCAGGCCCTATCCACCCATTCGCTCCGCGTTGGCCTGACCCAGGATCTTTTCGCTGCGGGCGAGGATGGCGCCGGCATCGCGCAGGCGCTGCGCTGGAGCTCTCCGACAACCGCGTTGCGCTATGGCCGTAAGCTCGCCGTTCGCAGCAACGTCGCAGCGCGTGTCCTTTCGCGGGTGCGCCGCTGACCCGGGCGGTTAGGTATGGCGGCTTATTCGATCGACGCGATGACGCCCGGATCGGCCTGCGCGCGAAACTCGCTCGGCGTCATCCCGGTCCAGCGCTTGAATGCCATGTTGAAGGCTGGTGCTCCTGAATATTCGAGCCAGTATCGTGGCGAGCGGGCGGCTACTCAGCCCTCTCAGATGCCCCACCAGTGTCGCCGAACTGGCGGTCGATTTGTGAGCGGGCTCACATGTTGGTTTGCTCGGGCGGAATCCCACTCGGCAAATCGGCCGCATCGCACGGGTCCGCGCTGAGGGTCAGATCCGCGCCGAGCCCGTAGCAGGTCATCGATATCGAGCCCATCGCATAGCCTCGCAGCAGCGGACTGATCCCGATATCTTCCGCAGCCGCCAATCCCGCCAGATACAGGAGCGGAATGAAATGGTCCGGAGTGGGAACGGCCATGCCGTAGTCGGGATGATCCGCGACGCGCAGGATGTCACCCGGGTCGCGCGCGAGTTGATCGACCACGGCATCGTCGAAACGTTCAGCCCAATCGAAGGCCGCGTCGGGGCGCTGCCATTGAACCTTCCCCAGGTTGTGGACGACATTGCCGCTGGCGACGATCATGACGCCCTTCTCGCGCAGCGGCGCGAGACGGGCCGCAAGATCGAGGTGGTAGTCGAGGGGCTTCAAAGCGTTGATAGAAAGCTGCACCACGGGCACATCGGCTTGCGGGTAAAGATGTGCCAAAACCGACCAGGCGCCGTGATCCAGTCCCCATTGATCACGATCCAGCCCGACCCAATGGGGTTTCACAACCTCTACGATTTCCTGAGCAACGTCCGGCGCACCGGCCGCTGGATAGTCAAACGCGAAAAGCTCCGGCGGAAAACCATAGAAATCGTGGATCGTCCGCGGCTTCTGCATGGCCGTCACGGCCGTCGCGCCAAAGAACCAGTGCGCCGATACGACGAGCACCGCACGCGGTCGCGGAAGGTGCTGGCCCATCTCGCGCCACGCGCGGGTGTAGCCGTTGTCCTCCAGCGTGTTCATCGGACTGCCGTGACCGATGAATAACGCCGGCATGCGGGAAATCTTGCTGTCCATATCAATCTCCCGGCGTGCACACTGTTACGTCAGGGTGCGCATCGAGCCACCCCGGACTTCCTGCCGCGTTCCGGAGCCTAGCGGGTCAATGCCTCGGCTGGCACCGAAATCTCGACCGCGAGGCCTTGGCGCAACCAGTCGTACCGCATCGTGCCGCGAAGCTGGTGCTCGATCGTCCGCTTCATCAGCGTGCTGCCAAAGCCTGACCTTTCGGGGGATCCGTCGAGCGGAGGGCCGCCCGTCTCGCGCTAGACCAGCTCCAGCCGATCATCAGCTATAGACCAGGCAATGGAAACGCTACCCTCTGCCTTGCTCAGGGCGCCATATTTGGCGGCGTTCGTCGCCAGTTCATGAATGAGGAGCGCGATGCCGTTGATGGCATGATCGCCGCACCGCACATCCGGGCCGCAGATACGGAAGCGCGGTGTTCTCTCCGCGGCGGCGCCTTCATGGACCGCGACAATCGATTCAACCAGCTCACATAGGTTTGTCGAGCGTTCCGAATCCATCGAACGAACGCGCCGCTGCAAAAAGCCATGCGCCATCGCGAGCGCGCGAACGCGGCCCGACAGCGCTTCAGCGATCTCGTCCGGACTATCGGCGCTGCGCGGGGTCATACGGATCATGCCGTCGGTCATCGCGAAAAGGTTCTTCACTATTCATCGTCTGGTCGGAGATATTGTCATGGTTATAAGAGAGTTGGCAGCCATCAACCTTCGGTGGGCTTTAAACCTTGCTGAGGAGCGTTATAGAGAAGAGAGGCTCGGCCCCCCTTTAGTTCGGGCCTCCACTCCCGATGGTGCCTCGGCGCCGTCGGGAGACCATTCTCCAAACGTGATGCCCAAGCCGCCAGCTCCCAGAGGGTTCTGGCGGTTGCTCTTCGGCCGCAGACCAAAAGACTAGCCGTGCCCCCTCACCCGTCGCGCGAAACTCTCTCGGCCCGCTCGTGCTGCTCCTGGGCATCGACCGTCATCGTCGCGATCGGTCGCGCCTCGAGCCGCCGCAGCGAGATCGGCTCTCCCGTCACCGTGCAATAGCCGTAGTCGCCCTCGTCGATCCGGCGCAGCGCGGCATCGATCTTGGCGATGACCTTGCGTTGACGATCACGGGCGCGCAGTTCGATCGACCACCCAGCCTCACTCGTCGCGCGGTCGTTCTGATCGGGCTTGCGCAGTTCCTCCATCTGCAGGACGTTCAGTGTCGTCTCGGCCTCGCTCAAGATCTGCGCCTTCCAGGCCAGCAAACGCTGCCGGAAATATTCCAACTGCATTGGACACATGAATTCTTCGTCGTCCGACGGGCGATAATCCATCGGCAGCTCGATACTCGTACTCGCCATTACCTAACCCTCACGCGCCTTTCCTCGTTTCCTCTCCGCGCCCTTATGTTGGGCGTAGCGAACACCCCCCTGGCCTTTCGCTGCCTTTATATAGCGGATCGCGTCCTGGACGGTGTTGAATTTCTCGGCGTCCTCATCCGGAATCTCGACACCGAATTCATCCTCGATCGCCATGACCAGCTCGACGACGTCGAGGCTATCCACTCCAAAATCATCGATGAAATTTGCTTGAGGCGTCACCTTGTCAGGATAGACGCCCAAATGTTCAACGGTGATTTTCTGTACCTGTTCGCCGATGTCGCTCATCGCCCCGTCCCGCCCGAAATGGCCACCTCCACACAGGAACGGGGCAGGCCTTCTTCGTCCCCATCCTGGCCCTATACCCGGTATATTGAGCGAAGAATCGGCTCGCTCACAAGCAATTCGCGAAGTTAAGCGAAACTCAAACGCTTGCCCCGTAAAAGCTGCGGTGAGCATCACCGGAGCGGTATGACATGAGTCAAAGTCTCAGGGCGTTCGTTCTTGCCGCCACACTTGGGCTGCCGCTCTGGTCCGCCACATCCTGGGTAGGTACGCGCCCGGAACCCTGGGACAATCCGCTCTTCTGGTCGGTGGCCTATCCAATCTCGCTTCTCGCGTCTCTTGGCCTGGGCATCCTGTTTCCCGACCGGCCATGGCGCTGGGCGGCAGTCCTGATCTTTGCACAATTGCCCATCGTGCTGCTTTCCGGCTCCGACCTTAGTCTCCTCCCGCTGGGCCTCGTCGGGCTCGCCGGCCTGACCGTGCCGGCGGCGTTTGTTGCGACGATCGGCGCCGGAGGGCGCCGCTGGATCGCGAGGTGATCAGACTTCAAGCGCGCCACGCCGATATCAATCCATCAAATCACCTGACGTAGCCGAGATGCGAGCAACTCACCGCGCTTCTTCAAGATCGGATAGGCTGACGCCTCGATCAAGTGGCCGTTCACTCGCTTCAAATCCCGCAGAGCATCAAGATGCAGCGCGCTCGTCTCGATCGTATCGATGTTTCCAGACCGCAGACGCTGGAAATGAGCGGCTATAGCTTCGTCCTCCAGACGACGAAAAGCTTCCTTTTCGGACGCAAGCGCCCTTGCGCCGATGGGATCGCCGCTCAAGAACACTGCGGTCGAGCGCCGAAGCGTTGCGTGAAGTTTGTCCGCCTGAGCAAGCAGATCAGCGATGCCCTCCCGGGAAAATGCCACACCGCGCTTTATTCGTCGCTGTGTCATGTTCAGAAGTCCGCGATCGATGAGGTCGCCCGCCTGTTCGAGATTGATCGAGAAGGTCAATATCCTCGCCAGGGTGTCGCTCTCTTCCTCGTTTAGCCGCTCGGCCTCGATCGCCAGGAGGTTCTCCTTGATCGCGCGGTTGAGGCGATCGAGCCTGTCGTCGAGCGCGCGCGTCTCCTCGACCCGGCGCCGATCAGGCTGCGCAAGCACAGCGCGCAGCCCCGCGATCATTTCCTCGAGCACATCTGCCAGGCGAAGGGCTTCGCGAGTGGCTGCCGCCAACGCCATCGCAGGAGCCGTCTCGGCGGTGATCGGCTCAAGAAAGCGTGGAGCATCCGGCGCATCGTCAATCTGCGCGGAGGGAAAGAGGCGCTCAAGCAAGCGGGCATAGGGGGTGAGCAGCGGAAATAGGATGAGCGCCAACGCGAGGTTGAAGCCGACATGGAAGTTCGCGATTGCGCGCGCCGGCGCGCTCTCCACACCGGTCATCAGTGGGGTTACAAAGGGATAGACGGCGAGAATGAGCAGAACGCCGCCCAGCCGGCCGATCAGCTTCCCTATCGTAAGCCGACGTGCAGCGGCATCGGCGGTGGAACCTTCCAAAACCGGATTGATCGCGGTGCCCGCGTTTGCGCCGAGAGCCAGGGCGATACCCGCGGCAACACTCAGAACGCCGCTTGCCGCGAATGATATTGCCAAGAGGACAATCGCCACGCTCGAGTGGGCGGCCCACGCCAACAGTGCGCCGATCAACACGATGAACACGATGTGCTCGGAGAGCGCCTGCAGGGAGGTCCGTGCGAATTCGTTCCTTGCCAAGAGATCCAGAACCGACAGGAATTGGTGAAGCGAAAGCAGGATCAAGCCGAGACCGATGAGGACCCGCCCGAAATCTCGTGGACCGGCCCGACCTCTCCGAAACAGCAGATATCCTGCGAGCACCAGGATTGGCGCCACCAACGCGACGTCGAACGAGAGGATTTGTACGATCAGTGTCGTGCCGACGTTCGCCCCCAGCATGACCGCGAGACCCTGACGCAGCGAGATCAGTCCGCTGGAGGCGAAGCCCTTAACCATGAGCGCCGTCGCCGTGCTACTTTGAAGCAGCGCGGTCACACCTAGGCCTGCGAAGAACGCGGTCGCCCGGTTCTGCATCCTATGACCGAGGAACGCCCGGAGCTGAGGACCGAGCGCCCGCTGAATACCTGTCTGGACCATATGCACGCCCCAGAGCAGGAGCGCGACGAGGCCTCCCAGATCGAGTAGGGTCAACGTGATGCTCGTCGCTTGTTCTCCTTGGCTAGATCAGCCCCGCCCTTTCAGACTTGGTCTCCCGATTTCCCGTGGTCCACTCGAATTCGCAGGATCGTTCAATTACCGCGGTCGATGGCGGCCATATCAGGTTCCAGCAAATGGGTGGCGCAGTTACGGCAATCGCTGCTCCCGAAACCCGCCGCCGACGGCTGCCATACCTGGACCGAAGCAGTGAATGGCTCAACGTGCATTCGCTGGCGCCCTCGACAAAAAACGCCAGAACAATATCGGCCGTGATCGTCAGGCTATCGATGTGCCAATGAACCGCCTTCTCCGCGCAGAGATGAGGTCCGATCCGCGCACGAATGCCGCCGGGCCCCCGCGCGCTCCCGACATAGCCATACCATCCGGGCTCGAAGCGATGCCGCAGGCCGGGCCTCTCAAATTCCAGCGATCGGGAAAGATGGACAAGCAGGACATAGGAACCACCGGCACTCGGCGCACGATCACTGGATTGCCGATCGAACGGCCCGGCCCCGCCAAGTGCGCGGCGCATATGCTCCAGGAACGCTGGGGGTGCGGATCGGCCGAGCATCCCCAGGGTCTATCACAAGTGGTTGCGATCGGTGTCCAAATCGCTGATCTCAATTGGAATGAGAATCGCAATTTCGCCGAACTTGGGCGCGCAAATGACGAATTTCGATATCGAGCGACTGCCGGACGAGATTTCCCGCGAACTACTCACTCTGCGATCGGCTCTGCTGGAAGAATTCGAGGAAGCGATGCGGGGCAAGCAAGCTTCCCATCGCAAGGCTGGTCGTATTCTGAAGCTGATCGTCCATGCTCCCCGCTCAACGGCCGAAGGCGATGGCTTTGCAGCATCCGAGAGCATCGATGTTCTTGTGATCGTGAATCACCGCGAGCTGGCGGACAAGGATCAGCACTGGAGGCATGCGCTCGCGCGGCTCCGCCGCGATCGCGAGCGGGGTGTCCTACCCCGCGAGATCCGACTCGATGTGCATTGCCTGCAGGACGTGAACCGGGCCTTGGTGTCCGGTCTGCCATACCTCGCCTCGATCGTGCGGCGCGGAATCGTGCTGTACGAGCTCGATCGAACGCCGTTGGCGACGCCGCGTAATCTTCCATCGGATGAGCGCTGCTGGCGCGGCCGTGCGGAATTTGAGCGGTGGTATCCAAGAGCGGAAGATTTTCTGTCCGGCGCGTCGTTCTATCGCGACGAGGGGAATATGCGCATGGCGGCCCTTCTGCTCCACCAGGCATGCGAGCATCTCTACCAATGTGTCTTCTGGACGGTGATGCTGCACGGTCGACGAACCCATAGCCTGGATGAGCTGCGCGGGTTGGCGGAAGGACTCGATGAACGGCTTCGGTCAGTCTGGCCACGAACGAGCCGGTTCGAGCGGCGCTGCTTCGCACAGGTTCGACGCGCTTACGTCGAAGCCCGCTATGAGCCGTCCTTCCCGATCACAGCTCGCGAAATAGGGTGGATGATGGAACGCGTCGCCATGCTGTACAGGCGGGTGGGCAACTTTTGTCGCGGGCACCTCTCGGGCCTTCAGGCATCCTCGGTGGTGAGCGATTGAGTAGGCAGGATCCCTCAGACGATGGCGGCATCAATTATCGCATCCCGGTTCGGTGAGAAAGACTGGCGCGGCACACGGCGCGGCACATTTGTGCCGCGCATTTTCGATGATCCCGGATGCGCTTTCACTCGCCAATGTCATTCCTGTCCGCGGGCTCGGAAGTCGGTGGGGCGTTCCGAAGCGCTTCGACGATCTCGGCGATTTCCTCCGGCGACGCGGTAGGCAGGGACATCACCTTCGGGCGCTCGACGAAAATGTAGGCCTTCCCAGTCTCCGGATTGACCCGGATCTGCGCCTCATCAGGTGCCGGCTTGCGGAGGCTCGTGAAGTTTTTTCCTGCCATTATAATCCCCTAATGAACGCGATGCGCGCGTTGTGCGAAGACTAAGGGCTCTTCAGCAGCAGGTCCACGAGCGCGTGGTCGCGGAACCGGCCGGGCCTTCCACCCTACTTCCCGAGAACCTTGTTCAGCAGCCGCCCGCGGCGCCGAGCGGGTTGGCGCGCAGGCGCCCCTCCTCCGCGCCGATATATTTGAAGATGCAGCTGAGGGGCCTGATCCGTGACGGAGCTCCCGAGCCGATCTCGCGTGATGCCGGCGATGCGGAGCAGGCTCGAGCTGCGAGACAACCGGTCGAGCTGCGTGAATGCACCCGTGTCCCCCAGCGCGCTATCGATTAGCGGCCGCAACGTTGTCTTGAGCTCGTCGCCGGCACTGTGCTGAAGATATCGGGTGGCGCCATCATTCTGGGTCGCGATCCCGGGCACGTCGGACAAACTGAGGCGGTCGATCGCCGAGCGGAAGATCGGCTTTCCGGCCCGTGGCGCACTTCCGGCGGCATCGTTGAGCTTGCGAACCAGATTGTCCGTCAAGTCAAGTTACTGCCCGACATCGAGCGCCGAGCCGAGGCCCCTGCCAAGCGGCCTACCGATGAGTGGCACCCCTGACCTCATTCTTGGCGCTACGCTCGATCGTCATCCTTGCATATCTAAATCTAGAATTTAGTTTTGCACGGATAGGGTGGTCCATCCTCGATGGCAAATTGGTACGGTCAGTCAGTTTTGCGCGGAGGTTGGACTCGGAAGATAACGGGAGTCCGGTTGCGAAGGTGGAGAATTTTTATCGCGTTACTCAACCTTCTGCTGCCCACGTTGGCTTTGGTTAGGCCGACCCTAATGCCGAGATTAGTTCCCGCGACCTTTCGCAGAACCTGAGGCGCTTTAGCGAGAGCGCCTTAGCGCATCAACGCTTCCACGGGCGCCTTTCATAGTGCTAACCTGTAGCCGCGATGAGCACCCCCGGCGAAGGAAAAGAGCCCATCAATTATAAACTTTAAGCTTTATCCAGTTTGAGAGCGATAAGCTTATAGATTTATATTTTGTACCATGGTATCAATCTGTGGGTTGATATGGATGTGTAAAGATAAAGCCCTGACTTTATGAAATCGGAAATTCGCACCAGAGCCAGAGATCGGCTGGATGAGAAGCTCGGCGCCATCAGACCGCTCGAGCACTTCACTGTCCCTCCGAAGGGGTGGATCAGAGCCATCCGCGATGCCATTGGTATGACCGGCGCGCAGCTTGGCCGACGGCTGGGCATGACCGCGCAGGGTATCGTCAGTCTCGAACGATCCGAAGCGCACGGCAAAATTCAGCTCAGTACATTGCGCCGCGCTGCCGAGGCGATGGATTGCGTCCTCGTCTACGCGCTGCTCCCAAAGACCAGCTTGAATGAGATGGTCGAACTGCGCGCTCGCGAGCTTGCGTTCCGGGCAATCAGGCGCGTGTCGCATTCGATGGCCCTGGAAGATCAGCGCGTCGACCGAGACCTCGAAGCTCGCGTCCAGACCTATATCGAGACGGCGCTGCGCGATCGCGACCTGTGGGAGTCCGCGTGACCGATCTGTTCGCGCAGCCAGATGATGCGACACCACTCGACGCGGAAGAGTGCGAGGGGCTTCTCCAGACGTGGATCACGACCCGCGCTGACCTGAATGAGGCTGAGCAGGCTAATATCGACGCGGCAGTTGCATGGACGGTGCGCCGTCGTGACACCGAGATTCTGACGGAGGGCTTCGTGTTCGAACTGCACAAGCGCATGTTCGGCGATGTCTGGTCATGGGCGGGCACAACGCGGAAGACCGGCAAGAACATCGGGGTCGATCCGCGGCAGATTCATCTTCGGTTGGGCGGGCTGCTACGCGACGCCCGCTACTGGATAGAACAGAAGGCCTTCGCGCCGGATGAAATCGCCGCGCGGCTACATCACGGCCTCGTCGCCATCCATCCATTCCCCAATGGCAATGGTCGACATGCCAGGCTGTTCGCTGACCTGCAGATCGAAGAATTAGGTCAGCCGGCCTTCACCTGGGGCGGCGGCACCTTGCGCGATATCGGCACGCTTCGCGCCGAATACATCGCGGCCCTCCGCGCGGCTGACTCCCACGACATGGCGCCGCTTCTTGCCTTCGCGAGAAACTGACGGCCGACGCGCCCGTGACCCAACAATGCTCTCTTCGAGAGCGCAGGTCGTCGATATGACGGGTACTGAGCCCCTTCCCGCTGGTCCATCCTGTACGATCCCAATCCTTGACGAAGCGCTTTTCGTACGACGCCTCTCCTGGAAACGAAGCGCGCTTACTGCTGGCGGATCCCGAAATGAGCGCCGTTCCTTGCGGTGCTGCTAAAGCTGTTAAACACCTCGTCCTTGCCAGGTCGCCGCGAAACCGGTAAATTCCACGGCATGGTATGGATCGCACGACCAGATGCGGATACGCTGCGCCGGACCGAAGCATCGGGATTCCCGGTCCACCTCGTTGTGGAAGAAGACATTCCGGCGATAGAAATCATCACCGACGAAAATGGGGTGCCCACTAAGGGCGGCCTAATAGGGTATGCTTTGGCCTATACGCTGATGATCGGATTTATAGGCTACTTCTTCTACTTCATTCCTTGATTATTGCCTGAGCTTTGGATCTCGGAAGAAGTCATGATCTAATCCCTGATTGACTTCGCCCTGCAGGTCGACGTTCCCCTGCACACGTTGGCCTCTCATCGATTGAGCTGCGGCGCGGGCGTCATCTGTCTCGGCTTTGCCGGCTGAAATAATTCTTCCAGCGGCGCCAGGATCACCGCCTCCTGGTCCAGCCGGAAGCCGAGACAGGCCATGCTGCGCGGCGACAACTACGATGGCCGGTTGAGCGGCGACTATGATGGCCGGTAGGATCGGTTGTCTGGTCTGATCGT
>NZ_PHHF01000086.1 GCF_003034225.1 Edaphosphingomonas fennica
ACGGTCCTGGTAGAATCAATCAAGCGTTCAGTGTTCGTTCTTCAACCTGGCCAAAATCGCAGCTTCGGGCCGACTGGGCCTGGTTGGGATCGCACCGCACCCGCCACAATCCGGGCGCGAGATCATATTCCAGGCTGATCCTTTCCCCCAGCGTCCGCCCCAGCAGGTCGCGCATGGATTCGATCAGCCCGTTGGCGCGGGTGGGGCGGGGATCGAGCGGCTGGCGCCGGGCGAAGGCGAGCAGCCGGTGGGTGAGGGCGCCGGCACGCTCGGCGGATTCCACGGCGCCGACGAGGAAGCGTTCGATATCGTCGAGGCGGCCTTCGGCCAGCCTGCGCCGGACGATATCGAGCGATCCGCTGATCCCCTGGATCAGATTGTTGAAATCATGGGCGATGCCGCCGGTAAGCTGGCCGATCATCTCCATCTTCTGGGCCTGGCGCAGCGCTGCCTCCGCCTCCGCCAATGCCTGCGCGGCCTCGCGCTCCGCCGTGATGTCCCGCGCCACGCAATATAGAAGATCGTCGACGGCCGCCGCCGTCCAGGAGATCACCCGATAGCTGCCGTCCCGGGCGCGCAGGCGGTTCTCGAAACGGCCGGTCGCCTCGCCCCGCGCCAGGCGCTTGAGCTCGTCCCGCGTGGCCGGCCTGTCGTCGGGATGCACGAGATCGATCGCCTCGCGGCCCAGCAACTGGGCTTCGTCCCAGCCCAGCGTCGCCGTCCATGCCGGGTTGATCGCAAGCCACAGCCCGTCCTGATCGGCCACCAGCAGCAGATCGCGCGAGACGTTCCAGATCCTGTCCCGTTCCTGGGTGCGCAGCGCGACCCGATGCTCCAGCGCGGCATTGCGGGCGAGCAGGGCATCGGCCTCGCCGCGCTGGTCGTGAATATCGGTGTTGGTGCCGATCCAGCGCACCTCGCCATCCGCTTCCCGCGTCGGCACGGCGCGGGCCAGGTGCCAGCGATAGCCGCTGTTAGGAGAGCGCAGGCGATAAGAATGTTCGAACCGGGTTTCCGTGGTCAGCGATTTTTGCCAGGCCGCGGTCAGATCCCCGATGTCGTCGGGATGGACGAAATCCATCCATTGATCGTTGAGTTCGACATCGGGTTCCTCGCCGACGAAGTCGTAGACCCGTGTGTTGAACCAGCGGAAATGGCCATCCGCGTCGGTGACCCATATCTGGTGGGGAACGGCGGCGGCGACGGTGCGCAGCTGATGTTCGCTGGCTTTCAGGGCGCCCTCGGCCCGCTTGCGCCCGGTGCATTCGATCGCGATGCACAGCGTGCCGCCTTCGCCGACGTCCGGGCCGCGCAAGGGGGAATAGAAGGCATCGAACCAGCGTTCCTCCGTCGCCGGATCCTTGCCCAGCAGCATCCGCTGGTCCCGCGCGGCGATGGATTCGCCGGCGCGGACGCGGGCGAGGACGGGCCGGTTCCATTCCTCCCAGACTTCGGGCCATACCTCCCGCGCAGGCCTGCCCATGGCGGCGGGATGGCGGGGGCCGGCGATCTGGGCATAGGCCTGATTGTAGACCATGCGGAAATCCGAGCCCCAGGTGATCGCCATCGCTATCGGGGAAGCCAGCGCCATATCGACGGCGATGCGCAGTTCCGCCGGCCATTCATCCATCGGGCCAAGCGGCGTGGCGCCCCAGTCGAAAGCGCGCACCAGCCGCGCGGTCTCGCTTTCGTCGAGCCGATGTCCCCCCAGGCCGCTCATGGCACCCGCCCAGGCCAGTTTCGGCCAAGTTGCGCATATGCACACATCTGGCCGCACCTTAAATGCAGAGAGCCAGTTTCCGCAATTGGATTGAACAGAGCGCGTCGATGATTATCTCCGTCCGCACAAAGTCGAAAGGAATTACAGGTGGCTGAAGAGGTTGCGACACTGGCCGGAGGTTGCTTCTGGTGCGTGGAAGCGGTGTTTGACGACGTGCTGGGCGTAAGCTCGGTGGAAAGCGGCTATACGGGCGGCACCGTCGCGAACCCGACCTACAAGCAGGTATGCGGCGGCGATACCGGCCATGCGGAAGCGGTGCGGATACATTTCGATCCCGCGGTGATCGGTTATGCCGACCTGCTGGACATCTTCTTCCACATCCACGATCCGACGCAGCTCAACCGCCAGGGCAATGATATCGGCACCCAGTATCGCTCGGCGATCTTCCCGCATTCGCCGGAGCAGGAGGCCGAGGCCCGCGCCGCCATCGCGCGCGCGCAGGCGGATCATGAGCAGCCGGTGGTGACGACCATCGAGCCGCTGGCGCCCTGGTATGTGGCCGAGGACTATCATCAGGAATATTTCGAGCGGGAAGGGAACAGCAATCCCTATTGCATGGCCGTGGTCGCGCCGAAGCTGCAGAAATTCCGTAAAAGCTATGCCGCGCGGCTGAAGCGGCAGGAGGCCTGACCGGCCCGTGTCACGATTTCGGCGCGGCGGCGCGGCGCAGGCGATCGTTGATCGCCAGCCCCAACCCGTCGGCCGGGATCGGGGCGACCGCGATCCCCGCGCAGTCCGAAAGGTCCGCCTCGTGCAGCGCCGCGAACAGCCGCGCTGCCGCCTCGACGAGATCGCCCCTATCCGAAAGGGTGGCATCGCCGGCGACCGGTCCGAAGCCGATCAGCCATTCGCCATCGCGGCGATCGACGGCATCGAGGCGGAGAGGCCGCGACGGCGCATAATGGCTGGCAAGCTGGCCCGGCGCCTCGATTTTTCCCGATCCCGCGGGATAAACCGCCTGACCCGTCACGGCGGCGATCTGGTCCGGCGTGATCGGGCCGGGGCGTAGCAGGCGGGCGCCGCCATCGGTATCGATCGCGACAATGGTGGATTCGATCCCCTGCCGGGTTGGGCCGGAATCGATCACCATCGGGATGCGGCCGTCCAGCGACGCCAGCACATGCTGCGCCGTGGTGGGGCTGATCGATCCGCTGGCATTGGCGGAGGGCGCGGCAAGTGGCCGGCCGACTTCCGCGAGTAAAGCCTGCATGGCGGGATGGGCGGGCACGCGGATCGCCACGGTCGGCAGCCCCGCCGTCACGATGGGCGCGATCTTCGCGCCGGGGAGGAGCGGGAGCACCATCGTCAACGGGCCGGGCCAGAAGGCTTTGGCGAGCAGCCGCGCCGCCGGCGGGAAATCGGCGACTTCGGCCGCGGCTTCGGCCGAGGGCAGATGCACGATGAGCGGATTGAAGCTGGGACGCCCCTTGGCCGCATAGATGCGCGCCACCGCCGAATCGGATGTGGCGTCGCCGGCAAGGCCGTAAACCGTCTCCGTGGCGATCGCGACGGGCTGGCCCCTGCCTATCCATTCGGCCGCCTCGGCGATGGCGGCCGTGCCGTAGGGGCGGATTTCCGTCTGCCAGGTTGGGTTTTGCGCGTTCACGCCCCGGCGCTATAGCCGCACGGCTTCATATACAAGACCAGGCGAGACCGATGACCTTCATACCTGTTGTCAGCGAACAGCGCTTCCTCATGCGCCATATCGTCGGGATCGAGGAATTGCAGGCGAAGGATCGCTTCGCGGCCGCGACGCCCGATGTCGTCGATGCGATCCTGGAAGGCGCGGGCGAATTCGCGGCCGGCGAATTCGCGCCGCTCAACCGGCCCGGCGACGTGACCGGCGCCAAATGGACGCCAGAGGGCGTGAAGATGCCGGCCGGCTTCCACGAAGCCTATCGCGCTTATGTGGAAGGCGGCTGGGGAACGCTGGCCGCCGATCCCGAACATGGCGGGCAGGGGCTGCCCTTTGCGCTGGCCACCGCCGTGCTCGAGGATCTGGGAACGGCCAATATGGGCTTCTCGCTCATCATGATGCTGACCCCCGGCGCGGTCGAGGCGCTGACCTCCCATGGATCGCCGGAGCAGCAGGCCACCTGGCTGCCCAGGCTGGTGACCGGCGAATGGAACGGCACGATGAACCTCACCGAGCCGCAGGCGGGGTCCGACGTGGGGGCGCTGCGCAGCATGGCGACGCCGGCCGGCGACGGAAGCTGGCGGATCAAGGGCACGAAGATCTTCATCACCTTCGGCGACCATGACCTGACCGACAATATCGTCCATCTCGTCCTGGCCCGCACGCCGGGTGCGCCTGCCGGCACGCGCGGCATATCGTTGTTTCTCGTCCCCAAATTCCGGCTGGACGGCACGCCCAACGACGTCCGCTGCGTTTCGATCGAGCACAAGATGGGTATCCATGCCTCGCCCACCTGCGTGCTTTCCTTTGGCGACGGCGACGATTGCCATGGCTGGCTGATCGGCCCGGAAAATGGCGGGATGCGGGCGATGTTCACGATGATGAACAATGCCCGCCTCAATGTCGGCCTGCAGGGCGTGTCGATCGCGGAGCGGGCGACCCAGCAGGCGGTGGCTTATGCCCGCGAGCGGATACAGTCCGCACGGGCAGGGGCCGCATCGCGCGATTCCGTGGCGATCATCGAGCATCCGGACGTCCGCCGCATGCTGCTGCGCATGAAGGCGCAGACGATGGCGGCCCGCGCCCTGATCTATTACGCGGCCGGCCAGGTCGACCGCGCCCATGCCGGCGACGAGGCCGCGCAGGCGCGCGTCGATCTGCTGACGCCGCTCGCCAAGGCATATGGCACCGACGTCGGCTGCGAGGTTTCCAGCCTCGGCGTGCAGGTGCATGGCGGCATGGGCTTCATCGAGGAGACCGGCGCTGCCCAGCATTATCGCGACGCCCGGATCGCGCCGATCTACGAAGGCACGAACGGCATCCAGGCGGCCGATCTGGTGGGCCGCAAGCTGTCGATGGAAAATGGCGCGGTTTTCTCAGCACTTCTCGCCGATATTCGCGCGGAAGCAGCGGACGAAGGCGCGCTGATGGCACTGGTCGATGCCTGCGAACTGGTGGGCGCGCGGCTGCTGGCCGCCGGTGCGGATGATCGGCTGGCCGGAAGCTATCCCTTCCTGACGATGCTGTCGGTCGCCGTATCGGGCTGGCTGATGGCCCGGCAGGAGCGGGCGGCGCGGACGAAGCAGGGGATGGACGCCGATTTCCTCGCGCTCAAGCAGGCGGCCGCGCGCTTCTATCTGGATCGGATCGTGCCCGAGGCCGCGGGGCTTGCCGCTGCGGCGACCGCCGGCGCGGAGGGGCTTTACGGGATCAGCGCGGAAGCCTTTTCGGCCTGATCCGGGGAAGGAAGGGCCGCCATCCCGATGGAGATGGCGGCCCTTCTCCTCATTCGCCGAAGACGCGGGCGAAGATCGTGTCGACGTGCTTCAGATGGTAGGCGAGGTCGAACTTCTCTTCCAGTTCCTCGGCCGATAGCTTGGCGCTGACGTCCGGGTCGGCCTTCAGCAGTTCGAGCAGCGAAAGCTGGCCGTCCGATTCCCACACCTTCATCGCGTTCTTCTGGACGAGGCGATAGGCGTCCTCGCGGCTGATGCCGGCCTGGGTAAGCGCCAGCAGCACGCGCTGGGAGTGAACAAGCCCGCCCATCTTGTTGAGATTCTTCTCCATCCGCTCCGGATAGACGAGCAGCTTGTCGATCACGCCGGTCAGGCGGTTGAGCGCGAAATCGAGCGTGATGGTGGCATCCGGGCCGATATAGCGTTCGACCGAGGAGTGGCTGATGTCGCGTTCATGCCACAGCGCGACATTCTCCAGGGCCGGGGTGACGTAGCCGCGCACCATGCGGGCGAGGCCGGTCAGGTTTTCGGTCAGCACCGGGTTGCGCTTGTGCGGCATGGCCGACGAGCCCTTCTGGCCCGGCGAGAAATATTCCTCCGCTTCCAGCACTTCGGTGCGCTGGAGGTGGCGGATTTCGGTGGCCACGCGCTCGATCGACGATGCGATCACGCCCAGCGTGGCGAAATACATGGCGTGGCGATCGCGCGGGATCACCTGCGTGGAGGTGGGCTCCACGGAAAGGCCCATCTTCTCCGCGACATGGGCTTCGACGCGCGGATCGATATTGGCGAAGGTGCCGACCGCGCCGGAAATCGCGCAAGTGGCGATATCGGCCCGCGCCGCGCGCAGGCGGGTGCGGTTGCGATCGAATTCGGCATAGGCCTGAGCCAGCTTCAGGCCGAAGGTGACGGGCTCGGCATGGATGCCGTGGCTGCGGCCGATCGTGGGCGTGAGCTTATATTCATAGGCGCGGCGCTTCAGCACATCGAGCAGCCGGTCGAGATCGGCGAGCAGGATATCGGTCGCCCGCGCGAGCTGGACGGCGAGGCAGGTATCGAGCACGTCCGACGAGGTCATGCCCTGGTGCATGAAGCGGGCGGGCTCGCCGACATGCTCGGCGACATTGGTGAGGAAGGCGATGACGTCGTGCTTCACCTCGGCCTCGATCGCGTCGATGCGATCGACCTCGAACGCGCCTTTTTCCCAGATCGCCTTGGCCGCTTCCTTCGGCACGACGCCCAGTTCGGCGAGCGCGTCGGTGGCGTGCGCCTCGATCTCGAACCAGATGCGGAACTTGGATTCGGGGGTCCAGATGGCGACCATTTCGGGCCGCGAATAGCGGGGGATCATGCCGGGCGTCCTGCGTTGAGAGAAATCGCGCGCGACCTAGCAGAGCGGGCCGGCCGCATCAAATCCCCGGCCGGCCCCGCTTGCGTGCGCCATCCTCAGCCCTTGAGCGAGGCCATGTCGATGACGAAGCGATATTTGACGTCGCTGCCGACCATCCGGTCATAGGCCTTGTCGATATATTGGATCGGAATCAGCTCTATATCGGCGGTGAGGTTATGTTCGTGGCAGAAATCCAGCATTTCCTGGGTTTCAGCGATCCCGCCGATCAGCGATCCCGCGATGGCGCGCCGCCGGAAGATGAGGTTGGCGACGGAGGGGGAGGGGTGCGGCGTGCCGGGCACCCCCACCAGCGTCATCGTGCCGTCGCGTTTCAGCAGCCGGGTGAAGGCATCGAGATCATGCGGTGCCGCGACGGTGTTGAGGATGAAATCGAAGCTGCTGACATGGGCGTTCATCTCGGCCGCATCGCGCGACACGACGACTTCGTGGGCGCCCAGGCGAAGCGCGTCCTCCCGCTTTGCCGGCGACGTGGTGAAGGCCACCACATGCGCACCCATCGCCGCCGCGATCTTCACGCCCATATGGCCAAGCCCGCCGAGGCCGACCACGCCCACCTTCTTGCCGGGGCCGGTGTTCCAGTGGTGGAGCGGCGAATAGGTGGTGATCCCGGCGCAGAGCAGCGGCGCGACGGCCGCCAGATCGGCCATGTCGTGCCTGATCTTCAGCACGAAATCCTCCGTCACCACGATATGGTCGGAATAGCCTCCGAAGCTTGGGCCGCCCAATATCGGATCGACCCCGCCATAGGTGCCGACGAAGCCCGTCGTCTCGCAATATTGCTCCTCGCCGGCCTCGCAGGACGGGCAGTGCCGGCAACTGTCGACCATGCAGCCGACGCCGGCGATATCGCCGACCGCGAAGCGGGTGACCTCGGCGCCGACGGCCGTCACGCGCCCGACGATCTCGTGGCCGGGAACGCAGGGATAGAGCGTGCCACCCCATTCGCTGCGCGCTGTGTGGAGATCCGAATGGCACACGCCGCAAAAGAGGATCTCGATCGAAACGTCCTTCGGGCCGACATCGCGGCGATCAAAGCTGAAGGGCGCGAACGGCGTCTCACTCGACTGCGTGGCATAGGCGCGGGCTTGGCTGGTCATGGTTCCTCGCTGGACAGGACAACGGGCGTATCACGCCGGCACGGGCATATGGCCACAGGAACCGCGATTTGGCACGATCTCTTTTGCGTTGGCCGCCAACGGGGGCATAGAAACCATCGGTGCCAAGGCGTCAATATTTTACATAATGTATATTATCAGACATAGGCTGATCCCAACCGCACGGGCCCCCGTCGCTTCCAACCCCTCTCTCAACGCTCTCCAAGGTGAATTTTCATGCTCGATCGTCTGGTTCTCATCATGGAGCGGTTGCGCGACCCGGAAAATGGCTGTCCATGGGATCGCGAGCAGACGTTTGCGAGCATTGCTCCCTACACGATCGAGGAAGCCTATGAGGTCGCCGACGCCTGCGCGCGCGATGATATGGCGGCGCTGAAGGACGAGCTTGGCGACCTGCTGCTCCAGGTCGTTTACCATTCCCGCATGGCCGAGGAACGCGGCGCCTTTGCGATCGGCGACGTCGTCACCGCGATCTGCGACAAGATGATCCGGCGCCATCCCCATGTCTTCGGCGACGGCCGGTCTCCCGGCTGGGAGGCGCTGAAGGCGGAGGAACGCCGCGGGCATGCCGATGCATCCGCCCTAGCCGGCGTCGCGCTGGGCCTGCCGGCGCTGCTGCGCGCGGAAAAGCTCCAGAAGCGGGCGGCGCGGGTCGGGTTCGACTGGCCCGATGCGGACGGTCCGCGCGCCAAGATCATCGAGGAGCTCGCCGAAGTGGAAGATGCCCCCGATGCGGAGGCGCGGGCCGAGGAGATCGGTGACCTGCTGTTCGCGGTCGTCAACTGGGCACGGCATCACCATGTCGACGCGGAAGCCGCGTTGCGGAGCGCCAATGCGAAGTTCGAACGGCGTTTCCGTTCCATGGAGGCCCTGGCGGACGGCGGCTTCGCGACGCTCGACCTCGCCGCCCAGGACAGGCTGTGGGATCGGGCGAAGGCCGCGGAGAAATCGCCGGTCAGCGCGCCTGATAGCGCGCCCAGCCCGCCTCGCTGAGCTTCACTTCGATCGCCAGCCTGTCGCCATCCATCTCCTGGCTCAGCACCTCGCCATGGGCGTGCAGCCAGGCGATGGCGCCCCCGTCGGCGGGATCGACACGCAGGCTGTAGCGCCGGCTGCCATGGGTGAGCCGTTCGGCCACGGCGCGCTGCAATGCATCGACGCCCTCCCCCGTGAACGCGCTGATGGCGACCACATCGTCCCGCCGGGCGGCCTCGGCCAGCACGCGATCGGCCTCCTCGGGCGGCAGGGCATCGATCTTGTTCCACGCCTCGAATATCGGCGTGCCCCCTTCCCCGCCGACGATGCCGATTTCGGCGAGCACGGCTTCGACATCCCGCGCCTGCGGCTCGCTATCGGGGTGGGAAATATCGCGAACATGGATGATAAGGTCCGCAGCCGTCACCTCCTCCAGCGTCGCGCGGAAGGCCGCCACGAGCTGTGTGGGCAGATCGGATACGAAGCCCACCGTATCGGACAGGATCGCCTTGTCGATGCCGGGCAGCGAGATCTGCCGCATCGTCGGATCGAGCGTGGCGAAGAGCAAATTCTCCGCCATTACGGTGGCGCCGGTCATCCGATTGAACAAGGTGGATTTCCCGGCATTGGTATAGCCGACCAGCGCGATCACCGGCCAGGGCGCCCGCTGGCGGCGCGCCCGATGGAGGCCGCGCGTGCGGGTAACATTCTCCAGCTCGCGCCGCAGCTTGGCCATGCGATCGCGGATCAGTCGCCGGTCGGCCTCGATCTGGGTTTCGCCGGGACCGCCCAGAAAGCCGAAGCCGCCCCGCTGGCGTTCGAGGTGGGTCCAGCTCCGCACCAGCCGACCCGCCTGATAATCGAGATGGGCCAGTTCCACCTGGAGCCGCCCCTCGGCCGTCGCGGCCCGCTCGCCGAAAATCTCCAGGATCAGGCCGGTGCGATCGATTACCTTGGTATCGAGCGCCTTTTCCAGATTGCGCTGCTGGATGGGGGAAAGCGCGCCGTCGACGATGACGAGCTCCGCCTCCGCCATGCGCGCGGCCGTGGCGATCGCATCCACCTGCCCCGATCCGAACAGGGTGGCCGGTTTGGGATCGCGCAGACGGAAGGCGAGCTTTTCGACCACATCCACGCCGATCGCCGCGGCAAGCCCGGCCGCTTCGGCCAGACGCGCGTCGGTATCCCTGCCCGATCCGCTGCCACGATCAGGCAAAGCCACGATCGCTTTCGCGCCGCGGCTCAGCCCGTCGTCATCCGCACGGTTGAAAACGCTCAATCGTCGTCCGCGTCGTTGTCCACGCCGCTCAGGTTGAGCGGATTGGCGGGCTGGACCGTCGATATGGCGTGCTTGTAGACCAGCTGGCTCATGCCATCGCGGCGCAGCAGCATGCAGAACAGGTCATAGGCCGCGATCTCGCCCTGGAGCATGACGCCGTTCACCAGGAACATGGTGACGGGCTCCCGCGCCTTGCGGACCGCGCTCAGGAAGATTTCCTGCAGCAGGGTCGCCTTGCGCTCTTCCGCGAAATTCTTGTCGATCTCCGAAAGGTCGAGCGGATGCGCCGGCATCACCGTGGAGATCGCATGCTTGTAGATGAGCTGCGACTGGCCATCGCGGCGCAGCAGCACCGAGAAATTGTCGAACCAGGTGATGATGCCCTGCAACTTCACGCCCTTCACGAGGAACATCGTGACGGGGGTCTTGGATTTGCGAAGCGTGTTGAGGAAAATATCCTGAAGGTTGTTGACCTTGTCGGCCATAAGTCCGGTCTCCGGATTCGTGGCGGGACATTGCCCGCATGAGCGCCTTGGCCGGCGTCGTGCTCGTCCCGCCGAGTGCGGGACCCTCTTGGCTTACCGCAGCCGCGAAGAGAGGTCCATGCCTATCATTCCTCGCCATCCTTGGGATCGGCAAGGCCAAGCGTCTTGAGCTTGCGGTGGAGGGCGGAGCGCTCCATGCCGATGAAGGTCGCGGTGCGGGAGATGTTGCCGGAAAAGCGGCGGATCTGGACCCGCAGATATTCCCGCTCGAAGGTTTCCCGCGCCTCGCGCAGCGGCGT
This sequence comes from Edaphosphingomonas fennica, assembly GCF_003034225.1. Classification (GTDB taxonomy): domain Bacteria; phylum Pseudomonadota; class Alphaproteobacteria; order Sphingomonadales; family Sphingomonadaceae; genus Sphingomonas_E; species Sphingomonas_E fennica. Next base: position 10,717 of record NZ_PHHF01000086.1, read on the forward strand.
CCCCATGATGGAGCGGGCGGCGTTGCCCGGCACGATCCTTTCCTGGTCGCTCAGCACCTCGGGGGGCAGCATGTCGACATCGATCACCTGCAACCGGTCCCCCGGCGCGAGGATGATGGTGCGCTCGACGACGTTGCGGAGCTGGCGGACATTGCCGGGCCATTCATAGGTCTGGAGCGCCGCCACGGCCTCCGGCGACACGGCCGGCGTGCTCACCCGCCGCTCGGAGGCGAAGCGCGCGACGAAATGATCCACCAGCGCCGGAATATCCTCCCGCCGCTCCGAAAGGGCCGGCAGATGCACCGGCACGACGTTCAGCCGGTAATAGAGATCCTCGCGGAAGCGTCCTTCGGCGATCTCGACGGCGAGATCGCGCGCGGAGGCCGAGACGACCCGCACGTCCACCTTGACGGTGCGCGTGCCGCCGATCCTGGTGAAGCTCTGGTCCGTGAGGACGCGGAGGATGCGGCCCTGGGTGGTCGTGGGCATGTCCGCTATCTCGTCGAGGAACAGTGTGCCGCCATGGGCCTGTTCGAGCAGGCCGGGGCGGACGAGCTCCCCCCCCTCCTCCACCCCGAAAAGCTCCTCCTCCACCCGCTCCGGCGTCATCCGCGCGGCGGATACGACGATGAACGGGGCGGAAACCCGCGGGCTCCACAGGTGCAGCAGCCGCGCCGCCACTTCCTTGCCGACCCCGGCGGGGCCGCTGATGAGCACGCGGCTGCCGGTGGCGGCGACTCGCTTCAGCGTCGCGCGAACGGCATTGATCGCGGCGGAATTGCCGGTGAGCTCGTCCTCCTGGCCGATCTGGGCCTTGAGCGAAGCGACCTCGCGGCGCAGCCGTTCCGTCTCGGTCGCCCGGCCGACCAGCAGCAGCAGGCGTTCGGCCTCGAACGGCTTTTCGATGAAGTCGGTGGCGCCGCGGCGGACGGCGGCAACAGCGGTGTCGATATTGCCGTGGCCGGAGATGACCAGCACCGGGATCGAGGGGTCGCGCCGCTTGATCTCCTCCAGCAGGTCCAGCCCGTCGAGCCGCGATCCCTGCAGCCAGACATCGAGCAGCACCAGCGACGGCCGGCGCTCCGCCAGCGCGGCCAGGGCGCTGTCGCTGTCACCCGCCGTCCGGGCCTCATAGCCCTCATCCTCCAGAACCCCGGCGACAAGCTCGCGAATATCCTGCTCATCGTCGACGATCAAAACGTCCAGGCTCATCTATCCATCACTCTTCTGGCGGGTAAGGACGGGAAGTGGTGCGGCATCGTCCGTGGCATCGGCATCCTGTTCGAGGTCGAGCGAGGCGAGCGTCGCGACATCGAAACCGAGCGTCACGATGGTGCCGCCGCCGGGACGATCAGAAAATACAATAGTTCCAAAATGTTCCTCGACGATCTTGCGGACAATCGCGAGGCCGAGGCCGGTGCCGCGGGCACGGGTGGTCATATAGGGTTCGGTAATGCGCTCGCGCTCCGGCGGAAGGCCGATGCCGTCGTCCGCCACCATGATGAGCAGCCGTTCCCCCTCCATCGCGACCGTCATGTCGATCGAACCGGGGCTGCCCTCGCCCTTTGCATCAATGGCTTCCACCGCATTCTTGACGATGTTGGTCAGCGCCTGGCCAAGCTGGCGCCTGTCGCAGACCATGATTGGCGACGGATCGGGCGCCACCAGCCTGAACGCGATGGCGGGATGGGCGACCTCGTGCAGGAACAGCGCCTGGCGGGCGATATCGACCAGCGACTCCGCCCGGAAAATCGGCTTGGGCATGCGGGCGAAGGACGAGAATTCGTCGACCATGCGGCGAAGATCGCCGACCTGGCGCACGATCGTGCCGGTCAGCCGCTCGAACACGCCCTTATCTGACTGAACCTCCTGGCCGTAGCGACGCTGCAGCCGTTCGGCGGCGAGCTGGATCGGCGTCAGCGGATTCTTGATCTCGTGGGCGATGCGGCGTGCGACATCCGACCAGGCGGCGCGCCGCTGATCAAGCAGTTGCTGGGTGATGTCATCGAAGGTGAGCACCTCGCCATTGCCGGTCCGCACCAGGGTGACCGCCAATGTGCGCGGCTCGCCCGCGCTCGAAAACTGGATGACGGCTTCCCTGTCCGTCGCATCCAGAAGCGCGCCCAGCTCCGGCGCCACCTCCGTTATCGAACGGCCGACCGGGCTTTCATTCGTCTTGAGAAGTTCGGCTGCTGATGGATTGATAAGACGTATAATTCCATCGGAATCGACCGAGATAACACCGGCGCTCACGCCCGACAGAACGGCCTCGATCAGGGCGCGTCGGCTGTCGAGCTGCTGGTTCGCCGTCAGCAGCGCGCCGGTCTGCTCCTCCAGCTTCCGCGTCATGCGATTGAAGGCGGCTGCGAGCGTGCCGATCTCGTCATGCGAACGGGGCAATGCCACCCGTGCGGAGAGATTGCCCGAGGCGACCTGCCGTGCCGCGCCGACCAGATCGGCCACGGGGCGGACGATGCGGTCGGCCATCTTGAGCGCGATCAGGATCGCCGTGGCGACGATCAGCAGCGAGACGACCAGCAGCGCGGCGTTGAACTGGAGCTGGAGCGAGCGCGAACGCGCCAGCAGCTGGGCGTAATCGCCGCGCGCGCTCTTCGCTCTTGCGACGGATTGCAGCACCATCGGATCGACGCCGCGCGAGGCATAGAGATAGACTTCCGCTTCGGGATCGAGGCGGACGACGGTTTCCACGCGGTCGCCGGCATCGGTGACGACACGGGCGCGACCCTGCCGAAGCTCGGCGATCGAGGCGGCGGGCAGGCGAAGCTCCAGCGGGCGATCGTCGAGATTGGCGCCGGCGATCAGGCGGCGCGTGCCGTCCCCGCCGATGGTGATGACGGCCGCTTCCGATAGATTGCGGGCGGAGACCTGCCAGGCCAGCCCCTCGGCGAAACGCGGCGAATTGACGCCGAATTCGGCGGCATAGCCGTTAACGTCGCCGCCCATCGCGACGATATCGGCGACGATGCGCTGCTTGTTCTCCTCGACATAGGCCTGGGCGACGCTGTCGGCATTTTCGAGCACCGTGCGCGCGCGATCGGAGAACCAGAATTCCACGCCATATTGGAACAGCAGCGATGCGAAGATCACGACCAGCAGCGTCGGCACGCTGGCGATGACCGAGAAAAGCGCGACGAGCCGGACGTGCAGCCGGCCGTTGCCGCCCACCGGCGATCGCGCCGCCCTGCCCCGCGCCACCCGGCGGGCCAGCAGCACCAGCAGCACCATGATCGGGACGAGGTTGGCGACCAGCAGCAGGGCGACCAGCGGCGGCGTCAGCAGGCGCGCCGGGGTTCCTCCGCCGGTGATGATGAAATAGGTCGCCGCCGCGATCGCGATGGTGGCAGCGAACGCGCCGATCTCGAACGCCGGCATCAGCCGCCGGCGCGACAATAATGTCAGCCGGCGAAGCCAGGCGGAACCTTCGCTGCGAGACGGGGCCACGGACATCGTGGCATCCCTACCACGATCCCGTTGCATGCAAAACACAGTTGCGACAGGCAGCGCGGAATATCGTGGATATTCAGCCCATGCGCCGCACGTCGGAAGGATCGATGCCGCGCTCCGTAAGCTTCTTGCGCAGCGTGTTGCGGTTTATTCCCAGCAGTTTGGCGGCCTTGAGCTGGTTGCCCTTCACCGCCGCCAGAGTGAGCTTCAGCAAGGGACGCTCCACCTCGGCAAGGATCCGCTCGAACAGGCCGTCGGGCGGCAGGTCGCGTCCGAACGTGGCGAAATAGCGGGCGACATGGTGCTCGACCGCATCCGCCAGCCCGCCGCCCGAAGCGATGGCGGGTGCGCCGCCTTCGGACGCGACCATATCGCCGCTCAATTGCTGGTCGACGATCGATACGGTGATCCACTCCTCGCGGCTCAGGGCCGCAAGGCGCCGCATCAGGTTTTCAAGCTCGCGCACATTGCCCGGCCAGCTGTGGCGCGAAAGCCGCTCGATCGCCGCGCGCTCCAGCCGCTTGCGGGGCAGGCCGTCGGCGGCCGCCTTTTCCAGGAAGTGCAGGGCCAGTTCCCCGATATCCTCGGTGCGCTGGCGCAGCGACGGCAGGCGGACGGGAACGACATTGAGGCGATAATAAAGATCCTCGCGGAACGCATTGTCCGCAATCAGTTTTTGCAGATCCTTGTGCGTGGCCGCGATGATGCGGACATCCGTGCGGATCGATCGCGCGCTGCCGACGGGATTGAACTCCCCGGTCTGCAGCACGCGCAGCAGCCTGGTCTGGGCCTCGAACGGCATGTCGCCGATCTCGTCCAGGAACAGCGTGCCGCCCTGCGCCTGCTCGAACCTGCCCGCGGTGCGCATCGCCGCGCCCGTAAAGGCCCCCCGTTCATGGCCGAACAGCTCGCTTTCGATCAATTCGCGGGGGATCGCGGCCATGTTGATCGCGACGAAGGGCTTGTTCGCCCGCGATCCCATGTCGTGGATGGCGCGCGCGACCAGTTCCTTGCCGGTCCCGGATTCCCCAAGCACCAGCACGGTGAGGTCGTTGGCCACGACCCGTGCGATGGTGCGATAGACCTCCTGCATGGGAGGGGAACGGCCGATCAGCGGCAGATCCTCGCCCGATCCCGCATCCGCCAGATCATCCAGCCCGGCCCCCCGCGCGGTAAGGGCATCGGCGACCGCGCGGGACAATTCGCCCAGATCGAACGGCTTGGGCAGATATTCGAACGCCCCCTGCTCGGTCGCGCGGACGGCAGTAGCCAGGGTGTTCTGCGCCGAAAGCACGATCACCGGCATGCGGGGGTGATCCGCCAGCATCTCGGGCACGAGATCGAGGCCGTTGCCGTCGGGCAGGATGACGTCCGTCACCAGCACCTGCGGCTGAAATTCCGTCATCTTGCGGCGCTGCTCGGCAACGCTGGCGGCCGTTTCCACGACATGCCCGTCCCGGCGGAGCGCCTCGCGCACGACGGTGCGGATGGCGGCATCGTCATCGACGACGAGAATGCGCCCCACGCTCATGCCTGCCCCGCGCGCGGCAGGAGGAGGCGGAAGACGGTGCGCGGCGGGGTGCCTTCGCGCGCATATTCGATGATGCCGCCCTGGTCGGCCACGAGCTTGGCGACGAGCGCCAAGCCCAGCCCGCTTCCCGTGGGCTTGCCGGTGACGAACGGTTCGAACAGATGATCCTCGATCTCCACCGGCGCGCCGGGGCCTTCGTCGATCACGCAGACTTCGATCGGGAGCGAGCGCTTGACGTCCCCTCCCCGCAGCCGAACCGATACACCGTGGCGATAAGCCGTATGAAGCGTCACGATATTCCCATTGTTCTGCATTGCCTCAACGGCATTCTTGATAAGATTTATGAGGATCTGGATCAGCGAATCCCGATGGCCCAGCACGGGTGGCAGCGACGGATCGTAGATTTCGCGGATCGTGAAGCCGCTGGCGAAACCCTGCAACGCCACCTCACGGGCATGGCCGAGGAGGAGGTGGATATTCTGGGGGCCGAGCTCCAGCCGCCTGGTATCGGTGAAGCCTTCCATCCGATCGATCAGCGCGGCCACCCGGTCCACCTCGTCGCAGATCAGACGGGTGAGATCGCGGGCCTGATCGTCGACCGAAGCCTCGAGCAGCTGCGCGGCGCCGCGGATCCCCGACAGCGGATTCTTGATCTCATGCGCCAGCACCGCCGCCGCGCCGACGGCGGAAAGCGCACCGCCATCCCGATCGCCGCGCCGACCGAGCAGGTGAGCCGGCGGCAGGCCGTGGAGGGTGACGACGCGCCATCCCGCGCGATCGGCCATCGGGCCGATCATCAGGTCGACCCGCTGGTGCCGGCCGCCGGGAAGGACGATCTCCAGATCATAGGCCGCGAACGGCGCGTCGGATGCCATGGAGGTGAGCGGATGGCCGATCATTCCCGCGATATCGCGGCCGACGATGGCGCCGCGACCGAGGTTGAGCATCGCCTCCCCGGCATTGTTGACGTCGCGGACGATGCCGTCCCCGTCGATCACCAGCATCGGCGTGGGGAGCGCTGCGATCTGTTCGGCCAGGCCCGGACAATCGGGATCGGGCAAACGGGGCACCCCCGCGGCCGATCGCCCGATCCGGATCAGGCCGCTGCCCGGCAGAGCCATGGCGAATAGAATTGCTCGAGCATGGAAAGCACCGTGGCGGCGCTGGCTTCCTGGTTCACGCGGTTGCGGAATTCGGCCGAGCCGGGAAGGCCCTTGGTATACCAGCCGATATGCTTGCGTGCCATGTTCATGCCGGTGAACTCGCCATAATGTTCCAGCATCAGCCTGTAATGCCTTGTTATCAGGCGATACTGCTCGTCGATCGAAGGATCGGGCACGCGCTCGCCCGTTTCCAGCCAGCGCATCACCTGATGGAGCAGCCAGGGCCGGCCATAGGCCCCGCGCCCGATCATGACGCCGTCCGCGCCGGACTGGGCGAGCGCCTGATCGGCATCCTCGATCGAGCAGATGTCGCCATTGGCGATCACCGGGATGGAAACGGCATCCTTCACCTTGCGGATGAAGGCCCAGTCGGCGGAACCCCGATACATCTGGCAGCGGGTGCGGCCATGGATCGTGACCATCTTGATCCCGACATCCTCGGCGATGCGGGCCAGTTCCGGCGCGTTCAGGCTGTCATGATCCCAGCCCATCCGCATCTTGAGCGTGACGGGCACCGATACGGCACCGGCCACCGCCTTGATGATCGCGACGGCAAGGTCCGGCACGCGCATCAGCGCCGACCCGGCATCGCCGTTCACCACCTTGCGGACCGGGCAGCCCATGTTGATGTCGATGATCGCGGCGCCGCGATCCTCCGAAAGCTTGGCGGCTTCCGCCATCTCCGCCGGCGTGCAGCCGACGAGCTGCATCGAAACCGGCTCCTCGATCGGGTCCCACGCTGCCTTCTGGATCGACTGCCGCGTTTCCCGGATCGCGGCCTGGCTGGCGATCATCTCGGTAACGTTCAGGCCCGACCCATATTCCCGCACCATCTTGCGGAACGGCAGGTCGCTGACGCCGGTCATCGGCGCCAGGATGACGGGCGTGGCGATGGTGACGCCACCAATCTGGATAGGTGCGAGCCGGGACATTCTGTCGATCTGCCTAAAAAACCGGCAATCGCCCTACTCGGAAAGGCGCTGGCGGGCAAGGCCGCTGTCGGCTAACGGACCGCGATGGCCGGAGGCTTCGACATTGTGGCGCTGATCGTCGCCGCCGGAAAAGGCGAGCGCGCGGGCGGCGGCCTGCCCAAGCAATATCGGCCGATCGGGGGCAAGCCGATGCTGGCTCACGCCATCCAGGCTTTCAGCCGGCATCCGGCGATCGACCGCATCCAGCTGGTGATCGGGGCGGGACAGGAAACGCTTTGCGCGGAGGCGATGGCCGCGAGCGGAGCGCCGCCGGCCCTCTTCCTTCCGTCGGTGACGGGCGGAGCCACCCGCCGCGAATCGGTGATGCGCGGGCTGGAGGCGATCGGGAAAGCCCGGCTGGTGATGATCCATGATGCGGCGCGCCCTTTCCTGCCCGCCGCGGTGATCGACCGGCTGGTCGCCTCCCTCGGCGGGGCGGAGGGCGCGGTGCCCGCCATTCCCGTCGCCGACACGCTGGCGCGTGGCGGCCCGGAATTGGGCGAGGTCGTCCCGCGGGACGGGCTTGTGCGCGTCCAGACGCCGCAGAGCTTCGTCTTCGACGCCATATTGGCGGCCCACCGCGCCTGGCCGGGGGAACGGGAGGCGACCGACGATGCCCAGATCCTGCGCGCTGCCGGCCATGCCGTGGCGATCGTGGCGGGCGATCCGGCGCTGGAGAAGATCACCTTCCAGGAGGACGTCATGACGGCGGAGCAAAGGCTGGGCGCGCGCATGGTGACGCGCGTGGGCATGGGCTTCGACGTCCATGCCTTTGCGGATGATACCGACCTGTGGCTTGCGGGGATCTCCATTCCCCACAGCCGGGGGCTGGCCGGCCACAGCGATGCGGACGTGGCCCTGCATGCGATCACCGATGCGATGCTGGGCGCGATCGGCGACGGCGATATCGGCAGCCATTTCCCGCCGTCCGATCCGCAATGGCGCGGGGCCGCATCGGACCGCTTCGTCGAGCATGCGCGTGGGCTGATCGAGGCCGCGGGCGGCGTGATCGACCATGTCGACCTGACGATCATCTGCGAGGCGCCGAAGATCGGCCCGCATCGGGATGCCATGCGCGCCCGTGTCGCCGCGCTGTTGCGGCTGCCCGAACGCGGGGTTAGCATCAAGGCCACCACCACCGAACGGCTGGGCTTCACCGGCCGGGGCGAAGGCATAGCCGCGCAGGCGATCGTGACGGTGCGCGTGCCGGAAGATCGATGAATCCGAACCGGAAGGCTATCGACGTGCGCACCATCCCATCCCTGCTATCCCTGCTGGCGACGCTTGCCTCTCCGGCGGCAGCCGCGACCATGGCGAAGCAGAACGATCCGGCATCCTGCATCACGCGCCCGCAGCTGGAGGCGCTGATGACCTACGCCCTGCCTTCCGTGCTGGAGGGCATGGGCAACAGATGTTCGGGCACGCTGGCGCCGAATGCCTTTCTGCGCCAGTCCGGCCCGGCGCTCGCAGAGCGTTATCGCGCGGAAAGCGAGCGGCATTGGCCGGTCGCGCGCACCGCGATGACCTCGCTGATGGGGCAGGATATGACCGGGCTGGGCGATACGACGGAAAAGGCGATGATGACGAGCATCGTGGGCGTCGCCATAGCCGAGACGATCAAACCCAAGGATTGTGGCGACGTGAACGAAGCGGTCGAATTGCTGAGCCCCCTGCCCGCCGAGAATCTCGGCCGGCTGACGGCGATGCTGATGATATTGGGATCGAAGGACAGCGCGCCGGGGGAAAGCCCCTTCGCCATCTGCCCGGCCGCCAAGGGAGACCGCTGACATGGTGGACACCACCCTGCCCCGCGAGCTGGTGGACGCCGCGCGCCGCGTGATCGATGCCAACCGCGCGGCCGGCAAGACGATCGCGGTGGCCGAAAGCTGCACGGGCGGCCTCGTTTCCGCCGCGCTGACCGAGATACCCGGATCGTCCGACGTGTTCCTGGCCGGCTACGTGACCTATTCGAACGAGGCGAAGATCCGGATGCTGGGCGTGAGCCTGGACGTGCTGGAGACGTTCGGCGCGGTTTCGATCGCGGTGGCCTGGGGCATGGCGCGCGGCGCGCTGGAACGGGCGGAAGCCGACGTCGCCGTCGCCATCACCGGCATTGCCGGCCCCGATGGCGGCAGCGAGAAGAAACCGGTGGGGACCGTGGTTTTCGCCCGCGCCGAAAAGGGCGGCGACGCCAATGACGTGACCGCCGATGCGCATGAGTTCGGCGATCTGGGCCGGGGCGGCATCCGCCTTCAGGCGGCGCTGGTCGCGCTCGACCTGCTGATGCCGGATGCGTCGGTGCCGTAAAGCTCTGCGGCGCGCTGTTCGAACGCGCCGATCATCTTGCGCAGCGCGCGATCGAAGACCTGGCCGGCCAGCATCTCGAAGATCGCCGAGCGGAAGGCGAAATCCACCGAGAAATCCAGCATCGTGCCGCCCTGCCCGTCCGGCCGGAACGTCCAGTCGTTGTGCAGATATTTCAGCGGGCCATCGACATATTCGACGCGGATCGATTCGGGCCGCTTCTTGTGGACCAGCGAGGTGAAATTCTCCCGCAGGCCCTTGAAGCCGACCACGAGGTCCGCGACCATTTCCGCTTCGCTGTCCGAACGGACACGGACGGCGGCCACCCAGGGCAGGAATTCCTGATAGCGCGGCACATCGGCCACCAGCTCGAAAAGCTGCTCGGGCGAATAAGGCAGGTGCCGGGTTTCGCTATGCTTTGGCAAGCTGGGCCTCGCGGGCGGCGCGGAGCTTCGCGAAATCGTCCCCGGCATGGTAGCTCGACCGGGTGAGCGGGCTGGAGGCGACCAGCAGGAAGCCCTTGGCCCGCGCGATCGCCGCATAGGCCGAGAAAGTCTGCGGCGTCACGAATTCGGCCACCTTGGCGTGGCGCGGCGTGGGCTGCAGATACTGGCCGATGGTGAGGAAATCGATGTTGGCGGAACGCATGTCGTCCATCACCTGATGGATTTCCATCCGCTCCTCGCCCAGGCCGACCATCACGCCGGACTTGGTGAAGATCGACGGATCGAGCCGCTTCACCGTCTCCAGCAGGCGCAGCGACGCATAATAACGCGCGCCGGGGCGGATCGTCGGATAGAGCCTGGGGACGGTTTCGAGATTGTGGTTATAGACGTCCGGCCGCGCGGCGATGATCGATTCGAGCGCGGCATCCGCCTTGTTGCGGAAATCCGGCGTCAGGATTTCGATCGTCGTGGACGGCGTGGTGCGGCGAAGCGCCTCGATCACCTTCACGAACTGCGATGCGCCGCCATCGGGCAGGTCGTCGCGATCCACCGAGGTGATGACGATATGTTCGAGCCCAAGCTCGGCCGCCGCGTCCGCCACGTGCTGCGGCTCCAGCGGGTCGACCGCGCGGGGCATGCCCGTCTTCACGTTGCAGAAGGCGCAGGCGCGGGTGCAGGTATCGCCCAGGATCATCACCGTCGCATGCTTCTTCGTCCAGCATTCGCCGATATTGGGGCAGGCCGCCTCCTCGCACACGGTGGCGAGGTTCAGCCGCCGCATGAGCTGGCGGGTCTGGGAGAAAGCCTCGCCGATCGGCGCGCGGACGCGGATCCAGTCCGGCTTGCGGGTGCGGGGCGAGGCGGGGGAAGCGAGCGGCTCGGTCATGATTGGCCAGATAGCGATGCGAAGCGCGACTTGCCAGCCCCGACATCCTGCCGCTACGGCACGGGCATGAGCGACTTCCAGAACATGATCGAAGGCTATCGCCGCTTCAAGGCCGGCGAATGGTCCCGCGAGCGCGCCCGCTGGGCGGAACTGGCCGAAGGGCAAAGCCCCAAGGTGCTGGTGATCGCCTGCTCCGACAGCCGCGTCGATCCGACTCGAATCTTCGATACCTCGCCGGGCGAGATGTTCGTCGTCCGCAATGTCGCCAATCTGGTGCCGCCCATGGAAACGGGCGGCGGCCATCATGGCGTGTCGGCGGCGCTGGAATTCGCCGTCACCCAGCTCGAGGTGTCGGAGATCGTGGTGATGGGCCACGGCGCCTGCGGCGGCTGCTCGGCATCGCTGAGCCAGAAATTCAAGGATATGCGCCCCGGCGAGGGCGGCTTCATCGCCGACTGGATCGATATGCTGCGCCCGGCGCGCGATGCGGTGGTGGCCGTGCACGGCACCGATGGACCGGCGGCGCACCGGGCGATGGAAGAGGCCGCCGTGAAGGTCAGCCTCGACAATCTGCGCACCTTCCCGTGCATCGTGGAACGCGAGCGCGAGGGGCGGCTGCGGCTGCACGGCGCCTATTTCGCTATTGCGGACGGCGTGCTGCATGTGATGGACCCCGGCAGCGGCGAGTTCCACCCGGCCTGACATCCGGCCGGGCTCACACCCGGAACGGGATCGGCGACCGCGACGTTCCTTCCTTTCGACAGGGGAAGGAGGAACGAGGATGCATTTGAGGATTCCCATCGCCGCCCTGCTGGCGTTCGCGGGCGGTGCCGCCGTCGCGCAGACCGCCCCTGCCCCGCAAACCGCCGTGGAAAGCGCCGCCGATGCGCAGGAGGTGCCGGTAACGCGCGGGCTCAATGCCCGGGAGGACAGCGAAGCGTCGGCCCAGCAGGCGGCTTCCGAGGCCGTCCAGGCGCAATATGAGGCGGACATGGCCGCCTATCGCACGTCGGTGCAGGCTCATGCGCAGGCCGTGGCCCAGGACGAGGCCCGCTTCGCCCAGCAGCAGCGCGCCTATGCCGATGCCATGGCGGCCTGGCGCGAGCAGAAGCGGGATTGCGATCGCGGCGTGCTGAAGGCCTGCAAGAAGCCGACGCCGAATCCCTCCGATTTCTATTGAGGATTTCTCGGTCCCGCCCGTCGAGGAGGGATGGCGCGGCCGTCCGTTCCGGCCCCTTTGGCCGAATCGTCCGAGCCGCGCCTGCCGTTCTTCAGCGCGTCAGCTTCTTGTAGGCGAGCCGGGTCGGACGATCGGCGGCGTCGCCCAGGCGGCGGCGTTTATCCTCCTCATAGGCTTCGAAATTGCCTTCGAACCATTCGACGTGGCTGTCGCCCTCGAACGCCAGGATATGGGTCGCCAGGCGATCGAGGAAGAAGCGGTCGTGGCTGATGACCACGGCGCAGCCGGCGAAATTCTCCAGTGCCTCTTCCAGCGCGCGCAGCGTCTCGACGTCGAGGTCGTTGGTCGGTTCGTCGAGCAGCAGCACGTTGCCGCCCTGCTTCAGCATCTTGGCCATGTGGACGCGGTTGCGCTCACCGCCCGAAAGCTGGCCGACCTTCTTTTGCTGGTCCGGCCCCTTGAAGTTGAAGGCGCCGACATAGGCGCGCGTCGACATCTCGAACTTGCCGACCGTCATCAGGTCATGCCCGCCGGACACTTCCTCCCAGACATTCTTGTTGGCGTCGAGCGCGTCGCGTGACTGGTCGACATAGCCGAGCTTCACGGTGGGGCCGACGTCGATCTCGCCCGAATCGGGCTTTTCCTGCCCGGTGATGAGGCGGAACAGGGTGGATTTGCCGGCGCCGTTGGGGCCGATCACGCCGACGATGCCGCCCGGCGGCAGCGTGAAGCTGAGATCCTCGAACAGCAGCTTGTCGCCATAGGCCTTGGTGAGGTTCTTCGCCTCGATCACCTTGCCGCCGAGGCGTTCCGGCGTCTGGATGACGATCTGGGCCTTGCCCGGCGCGCGGGCATTCTGCTTCTCGACGAGCTCGTCGAACGCGCGGATACGGGCCTTGGACTTGGACTGGCGCGCCTTGGGCGTCTGCCGGATCCACTCCAGCTCTTCCTTGATCGCCTTCTGGCGGCCGGCTTCCTCGCGCTCTTCCTGCTCCATCCGCTTGGCCTTGGCTTCCAGCCAGGCGGAATAATTGCCCTCGAACGGGAGGCCCCGGCCGCGATCGAGCTCCAGCACCCAGCCCACGACATTGTCGAGGAAGTAGCGATCGTGGGTGACGAGGATGACGTTGCCCGGATATTCGATCAGATGCTGTTCCAGCCACTGCACGCTTTCCGCGTCCAGGTGGTTGGTCGGTTCGTCGAGCAGCAGGATATCGGGCTTTTCGAGCAGCAGGCGGCAAAGCGCGATGCGGCGCTTCTCGCCACCGGAAAGGCTGTCCACCGCCCAGTCGCCCGGCGGGCAACGCAGCGCTTCCATCGCGATTTCGAGCTGGTTGTCGAGCGTCCAGCCGTCCACCGCGTCGATCTTCTCCTGCAACTCGCCCATCTCGGCGAGCAGGGCATCGAAATCGGCATCCTCGGGCGGATCGCCCATCAGGTTCGAGATTTCGTTGAACCGGTCGATCATGTCGGCGACGGGGCGCACGCCGTCCATGACGTTTTCCTTGACCGTCTTGGCCGGGTCGAGCTGCGGCTCCTGCGGCAGATAGCCGACGCGGATGCCTTCGGCCGCCCAGGCCTCGCCCGAGAAATCGGTGTCGATGCCGGCCATCACCTTCATCAGCGTCGATTTGCCGGCGCCGTTGACGCCGATGATCGCGATCTTCGTGCCGGGGAGGAACTGCAGGTGGATGTTATTGAAAATCGGCTTGTTCGCGCCGGGGAAGGTCTTGGTGAGACCCTTCATGACGTAGCTGTACTGCACGGCCATCGGCTGTGATCTCCGGAAAAAACGGTCGAGGCTGAAAAAATCCCGCCGCACCTAGCCCAGCGCCGGGCACTTGGCAAACCGGTGCGACAGCCCGGCGTCACCCTTGGGGCAATCCCTCGGCATGTCGGGATATTTTACAGGATATGGGAGGCGGGGTGGCCGGTATCAAGCCGCAGAGCCAGTGGCATGAGAGTTGCTTTCCGGTTGGCCGGTCCTTTGGGGACGCGAAGGCATGGCGCGGCTGCTTCACGCAGGATCGCAGCAAGGCCCGGTAGGGGCCTCGGCATCGGGGGGCGAGCCGAGGCCCCTATTGTTTTGCGGCGGATGTTCCGCCACTTGGGCAGGATCAGCATCTCCAGGGGAGCATCCACCTTCATGCGCCTGCCAGCAGCGATCCTTGCCGCAACCTTCCTTGCCACCCCAGCCCTTGCGCAGACCATGGATGTCGCGGCCCTCCGCGACGCCGCCCTCAAGGACGATATCGCCTGGTCGATCACCGAGGGCCTTACCACCGAGGTCGGCCAGCGGCTTGCCGGCACCGAGGCGGAAGCGCGCGCGCGGAATTGGGCGGTCGTCCGTCTCAACGCCCTGGGCTTCAGCAATCCGCGGATCGAGCCGTTCCAGATGCCGGTCTGGGTGCGCGGCGAGGAAAGCGCGGAGATCGTCTCCCCCTTCCCCCAGAAGCTGGTGCTGGCCGCGCTGGGCAATAGCGGCGCCACGCCCGCCGGCGGTATCACCGCCGAAATCGCGGCCTTCCCTACCCTCGCCGCGCTCGAAGCCGCGCCGGAGGCCCAGGTCCGCGGCAAGATCGTGTTCGTCGATCACGCCATGGGCGCGACGCAGGACGGATCGAGCTATGGCGCGTTCGGCGTCACCCGGCGCAAGGGCCCCTCGATCGCCAGCAGGAAGGGGGCGGCCGCGATCATCATCCGGTCGATCGGCACCGATTTCCACCGCAATCCGCATACCGGCGTCCAGAGCTGGACGGATGGCGTCAAGCCGATCCCGGCCGCCGCCCTCACGCTGCCCGATGCCGAACAGCTCAAGCGCATCCTTGCGCGCGGCAAGCCGGTGACGATGAAACTGGTGCTGACCCCGAAGAATATCGGCCCGCGCGAATCCGGCAATGTGATGGCCGAAGTGCCCGGCCGCGATCCCAAGGCCGGGATCGTGCTGGTCGGATGCCATCTCGATAGCTGGGATCTCGGCACCGGCGCCATCGACGACGCCTCCGGCTGCGGCATCGTGACCGCCGCCGCCAAGCGCGTGATGGATGCCGGCACGCCGCTGCGGACGATTCGGGTGGTATGGTTCGGCGCCGAGGAGGTCGGGCTGCTGGGCGGGACCGCCTATCGGAACGCGCATATCAATGAAAAGCATGCGGTTCTGGCCGAATCCGATTTCGGCGCCGATCGCATCTACCGCTTCCAGACCTACGTGAACCAGGCGGCCATGCCGGTGGTCGCCAGGCTGGCGCAGGCGCTGGAGCCGATCGGCGTGGCCAAGGGAAGCAACACGGCGCGCGGCGGATCGGATATCGCCCCGCTGGCGGCCACGGGCGTGCCCGTGATCTCGCTGAGCCAGGACGGCAGCCGCTATTTCGACCTGCACCACACGCCCGACGATACGCTCGACAAGATCGACCGAATCCAGCTTTCGCAGAACGTGGCGGCATGGACCGCGATGATCGCGACGGTGGCGAATGACCCCACGGAACTGGGGCCGGTGGCGCCCACCGAAGGAGAGTAAATCATCAAAATGACTTGTGCGATGCGGCGCAAGACGGCAGAAAACACGCGACCCTCGCTGAATTTGGCGTTGACGACGACGGGGGCGACGCTATGGGGGCCGCCGGGACGGCGTTCGGGCCGGCCTCTGATAAAGAACTATGGGAGCTGCTCGAATGAAGAAGCTTAGCTTTGTTCTCGCTGCCACCGGCCTGATTGCCCTGGCCGCGTGCAACAAGTCGCCGACTGAAACGGCGGTCGAGAATGTCGCGGATAACGCTGTCGAAGCCATCGAGGCGACCGCCGACAACGCGACCGCGGCGATCGAGAACACCAGCGACAACGCTGCGGCGGCTGTCGAGAACGCTGCCGACAACGCTTCGGCTGTTGTCGAGAACGCCACGAACGCGATGTAATTCGCGCCGCGCCCGGCTCGCCGGGCGTGTGGCAAGAGCGGGCGCCTCCTTCCGGGGGCGCCCGTTTTGCATTCGGCGCCCGGCCTCCGGCGCCATTGCCTCCCTCTCCCTTCAGCTGGCGGGCGATCCGCTTTCCCGGCGGGCTTGCGGCCGGATGAAGACGTGGGTGACTTCGGGATGCGCGGCGGCGGTTCGCGCCTCGATCTCCGCCACGGCGCGCTCGATCTCCCGCGTGGTGAGGTCGTCGTCGAAATCGAGGCTGATCGCGGCCGTCACCTGATCGGGCGCCATGTGCAGCGTCAGCACTTCATTGACCGCGCAGACGCCGGGCTGGGCCTTGGCCAGGGCGGCGATCGATCCGCTGAGCGCCGGGCTTGCCCGCTCGCCGATCAGCAGCCCCTTGCTCTCGCGCGCCAGGAGCAGCGCCACCACCGCCAGCACGCCGCCGATCAGGATGGATCCAACGCCGTCCAGCCGGGGATCGCCCGTCACCAGGGCGAGCGTGATGAAGATGGCGGCGATCACGATGCCGATCATCGCCGCGCTGTCCTCGAACAGGACCGCGAAGGTGGAAGGGTCCTTGCTGCGGCGGATCGCCGCCCACCAGCCGTCGCCGCCCTTGGTCCGGGAAAATTCGCGCATCGCGACCGTCCAGGACGACGCTTCGAAGACGAATGCGATCGCCAGCACGATATAGTTGATCACCGGGGAGGACATGGTTTCCGGCCGGCGGATGTGGATCAGCCCTTCATAGATCGATACCCCCGCGCCGCCCGCGAAGATCAGCAGCGCGACGATGAAGCTCCAGAAATAAAGCTCCCGCCCATAGCCGAAGGGGTGGATGATATCGGGCTCGCGCTTCGATTGCCTGATCCCGTAGAGCAGCAGCCACTGGTTGCCGGTATCGACCAGCGAGTGCACGCCTTCCGTCAACATGGAGGAGCTGCCGGTAAAGGTGGCGGCGATGAATTTGGCGATCGCGATGCCGAGATTGCCGGCAAGAGCCGCGTAGATGACCTTTTTGCCGCCGCTCGCCATCCGCCCACCCGATCGCTGCCTGCCGGTCCGTTCCCGGAAGGCCCAACCCTCGCGGCGGGCCGCATGTTCCCCGGCGGGTGGAACCCCGGCCCTATTGCCGACATTTTGATGTCGGATAGTATCGGCCCGATCGGCGCGGCGAGGAGCTTGGAATGAAGATCGCAGATATCGTCAGGCCTGTCGGCTATCCGATCCTTCTGGCCGCCCTGGCATCCGCCTGGCAGGCCGATGCGCGGCCGGCCCAGCAGGATGGCGGCAACGATGTGGAGGAAACCGCCAAGAAGGCCGGGCAGATCGCCACCCAGCCGGTGCGCGACGTGGGCGTGGACAAGAAGGATATTCCGCCCGCGCTCGCCGATGCGGTGCTGGCCCCTTATGCGATGGGCGGCCTCAAGACCTGCAAGCAGATATCCACCGCGATCGGCGCGCTTACCGAGCATCTCGGCCCCGATTTCAAGGGCGGCGAGCCCAAGCGCGAGAACAAGGCCGGCAAGCTGGCCGAAGCCGGCGGCAAGACGGTGGTGAACGCCTTCATCCCCTTCCGGGGCCTGGTGCGGGAGATATCGGGGGCGGCGCCGGCCGAGCGGCGCTATGCGGTCGCGGTCGATGCCGGGCTGGCGCGGCGCGGTTTCCTTCGCGGCCTCTATACGGCGCGCAACTGCAAGCCGGCCCTCCCCTGATCGCAGCAAGGTCGCGAAAAGGATGATGGATATTTCCGCCAGCTAAGGCGTTCGACTGCCGCACGACTCGGCTGTGATCCGCCGTCGTGATGGAAATGAAACGCTAGAAGCCATGGGTGCGAGGCACCGGTTCATTCATTTCGATCGAGAAGGGATGACATCATGAAGACGCTTCTGTTTGTCGCGACCTTGTCTCTATTCGGCGCCGGCGCGGCCTATGCGGCCCCGCAGACCACGGATGCCCCCCCGGCGGATGCCGCCGCCGCACCGGCCGCCACGGCGGACGCCAATGTGCCGCTATGTTCCCGAACCGTGCGGGACAAGTGCATGAACCCTTCGGAGGCCCGGCACCACAAGGCCACGCATGGCAAGGCGAAGAAAACGGCGGCCAAGAAGAAGTAAGGACGGAACTCGTGACCGGGGGGCCGTCGCCCATGGCGATGGCCCCCCGGTCATGTTCAGCGGTCGAGCGGATGGCCCTCGGGCCAAAATGCGCTTTCCCTTATGAGATTATCGGCCTTTCGTGGCCGATCCGGCAGCGCCGTGCGCGGCGGAGGCCGGGCATTTGACGAACTTGCCCCTGGCATCATGGCAGCTTTGCTTGGCCGCCGCCGCGGGCTTGGGGCAGGTTATGAACTTGCCGTGCGCATCCCGGCAGGAAGCCGCATCCGCGGCCGCGCCCGAAAGGCCGAGCACGAGGCCCGCCGCGAGAAGATGATATGCCTTCATCGGATACTCCCTCGGTTACATCCCCCCATCGCAGAGGATGCGCTCCGGTGCCGGACCGGCCGATGGCGCCGGAATGAAGCTTTGGTAATGCGTCGCGGCACGCCCGGTCAGGCGACCAAGGCGAGGCTGGCACGGCGCGCGGCGCTTCTCGAGCTGCCGCCGACAAGGGTCTGCAGGTCGATCAGGGCGCGGGCCAGCCCCACGCCATGGGCGCTCGCGATATAGCGCGGCTCCCAGCGCGGGGCGAACTTGTCCTTGTAGGATCGCAGCCCTTCGAACCCGTAGAAGGCATCGCCATGGCGGTAGAGGAAGGTGCCGGCGCGGGCCCACATCGGGGCCAGCCGCCGCGCCTCTATCCCGGCAAGGGGGGCAAGGCCCAGGCTGAACCAGCGATAACCCCGATCCCGCCCCCATTTCATCAGCTGGACGAACAGGAAATCCATCGTCCCGTAGGGCATCGTCGCCACATGCCGCATCAGATCAACGGAAAGCTCCTCCCGGTTGGATGTGGCCCAGATATTGGCGAAGGCGACGATGCGGCCGGCATGGCGGACGACGGCGCAATCGAAGCGGGCGAGATAGGCCGGATCGAAGCGGCCGACCGAGAAGGCTTTCTCCATATTCCCCTTCTCGGCAAGCCAGGCATCGGAAACCGCGCGCAGCTCCGCCATCGCGGCGGGCACTTCGGCCGCCGGGAGGATGGCGAATTCGGCGCCTTCCCGCGCGGCCCGGCGCTCGGCATGGCGCAGGCCCTTCATGTCGGGCCCGTCCAGCGCGAAATCCGGCAGGAACACGCGCGCCTCCTCGCCATATTTGACGAGCTGGAGGCCGAGATCGATGGCGAGCGGCACGCAATCCATCGATATCTGATAGAGCATGAGGCGCCCCTGCGCGGCGTCCGCCATCTCGCGGATCCGCCACACCAGCTCGGGCCATTCGCCTTGCGGGCCGACGGGATCGCCCATGACGATCCAGCTCTGCCCCTGCACCTGATACATCAGCAGCGCCTGTCCCGTGGCGGAAAACAGGAAGCGCTTGTCCCCGGTGAAGGCCAGCATCGCCTCGGTGCGGGCGCTGGCGGAAATGGCGAGCGCGGCATCGGCGCCGTCGGACCGCCGATCGGCCGGCGGATGGACATATTGGAAGAGCTGGAGCACCGCCGCCGCCGCCAGCACGACGGCGACGGCGAAGCTCGCCCGGAGGAAGCGCGAGGCATCCCCGTTCCAGGCGAACTGCCACCAGAGATCGCTCTGATAGGCGACATGCTTGTAGGAAAAGAATCCGATCCAGGTGGAAAGCCCGACCGCCAGCAGGATGGCGATGATCGCGCGGGGCGAGGCGATCGCGGTCGTGAGCGCGGTGCGCCGGTAGAAGGCCTTGCGCGATAGCTGGAGCAGCGCGGCGATCGCGAGGAGGATCACGGCCTCCTCATAATCCACCCCCTTCGCCAGGGAAAAGGCCGCCCCCGCCAGCAGCAGCGCGCGGCAAAGGTGGAAGGCGCCGTCCAGCTGGCGATAGAGGCCGGGCGCGATCAGCAGCAGGCCGGTGCCGGCAAGGCTGGCGGCGATATGCGAGGCTTCGACGAAGGGCAGCGGCAATAATGCCCGAAGCTCGTGAAGGCGGGCCGGAACCGCCGGCAGCGCTCCCGAGATCAGCAGCACCACGCCGCCGATGAAGGTTATCGCGGCGAGAAGCGAGGGCGCGATGCCGTGCAGGACGAACTGCACCGCGCCCATCGCGGCGGCGACGGGGCGGCCGATCTGGCGCCGTTCGTGGACGACCAGCAATGCGGCGGCGACCATCAGCGGCGCCAGATAATAGATGATCCGATACATGATGAGCGCCGCCAGCAGCGACGGCGGCGCGATTTCGGGCAACGCGGCGAGGATGACGGCTTCGAACACCCCTACCCCGCCCGGCACGTGGCTGAGCAGGCTGGCAATGATCGCCACCGTATAAGCGAGGAAGAAGAGCGGAAACTGGTGGAGGCCGGCGCCGGGGACCAGGACCAGCAGCGCCCCGCTCGCCGCCGCAAGATCGAGGGCGGCGATGGCGATCTGCGCGATCGCCTGGCCGGGGCTCGGATGGGGGAAGCTCCAGCGGAACAGGCGGACGGACCGGCTTTCGCCGCGCAGCTTCCAGATCAGCACCAGCNGGCCACCTATCGGCCATCAAAATTGACGCCGACCGGACTCCGTAATCGTCGCGCTACAACCAGCCCCGCGGCGATGATCGTCGCGCCGGCGCAGCGCTGCGCGAAGGGGGACAAGGTGAATATCCCCAGGTCGAGCGCCATCGGATGCGCGACCAGCGCCACCGCCGCCATCGCCACCACGCCCATCCAGAAGGTGATGCTGGCGGTTGCGATGACGCGGACGATCTCGCCCGCGTCCAATCCCGCGCTGCGATAGACCCGGTATCGCGCCGATCCGCCGGTGAGCAGCGCGAAGCCGAAATTGTGGCTGAGCGTATAGCTGGCGAGCGAGGCGAGCGCGGCGGTGCGATAGGGAAGCGGCCGGCCGATGATCCTGAGCGCCAGCACGTCATAGAGCGTCAGCATGAAATAGCTGGCCGCCGTCAGCAGGACGGAGGCCGCGATCTGCCCGGCCCCGAGCGCGCGGAAGGCGACGATCACCTGATGGGGGCGGACCTCGGCCAGCAATCCGTGCAACGCCGCCAGCCCGGCCGCCGCGAGCAGGACGATGGCCGCGATCTTCAGGGCCAGCCCGTATCGCTGGGCGAACCGGCGGGCTGTGGCGAGCATCCGGTTCAGGCCCGCTGCCAGATCTGCGACTTGCACATGAAGCCGCCGAGGATGCAGCCGCTTATCCGCAGGCGATCGTGACCGCGCAGATCGATGGTGGAATAGAAAGTGCGCCCCATATCGGGCACATAGACCTCGCCCTGCCAGCGCCCCGCATCGGTGGCGTGGTAATTGCGCAGCAGCTCGGTGCCGATCAGCCGCGTGACCCCGCTGGACTGCGCATCGGCCATGGCCTCGGCATTCACCCAGCTTATCCAGCCGCACAGCCTGCCGCCGCAATCGCCGGTAACGACCTTCACGCTGCCATGCGGGTTGATCCAGGTGCCGGCGATGTCGCCAATTCCGGATGCGGCATGCGCGCCGGTCGAAAGCGGCGCCAGGGCGGCGGCGATCGCCAGCCCGGCCCGCAGCCAGGCCCGGCGGATCACGAAACCGCTCCCGCACGGGGCGCCCGTGCCGTTGCCATGATTTCCCGCCAGAGGGCCGCGTGGAGCGCGTCGACGTCGCGATGGAGCGGATGCCCGCCCGGCAGGACCAGCCTGCGCATGTTCGGCTGGTCGAGATGCGGGCAAAGGCTGTCTTCCTCCTCCCGGCCCTGGATGCAGACGGCCGGAACCCAATCGAGCGCACGGGCCGTCGGCAATGCGGGCGCATCGGGCGGCGTCCAGTTGAACAGCTCGGACGGGGAAGCGCGGAAGATCAGGCTGTCGGTGGGCACGACCAGCCCCACCATGGCGACCTTCGCGCGCAGCGCGGGCGGCATGTCGACCAGCCCGACGTGCAGCATGTCCGCGCCGAAGGACTGGCCGATCAGGATCAGCCGATCGGCATGGCCGAACGCCAAAGCGCGTCCGGCGGCCGCGTCCAGCAGCGCGGCGACCTCCACCGGCGAACGTTCGTGGCGGAAATAGGTGAGCGAGCTGACCCCCAGCACCGGAATGCCATCCGCGGCAAGGCGCTTCGCAATGCGAGGCCCCATGCCGATGCGGAAGCCCATGTCGCCGGACAGGATCACCGCCACCGTTCCCCGAAGCTCGGGGGGCGACGGCTTTTCCGCCGGCAGCTCGAAAAAGACGGGACCGCCGAAATAGCCGATATAGCCCAGCCATATGGCGAAGGCCGCCAGCGCCGCGAGCAGCGCGCCCACCGCGATTCCTGCCTTCCTTCCACGCATGCGGGCCTCCATGCTCGTCCCATCGCCCGCCGATGCTAGGGAAGCCGCCCTGCCCGCGAGGTGGCCCCACCATGACAATGCGTCCATGCGGGAAACCGGCATCGGTCAGCCGGCGGCCTTCATCTCGACCCGCCCGCTCCGTTCCAGCTTGCCCCAGCCGATCCATGGGCCGCGCAGCGCATTGGCCACCGCCCGGATCACCACCGAATACATGAGCTGCCGGTAGACGAAGCGCTGCGCCACCAGCAGCAGCGCCGGATAGCGGCTTTCGCGGCGTTCCAGCCGATAGGCGATCCACCCGCACGCCACGTCGATCGCGACGAAGACGATCCAGTAGATCGCCATGCGCAGCACGTCGCTCTGCGTCTGCGCCCAGCCATGCTGGTGGATGCGGATCGCGGTGGAAACCAGGCTGGCCAGGAGGGCGAGGTCGATCAGCGGGGAGATGATCGCGAAGCCGATCTGGAATATCCACGCCTGCGGAATGCCGACGAAGGCAAGCCCCGCGGGCCGGCGATCGCGCATCACCGCCCGATGCTTCCACAGGCATTGCAAGGTCCCGAAAGCCCAGCGGAAGCGCTGCTTCACCAATGCCGCGAAGCTTTCCGGCGCTTCCGTCCAGGCCACGGCATCGGCGTCATAACCGACGCGCCAGCCATGCCGCTGGATGGCGATGGTGAGATCCTGGTCCTCGGCCAGCGTATCGACGGGGTAGCCGCCGACATCCTCCAGCGCCGCCCTGCGCCACGCGCCGACGGCGCCGGGCACGACCATGATCGCATCGAAGCGCGCCAGCGCCCGGCGTTCCAGATTCTGCGCCGTCACATATTCCACCGCCTGCCAGCGGGTGACGAGGTTGATGCGGTTGCCGACCTTGGCATTGCCGGCGACGGCGCCGATGGCGGGATCGCGGAACCAGCGGGCCAGCAGCGCGATCGTATCCGGTTCGAACTGGGTATCGGCGTCGAGCGCGATGATGATCTCGCCGCACGCCAGTTGCAGCCCGCGGTTGAGCGCGCGCGCCTTGCCGCCATTGCCGAGCGTGAGCAGCCGGACGCGGGGCTCATCGGCGAAGGCCGCCCGCACCACCGCGCTCGTTCCGTCGGACGAGCCGTCGTCGATCACGATCACCTCGACCTGCACGTCGCGGCTGGCGAGCACGCGGCGGATCGAATTTTCGATCACGCGGGCCTCGTTGAAGGCCGGGATCAGCACCGATACGAAGCGCGCGGGATCGATGGCGGGCGCAACCGGCCGCTTGCGGCGGCGATTGCCGTCGACGGCCAGGACGGCGAGCAGCACGGCCCGCGCCATGCCGAGCGCGATCGCCAGGAAGAACAGCCATTTCAGCGCGTAGTTGAAGCCCGCGAGGAACAGGAACAGGCCGACATCCATCCGCACCGACAGCAGATCGCTGCCCGTGACCGGGGGCATCACCTGATCGGGGGTGAGGCCGGCCAGACGGGATACCG
Organism: Edaphosphingomonas fennica; assembly: GCF_003034225.1. Taxonomy (GTDB): domain Bacteria; phylum Pseudomonadota; class Alphaproteobacteria; order Sphingomonadales; family Sphingomonadaceae; genus Sphingomonas_E; species Sphingomonas_E fennica. The sequence goes on from NZ_PHHF01000086.1 coordinate 34,434, forward strand.
GGACGAAGCTGTAACCCTGTGCCTGCAGGGCATCGATGATCCGCGGCAGGGCCGCCACCGTCTGCGATCGATCGCCGCCGCCGTCGTGCAGCAGCACGATCTGCCCCGAGCGTTCGGCATTGCCGCGCTGCACCTGCGCGAGCGTCGACCGGACGATCCAGTCGACGCCGGGGCGCTTCCAGTCGTCGGGATCGACGTGCAGCCCGACATTGGTATAGCCGGCCTGCTGGGCGGCGAAGGCGGGAATGAGCTCGTCCGCCGTGGTGGGCTCGGCGTCGCCGAAATAAGGGGCGCGGAACAGCCGGATCGATCGGCCGGTATAGGCTTCGACCACGCGCTGCGTGGCGTTCAGCTCCAGCCGGGTGCCGCGCGCGGATTCCTGGGCAAGGTTGGGATGCGTGAAGGTGTGGCTGCCGACTTCGCTGCCCTGGTCGATGATCCGCTTCACCAGCAGCGGATGATCCATCGCATTCTCGCCGATCAGGAAGAAGGTGGCGGGAACATGCTCCCGGCGGAGGATGTCGAGGATCTTGGGCGTCCATTCCGCGTCGGGACCGTCATCGAAGCTGAGCGCGACGAGGCCGGGCCGATAGCCGGTGCGGCGGACGACATAGGGCGTGGGCAGCGCCTGATAATGTTCGTCGACGATCAGGCCGCGCGCGTCGGGCACCATCGCCCGGCGGCCGGCCACCGGCACATGCTCGATCCGCAGGATCTCCCCATTGCCTTCGACATCGACATTGCCGACGGTGTGGAGCGCGCGCATGTCCGGGACGGTGGCGCCGTGGAAGCCGCCGAGCGCCTGCCAGAAGCCGGGGTCCTCGGTGCCGAGCCGCCAGAGCGCCACGCCGGCCACCGCCTTGGCGCGGGCGGCGCGAAGCTGGTTCCAGGCGCTGGCGGCGTCCAGCAGCCACACATTATGGGGAACGCCGTTTTCCTCGTAGCTGAAGGTGGCGTTGCCGCTCTGCCGGTCGAACTGGATCGGCGCCTCGCTGTCATGCGCGGTGAGCCACGCCTCCTCCACCGATCGGGGTTCGGCCCGGCCCGGCGCCGTCCAGTCATAGGCATAGCTGCCCACCGCGACGATCGCCTTGCCGGCGGGAACGATGGCGAGCGCCTCGTCCAGCTGCCGCACGAACCAGCGCTGGCTGGCGATCGGCCCGGCCTCGCCTTCCGGCGAATGTTCGTCATAGGCCATCAGCACCAGCCGGTCGGCGGCGGCGGCATAGGCCTTGAGCTGCCAATCGGCATTGCCCACCGGCACCGCCACGGCCAGCAGCCGCCCCTCGGCCGCGAGCCTGGCGCGCGCTTCCTTCAGAAAGGCGAGATAGTCGTGCTGGGCGCTGGCGGGCAGGTCCTCGAAATCGAGCATCAGGCCGTCCGCCTTGCGGGCCTGCAGCGCGCCGTCGATCTGCTCCAGCAGCGCACGGCGGAGCGCGGGCCTGGCGAGCAGCGCGGCGGTGCCGGCGCCGTCCCAGCGGCCGTCCACGGCATTCTGCACCATCGGCAATATCTTCAGCCGATGGGGTGTCGCGGCGATCAGCGTATCCAGGCGCGGGTCGGGCGTGATCTGGAGACGATGGGCGGGGCCGACCACGCTCATCGTGCCGGGAACCAGCCAGTCGAGCTGGCCGATATGGGCACGCAGCGAGGCCCGGCTGGCATCGTCCCAGGGCACGTAGAAGCCGACGGCGATCGGATCGGCCCGCACCGGCAGCGCCTTGCGCGGCAACCAGGAGCCGACGTCATGACGCAGGGTGGCGATGCCGCGCGCGGCGCTGTGGCGAAGATGGTTGACCTGCTGGCGCAGCGGACGGGGCAGCGGGTGCTCCATGGCCAGCGCCAGCGGCTCGGGCACGGGAACGGCCACCACCGTCATGGCGAAGGCGATGGAGGCGAGAACGATCGTGAGGATCAGCGCCAGGAAGGCGCGCTTGGTCCACCGGTCGCGGCGGCCGCTGGCATCGTAGAAGACGGGCTTTTCCAACGCTGATCCCCGAAACCTCTCCCCACCAGGAAGCGGACGGCGCCCGGTCACAGGGGGAAAGACCGGACGCCGCCAATTTCGCGATGACGGGAGGGGGAATCCCGATCGACCCGCTCGTTCTAGGCGCGGCGGGGTGGGAGCAAGATGTGCGCCGGATTAAATCGCGGTAAGATGGGCCGTGCGGCGGCGGCGGATCGGCGCGGGCCTTTCAGTCGCCGATATCGGGGATGGTGTGGGCGTCGCCGATCACGGCCGCGCCGTCCAGCGATCGGAGCGGCGACTGGGTCATGGCCAGCACCTCGCGGCTGTTGGAAACCACCCCGCTCAAGGACGAGGCGACCAGGATGGCGGCCGCTTCGGCCATCATCTCGACGCCTTCGATCCAGTCCGGGTTGTGCGGCGCCGTCATCCGCGCGAGCTGGAGCGCATTTTCGGACGCGCAGATCTTGTAGGGCTTCACCGCGTTCACATGGATGCCGGTGCCGTGCAGCTCGGCCGCGAGGCCGAGCGTGACGCGATCGAGCGCCGCCTTCGATGCACCATAGGTGACGAGGCCGTGGATGAACTTGGTCGACCCGATATAGGGAATGCGGGGCTGGTGCGCGGTTTCCGAGGTGATGTTGAGGATGCGCCCCCACCCCTTTTCCCGCATCGCCGGCAGTGCCGCCTGGATGAGATCGAGGGGGGCGTGGAAGTTGAGCTCGAACGTGCGCAGCCGCGCCGGCAGGTCGATCTTGCCGGGCGGCGCGTAGGCGGCGATGCCGGCGGCGTTGTTGACGAGAATGTCGACCGCGCCCAGCGCCTCGGCCGCACGGGCGACCAGGGTGGAGCGCGCGTCCTCATCGGTAAGGTCGACCTGGATGGCATGGGCGCGCCGGCCTGCGGCCGCGACCAGCCGGCAGGTTTCGGCGAGGCCATCCGGATCGCGGCCCGATGCGGTGACGACGATGTCCGCGCCGAGCGAGGCGAGCCGGCGGGCGATGGCGCGGCCGATGCCCTGCGTCGCGCCGGTGACGAGGGCGACGCGGCCGTCGAGGCGGTCCATATGCGCGCTCATGCCCCGGCCCCCAATTCCAGGTCGGGCAGGCTGTGCGCATCGCCGATCACGGACATGCCGTCCGGCCCATGCAGCGGGGATTGCAGCAGAAACAATATCTCCCGGCTGGGCAGCACGAGACCGGTGATCGGCCCCTGGATCAGCAGCAGGGCGGCCTCCGCCATCATATCTGTGCTCTCCCCCCAGTCGGGATGGGCACGCAGCGCGGCCAGCGCGACTTCGGAATTGGCTTCGGTAACGCAGACACTGGCCGGATAGGTCGCGTTCATCGTGACGCCCGTGCCGTGCAGTTCCGCCGCGAGGCCCACGGTGAAACGTTCGAGCGCGAGCTTTGACGCGCCGTAGACGGCGATGCCGTGCGTATGCTGCGCAGGGCCGGGATAGGGAATGGCCGGCGGCCGGGTGGACGCGCTGGATATGTTGACGACACGTCCCCAGCCCTGCGCCTTCATGTGCGGCAGCGCCTGCTGGATCAGGTCCATCGGGCCATGGACGTTGATGTCGAACATCCGCCGCCGATAGGCAAGGTCCATCCTGCTGGCCGGCGCATAATTATTGGCGGCGGCGTTGTTGACCAGGATATCGATCGGCCCGAACGGTGCGGCGGCGCGGCTTACGGCATCCGCGCGGTCTGCCGCATCGGCCAGGTCGAAGGCGATCGCATCGGCCTTGCCGCCGCCGGCGCGGAGCAGGGCGACGGTTTCGCCCACCCCATCCTCATCGAGGCGCTCGGCCGCGATGAGGACCGCGGCGCCGGCGGCGGACAGCCGGCGGGCTATCGCCCGGCCGATCCCGCGCCGTCCCCCCGTGACCAGCGCAACCCGCCCGGAAAGCAATCCAGCCATATCCCCTCCCCGAAGGATGCCGGCTGCCCGCCGATCATGTGGCGCGAGCATGATGAATCACATTCACCATGGCAACGCCGGGAGGTTGGGGACATTTCCGTGAAAACGCCCTAGTTCGCGAAAAGCGACCCGTTCTTCAATCGTGATGGCGGGCCAGGCGATCCATGGCCGCGCGCTCGATCTCCCGCAGCTCGACGATCGTCTCGTCCAGCGCCACGCGCTGCTTTTCCAGGTCGGCCAGACGCTCGCGCACCCGCTCGGCCAGCCGCCGCATCTGTTCGGCATGTTCGGGATCGACATCGTAGAGATCGAGGAACTCCTTGATCTCCCGGATGGAAAAGCCGAGCCGCTTGCCCCGCAGGATCAGCTGCATCCGCCCCACTTCCCGGCGGGTATAGATGCGCATGGTGCCCACGCGCTGCGGCGCGATCAGCCCCTTATCCTCATAAAAGCGCAAGGTGCGCTGGGTGACGCCCAGTTCGGCCGCCACCGCCTGTATGCCGCACAGACCGGTATCGGCCCGATCCGGGACGGTTACGCCGTTTTTCATCCATCCTCCCCCAACGGCAGGCCCCTTAGCGATTGCACAGGGCATTCGCCACCCGCCATCGGCGATCCGTCATGAAACGGATCGCCGCGCCTTTTCCTCCTCCACGAGTTCCTTTTTCGAAAGCTTGCCGATCAGCGTCTTCGGCAAGGCATCGCGTATCTCAATATATTTGGGCATTTCGATCTTGCTGATCCGATCGGCGAGGAATGTCCGGATTTCCTCCTCCGTCGCCGTCATGTCCTCGCGCAGGGCGACGAACAGCTTGGGCGATTGGCCGCGATATTTATCGAAGACGCCGATCGCGACCGCTTCCTTGATCGCGGGATGGTGATAGGCCGCATCCTCGATCACGCGCGGATAGACGTTATAGCCGCCGGCGAGGATCACGTCCTTGATGCGATCGACCAGGAAGAGATAGCCGTCCTCGTCGAGATAGCCGATGTCGCCGGTGCGCAGCGCCCCGTCCGCGAAGCAGGCCTCGGTCTCGTCGGGCCGCTGCCAATAGCCCTTCATCACCTGCGGACCGCGGGCGCAGACCTCGCCCCGTTCGCCGAGCGGCATGAGGCGCGAGGGCTCGGCCGGATCGCGGATCTCCAGCACCGTGCCAGGGAAGCGCGGGCCGCAGCTATTGTCCTTCACCAGCCCTTCGATCGGGTTGCAGGCGATGATCGGCGAGGCTTCGGACAGGCCATAGCCTTCAACCACGCGCACGCCGGTGCGCTTTTCGAAGGCTTCCCGCACATCGAGCGGCAGCGGCGCCCCGCCCGAGATGCAGGCGCGGATCGCCGACATGTCCGGCAGCTTGCCGTCTGGAACGCCGTTCATGGCGACATAGATGGTCGGCACGCCGAAGAACTGGGTGGGCCTGGTGCGCTTCATCGTGGCGAGCACCTGGTCCATCTCGAACCGGGGCAGCAGAATCATCTCGGCCGCGATCTCGACCGAGAAGTTGAGCACGGTGGTGAGCGCGAAGACGTGGAACATCGGCAGCACGCCCAGCGTGCGTTCCTGCACCGCCCGCACGCCGCCGACATGGGCCAGCATCTGCGCGCTGTTGGCGGTGAGGTTGGCGTGGGTGAGCATCGCCCCCTTGGGCACGCCGGTGGTGCCGCCGGTATATTGCAGCACGGCGACGTCATCGGGGCTCTGCGCCACGGGATCGGGCGCGGCATCGCGCACGACGAGGGCGCGGAAGCCGACATGGCGGCCGTCCGCCGGGATGACGGCATGGTCGCGCCGCTTGAACAGCCGGAAACCCCAGGACTGGAGCGGCGGCAGGATATCCGCCATCGGGCAGACGATGATCTTTTCCAGCCCCGTGCCCTCGGCGACGGCGGCGACCTTTTCGTGCACCACCTTCACGTCCGGCACGGCCATCATCCGCGTGCCGGAATCGCGGATCTGGTGATCCAGCTCGCGCTCCACATAGAGCGGGTTGAAGTTGACGACGATCGCGCCGACGCGCAGCGCCGCGAAATAGAGGATGACGTAATAAGGCGTATTGGGCAGGCAGAGGCCGAAGCGGTCGCCCGGCTTCAGCCCGAGATCCTGCAATCCCCGCGCGGCGCGACTGACCAGCGCGCCGATCTCGTCATAGCGCCAGGTGCGCCCGAGGAAGTCGATCGCGCGCCGTTCGGGCCAGGCCGCCACGGCATCGTCGAGCAACTGGGTAAGGAGCCGGGGACGGATGACAGGCCCCACGCCTGCATCCGCCCCCGCGCCCGGGCGGCTCTCAACGGTTGCCGCCCCGGTCATCAGAAGGTCAACCGGCCGCCGATCGACAGCACGATCGCGCGGGCGTTGTTGATCTCGCCATCCACGAGGATCGGGGTCTGCACCGGGCTGCCGGCATAGGCGGCCGTGGTGCGATCGATCTTCGCATCCTTGAAGTGGATGTAGTTGGCCGCGGCATCGAGCGTGAAGGCCTGCGTCACCGCATAAGAGGTGCCCAGCGCGAAGTTCCAGCGGTTGCTGTCCGGCACGCGGGCGTCGCGCTCGCCATTGCGGGTCGGCGTCTGGTCATGCTGGATGCCGCCGCGGATCGTCCACTTCGGCGAGAGATCGTAATCCACGCCGCCGGCGAAGCTCCAGGTATCGCGATAATGTTCGGGGATCGCGACGTTCACGGGATCGCCGAGCCGGATGGCGTCGAACTTGCCCCAGCCGAAGCGCGAGACCTGGCCGTTCAGCGTCAGCGCCTCCGTCACCTTCACCCGCGTGCCGAAGTTGAGCTGCCAGGGGGTGCGGAAGGTGGCGTGGGTGGCGATCGTGCCGTTCTGGCCGGCAAGCGGGCCGAGCAGGCCGCTGGTGATCATCTCGCCCGACAGCTTGTGCTTCACGCTGGACTTGTAGCTGACGCCGAAGGTCGCCGGGCCGTAGGCATATTGCGCGCCCAGCGTCCAGCCGAGATCCCAGCCGTCGCCCTTCAGGTTCTGGTGGCCATCGGGCAGCGCGGCCGAAAGGTTCGGCAGGTAATTGCCCAGGTTGGCCTTGGCATATTCGATGTTGAGGCCGGCGCCAAGGCTGAGGCCCGGCAGCGGCATCACCGCGATCGAGGGCTGGATGTCGTAGGTGCGCAGCCGCGTCTTGTCCGCGGTGTAGCGCGCCCAGCTCGTCTCGTCATAATTGGTGGTGAAGCTGTAGGGCGAGGCGATCGTCAGGCCCACGGCGATTTCCGGGGTGATGCCATAGGCGATGGCGCCCGTCGGCAGATAGCCCTTGTTGATCGGATCTTCCGACCGCTGATCGCCGCCCACCGGCGCCGGCGCCTGGCCGGGGCGCACGATCGCGGTGCCGACATTGTCGAGATCGCCCTTCGGCAGGATCGCGCTGAACCCGATATGCGCGCTGCCGCCCTGGAGGCCGCCGATCGAGGCGGGGTTCCACCACAGCGAGGCCGCGCCCTGATCGGCGACTTCGCCCGAGAAGGCACGGCCAGCGCCCTTCACCGACTGTTCCTGCAGATAGAAGCCGCCCGCCTGAGCGCTTCCCGGGGCGATGACCGCCAAGGCAGCAAGGGAGGAAAGCAGAGCTGCCTTAGACACAGCCTTCATCATCAAATCTCCTGGTAATCTTAGCTGGAATGAATGCCGAGCCTCGGCTCAGCGGATGCGCGTCCAGGTCTGTGTCTTGCACAGCGGCCAGACGATGCAGCCTTTCAGGCGGAGCTGATCCGCCCCCACGGGCGTGACCGTGGCCTTGTAGGTGCCGCCATCCTCGGCATTGTAGATGGTGCCGCCTTCCCAGGCGCCGCCACCCCATTTGAACCCCTGCAGGATCTGCGCGCCCAGCAGGCGACGGCCGCGGAGCGACGCATCCTTGTTGTTCGCATCGAGCAGGGCGGGATTGGCTTTGAGGCCATCGGAATCGGCCAGCCGGCCGCAGATGGATTGGCCGCAGCGGGTGATCTCCACCACGCCATGTCGAACTTCGGTCTGCCATCGTCCGACGACGACATCGGGCTGGACATTGGCCGTGGCCGCCAGCGCCACAAGGGTAAACAGCATTATCGGCACCTCTCACCGGAACGTTTTGCCCGTTTCACGGGTCTCACTTGCTCAACGCCGTCTGGCCCCGGCGGTTCGAGAATCGTCTTCTGCAACAAAATTTGATTGACGTATAGGGAAATCTACGCACCCTTAGGAGAGAAATTTCCGCATATGTTGCGACTACGGAGAGACTCGATTCATGCGTAACGTGGTTATCGCGGGCTACGCCCGTTCGCCCTTCCACCTCGCAGGCAAGGGCGCGCTGGCGCGTGTCCGCCCCGACGATCTGGCCGCCGACGTGGTGCGCGGCCTGATCGAGCGGACCGGCGTCGCGCCGCAGGATATCGAGGACATCGTCCTCGGCTGCGCCTTCCCCGAGGGCGAGCAGGGCCTGAACGTGGCGCGCCTGATCGGCCTGCTCGCCGATCTGCCGCTTTCGGTGGGGGGCATGACCGTCAACCGCTTCTGCGGATCCTCGATGAGCTCCGTCCACATCGCCGCCGGCCAGATCCAGCTCGGCGCGGGCGAGGTGTTCATCTGCGCCGGCGTCGAATCGATGAGCCGCGTGCCGATGCAGGGCTTCAACCCCCTGCCCAACCCCGCCCTCGCCGCCCGCAGCGCCGCCTATATGGGCATGGGCGACACGGCCGAGAACGTCGCCGGCAAGTACCAGATCACCCGCGCCGAGCAGGAAGCCTTCGCGGTCTCCAGCCAGCAGAAGGCCGCCGCCGCCCAGTCGGCCGGCAAGCTGGAAGCCGAGATCGTGCCGATCGTGACCAAGGCCGGCACCGTCGACAAGGACGGCACGCTGCGCCCCGATACCTCGGCCGAGGGCCTTGCCGCGCTGAAGCCCGCCTTCGACCAGAACGGCACCGTCACCGCCGGCACCTCCTCCCCGCTCACCGACGGCGCCAGCGCCGTGCTGGTGGCGAGCGAGGAATATGCCCGCGCGCACAACCTGCCGATCCTCGCCCGCATCCGTTCGGTCGCGGTGTCGGGCTGCGCGCCGGAGATCATGGGCATCGGCCCGGTCGAGGCGAGCCGCAAGGCGCTGGCCCGCGGCGGCGTCGAGGCCGGCCAGCTCGACGTGGTCGAGCTGAACGAGGCTTTCGCCAGCCAGGCGCTGGCCTGCATCCGCGATCTCGGCCTCGACAAGGACAAGGTGAACATCGACGGCGGCGCGATCGCCATCGGCCACCCGCTGGGCGCGACCGGCGCGCGCATCGTCGGCAAGGCGGCATCGCTGCTGAAGCGCGAGGGCGGCAAGTTCGCGCTCGCCACCCAGTGCATCGGCGGCGGCCAGGGCATCGCCACCCTGCTGGAGGCCGCGGAATGAGCGAAGCGACGATTCGCAAGGTCTGCGTGATCGGCGCCGGCACCATGGGCGCCGGCATCGCCGCCCAGGTCGCCAATGCCGGCGTGCCGGTGCTGCTGCTCGACATCGTTCGCGATCCCGCCAACCGCAACGCGGTGGCCGAAGGCGCGGTGGCGAAGATGCTGAAGACCGATCCCGCCCCCTTCATGTCGAAGGCGGCGGCAAAGCTGGTCGAAACCGGCAATATCGAGGATCACCTCGCCAGGGTGGCCGAGTGCGACTGGATCGTGGAAGCGATCATCGAACGGCTGGACCTGAAGCAGCAGCTTTACGCGAAGCTGGAAGAAGTGCGCACGCCCGGCACGGCGGTGTCCTCCAACACCTCCACCATCCCGCTCGACCATCTGGTCGAAGGGCGATCGGACGCGTTCAAGCGCGACTTCCTGATCACCCACTTCTTCAACCCGCCGCGCTACATGCGCCTGCTGGAAATCGTGGCCGGCCCGGCGAGCGACGCCGCGCTGGTGGACCGCATCGCCGACTTCGCCGATCGGCGGATGGGCAAGACGATCGTGCGCGCCAAGGACACGCCGGGCTTCATCGCCAACCGCGTCGGCACCTTCTGGATCCAGGTGGGCCTGAACGCCGCCTTCGACCTGGGCATGACCGTGGAGGAAGCGGACGCGATCGCCGGCAAGCCGATGGGCGTGCCCAAGACCGGCATCTTCGGCCTGGTCGATCTGGTCGGCATCGATCTGATGCCGCACCTGCAGAAGAGCCTGACCTCCACCCTGCCGGCCGACGACCGTTACCAGCAGATCGCCCGTTCCTTCCCGCTGATCGAGACGATGATCGCGGACGGCTATACCGGCCGCAAGGGCAAGGGCGGTTTCTACCGCATCAACCGCGCGGAGAATAAGCGCAAGGAAGCGATCGACCTTGCGACCGGCGAATATCGCCCGCAGGCGAAGGCGCCCGAGCTGCGCGGCCCCGCCGCCAGGGGCGATCTGGCCGCCCTGATCGCCACGCCGGGCAAGGCGGGCGAATATGCCTGGGCGATCCTGGGCGAGACGCTGGCCTATGCCGCGAGCCTGGTGCCCGAGGCTGCCGACGACATCGTTGCCGTCGATGTGGCGATGAAGCTGGGCTACAACTGGAAATACGGCCCGTTCGAGCTGATCGACCGGATCGGCGCGGCGAAGCTTGCCGAGCGGCTGGCCGCCGAGGGCCGGCCCGTGCCCGCGATCCTGACCTTGGCCGGCGACCGCAGCTTCTACCGCGTGGAAGGCGGCCGGCGCCAGTATCTGGGGCTGGACGGCGCCTATCATGACGTGCCGCAGGCCGAAGGCGTGCTGCTGCTGGAGGATGTGAAGCGCAATTCCGAACCGGTGCTGCGCAATGCCTCCGCCGCCTTGTGGGATATTGGCGATGGCGTGGCCTGCCTGGAATTCACCAGCAAGATGAACGCGCTGGACGGCGAGATCATGAAGCTGATCGGCCAGGCGGTGCTGCTGGTGCAGCAACGCTTCAAGGCGCTGGTCGTCTATAACGAAGGCAGCAATTTTTCGGCCGGCGCCAATCTGGGCCTCGCCATGTTCGCGGTGAACATCGCGGCCTGGGGCGAGATCGAGAAGCTCGTCGCCGGTGGGCAGCTTGCCTATAAGACGTTGAAATACGCCCCCTTCCCCGTGGTGAGCGCGCCGGCCGGCATGGCGCTGGGCGGCGGTTGCGAGATCCTGCTCCACAGCGATGCGGTGCAGGCCCATGCCGAAAGCTATATCGGCCTGGTCGAATGCGGCGTCGGCCTCATCCCCGGCTGGGGCGGCTGCGGCGAGATGCTGCACCGCTGGCAGAGCAACCCCAAGTTCCCGAAGGGGCCGATGCCGGCGGCGGCCAAGGTGTTCGAGATCGTATCGACCGCCACCGTTTCCAAATCGGCGGCCGAGGCCAGGGAATATGGCTTCCTGCGGGCCGAGGACGGCATCACCATGAACCGCGATCGCCTGCTGGCCGATGCCAAGGCCAAGGCGCTTTCGCTGGTCGATGGCTATCGCGCGCCGGAACAGCCGACCTTCCGCCTGCCGGGTGCCGCGGGCCGGGCGGGGATGAAGCTGGCGGTGGAAAGCTTCCACAAGCGGGGCATGGCCACCGATTACGACATGGTGGTTTCCGACACGCTGGCAGAGGTGCTTACCGGCGGCGACGCCGATCTGGTCGATACCGTTACCGAAGGCGACCTGCTGGCGCTGGAGCGCAAGGCCTTCATGGCCCGCGTCCGCGACAAGCGCACGCAGGCCCGCGTCGATCACATGCTTTCGACCGGAAAGCCGCTGCGTAACTGATGGATGCCTGCCGGGGCGGAGGCCGAAGCCGGCCGCCCCGGCCACTGGGAAGATACAGATGCAAGTCTATGACGCTCCGCTGCGCGACATGCGCTTCGTCCTCAACGAACTGCACCAGGATGACGGCTTCGGCGATCTGCCGGCGCTGGCCGAATTCACGCCGGACCTGACCGATGCGGTGCTGGAGGAAGCCGCCCGCTTCGCCCGCGAGGTGCTGCTGCCGATCAACCGTTCGGGCGACGAGGAAGGCTGCCATATCGACAATGGCGTCGTCCGCACGCCGGCCGGTTTCCGCGAAGCCTATAGTGCCTTCCGCGAAGGCGGCTGGACGGCGCTGGCCGCCGACCCGGAATGGGGCGGCCAGGGCCTGCCGGAAACGGTGAACAAGCTGGTCGAGGAGATGATCTGCGGGGCCAACATCTCCTTCGGCCTCTATCCGGGCCTGACCCACGGCGCGACCACCGCGATCGAAAGCCACGCCGCCGACGAGCTGAAGCAGGCCTATCTACCGAAGATGGTGAGCGGCGAATGGACCGGCACCATGTGCCTGACGGAGGCGCATTGCGGCACCGATCTGGGCCTGCTGCGCACCAAGGCGGTGCCGCAGGCGGACGGCAGCTACAGGATAACGGGTTCCAAGATCTTCATTTCGGCGGGCGACCATGACCTGACCGAGAACATCATCCACCTCGTGCTGGCCCGCCTGCCCGATGCGCCCAGGGGCGTTAAGGGGATCAGCCTGTTCCTGGTGCCGAAATATCTGCCCAGGGCGGATGGCACGCCGGGCCAGGCCAACGGCGTTTCCTGCGCCAATATCGAGCACAAGATGGGCCTGAAGGCATCGGCGACCTGCCAGATGAACTTCGAGGATTCGACCGGCTGGCTGGTGGGCGCGCCCAACAAGGGCATGGAAGCGATGTTCACGATGATGAACACGGAGCGCGTCTCCGTGGGCGTGCAGGGCCTTGGCGTGGGCGAAGCGGCCTATCAGGCGGCGGTATGGTATGCCCGGGAGCGCATCCAGGGCCGTTCGCTTTCCGGCCCGAAGCGCCCGGACCTGGCGGCCGATCCGATCATCGTGCACCCGGACGTGCGCCGGATGCTGATGACGATGCGGGCCTATAACGAGGGCTGCCGCGCCGTGGGCAACTGGGTTTCCCGCGCGATCGATGCGGAGCGCCATTCCGAGGACGCCGAGGTGCGCCAGCATGCCGCGGACTTCGTGGCGCTGATGACCCCGGTGGTGAAGGCGCTGTTCACCGATTACGGCTTCGAAACCGCGAACCTCGCCGTGCAGACCTATGGCGGCCATGGCTACATCCGCGAGAGCGGCGTGGAGCAATATGCCCGCGATGCGCGGATCACCATGATCTACGAAGGCACCAACGGCATCCAGGCGCTGGACCTCGTCGGCCGCAAGCTGCCCGCCAATATGGGCCGGCTGCTGCGCACCTTCTTCCACCCCGTTTCGGCCTTCATCGAGGAGAATGGCGGCGAAGGCCCGCTGAAGCGGATGGTGGAAGGCCTGCAGCAGGCGTTCGGCGCGCTGCAGCTTTCGACCGCCAAGATCGCGGAAAAGGGCATGAAGGACCCGGAGGAAGCGGCCGCCGCGGCGACCGACTATCTCCGCCTGCTGGGCCTCGTGGCCATGGGCTACTGCTTCGCCAAGGCAGCCAAGATCGCCGCCGCGAAGCTTGCCGAGGGCGGTAACGACGCCGCCTTCTACCAGGCGAAGATCGCGACGGCGGCCTTCTTCTTCGATCGCATCCTGCCGCAGACCTCCGCCTGCTTCCTGGCGATCAAGGCCGGCAAGAAATCGATGATGGGGCTGGACGAAGCCGCCTTCTGATCGCGTTGCGGCGGCCGTGGCGGGCAATCCCGCTAAGGCCGCCGCAACGGCAGGGAAATGGCGGCCACCTCAATGCAGATGGCGGAGCTTGTCCGGGTTCCGCATCACATAGATGGCGACGATCTTGCCGTCCTCGATCTCCAGCGCCGTGGTCTGCAATTCGCCGTCGGCCTCGCGCGTGACGAAACCGGGAAGGCCGTTGACGAAGCAGGTGCGGATCAGTTCCGATCCATGTTTCCCGAACAGCACCGCCAGCGATTTCTGCACCTTCATCACCAGGTCGAAGCCGAAGATCGGTGCCGCCGCCGCCGGCCGCTTGCCGCCGCCATCCGCGTGGAGGCTGACGTCCGCCGCCAGCATCGCCCCCAGCCCTGCCATGTCGCCGCTGCGCGATGCCGCGAAGAAGGCGGTGGCGATCTCCAGCCCGCGCTCCTTCTCCACATGGAAGCGGGGCCGCGCTTCCCGCACATGGACGCGGGCGCGGGCGGCAAGCTGGCGGCAGGCGGCGGGATCGCGGCCGATCGTCGCCGCCACCTCATCGAAGCCCTGCCCGAACACGTCGTGGAGCAGGAAGGCCGCGCGCTCCAACGGGGAGAGCCGCTCGAGCGCCAGCATCAGCGGCAGGGTAACATCCTCCCCTTCCTCCTCCTCCACGATCGGATCGGGAAGCCAGGGGCCGACATAGGTTTCGCGGTTATGCCGCGCGGACTTGAGCTGATCGAGGCAGAGGCGCGTCACCGTGCGGCGGAGGAAGGCTTCGGGCTCGCGCACCTCGGCGCGGTCGGCCCCCATCCAGCGGATGAACGCCTCCTGCACCGCATCCTCGGCATCGGCGACCGAGCCGAGCATGCGGTAGGCAACACGCAGCAGCCGGGGGCGCAGCGGATCGAAGCTCGCCGCCGCATCCCCATATACGGCCGCATCGGCCATCAGGCGGCCGCCTTCTGCAGCGCCTTGGCGGCTTCCGGCTCGATCCACAGGCCGAAGCCCACGGCCAGGCGGTTCCAGCCGTTGATGACATTGATCATCAGGGTAAGGTTCACCTGCTCCTCCTCCGTGAACTGCGCCCGCAGCGCTTCATAGGCGCCCTCGTGCGCGTGCCCTTCGGAAAGCCGGGTCAGCGCATCCGTCCAGCCGAGCGCCGCCCGTTCCCGGTCGGTATAGCAGGGCGCCTCCCGCCAGGCCGAGAGGAGATAGATGCGCTGTTCGGTCTCGCCCTTTGCGCGCGCTTCTGCCGTGTGCATGTTGATGCAGTTGGCGCAGCCGTTGATCTGCGAGGCGCGGATCTTCACCAGCTCGATCAGGCTGGATTCGAGGCTGGCGGCCACCGCCATCGACGTGCCCATCCAGTTCTTCATCAGCTGAGGCGCCACGGCATAGGGATTGAGCTTGGCAGTCATGTTCCGGTTCCTTTCATTGGTTCCGGTGCATGACGAGCGAGCGTCGATGCGTGTGACATAGACGCGAAAAAAATCCGCTGGCGGCCCCTCGCTTTTCGAGCCGAGCCCCTTGGTCAGACGATATGCGGGGCCCGTTCATTCAGCCGGGGCGGCGTCCGGGTTCATCCATACCAGTTCGAAAACATGTCCATCCGGGTCTTCGAGCGCGCGATTATACATGAAATCCAGGTCCATCGGCTCGCGGGGATCGGCTTTGCCACCGGCGGCGACAGCGGCGGCCACCATGCCGTCGACAGCCTCGCGGCTGTCCTGGGAAATGCAGAGCAGCACCTGGCATGTGGCCTGTGCATCCGGGATTTGCTTGGAGGTGAATGTCGCGAAATAATCGCGCGTCAGCAGGTGGAAGAAAATCTGATCGGACCAGACCATCGAGGACGCCTCGTCATTGCTGAACTGCGCGTTCCTCGTGCAGCCGATCGCCTCGTAGAAGCGGGTGGACCGCGCCAGATCGCTGACCGGCAGGTTGATGAAGATCATCCTGGTCATGGCCTCTCCTTCCCAGTGACGTGGAATTTGCCTTGCGTTTATCCGTCCGCGTGCAGCCAATGTTCGAGGCGGTCGAAGCTCGTCGTCCAGCCATGGTGATGTCCGCCGACGCTGGTTTCCGATTTCAGTCCCGTCTGCAGGAAATCCATCCGCGTGCGCCCGCCGGGAAGCTCACGCAGCAGAACGGTGACGAGGGTATCCACGGGCGCGCCGTCTTCGTGATCGTCGCTTTCCCATTTGAACGTGAACACCAGTTTCTCGGGCGGAACGACCTCGCAATAGCGTCCGCCCTGCCACAGGACGCGGCCGTCGGCGGGCGACCTCAAGCAGGCCCGCCAGCGGCCGCCGGGGCTCAAATCCTGCTCGATATGAACGGCGGGCCAGTCGGGCGGCCCGTACCAGGCGATCAGCATCTCCGGGCGCGTCCATGCCCGCCACACCAGTTCGCGGGGCGCATCGAAGATCCGCGTAATGCAAAGCCGGCCCGGCGAGCCTGCACCTTCGCCCTCAGTGGCGCGGGCCATCGCCGTCGCCTGCCTGAAGCTGCTCGAGATAGCCGTCGAGCCGGTCGAAGCCTGCTTCCCAGAAAGGACGATACTGCTCGATCCAGTCGGCGATCCCCCTCAACGCATGGGGGTCCAGGCAGGCGGGACGGCGCTGCGCGGTGCGGCTGCGGCAGATGAGCCCCGCATTTTCCAGAACCTTGAGGTGGCGGGAAATCGCAGGAAGGCTCACGGCAAAGGGGGCGGCGAGATCGTTCACGGACGCCTCGCCCTGGCTGAGCCGCGCCAGGATGGCCCGGCGCGTGGGGTCCGCAAGCGCGGCGAACTGGGCGGAGAGCATGTCGTCTGTCACGGAGGCGCGGTCCTTATTTAACAAGATGATTAAATAAGGACCGCGCCTTGTCAAGGCGAGGGACCGGAATGTCCCTCCCCGCATGGGCATTCCGGCCGAAACAGCCGCCATGCCCGGCGACCTATCGAAGGGCCGCCTCCCTTCTCCCTCAGAACCGCAGGCGCACGCCGGCATTGGCCTTCAGCGTGTAGCCGTCGCCGAAATTCGCCAGCGGCGTATTGCCGGTGACCTCGCCGAAGATCGTCACGCGATCGTTCCAGCCATAGCTGCCACCCAGCCCGATCTCGCTCCACAGCCGATCGTCGCGGCGGCCGATGCGCGTGCCCGAAACGGCGACGTCCGTGCCGTCCAGCCACTCATAGGAGAGGTTGAGCAGCCCGTAGACATGGCTGCGCCGCGCGGTGCCACCGGCGTCCCGGCTTGCCTGATGGTCGATCGACAGGCCCCAGCGCGTCTTGAGGCTGGCGCCCTTGCCGTCGGCGATCTCCGCGCCCACCGGATCGGTGAAGCGATCGAAGCCGACATGGGCGTAGACCATCTGCGCCTGCGGGGTGAGAGTGAACCCGCCGCCCACGATCGAACGCTTGCCGATTTCGAGGCTGAACGCCTGGCCCCGGCCGTCATTGCCGCTGACGAGGCGGCCGAGCGTGTCCGACTTCAGGTCGCTGTCGAACCAGTTCCACTGCGCCTGGCCATCGACATAAAAGCCGCGCGGACCATACCAGCTCAACGTCGCGCCCAGGCCGCGCGCATCGGTGTCGATCGTGCCACGGCCGAAGAGGGACGCGGCATGGCCCTTCGCCTCGCCATAATGCACGGTCAGCCCGGCGACCAGCGCCGCGCCATCCGCCCGCTCGGCCAGCGTGGCGTCCACGCCCATCTGCATCTTCCAGCTATCGACATCGAGGTCGGTGGCGCTGGTCGAGGAGGCCGCGTCCGGCCGGTGCCGCGCGCTTTCCATCCGGCCCCAGATGGCATGGCCCGCGATCGACGCGCCGGACCAGCTGCGATTGCCGACGCGCTGCTGCAAGGTCGGCAGGCCGTTCAGCGCCTGCAAGGTCTGGGCATAGCCTTCATAGACCGGCACGCCGGGCTGGTAGATCGGCTGGGTCGGCACGCCCGGATCGACCGGGTCCACCGGATCGACAGGGTCCACCGGATCGACGGGGTCCACCGGATCGACGGGGTCGACGGGATCGACCGGGTTGGTCAGCGCCGAGCGCAGATACCAGTCGCCATCGGCCGGATCGGTGATGCCGTTCTGGTAGAGCCGGTAGCCATAGGCCCCGATCACCACCGCCTGCTGGCCCTGGAACAGATAATCGCCCTGCAACTGGAACCGGCCGTCGGACGCGCCGCCCACCTCGACGATCTTGATGCCGTTCGCGGTCTGCGCGCCCGGCCCGCCCCGGTTGGCGACGGTCACGATGGTCGTGCCGGAGGTCGCCCCCGTCACCACCAGCCGGTCGGCGGCCGATCCGTCGTCGCCCAGCACGGCGTCGATCTCCAGCCGGCCGCCGTCGCCGGCATAGTCGCCCGCGATCGTCAGCCGGCCGATGCCGTCTCCGCCGGGGGCGATCACGCCGCCCGCCCGGTTGGTGGTGGCGCCCACCGTGCCGATGCCTTCCAGCCGCGCCCCGTCCAGCACCTCCAACGCGCCGCCGATCCGGCCGTCCACCCGCAGGCTGCCGGCGGCGATGCGCATGCCGCCCGCAAAGGCCGCGCCGTCGCCGTCGAGCCGCAGCGTGCCCGTGCCCTGCTTGGTGAGCGTGCCCGCGCCGGTGATCGCCCCGTCCAGCGCCAGGGTCGTCCCGTCATCGACGATCAGCCCGCCCGTGGCCGCGATATCGAAAGCACGGCTGCTGACGATATCGGCGGTGGTGTGGAGCGTGCCGCCGTCGAGGCGAACCCCGCCCGCCGCCGCGCCGAGATTGGCGTCGGCCGCGATCCGCAGCGTGCCGCCGTTGATCGTCGTGCCGCCGGCATAGCTGTTGGCGCCGGTCAGGATCAGCGTGCCGAGGTCGCTCTTCAGCAGCCCGGCCGCGCCGGTCAGCTCGGACGCGATGGTCACGCTGATATCGGCCCCCGCCGCCGTGCCGTCGCCGACGCGGACCGCCGCCTGCGGGCCGTTCAGCGTCACCGCGTCGCCCTCGATCCGGTAGCCGTCGGTCAGGAACTGCATGCCGGTGACGCCGACCGCGCCGAGGCTGGCGTCCACCGTCACCGTGCCGGTCGCGCCGGAGAAGATGGCGAAGGCGTCGTCGGCGAAGGCCGCGTTCAGATCGCCGCCCGCCTCGGTCCAATTATGGTTGCCCCGGCCGTTCTGCCACACGCCGTCGCCGCCCTGGATCAGGCCGTCGAAGCCCGGTCCCGCGCCGCCATCCCAGAAATTGAGGGTGAGGCCGGCACTGTTGACCAGATTGACCTGCCCCGCCACCGAGGTCTGGAGGAAGCCCGCGCTGCCGCCCGGCAGGACGCCCAGCGCCAGCCCGTTGTCGGTCAGCGCGCCGCCATAGCTGATGACGCGATAGATGCCGCCGCCGAAGCTGCCGCCCGCCGGCACGGCCACGTCGAGCGTGCCGTCCAGCACCAGATCGCCGTCCACGACCAGCAGGTCGTTGAGCGATCCGCCCACCGCATTGGCCTGGCCCAGCTCGACCGAGAGGCGCGATCCGGCGCCGAGCGCCAGCCCGCCTTTGATGGTCAGCGTGCCGACGCCGTCGCCCGGCGCCAGCGTCGCGCCGTCGGCGATCGCCACGTCGCCGCCGATCACGCCCTGCCCGCCCAGCGCGGCCCCGTTCGCGACCGAGGTGAGGCCCACCGCGCCCGACTGGTCGCCATTGACCAGCAGGGTGCCGGCCGTGACATGGCTCGCCCCGCCATAAGCGTTGGCCCCGGTCAGGACGAGCGTGTCCGCCCCGGCCTGTTCCACGCTGCCCGCGCCGGTGATGGCGCCGGCAAAGACCAGCCGGTCGGCGCGGTCGAAGACGAGCGCGCCGTCATTGGCGACATCGCCGAGGATCGATCCGCTCGTCCCGCCATCGCCGATCCGCAGCGTGCCGCCTGCGATCACCGTGCCGCCGGCATGGCCCGCGTCGCTCAGCAGCAGCAACGTGCCCGCGCCATCCTTGACGAGCCCGCCCGCGCCCGCGATCGCGCCGTCCAGCGTCAGCAGCGTGCCCGCGTCCGTGCGAAAGGTGCCGCTTCCGGCCAGCGTCACGTCGCGGCTGATGGCGATATCGGCGGTGGTGTTCAGCGTGCCGCCATCGAACGACAGACCGCCCGCCGCCGCGCCGAGATTGGCGTCGGCCGCGATCCGCAGCGTGCCGCCGTTGATCGTGGTGCCGCCTGTATAGCTGTTGGCGCCGGTCAGGATCAGCGTGCCGAGGTCGCTCTTCACCAGCCCGGCCGCGCCGGTCAGTTCGGAGGCGATGGTCGCCGTCAGGTCCGCGCCGGCCGCCGTGCCGTCGCCCACCCGGATCACCGCGCCGGATGCGCCCACCAGCGTCAGCGCATCGCCCTCGATCCGGTAGCCGTCGGTCATGAACTGCATGCCCGCCGCATTCACCGGCCCCAGGCCGGCGTCCACCGTCACCGTGCCCGTGGCGCCCGCGAACACGGCGAAGGCCCCGTCGGCGAAATTGGCGTTGGGAATGCTGCCGTCGTCCACCCAATTGTCGTTGCCGGTGGAACGCTGCCACACCCCGTCGCCGCCATCGAGGATGCCGTCATTCTTGGCGCCGTTGCCGTCCCAGTAGCGGAATTGCAGGCCCGCCTTGTTGACGAGGTTCACCTGCCCCGCGATCGACGTCTGCACATAGAAATCGGGCGAGGGGATGGTGCCGATGGCCAGCCCGTTGTCGGTCAGCCCGCCGCCATAGCTGATGACGCGATAGGCGCCGGGATCGAAGCTGCCGCCCGCCGCCGTCCGCACGTTCAGCGTGCCGTCGAGGACGAGGTCGCCTTCCACCACGATCAGGTCGTTGAGCGCGCCGCCCGCCATATTGGCCTGGCCGAAGCTATATTCCAGGCCGGCGCCCGCTGCGAGATCCAGCCCGCCGGCGATGGTGAGCGTGCCCGGCGCGCCGCCGGCACCGCCGGGGCTGATCCCGCCGCCCGCCGCCACGGCGACATCGCCGCCGATCCGGCCGGTGCCGCCCAGCGTGCCGCCGGCATTCACCTGCGTCAGGCCGGTCGCGGCCGACTGGTCGCCGTTCACGAACAGGCCGCCGGCGTTGATGCTCGTCTGGCCCGAATAGCCGTTGTCCGCCGTCAGGATCGTCGTGCCCGGACCATTGTGGCTGACCGCGCCCGCCCCGCTGATCCGCGCCGCGAACAGATAATCCGCGTCGTCATGGTTGAAGGCGATCCGGCTCGCCGCCGTGGTCGTCACATCGGCCGCGTCGAGCGTGCCCGCATGGGTCGCGGGGCCGCCCTCCACGCCGCCGATGTTGAGCACGGACTGCCCCGGCCCCATCGCCAGCGTGCCGCCGCCGGCCTTCACCGTGCCGCCATCGGCGATGGTGAGGGTCGCCCGGCTGCCATTGGCGGCGGAGTTGGTGAGGGCCAGCGCGCCGATCGTCTCGAAGCGGGAGCCCGCCCCGGTGACGATCATGTCCGCCGTCGGGTTGTTGACGCCGACGCCGCCATGGAAACCGATCACGGACGATCCCGCCGTCACCACGCCGCCATCGGCAATGGTGATCGCACCCCGGCGGACGGTGAGCGTCCCCCCGACCGTCCATTCGGAGCCGGCACCGGCAACCGTCACCTCGCCCCGGCTGTTCGTGGGCAGCTGGCCGCCGACATAGACGAGGCCGGACGAGACCATGCTGCCGCCGCCAAGGATATGGACGGCGGCGGTGCCGATCCTCCCCAGGTTGACGATCCCCGACTGGGTGACTTCCGAACCCGCGCCGGTGATGGTCAGGGTGGCACTGCTGTTATTGCCGTTCGCCAGATCCAGCCCGGCAAAGGCCGCGGTCCCCCCGTTGCGCACGGTGAGCGTGCCGGTATTGGCGTTGCCGGCGGCGATGACGGAGTTGGCTGGCCCCGCCACGAGCCGCCCGCCCGCATCGACGATCATCTCGCCGCCGCCATTGACGGTCAGGCTCGCCGTGCCCTCGATCTCGCCGCCGGCCTGCGACAGGAGCGTGCCGGCATTGATGGCGGTGGCGCCGGCATAGCTGCTGGCGCCGGTCAGCGTCAGCGTGCCCGCGCCCTGTTTGGTCAGCGTCCCGCTGCCGGAGATCGCGCCCGCAAAAGCGGCGTTGTCGCTGCGGTTGAAGACCAGCGCGCCGCCGTTCGCCACATCGCCGATGATGCTGCCGCTCGTGCCGCCATTGCCGATCTGGAGCGTGCCGGCCGCGATGGTGGTTCCGCCGGCATAATCATTGGCGCCAACGAGGATCAGCGTGCCGGCGCCGGCCTTGGTCAGCCCGCCCACGCCACCGATCGCGCCGTTGACGGTGAGGCTGGTGGCCGGATCGACCAGCAGCGTGCCCGCGCCGTCCAGCGTGATCGCGCGGGCCGTGACCATGTTGGCCGTGGTCTGGAGCGCGCCGCCCGTGAAGCTGATGCCGCCCGCCGCATCGCCCAGATTGGCATCGCTCGCGATCTGGAGGATGCCGCCCTGGATGGCGGTGCCGCCCGCATAGCTGTTGGCCCCGGTCAGCACGAGCGTGCCCGCGTCGGTCTTGAGCAATTGGGCCGCACCGGTAAGCCCGGAGGCGATGGTCGCCGTCATGCCGGCGCCGGCCGACGTGCCGTCGCCCACGCGGATCACCGCCTGCGGGCCGGCCAGCGCCACGGCATCGCCCTCGATCCGATAGCCGTCGGTCAGGAACTGCATGCCAGAAGCGCGCACCGCGCCCAGGCTCGCGTCCACCGCCACCGTGCCGGCCGCGCCGCCGAACACCGCGAAGGCGCCGTCGCTATAGGCGGCATTGACCAGCCCGTTCTCCACGGTCCAGTTGTCGTTGCCGTCATTGTTCTGCCAGATGCCGCTGCCGCCGCTGACCACCTCGTCGAAGCGCCCGCCCGCGGCACCATCCCAGAAGCGCAGCTCCAGCCCGCCGGTGTTGAGGAGGTTCACCTGCCCCGCCACCGCCGTCTGGACGGTGAGGCCGCTGCCCACGTCCAGGCCGTTGTCGGTCAGCGTGCCGGAATAGTTGAACAGGCGATAGAGGCCGAGGCCGAAGCTGCCGCCCGCCGGGGCCGAGACGGTGAGCGTGCCGTCGAGGGTGAGGTTGCCCTGCACCTCGACCAGATCGTTGAGCGGCCCGCCCACGACATTGGCCTGCCCCAGCTCGAAATCGAGGAAGGCGCCGCTGTCGAGCACCAGATCGCCGGCGATGGTGAGCGTGCCGGGGCTGTTGCCGGGGGCGAGATGGCCGCCATCGGCCACGAACACATTGCCGCCGATGATGCCCGATCCGCCCAACGTGCCGCCCGAATGGACGGTGGTGAGGCCGGTGGCCGCCATCTGGTTGCCGTTGATGAGCAGCCGGCCGGCCATCACGTCGGTGGCCCCGGTATAGGCGTTCGCGCCGGACAGGGTCGTGGTGCCGCCGCCCGCCTGCACCAGCCGGCCCGTCCCCTGGATCAGGCCCGCATAGGTCAGGCTGTCGCTGCGGTTGAAGCCCAGCGTGCCGGAATTGTTGACCGTCGCGCTGGCGATCGACCCGGTGGTGCCGCCCGCGCCGATGAACAGCATGCCGGCATTGATGTTGGTAAGGCCGCTATAGCTGTTGCTGCCGGTCAGCGCCCAGGTGCCGGCATCGTTCTTGGCGAGCGTCGTCACGCCACTGCCGGCGTCGCCGATCGACCCCGCCAGGATGTTGGTGTCGGCGTTGGTGCCGCCCAGCGCGATGGTCCGCGCCTGGTTGTTGCCCGCCAGCGTCACCGGCCCGGTATCGGTGAAGACGATCGCCCCGGTGCCGGAGGATTCGAGGAAGGTGGTGCCGGCCGACAGGGTGAACAGCCGGTCGGTGGTGTCGCCCGCGCCGGTGTAGCGCAGCGTCGATCCGTTGCCGATCACCAGATTGGCGGCCGCGGCCGAGGATGCGCCAAGGCTCGACGCCAGCCCGCCATCGGCCAGCTTGTCCACGCCCAGCACGCCGCCGTCGATGCGGGTGACGCCGGTATAGCTGCTGCCGGCATGGGTGAGGATCCAGGTGCCCGCCCCCGTCTTGGTGAGCGAGGTGGCGCCCGCGCCGCTGTCGGTGATCCCGGCCGCCAGGCGGTTGTTGCCCGTATTGGTGCCGGTCAGCGTCAGCGCATGGCTGGTGCCGGATGTGAGGAAGGTGATCGGCGCGCTGCTGGTGAAAGCGATCGCGGCCGCGCCCGATGCGTCCAGCGTGCCCGTGGCCCCCAGGGTGAACTGGCGATCGGTGCTGCCGCCAGCGCCGGCATAGCGCAGCGTGCCGCCGTCCAGCACCAGATTGCCCGCCCCCGCCCCGGATGCGCCGATCGAGCTGGCGACCCCGCCATCGGTGAGGCAGGAAACCTGAAGCACGCCGCTCCGGATCGTCGTGGCGCCGCCATAGCTGCTGCCGCAACCGCTCAGCGTCTGGACATAGGTGCCGCCCTTGACGACGCCGCCACTGCCGGTGATCGCGCCGGCGAAATCGACGGTGCCGGTGCCGGGGGCCGTCAAGGTCATGGTGCCGCTGCCGAGCAGCACGTCGCCGCCGGCCGCCCCGCCGCCTTCCAGCGCGCGGACGTTGACGGCAAGGCCGTTCAGGTCCAGCGCCGCGCCGGCCGCATTGCCCAGCCGGACATTGCCCGCGCCCAGCGAAGCCGCCGATCCCAGCCGCAGGACGCCCGCGTCGATCTGGGTGATGCCGTTATAAGTGTTGACGCCGGACAGCAGCAGCGTGCCCGCGCCGGACTTGACGAGCGCGCCCGCGCCCGTTGCCACGCCCCGGAACTCCAGCGTCGTGCCGGCATTCACCACGTTGAACGTGCCGTTGCCGGTCAAGGTGAAGCCGCGATCGATCGAGACGGATGCGCCTGTATAGGCCAGCGTGCCGCCGCCGAAGACGAGGTTCGCCGAACCCGCGCCCGATGCGCCGATACCGCTCGCCTGCCCGCCATCGGCCAAGCAATCCACGCTGACCATGCCGTTCAGCCGGGTGACGCCGACATAATCGTTGGCGCAGCCGTTCATGGTCTGAGTGTAGCTGCCCGCCCCGCGCGTGAAACCGCCGGTGCCCGTTATGCGGCCTGCGAAGATGCCCGAGCCGCTGGCGGTGATGAGCGTGTTGCCGCCAAGATCGACGGTGCCCGCGCCAGTGAGGATCGAGGCGGAGAGGTCATAACCGCCAAGCTCCAGCCTGGCGCCGGTGGCGATGGCGATGGCATTGCCCGGATGGCCCAGCGCCTGCGCCGATCCCATCCGCAAGGTGCCACCATTGATGGCGATGCCGCCCGACTGGCTGTTGGCGCCGCTCAGCACCAGCGTGCCGGCGCCTTCCTTGCGGAACTGGGCCGTGCCGATCACCGCGCCGCTCATCGTTAGCGTCGCGCCGCCATCGGCGACGCCGATCCCGCCGCCGCCCGCCCCCAGGGTGAAGCCCCGATCGGTATCGGCGGTGCCGCCGATATAGTTGAGCGTGCCGCCGGCCAGAATGAGGTTGGCGGACTCCGCACCGGACGCGCCGATGCTGCTGGCGACGCCGCCATCGGCCAGCGTGGCCACCGCCAGCGTGCCGCCGTTGACGGTGGTGACGCCGACATAATTGTTCGCGGCGTGGCCAAGGGTCAGCGTGCCCGCGCCGGTCTTGGTGAAGCCGGCATCGTCACCGCTCACCACCTGCCCGTTGAAACGCAGGTCGGCAGCCGCGCCGCTCACCTCGATCCCCCGCGACGGACCGCCATTGACGAGCGTGAAGCCGCGATCGCTGGTCGCCGAGGCACCGGTATAGCGCAGCGTGCCGCTTTCGATCACCAGATTGGCCGAATCCGCGCCCGATGCGCCGATCGCGCTCGCCACGCCGCCATTGGCGATGCTGTTCACCGCCAGCGTGCCGCCGGCCAGGGTCGTCGCGCCGCTATAGCTGTTGGCCCCGGTCAGCGTCGCCAGCCCCGTGCCGGCCTTGGTGAAGCCGATCGCGCCGCCATTGTCGACGATGCTGGAGGCGATGGTGAAATTGCCGCCGCCATTCTGCTGCAACCCCAGCACGCCGCCGCCGGCGCTGCCGGTCAGCGATCCGCCGGCGATCCGCTGGTTGTTGGCGCCCACCGTGCCGGCGACGATGATCATGCCGTCCACCCCCAGCGTCCGTCCGGCGGCGATGGTGATGAGGTTGGGATTGGGCGTGGGATCGGCCACCGTATAGCGCAGGCCGCCCAGTTGCACATCGCCGCTCACCGTGCCGTAAAAGCTGTCGGCATTGCCGTTGTCGTCGGTGATGAACTCGCCGTTCAACCAGGTGCCGGCATCGTCCTTGGCGCTATAGTCCGCCGTGGTGAAGGCCGTGATCTGGCCGCCCACCACCTTGGCATAATCGGCACCGTTCACCGTCGCCCAGCCGCCGAGGCTGGTGTTGCTGGTGGTGATGATGGATCCGCCCGTCAGGGTGAAGTCCACCAGCCCGCCGCTATGGCCGATCGCGCCGAGATTGACGGTCATGCCGCCGCCCGCGCCCGCCACGGCGGCGATCCGGTTGCTGCCGGCCACCACGTTCAGGCCGCCGAAGCTCTGGCTGTTGGCCTCGCCCGCAGCACCCTGCAGATTGAGCACGCCGCCGGACAGAGTGAGCATCGATCCGCTCGCCAGAATATCGGCGGCCGGCCCGCCTGCGGGCGAGAAATCGAGCGTCAGCGCGCCGCCATTGATGGTGGTGCCGCCGGCATAGCTGTTGGCCCCGGTTAGGGTCAGCGTGCTCGTGCCGCGCTTCACCAGCCCGCCGCTGCCGCTGATCGTGCCGTCGTAACGGCTGCTCGCGGAACCCGCCACGGTCATCGTCGCGCCGCCCAGCGCAACCGTGCCGCCCGTCCCCGAAAGCGCGGTGAAGCCCGTGTCATAGCCGTTGAGGTCGAGCGTCCCGTCATTGACGATCGCCGCATTGGGCGCGCCGAAGGCCGAAGCGCTGCCCGCGATCAGCGCGCCGCCGTTCACGGTGACGGTGCCGACATAGCTGTTGGCGCCGGTCAGCAGCCAGCGGCCCGATCCTTCGGCAAGGATGCCGCCCGCGCCGGAAATGCCGCCGGAAAGCGTGTTGGTGCCGACAAAGCCGCCCCCCAGCGTCAGCACGTCCGCAGCACCGCCCGGCTGGAAGGCGAAGTCGCCGCTCAGCGCCAGCGCGCCAGTGCCGTCATTGGCGAGGATGCCGTTGCCGTCGACGGCAAAGGCGCGATTGCTGGCATCGCCCGCGCCGATATAGGACAAGCGCCCGTTGCTGAGCGTGATGCCGCCATTGGCGCCCGTTCCCAGCGCGCTGGCGGTGCCGGCATTCCTGAGCGAGCCGGCCCGCACCGTCACATTCTGGATCGTGCTGGCGCCGCCATAATCGTTGACGCCGCCCACCAGGATGGTGCGCCCCGTGCCGGTGCTGCCGTAGACGACGCCGATCTGCGCATTGTTGCTGCTGATCGTGCCCAGCAGGTCGATATCCGCGGTGTTGGCGTTGAAGAAGATGAAGCGCGGCGTGGAAGCGGCATGGCTGTTGCTGATATTGCCGGTCAGCGTCAGCTTGCCGCTGCCCTGATTGTTGATGCCGGACGTGCCGGTGCCGCCGGTGATGAGCTGCCAGTCGCGGTTGGAGCTGTCGCCGCCACCGATATAGCTGGCGTTCGCCGAATAAGTGGCGTTGCCGTTGACGACGATCGTGCCGTCCGCCGCCGTCACCGGCGCACCGAGCGCGCTTGCCAGCCCGAGATCGGCGATCGAGGTAAAATTATAGGTGCCCTGGCCGTTCAGCCGCGTCTGGCCCTGATAATCATTGGCGTCGTTGCTGAGCGTGATGCCGGCCGCGAGGGTGAGGCCGCCAGCCCCAGTATAGCGCGCGGCGCCCGTGCCCGCGCCGCGGATCGTCACCTGCCCGCCGGCCAGGGTGACGACGCGGCTGGCCGCCATCGCGGTGCCGTTGCTGGTCAGCACGGTGCCGCCCGCCAGAGTGATGCCGTTTCCGGCCGCGCCCAGCGCGGCATCGGCATTGAAGCCCGGTCCGCCGCCCAGCACGTTCACGCCGCCGCTGAACTGGTTGACGCCCTCCAGGTTGAGCGTGCCCGGCCCGTCCTTGGTCAACCCGGCGCCGCCCGCCAGAACGGAGGCGATCGTCGTCGTGACCCCATTGTCCGTCGTGATCGTCGGGGTGGCGCCGGCCAGGGTAAGCACATTGCCGGTCAGGACATAGTTGGTGGTCATGAAGCGCAGGGCATTGGCCGTGATCGGCGCGGTCAAGGTCACCGTGCCGGCGGTGCCGCCGAAGATCGCCCTGTCCAGCCCGGCATTGGTCCAGGCGCCATAAGGGCCGCTCACCCCGTCGCTGCTGGGGCTCCACAGGGATGACGAAACATTCCAGCCGCCGTTTCCACCGACACCGACGGCCGTGCCGTTGGCATCCCAATAGCGATCGGCCGCGCGCACGGCGGAGCCCGTCAACGCCAGCACCGAGAGCGAGGCGCCGCACAGCATGCGGAAGGCAGCCCTGGAAGTGCTCCGCCGCTTCGCCTCATGATTAGCCGATGTCATTGTGGAACCCCGTGTCGGTAAGGCGCGCATACCAGCGGAGGCCCGGGACGGGTGCTGACAACCGGCGGCGACAACAGCTCCACCATTTTTGCCGGCGATCTGCAAAACGGCGCCGGCACCTTGGGCATCACCAAGATCGGCAGCGGCACCATGACGCTGTCGGGCACCGCCAACAGCTATACCGGCGCCACGCTGGTATCGGGCGGCACGCTCAACGTGAACGGATCGATCGCATCGAGCAGCCTGCTGACGGTGGCCAGCGGCGCGCGGCTGCGGTAGCGACGATCATGAAAAAACGAGTGGGGGCTGCGGGCCTCGATCCCGCTGCCTTTTCCGGTCACTCGCTACGCGCCGGGCTTGCGACGAGCGCCGCCATGGCCGGGGCTTCCACTTATAAGATCAGAGCACAAACCGGCCATAAGAGCGACGCCATGCTCGCTCGGTACGTTCGGGACGGCGACATGTTCACCGACAACGCGGCGGGCGTGGTCCTCTAAAGACCCTGACGATCAGCCTTTCGGACGCAATGCGGCTTCAATCACGCCATTCAGCCAGCGTAGTTCGCTGTCGCTGAGACTTCCCAACCGGCTAACGATATCGGTCAGCGCGGCCCGCTGAAGCTGGCCCGCAGGCAAATTGGGCGTGAACAATTCGGCGGGATCAACCTCAAGCGCGTTTGCGATCTGAGAGATAACGGCGAAGCGGGCACCGCTGCTCCCGCCTTCGATCTTGGAAATCATGTCCGTACTTATGTTGGCGCGCTCAGCCAGCGCCTCCTGCGTCAGCCCGGCACGCACCCTGTGCGATTTCACCAGTCTGCCGAACCTCGTGCGCAAATCGACCATGCTGCCTCCCGGTCGAGGTCTAGGGCCGGGACTCATAACCACCATGTGATGGCGGCGGCGAGGTGGATGCTGCCGAGGAAGACATCGGCGCGGCGGTCA